>CAMYII010000078.1:0-9209 GCA_947258385.1 Acidiferrobacterales bacterium
CACACCAGCTTGTACCTGCCATTCTACTGCCCAACGTATAACTACGCAACGCTCTGCATGGGCGGCGCCGGCGATAGAACAACAGGAAACGGTGTGACAACTCACGGCGTCCGGCTCCATGCGGATGTTAGGTAGCGATACTTGTGCACGCCAAGTAGATGTGTGCCGTAACAACGAGAATACACGCACCGACTACCACAAGCAGTTGGACCCCTAGGTAAAAGAGGTGATTTCGATCGTGACTTCGGCGTTCTAAGATCGTTGTCACGTCTGCGATCTCGTCTTCAATCTTGGCAGCGGTTCTGCGGGTGCCCGCGGCCCATATATGAAGTTCTGCGAGATATACAATTGCCACGATGACTATAACCGCGTCAACGTAGGCAAAGGTGATTGGTGATATTTGTGGATGAAGGTACTTCGCGAGACCCAATAACGCACTAAACAACAGCAATGTCCAGTTGACGATGCGCCACCCCTGTTCCTTTGCCCACCTTATGTCTGAGTGGGAAACCTGATACAGCGTCCGGAGCCAAGAAGTTCGCTCGGGGTCCCGGTCTTCTCTCTGAGGCGTACTCATGGTGAGGCTCTGTTATGTCGAAGGAATTCAAAGGGTCGAGACCGATTGAAACTTACACCGGACACTGCTTCGTTGATTTCAATCGAGTCTGGCGCTTCTAGTTTTTGCACTGCCGTTAGCCGTCGGGAAAAAGCGAAGCGCTTGAACGATCGGGTGCACAAAGCGCACAGACTCTATTTCTATGGTGTTACTAGGTCGGCCACTGCCCAGATTTGATTTTTTTGACCGTTGGTATATTTGGATCATATTCAGCTAATAGATCAACGTAAGACTTTACCTTTTTTCTGTTTCCACATTCTAAGTTGGAATATATTAATTGCAGATAAGCAGCTTGTTTGGCTTCATCGTTCATCTCGCCGATTCGTCCTTCAACTAATTTGCTGGCATCTTCATATTTACCCTGCCCTCGAAGTATTGCGGCGGTGCCTAGTAGATGTCTTAACTCTGTAGAATCTATGTCAAGCATGTCCTATTCCTCTCAAGACCTAACATTCGAGTAGACCGACCATAAACCATTTTTTTGCTCTATATAAACTTACTGGACACTACTATACCGTCGTGTTTTGGACCTCCACAATAGGATTGAGCAACATCGTTTCACTACCTGACGCTAAAATCTACAGGCACGGCTAAAAAGGCGTTTATTAGAATATTCTGATGAAATGGCGCTGCCGGATCGCCAAACCTCGGCAAGCAAAAGGTTTTTAATCCCGTCAGCCCTCGCTGAGTACCGGAGAAAAACCGGGATCAGCGCGAGCTCTTGGCCGAGGCAGCCCGACCACTCACGCTTTTTGAGTGGGCGGGTCCGAGTTAGCGAGCGCCCCGGTTTTTCGAGGAACGGAAGGGACCGCGCGCAGCGCGGCGAGGGCTCGGGGGTCCTTTCTTTGCGCCGCTTTCTTTGGACAAGCAAAGAAAGCGGCCCGTCGCACGGGCGCGGAAGCCCGTTAATAGCATTTAAACCATCGCCGAAGGCGATCCCATTCGTGTCTTTGCATTAAATGGTCATATTCCGCAAGCTGCTGGTCTATTTCGCGACATTCGTGCCGTAGAAGATCTCCGACATCTCCCGCTTCAGGCGTTTGGCGACGGTCTTTTTCTCCCGCGGGCTGAGGTCGTCTTCGTCGATGCCGAAAAGGTAATTGTCCAGCTCAAACGCCTTTAACATCATCTTGGTGTGAAAGATGTTTTCCTGGTACACGTTGACGTCGATGGCCTGGTAGCGCTGCAGCGTGTCTTTGCCCATGAAGTTCTGGATGGAATTGATCTTATGGTCGATGTAGTGCTTGCGGCCGCGCACGTCGCGGGTGAATCCCCGCACCCGGTAATCGATGATCACGATATCGGAGTCGAAGCTGTGGATCAGGAAATTCAATGCCTGCAGCGGCGAGACCCTGCCGCAGGTGGACACATCGATATCCGCGC
Organism: Acidiferrobacterales bacterium; assembly: GCA_947258385.1. GTDB lineage: Bacteria > Pseudomonadota > Gammaproteobacteria > Acidiferrobacterales > SZUA-150 > CAMYII01. The sequence continues at coordinate 2,000 of CAMYII010000078.1, forward strand.
GAAAGGTGCTGATGCCGTTGTCGGGATGGCTTTCGGGATAGGTATGCACCGTGATGTGGCTCTTGTCCAGGTGCGCCACAACGGCATCGGGCAGGGGCCCCGGGGCCTCGCGGTTCTCCGGCTCTTCGGTAATGGGCAGCTCGGAGATCAGCATCGTGACGCTCGCGCCTTCGGGGTCATAGTCCTGGCAGGCGATGTTCAGAATATTGGCGCCGATGATGTCGGCGACCTGGGTAAGGATGTCGGTCAAGCGCTCGGCGTTGTATTCCTCGTCGATATAGGCGATGTAATCGCTCTGCTCGCGCTCGCTCATGGCGTAGCAGATGTCGTAGATATTGAAGCTCAGGCTCTTGGTCAGGTTATTGAAGCTTTCGAGCTTGAGCTGTTTCAATGGTGCGATGGGTCGTATCTCGGGCATGCGGGGCACTTGCGCTGGCTGTCGGTGGCGGATTGTTCCCAGGGGGGGCGCTATTCTATACGCTAAGCGATGCTCAATACCATATGCCGGGCCTGGAGATAGGCCTCATCGGCAAGTAAGTCGTCCCGCGCCAGTTCGTGGCGCCCGTGCAGGCGCATCAAGCGCAGCGAGCGCGCCGGGTTCACCTCCGGTTCCAGACCATCGAGGATTCGGGCCACCGCGCCCGCGTCATTGCACACCAGGAGCATATCGCAGCCGGCGGCCAGCGCCGCCCGCGCCCGCGCCGGCATGTCGCCGGCCGAGTGCGCCCCGGCCATGGACAGATCGTCACTGAAGATCGCGCCCTGGAACCCCAATCGCCGCCGCAGCACCTCTTGCAGCCAGAAACGGGAAAAGCCGGCCGGTTGCGCATCGACCCGCGGATACAGCACGTGGGCCGGCATGATCGCCGCCAGACCGAAGTGGATCATGCGCTCAAATGGGACGATGTCCTCGGCATAGATGTCCTGATACTCGCGTTCGTCCACCGGCAGCATGTGATGGGAGTCGGCGTCTACGCCGCCGTGCCCGGGAAAATGCTTGCCCGCGGCGACCATGCCGGCCTGACCCATCCCGACCATGTACGAATGGGCGATATCGGCCACGATGTCCGGATCACGATGTAAGGCGCGGTCACCAATGACGGTGCTGATGCCGCGGTCCAGGTCTAGCACCGGGGCAAAACTGAAATCCACCCCGACCGCGCGCAGCTCCGATGCCATTAACCAGCCGCAGGTCTCGGCCAGGCGTTTGCCGCGTTTGCGGTTATCGTCATACAGATAACCCAGCTCGCGCATTGGAGGCAGCTGCGTGAAGCCCTCGCGGAAGCGTTGGATGCGTCCGCCTTCCTGATCCACCGCCACCAGCAGATGCGGTTCACGCAGGCGATGAATCTCGTGTATGAGAGCGGCGATCTGCGCCGGCGATTCGTAATTGCGGCTGAACAGGATGACGCCGCCCACGACCGGATGTTGCAGCCACTCGCGCTCCGCGGGCGTCAGGGTGCCGCCCGCGAGATCCAGCATGACAGGACCCAGTGCCATCAGCGATCTCCGGTGATGTCGACCGGGGTGCCCGGCGTGACCAGATCGAACAAGGCGATCACATCCGGGTTGCGCATCTTGATGCACCCGTGCGAACCGGGGACACCCATGGGGTCCTCGTCCGGTGCGCCGTGGATGTAGATGAAGCGGCGCATGGTATCGACATTGCCCAAGCGGTTCCGGCCCGGCTCGAGCCCGCTCAACCACAGAATCCGGGTCAGGATCCAGTCACGCTCCGGGTACAGCCTGCGCAGCCGCGGGCTGTAGCTCTCGCCGGTCGGGCGCCGCCCCACGAACACGGTATTGAGCGGCTGGCCGGCGCCGATCTTGGCGCGGACGATGTGACGCCCGCGCGGGGTGCACTCGCTGCCAAAGATCTCCCCCGCCCCGTTGCGCGCGGTCGAGACAGAGAATTCCTTCACGGTCTGGCCGGCGCCGTCACGCAGCACCAGTGTCTGCGAGGGGATCTTCACCGTAATCGCGTAGCGGCTCGTCATTGACATGCGCTCATGTCTTGTCAAATACCGCGATCGATTCGACGTGGGTGGTATGCGGAAACATGTCGATGACACCGGCCTGCGACAGCCGGTAACCGCTGATGTGCACCAGGTCTTCGCTGTCGCGGGCCAGCGTCGCCGGATTGCAGGAGACATAGACGATGCGCTCCACACCCGCGGACGGGAGCTGCTTGATGACGTCCATGGCCCCGGGGCGCGGCGGATCCAGCAGCACCTTGTTGAAGTTGAAATCGTCCCACGACCGGGAGGCGGCGGCGCCGGCGAGGTCGGCCGCGCGGAAGCGGGCATTTTCGATGCCGTTGTGCCGCGCGTTGTGCTCGGCGCGGACAACGAGCCGCGCGTCCGCCTCGATCCCGAGCACCAGGCCCGCGCGCCGCGCGAGCGGCAGGGTGAAATTCCCGAGTCCGCAGAACAGGTCCAGTATCCGGTCCCGCGGCTGCGGGTCGAGCAGGGCCACGGCCTGGTCCACCATCTGGCGGTTGACCGCGCTGTTCACCTGCGTGAAGTCGGTGGCCTGGAAAAGAATCTCGATGTCGTGTTCCGGAAGACGATAGGACAGCATCGGCGCCGGCCGCGGCCACAGGGCGTGAATGCTGTCCGGGCCCTTGGGCTGCAAATGGATTTGCAGACCGTGCCGGCGGCCGAAGGCGCGCAGCAGCTCCACGTCGCCCGCGGTGAGCGGGTCGAGGTGCCGGAAGACGAGTGCGGCGGCGTCGTCACCGGCCGCCACTTCGATCTGCGGGATGCGGTCGGGACACGACAGTTGCGACAACAGGCCCTGCAGGTCCGGCAGCCGCGCGGCAAAACGCGGATCCAAGGTCTTGCAGTCCTCAAGCGGGGTAATGAAGGCGCTGCGTTTCTCGCGAAAACCCACCAGCGCGCCCCCTTTTTTCGGCACCAGCCGCGCCCCCAGGCGCGCCTTGCGGCGGTAGCCCCAGGGCGGGCCCGTCACCGGACTCAACCAGTGTGCCACCGGCACCTTGGCCAGTCGCGTGAGGGCGTCGCGCAACACCTGTTCCTTGGCCGCGATCTGCGCCGCGGGCCGCAGGTGCTGCAGGCTGCAGCCGCCGCACACCCCGTGATGCGCGCACGCGGCGACGATCCGGTCCGGCGAGGGCTTGAGGATCTCGACAATGGCGCCGCTGTCATATTTGCCGCGGCGCTTGCGATAGCGGAACAGGACATCCTCGCCCGGCAGCGCGCCGTCGATGAAAACGACTTTGCCGTCGACCCGCGCGACCCCGCGACCGTCATGGTTGAGCGAATCGATCCGCACCCCGAGCGCATCCGCTGAAGGCAAGCTCTGGTCAGCGTTGCCGATGCGTTGTTCAGCGCACTTTGTACCCATGCGCAAACGTTAACAGGAAACCTGCGTGGGGTTCCAGGCTTGCAGGAAGGCCTCGAGATGCGGTTTACCCGCGGCCCGCAGGGTATCGCGCAGCAGCCCGATCTCCTCCTCATAGGCGGCCTGGCTCAGATTGCCGCGGATCAACTCCCAGCGCAGATAGACCAGATAGGTGTTCAGCACATCGGTTTCGCAATAGTTACGTATGTCGAGGATCTCACCGGCCTGAAACTGCCCCCACACATGGGCCCCGCTCTGCCCCATCTTGCCCGGCAGACCGAGCAGTACCGCGATTTCGTCCAGCGCGGCCGCGGCGCGCGGTTGATAGCCGGCGAGCACGTCCATCAGGTCGGTGTGGCGCGCATGATAGCGGCTGAGATAATTGTTCCACTTGAAGTCGCGGTCATCCTCGCCGGTATCCCAGTAGCGCGGCGCGGCGATGCCGTGTTTCAACGCCCGATAGTGCAGCACCGGCAGGTCAAAGCCGCTGCCGTTCCAGGACACCAGCGTCGGCGTAAACTTGTCGACGCCGTCGAAGAAGCGCCGCACCAGGTCCGCCTCGTCGGAGTCCGGCTCGCCCAGGGACCAGACGGTCACGGTGTCGCCCCGGCGGAACACGGCCGAGATGGCGACGATGCGATGCAGGTGATGGCGCAGGAACTCCGAATCACCCGTCTGCTCGCGCCGCTTTTGGAACATCACCCGGGCCACATCTTCATCGCCCAAACCCTCCAGGTCGTAGAGCCGCCGCCCGGCGTCCACATCGGGGACAGTTTCGATATCAAAGATGAAAACGTTCATGGCTCCCTCTGGTGCAGTTATCCGTGGCGTGCGTTATATCACGATTTTGGTTGCGATGGCCGTTTGGGCAGACCAATTAAACCAAGGACCTCCGCCGGGCCTGGCTCAGCACTCGCTAGACCACGCTTTTCACGATCAGTGCAACGGCGCTGGCCGACGAGATCAAAAGCACCGCGATGCGCGAATAGCCTTTATCGAGGACGCCTGCAATATTGCCCGCCAGGAAATACCCGAGCAGAAATCCCGGGATCAAGGAGGCGCCGAGCGCGAGCTCCCTCAGGCTGAAATGACCGGCGACGTGCAGCAGTGCCAGCATGACGATGGAGGACACGAGATACAACAGGCCCAGGGTCGCGCGCAGAGTCTTGCCGGCTTCGTGCTGGTAAAGCAGCGCCAGCACCGGGGCCCCGATCGCCGCGGTCGTGCCCATGAAGCCCGACAGGGCGCCGGCGGTGATCAGATTGGCCGGTGTCAGGCGGAGCTTGAGGCCGGCGAAGCTCGCGAGCACCGCGAGCAGGATCAGCCCGCCGAAGACAATACCCAGACTCTCCAGCGGCAGCATCGCGATACCGTAGGCCCCGGCGACCATGCCTGCCAGCAGACCCAACAGGATCTTGTCGATGTTGGATAAATTAATGGACTCACGCCCGCCCCAGGCCATCAGAAACGACAGGATCAGGCTGGCGAAAATCACAGGCCCCGGCACCAGCTCCAGGCTGATCAAGGCCAGCAGCGGCACGGCGATCAGCCCGGCACCCAGTCCGGTGGCGGCCTGCATTACCGCGCCCAGGGTGATCGCGAGTAGCGCGGCCAGGAACTGATAAACGCTGAAATCCATCACTGGCCTTCAATCGCCTCTCTCAGGGCATTGAATCGAGGACCATCGAATGGGTCCGCGCATTGACGTCATCGCGCTTCCGCCGCGCCGATGACTCTCCCCCGAGGCCGACCGGGGAATTGACGAATGCAACAATAAAGAACAACCCGGCAATGAAACAGGGCGACAAGATGACAAGAGAACGTCAGTCACGTTCATGCCATCGCTTGCGGGCCGCCGCGCCCGGCTGGTATCACCGGCCAGGTCCCAGGACCGGCACCAGCCGCTCACGCGCCCTATCAGTCGTCGTCGCACTAAGGCCTCGTTGATGCCGCAGCCGCAGGGCATTGGCGACCACCAGCAGCGAGCTCAGCGACATGCCGATGGCCGCGGCCCACGGCGGAATCCATCCCAGGGCAGCGGCCGGCAGCGCCAGTAGATTGTACGACGCCGCCCACAGCAGATTTTGTAAGATCACACGCCGGATACCGACCGCCAGCCGGCGGGCCGCGGCAATGGCGCCGATGTCCTGCGACAGCACGATGAAGTCGCTGCTGGACTGCGCCAGCTCGGTGGCGTGGGCGAACGAAAACGAAACGCTGGCTGCCGCCAGCGTCGGCGCGTCGTTGATGCCGTCGCCGACCATCATGACGCGGCGCCCGGCCTGCTGCCGGTGCTTGATCCAGTCGAGCTTGTCATCCGGGGCCATGCCGGCGCGCACCTCATGGATCCCGAGCGTGTCGGCGAGGCGTTGCGCGGCGGCCCGGTGGTCGCCGGTCAGGATCGCAAACTCCACGAGACCCTGCGCGCGCAGATCGGCAAACAACTCCGCCAGACCGGCACGGATTTCGTCCTGCAAGGTGAACAGCGCCCGGAGCCGGGTCGTGTCCGCCAGCGCGACGACCGTGTGTCCCGCCGCCCTTGCACTGTCGATGGCGCTCCGCGCCGCCGGTTCGGGCGCGCTGCCTTCGAGCACAAACGCCGGGCTGCCCAGGGTCCAGCGCTGCCCGTCGATAACAGCGGACACGCCCGCCCCGGCGACCTGGCGCTGTTCCCGAATGCTAATGGGCTTCGCGCCCTCCACGCGCCCAAGGGCTTTGGCGATCGGGTGCGCGCAGTGCTGTTCGAGCGCGCGGGCGTAGGTCACCGCCTCCCCCTCGGTCAGGCCGGCAAATGGCTGCACGCTGACGAGTTGCAGCCGGCCGCGGGTCAGGGTGCCGGTCTTGTCGAACGCCGCCGCGTTGGATCGGGCAAGGCGTTCGACGGCCTCCAGGCGCAGCGGCAGCACGCCCGAGGCGGCGAAACGCCCGGCGCCGATAGCGAGCGCTGCCGGTGTGGCCAGCGCCAGCGCGCAGGGACAGGTGACGATCAGCACCGCCACCGTGTTCGCCAGCGCCGCCTCCGGCTCGAGCCACAGCCAGGCACCGGCCGTCAGCGCTGCGATGAGCAATACAGCGCGCACAAACCAGGCGGCCGCCTGGTCGGCCAGCAGGGCGACCGGCGGGCGGCTGCGCAGGCCATGGCCCAGTAGCCGCTGTACCACGCTGATCGCCGATGCGTCGCTGCTACGGGTCACGCGCAGCACCACGGCTTGCTCGACATTGCGCGACCCGCCGGGAACGGCCTCCCCGACCTGTCGCCGCCTCGGCGCGGCCTCACCCGTCAGCGCCGACTCGTCAAAGCTGCTGACGCCCTCCTCCAGAATACCGTCGACCGGCACGCGCTCGCCCGGCCGCAGACGCAGCCGGTCGCCGGGTGCCAGATCGACCACGGCGACGGTCTCCTCCTGCCCGTCTCGGGCCAGCCGGCGGGCGGTGCGCGGCACGATCCGCGCCAGGGTGTCGAGGACGCCGGCCGCTGCCAGGCGGCCGCGCAGCTCCAGCCTGCGCGCCAGCAGGATGAAAAACACGAACATCGCAACGGAATCGAAATAGACCTCACCGGTCTGTCGCACCGTGGCCACCAGGCTGCCGAGATAGGCGGCGGCCAGCCCGATGGCGACGGGCACATCCATGCCGAGCCGGCGATGCCGCAGCGCCCGCCAGGCGCCGAGGAAAAACTCCTGCGCCGGATAGGCCAGGATCGTGGTCGTGGCCAACAGCGCCGTCCAGCGGCCGATGAGCACCCACAACGGCAGCCCCTCGCCGGGAACCGGCTGACCCATCAGATAGCCGGCGAGCGAAAAATGCATCACCGCCATGCCGAGCAACCCAGCGAAGATCAGGCGCT
>CAMYII010000078.1:9245-43882 GCA_947258385.1 Acidiferrobacterales bacterium
CGAAGATCAGGCGCTCGGCGTTGCGCTGCTTTTGTTCCCGGAGCAGCTGCCGGCGGTGGGTCGCGTCGTAGGGATGGGCGATGTAGCCGATCTCGGCGACCGCGCCCAGTATCGCGCTCAGCTTGATGCGGTCAGGGTCCCAACGCACCCAGGCGCGCGCGCTCGCATAGTCGATCTGCACATCGAGCATCCCTGGCAGGCGGCGCAGATGCTGTTCATTCAGCCACAGGCAGGCCGCGCAGCGGATGTTTTCCAGGATCAGCGCCGCCTCGAGGCCCCCCTCATGGCGCCGGACGAAACTGCGCTGGATCTCGGGGCGGTCATACAAGGCGAGCGCCGGGCCTGTGTCAGGCGGCGAGGCGGCCGGCGGGCCGGCGGCCCGCTCGCGGTGCCGGTAATAGTCTTGCAGGCCGGCGTCGACGATGGCGCGGCACACGGCCTGACACCCCGGGCAGCAGAACGCGTAGCGGCGCCCCAGCACCGACGCTGTCCAGCGCCCGCCCGCCGGCACCGGCAACTCACAGTGGAAGCACTGTTGCGCGGCACCGGGCATACGTCAGCGCCGGGTCGCCCAGGACTGGCCGCGCGATAAGCGGACGACGGGCCTATTCACCCAGAGATTCATAATATTTGGCAAGTTGCGCGATCTCCTCCCCGGACAACGCCCGGGCGATGTTGCGCATGACCGAGTAGACATCATTCGCGCGCGTGCCGCGCTTGTAGGCCTGTAGCGTCTGCCCGAGGTGCGCGGCGTTCTGGCCCGCCAGCGCCGGGACCGCCACCGCCTGGCCCCGGCCGTTCGCGGCGTGACAGGCGGCACAGGCCGGGATCAGCCGCTTGCCGTCCCCGCGGCGTACCAGGGTGGTGGCCGCGCCGAGGTCGTCGTCCGCGGGCTTGGCCGGCGGCAACGGCTGGCTGGCATACCAGGCGGCGATGTCGGCCATGTCCTCCTCGTTCAGGGGCTGGGCGAACGCGGCCATCAGGGGGTTCACGCGTTTCTCGTCTTTGTAGTCGCGGAGCTGCTTGTACAGATAATCCGCGCGTTGCCCGGCCAGGCTGGGAAACGCCGCGTTCTCCGCGATTCCTTGGGCGCCGTGGCAGGATACGCAGCCTGCCGCCTTGTCCTTACCACGCGCCGGGTCGCCGCTGGCGATCAGACTGCGGATCTGGGGGGTGAAGGCCACCAGCGATGAGGGCGCGCCGGGCACCATGCCGGCGCCGAGCAGGAGTTGGACGCCGAGCACCATTACGATATAACGCTTCATGATCACCACCCCCAGCTTGTCGCATCAAAGGTTTCTATGAAAAAGAACTGCAGCAGCGGCGCGCCGAAATCCACGATCATGTAGACCGCCAGGATCCAGTTCCACAGCGCGAAGCCGTTCAATGGCCCCGGCAGCTTGAGCACCGGATGCACCGGCTGCGCGTACTCGACCTCGCGGTGGCCCGCCGCCGCGCCCCGGCGATGGGTCATGAACAGGTTCCACACAAAGAGCGCGGCAGCGATCGTCATGATGACGCCGCCGAGCACCATGCCGTACTCGTAGGGGTCCCAGGCCTGCACCAGCGGCGTGTCATAGGGGATGGAGGCGATGCGCCGCGGCTGACCCATCAGACCGAGGGCGTGCCAGGGCAGCGTCAGCACCAGGATGCCGATGAACCACAGCCACAGCTGGGTGCGCGCCATGCGCTCGGAATACAGCGTCTTGCCGGTCAGACTGGGCCAGAGGTAATAGGCGATGGCGAAATACATGATGACCGTGGTGCCGCCGAAGATGAGATGAAAATGACCGGGGACCCAGGCGGTGTTATGCACCATGGCGTTCATGGCATAGCTGGCATTGATCATGCCGCCGAAACCGCCGGCGGTCAGCAATAACAGCGCCAGCACCGCCGCCAAGACCATGGAATTGTTCCACGGCAGCGCCTTGAGCCAGCCAAACAGCCCCTTGCCGCCGCGCAGACGGGCGGCGAGCTCCAGCGAGGCGATCACGGTAAATCCGGTGATGAGCGTCGGGATCGCCACCATGAAGGTGCCGAAGCCGTGCAGCAGCTTCCAGCCCGCGGCCTGGAACGGATCCATATAAAGATGGTGGAAGCCGATCGGCAGGCCGAAGATCAGCAGCATGATAAAGGCCACGCGCGCCATCTCATCGCTGAACAACCGCCCGCCCGCCGCCTTGGGCACGAACATGTATAACGCGAGGTAGGCGGGGATCAGCCAGAAATAGACGATGGGATGCAGGGTCCAGGCGAACAGCGTGCGCGCCAGGCCCACATCGACGGTATCGACCCAGCCGAGCGACAGCGGGATGAGTTGAAACACGACCTCGACCGCCACGCCGATCAGCGTCCACAGCCACAGGATGGCATTGGTCGTGGTACCGAACATGGGCAAGGGCACCGGCTGGCCCGGGTTGTCCTTTTTCCACTGCCAGGTCATCACGATCATAATCACGATCCAGGCGATGGAACCCACGACCAGCAGGGCCGCGCCGACGTAGAAGGTCCAGTGGGCCGTCATCGGCGGGTAGAAGGTATAGAGCACCGTGGCCTGGCCGGTAAACAGCGCATAGACCGCGAGCAGCACGCCGAGCATCATGGTCCAGAAGCCGGCCCAGGCCAGCGGCGGATTCCACAGCGACCGCTCCAGGCTGGTGGCGGCGGTGTAATAACCGAAGCCGACAATGAAAAAGGTCGTGAACACGAAGGCCATGATCACGCCGTGGGCGGTCACGGAGAGATAGTAGCCTTCATCCCAGGTGAGCGCGGGGATCAGCTCGGCGCGCTCCAGCACCTGGTAGAAACCCAACACGGCCGCCAGCAGAAACACGGCAAAAGCGACCCACATATGGGTCAGCGCGAGCCCAACGGGCTTGGCATTGTTATTCATCTATTATGGCCCCCTGCTGGTCAGTTCGTGGTGGTGTCGGGAGTCACGGTGACGCGGCTCCACATGTAATGGTGTCCCAGACCGCAATATTCATTGCAGAACAACGGGTATTCGCCCGGTTTGGGTATGGTGGTGTTGACCTCTGAGACGAACCCCGGGATCACCATGGTGGCGAGATTGGTCTCGGGTATGTGCAGCCCGTGTACCACATCGAGTGAGGCGATGCGAAACCGGATCGGCGTGTTGGCGGGGACCTCGATGCGTTGCGGATAAAATCCATAACGCGCCGCGACCATGGTGACCGTCACCGAACCGTCAGCACGGGTCTTGACCCCAAGGTTGTCTTCGGCGAACTCCTTGCTCAGATGCAGGCTCGCCGAATCGATGGTCTCCACATTGCTCGGTGGATGAATGCTGTTGGCAAACGCCGTGTACAAGATGGAGCCCAGCATCACCACTATCAACAAGCCAACAATATAGACCCAGGTCTTCTCCCAAGGATCGATGTGTATCATGACCGCACCTCAATTCACCGGACCGTGGGCCAGGAAACGGCCAAAATACAAAAATAACCAGGTGACGATGAAGATCGCGGCGTAGACCAGAATAACCGCCAGGGTTCCCTTGGGAGGGCTTTCCAGTATTTTCTGCTGTTCTTCTTCGCTGAGCTGCTGCATGGCACTCCTCCATTTACCTTGTTTTGTTGAGAGTATAAGGCGCGCGGGCCTCCCTACCCTGCCGCTGCCGTCAACGCCTGCACTGTACCGCACCCGATGCCGCAAGCAGGTTCAAACCGGCATGTTGCGCCGCCTGGGCGATTCTGCCAAAGGCCCAGCAAGCCTGACAAGCCGGAACTGCCCAAATGGCAGATTAATATTATCGAGTTTAAGAAAACGCTTACCAGGAATGTGTTTGAATTCCGCGAAACCGGTTGGCCGACCGTTGATCACGGCAGCCGATAAGCAAAAGCTAATTCTAACGGACGTTGTGTTGTTGCACCACACTGTCCGTCTCCGCCAACGGGCACGGAACATTTCTTTGCAAAGCCAATCAAAATTAACTCCACGTTCGGTCGCCCCGCGAGGCGGCCGGCAACACTAGGAAAAGGAGGACCCAATGTTGAAAAGCAACTTCCTGCGTCGTCATCTGATAGTGATGGCAATCGCCGCTGTATCGATGCCCGCCGGCGGCCATGCAGCGGCGCAAGACAACGACGTCGCGTTTGTCCACGGCATCAAGCTGAAAGTCGACGGCAAGGATTATTACCTGGCCGGCGCGCCGGATGGGCCCGACGGCGCCACCGATATCCCGGGGCATTACTGGGTGCAGGTGGCTAAGAACAGGATCCTCGGCAAACACTTCAATACCGGTCCCTTCGGCGCGGAGAAATGGTGGGCATCCGATGCGACGGACGGTGCGTTGCTCTACACCGTGATAGGCGTCATCGACACCTGGTCGGAGGTCAAGGCAACCGGGTTCTATAACAAAGGATTTGTCCATTACCACGAGCTCGTCGCGGTAGACGATGGATCGCTTCACCCGGCCAAAGTCGTCTGGCTCCGCCACGCCGCGACGAGCTGGTTCACCCTGGATGGCGGCCCGCATCCTGAAGACGCGCACATGGTTTTTCCGGGCGTTGACTTTGAATTTATCCCCAACTGGATGATGCCCTACGACCCGACGCTGTAACAGCCCGTCAAGACAGGCGGACAATCGATCCAAAAGGGGCAAGCGGTGGCCACGGCTGCATCGGTCTTCACCGCCTGCCCCTTCGCCTTTTTTGGATTTATCCAAGCCCTTTCCCCGCTGCCCAAAGTCACATTCCCGTTTCCCAACGGCAAATCATGGATAACGTTCGCGCAGATGACCATGACCTGGCGGTCTCGTTGATCATCACCCTGGATGATGTGATCACAGTCACCAAACCTCAGGCACCTGCTTAGGGTATCGGTTGGATGGAACTGCCCCGGCAGGCATTGGCGGACACGCCGGTGTTACGCTCGTTAAAGGTATTGTGTCAAAACAGATGTCGCAACGTGACCTTCAGAGACTCAAATTGCGACGGTCGGAAATAAGAAACCCGCGGACCGACCGGCGCGCTCCTTGCGCCGTCGACCCACGGGTTTAAGACTAAAGCCACTTCACCGTCGCACAAACATCTAATTGCTGCGTCCTGCGGATCCCTTCTGTTCTGATGATAATGCTTCCCTGCGTCCCTGAGGTGTTACGAGGTGCGCTAAGTCCCTTTAACTAAGTCCTTTTATTACGTCCCTTAAGCGATGTCCCTTTAATAGTATCCCCATTCATTCGCCAGGAAGTTCGACACCCCGACGTATTCGTCGTTGGTCGCCATGGCGAAGGCATCGCCTACCGCGTACGTCTTCCTTAGGTTTTCCGTTGGGAGCGCGGCATCGGCGGCCGTCAGCGCCTCGGCGATTTTCCGCTGGTCTTCGGGCGTTACCCTGGGACCGGCCGAAAATGCCTGATTCGGCAGCGCGTTTGCCTTGAATAACACTCTCGCGTGGGCACCGGTCGGGTCGTACTTCTTGAGATTTGCGAGGGGCACCGCGGCACTTTGACATTTACCCTGGATGAGACCCTGGTAAATGTTCTTCCAGCCCTTGGTGTTACGGATGACGGGCTGCCGGGATGGGTTGGAAAACTGCCCCAGCAATGTCAGCGTCCCCAGGTTCGGCGGTGCATGAGCACAGAACGTGCGCCCGGCTAATTCACTTACCTGTGTAAAGCGGTCGTCATCCTTACGCACGATAACCACAAAAAAGAACTCGCCGGGTATTTTGGCGAGTATATTGTGGTTCAATTTCTCCATTCTGTAGCTGTTAAAATGCGGACCGTCGAAGACGATGTCGTACTCACCGCTGGTCATCGCGGTTCGATACACGCCCCACGTCCCAGGGTGCTGGTAGACGACCTCTTTCCCAAGTACTTTGGTCAAGTACTCCGCGACAGGCCCGTATTTTTGCTGGCCGGCTTCGGCCGTTTCCCGGGGAGGTGCTGAAAAAATATAGGTATCGCCCGCTGACAGGGCGGCCCCGGGGGTTGGAAGGACATCCGTGGTTTGATAACTGACTTTCTTTAAGCCCTGATTGTCAGTACTGCTTTCGTTTATGGGATCAGCAGCTGCGATTGAAATTGACAAAAGCAACAGTATCGCAGGCGCTGAACGACATCCTTTTATCCTTGCCATTGGGTATGCTCCTTTCGATCCGTGCATTTGTTTATAGAAAACTACCCCATTCAATAAGTTAGACTATGCCTCGAGACTATGCTCCCGAGGCTGCCATTAAAACCGACAGACGGTAGTTTTTTCAGTATTAACGGTATCACTGGCTATTGCCATCAAATTTGATTTCCTGGTATAAGCGCCACGCCCTGCACTAGTCGCGGGAATGACTCTTAATTTAAACCTTGCGGACGGCGCTGTCGGGGTCGCGACCGCAGCTCGTCCCACCCGATTCCTCGAGCCAGCATTGCTGGACCCACACCTACGGCAACGCACAAACGACATACCTATCGACACACACAAGCGCCCGCGCGAGACCGTTGTCACCCAAACAGATGGGCTCGAGCTCAATCATTTTTGTGATACGAGCACGTGTCGGTATCCGCGTTACGCCAGCCGCTTCGCCATGAAATACTGATCAAGCCCGACACCGCGGTACCGCTTTGTTTGTTCCTTGACGACCCTGAATCCCATCTTAATGTGGAAGAATTCCTGGGTCTGGACTCAGCGAATACGGCATTCAGAATAGATGCCGGGTTCCGCTTCGGCAAACGTCGCCGGCACGGCATGGATTTCAGCTGGTTCGGCTTCGATCGTGATTCCGTAAACACGTTGGATGAAACCATAGACCTGCCCCTGGAATTGGGCGGCGGCACCATTAGTGCCGGTGCGACTGTCAGCAGTATTTTTGACTTCGATATCTACAGCTTGAAATATCGCTACTCATATTTCCTCGATGATCGGATTGACCTGAACCTCGGGGGCGGCTTGTATGTCATGCCGATCAGATTCGGTGTCCGCGAGCTCAATAAGGAGGGTATCGCGGAAGATATTACGGCACCGCTGTCCGTGATCAGTTTGGGCTTCGACCTGGCGATCGCACCGAAGTGGCACCTCATGCAAAGCCTTGACATGATGTACCTGAAGCTTGGGGATTTCGAGGGCCGCATTGCCAATACAAGACTCGGACTGGAATACCGGGGCTGGAAAAATGTCGCCGTTGGAGCCGGGCTCGACGGTATATTGGTCAAGATCGACGCCGAAGACCAAACCGATTATCCCGGCATCGACTTCATCAGATCGGTCAAATTTTCCTACTTTGGCGTTCAGACGTATATCAAGTTTTACGACTAGAACCTATCTCAAAATACCTTCCGTCCCCTGGTGCTGTGGAATATACGCAGAGGTCGCGGAGGCGCAAAGTACGCGAAGAAAGCAAAAACGTTTTATTTTGAAGTATCCTTTGTGTCCTCTGCGCCTTGGCGTTCTTTGCGTTGCTTCCAGGGCGTGAAGGGTTGCTGAGCAATTCTGATTTTGAGACATGTTCTAGACTGTTTGCTGCCTGACTTCACCGGCTGACGGCCGCTGAACAGCGGCGACGGAACCGCGCCCCCGTCTATTTGATCGGGTGAAACGTAAAGGTCTGCCCGCCGATTGCCGCCTCGTACATCAAACCGCCCTTGGCCATGGTAAACACGGCCGCCCCTTGCTCGTACGCGGCATCCACGGACGCGCCCGCGGTGACCGCGACCGCCGACGCCTGCGCCGAGAATTCCAACCGGTTGCTCTTGAAGCGATCTATCGCCTTCCGGTTTTGGAAAAAAATGATTTCGCTGTAGGCCTGGCCTCCCAGCTGGAAGCCATAGCTCACTTGCGTCAGTTGCACCGTCCCGATCATCCGCCCTTTCTCGTAGACCCTTCCTTTGCCGTAGGCCCCGCCGATGCCCATCGCCCCCTTGCCGACGGTTGGAAACACCGCATACCCATAGGCATTGTTGAAGAAGGTTTTCATACCGGGATCCCGTTGCTTGAACGCGGCGATCGTCTCGGCCACCTTTTCTTGCTCTCTCTCCGGTTTCTCGGGATCCCATCCGGCGCACGAGGAAACATTTGGCACGGCTGCAAGACAGATCATTACAAGCGTCAATCTCAGTGGGCTTCTCATACTCCCTCCGTTACCTCGCGCCACCGGTGTGGCGGTGGCACAGCAAAATCGCAACTATGATTGGATTTGGGTTCTCTGTTCCCTGACAGACTAAGTGCTTACCGGGAATGTTGTCTTCCAATGTCGGGTCCGGCAACCGATCATTGACTGGGGTAACGCCGATCAGGGTAAATGGTACAACCCACGCCAGCAGAATACCACCGGTGAACTGCCGGGCAGCGGGTCCACCTGACCGCGCCAGCATTGCACAACCAAAACCAAACGCCGTTACCGAAATCTGCATACCGGCCTCACGCCGCCAACGTGGCACTCATTACCTTGCTGTGCGCCTCACACCCTCGATGCTCAGCAATACCGATGTCCGTCTGCACCGACTGAACCCATACGACAAGTTGTCAGGGGAATATGGACCTATTTGCTTGCCTTGGGCGGCAGGCCCCACAGACGCTCGGCATTTCCATGGGCAACGGCCTGCGCAACATCTTTAGGTAACCCGGCCATGGCCCCTTTCCAGTATTCCATGACACGTGGAGCCTCTTCTTGCCAGTGCAGGGCGAAAACATTATCAAGCGCAAAGACGAAACGTTTGGGATATTCGATTATGAGTGCTTTCCATTGTGGCGCCAGCATGTCGCCTTGGAACAGATTCACCCACGGCTGCTTGGAACGTTGCGCGGTAACAGGATTTGCATGGGATGTCAGGAAATAGATATTGTTATGTCTTTCGATCAACCTTCTGACATCGGCGACACCCAGCTGCCCCATATGAATCAGCAGGAACGGATGCTGTGGATGCGCTGCCATCATATTTCCCAGACCGTCCATGAATTTTTTTCGCTTGCGGCCACTTAAGGCGGCGAATTCAATGTGCACCACGAATGGCCACGCATTGGCGACAGCCGCATCGAGCGCTGCCTGCACACGGGCATCGTCCGGGTACACGCGGACCTCCGGCGCAACATCCCCTTTTTGGGCGTGGTACAGCAAAACTTCGGCCATGGCATGAAAGCGACCGCTATCGACTTGCCTCTGCAGCTTCCTGTAGAATTTTTCATTATTGTTTTTATAGTCCCTACCTTTTGTCCGTACTGCCGGTACGATACGCTCGGGATATCTGTCTGCAAAATCGGCGATCTCACTGGGACGCCGTTTGCCTCTTGCTGCAAGTATTGTCCTATATATACCGGCTTCATCCATACGTTGAATGACTGCATCCGGCGCGACGAACTGATCGATCTGGCTATGCGCATCGATATAATAAAGCTCAGCGGCGAGTGCGCCATTACCAGTCAGCCAAAAAAGAAGCGAACTAATCGACGAAACCAGCGTCACAACAGTCGATCGGCGAGGCGTAATATGCTTCACGGTAGAACCAGAAAGACAACTTGCCGTTCGAGCTAGGTTTAGCGATTTCCTTCTTGCCTCCATAATCAATCACCGACTTGAGCTTACATAGCGTTCCACTTTTTCCAGATAGTGCTTTGTTGGCATCAACTCGTCCCTGGGATATCTTACCAGGACTCCAACCGCTGTCCTAGCTCGTCCACGCTGCCCCAGTTCGAGCTCGACGAGTATAATCTCTTCACCCTGTCCCGAGCTACTTTTGTCCAGCTTGATTCCCATTCTGTTGAACTGCATGCTTGTCTTTTTCAACCGCAAATAATCTTTTGGATGATTCAACACTTTGCTCACCTGGTGGATATAATCATCCAACGTCCTAAGATCCGCCACGGAGTCCTGTAGCTGTTGCTCGATGTCCGCCAGTTGCCGTCGGGTGGCTACTACAGCGCTGTTGTCCGCGATCTCCTCATCTACCCGCGATTCCAACCCACGGTGTTCGGTCCTGAGCATTCTCAGCTTAACCTTCAGTAGGTTGCGCTGCTTTTCGAGTTCTTGCTTGCGTGACCGAAGCGAAAGGATCTTCTCCAGTGCACATTCGACCAGTTGATTAAACGCGCGTTCTCTCAGTTCCTGTCTCGTAGCCGCTTCGGCGGCACCCGGTGCGATCAGTCGATGGCCTGAGAAATTAACAGCGATCTGGGGTACGTCCCGCTTCACAATCTCCCCGTCCATCTCCACCCCGAATATGCGCTTCTCCTGTTTTTCCATGATCAGAAAGGCATAGCATTCGTTTAAGGCGGTATTCTCCGGACGCTGAAAGAATTCCTTCAAAGACCTGCTGTGACTGAATACCTCCTGCAATCGCTCGGTAGAGGCAAAAAACGCGTAGACATACGGATCCTTTGCAAATGTCTTTCTGCCCATCTCCACCGGCGGCGGGATGGTCTCCACGAGCCGGTGGGTGTACGCCAGCGCACGTGTCACCGCTTTTCGCAATTTTCTCTTGTAGCCGCCAATCAGCCGTAATCGCGGGTCCGTGCCGTCTACGACGCGTTCTATCGCCGCGACAATGACCGACTCATCGGGCTGGTCGCCTCTGCTTGAGCCCTTATGGAACAGCAGTTTTATGTGTTCAAGCATAACGGTCCCTCGTTCTTATTGGCAATAACTCCTTGCTCTAAGTTTATTCTCTAGGATCTCACAGGCCATGTCGGTAAGAGTCCCCGCCGCGTGCAGCTCTAGCTGCTCATCCGTCGAGCGCTCTTTGAAGTTTTGAATTAGCGTTTCGTTATCTATCCGCAAAACACACGTCAAGTGTAATCTCAACGGCCACACTTATCCGTCTTTCTGGTGTTTCCCCGGCATGTCCTACAATTTATAGGGATGATACCGTTTGTTAGAGACTGCTATCCGTATATCTGATCCGGTATACGATGACAGAGGCTATTTCATCGTGGTGGTCTAAGATTACTGATATGAAGGAGCAATGTCTATTGTATGTCGCCAATAACAGGGGTGCTTTTGAGGTGCCGAGTATGCTGTGGTACCAAGGAGGCTGTTATGAATATGGAGACAAGGACAACAGGTCTGACATTCCTGGCAACTTGTACACTATCGTGGCTTTTCTTATCCTCTGCCACTGCCGAGTTGACCGATATTACGCAAACCCCCAATCGCATTAATGCCGGTATTCAGAAGTCCCTGGAACAGCAAATCGGTGCAGGTCGCGCTGATGTCAATACACCCGACTCATCCCGTTTTATCATAAAGCGTGATCCCTTCCGTGCCATACGAAGAGGACGACAAATCTTCCAACGCAAATTTACCTTCGCACAGGGGCTCGGGCCGCGCACCGATGACGGTATCGGTGATATTGCCAATGATGCGTCACTCGGTGCCGGTCTTGCCGACAGTTGTGCGGCTTGCCATGGCCGCCCCAAAGGCAGCGCGGGTTTTGGCGGTGATGTGTTTACCCAGCCGGACAGCCGCGATGCACCGCATTTGTTCGGCTTGGGTCTGGTGGAAATGCTGGCTGATGAAATCACCCGGAAGCTTCGCGCCATTCGTGACCGCGCAATCGATAGGGCAAGATATCGTTATGCCCCGGTCAGTGCGCAACTGACGAGTAAAGGCATTGACTACGGCAGCATCACCGCATACCCTGATGGCTCCGTGGACAGCTCCGCTGTCACCGGGGTGAATCGTGACTTGCGGGTACGGCCCTTCTTCCACGAAGGGCGCACGATCTCGATCCGGGAGTTCGTTGTCGGCGCATTCAGTGACGAAATGGGGCTGGAATCCCCGGATCGCGACCTGGACAGGGCAAGTCGTGGTGCCGATATCCGTACGCCTTCCGGCATGTTCCTCAGCGGTTCAATAGATTCCATCCAGGCGCCGCCGGCACATGGACGCTCTGATGATCCCGATCGCGACGGCAAGTCTAACGAGATCCCCACCGCTCTGATCGATCACATGGAATTTTATCTGCTCAACTACTTCAGGCCAGCCACTTATCGGGAAACAAATTTTTCTAATGCTGGCAAGCAGATCTTTAACACCATTGGTTGCACCAGTTGCCATATTCCCGATTTGCTGATTAATCGTGATCGTCGTGTCGCGGATGTCGCAACCGTTTATGATTCGACGCACGGCATATTCAATAATCTGTTTGCAACAGCCACGCCGCTGTTCAGGGAAGTAGACGATGGATCGCATTTTCCGACCAAGAAATTACCTGTCCGCGGTTCATTTATGGTTGAAGGCATTTATGCCGACTTCAAGCGTCATGATTTGGGTCAGAATTTCTGGGAACGCAAATTTGACGGGACGTTTCAGAAGGAGTTCATGACCGAACCCTTGTGGGGCGTTGGTTCAACAGCGCCGTATGGACATGATGGCCGTAGCATCAACCTCAATGAGGTGATCCTGCGACACGGTGGTGATGCCAGCATGTCGCGCGATGAGTATCATTCGTTAACACACGCTGACAAACGCAGGGTAATCGCATTCCTGCAATCCCTGGTGCTGTTTCCACCTGACGATACGGCATCCAACCTTAACCCCGGTGATTCGACCGCATCCAATTTTCCGCAAAACGGGCATGGCAGCATAAAACTTCCGGTGCTGTTCAACGATCCAACGGACCTGGAATAATTGCGAAAGCTGTAAGGTCGCAGCAAACAATGGCTCGTGGCGATCAAGGACTCAACCTCCTTGATCGCCTGCTTATTTCTTGATGAAGCTTGAATTACCTGACGTGGTCCGGTCAGAACGACGCAAAACCTATTTTCCGGCGGCAAGACCGAGGCGGGCCAATAACCACGCCGTCGTTGGTGCCTGCAGGAATATTGAGAACAGCACGACACCGAAGGCGATAGACTGGATTGTCCACCAGTAGCTGAGTTCGAGCGGAATCGAGAACGCCAGCGCCAGCGCCACCGAACCGCGCAGTCCGGCCCACACGATCACCGGCGGATAGCGTGCATCCAGAGGCTGCTTTATTAGCGGCTTGATGACGACGAGACCACCATAGACACTCAGCAGCCGTGCGACAAACACCGCACCAATGGCGATAAGCATGGCCAACCAGCGCTCCTGGAACATGGCCACGGTGATGGTGATGCCCATGAGCAAGAACACGAAGGCATTGGCGAGATGTCCCGAAACCGACCACAACACATCCAGCGTTTGGCGCGATGGCAAATCGAGCGTGCGACTGCAATGCCGGGCGAGCATGATACCACTGACCAGGGTCGCCATGATGCCGGAGACATGCAGTCCTGCCTCGGCAATCAGGAAGGCGCCATAGGCGGCGAGTAGCGTTATCCCGACCCGGGTATTGATGTCGGGTATTGCTTTTATGAGCAGCGCCGCCACCCAGCCCACGGCCACGCCGATGGCGGCGCCGCCAAAAAAGACCACGAGGAATCGCAGCACCATTCCGGGAATGTCTGCCTCGGCGGTCGGTGCCAGGGCGATACTGACAAACAGACCGAACAACACGATGGCGGTGGCGTCGTTGAACAGGCTCTCCCCCTCGATCAGGATACTGAGACGTTTGGGCACACGCAGGGTTTTCAATTGGGCAATGACGGCGACCGGATCAGTGGCCGCGAGCAGCGCACCGGTAATGCAGGCCGCAATCCACGGAAAACCGGTGGGGTGAGCGATACCATAATAAACACCCAGCCCCGTCAACAGTGCCGAGGCCAGCATGATAACGGTAGCCAGAAACAGAATCGGTAGCAGATTTTCCCGCAGCAACTGAATATTGATACGAAAGGCGGCTTCAAACACCAGGATCGGAAGAAACACGAAAAAGATCAAATCGTGAAAGCTGCCGGCGCGAACACCGGTATCCCCGCCGAGAAGGACAACGATCTCGGAACCTACGAAACCGACGATCACCAGCGTCGAGGTATACGGTAGCCGCAGCCAGTGTGACAATGGCAGGCTAAAAATCGCCAGTAACAACAGCACCAGCACAATCGTCATCAGGTACAGTGTGGTCATGGCTATCTTGTTACCGTGTGCAAAAGAGGCCAGTCTGTCGGCTACTACCCATCATAACTCCATTACTCAGGTCTGACCTTGTTTCTCACTTTTTTCGTCGACTTTGAACCTATTGGCTCCTCAGATACCTGAAAGATTTGATTGAGTCAACAACAGCCGCAATGAAATAAATCGAGATCGCGCCGGCCCAAATATAGCCACCGTACAATATTTCACCGAGCAATAAGGCCTGGCCGATAAAATAAGCCGTCAGTACACAAAATAAGGGCTCAACAATTCGGACGACGTGGGTCATCCGCTTTCTCGAAACCACATAAAATACTGTGAGCACTGTCGGCCAGAAAAATGCCAAAAGAACCAGCCAACTGTCAAGGCTGTCGACTTCGAAAGACTCCGACGCTTGAATGACTATTTCTTTAGGTTCGCTCGCGTTTTCGTCATTTTCTATAATTATTTTACTCCCTTCGATAGTTTTGACTTCAATAGGTTCGACCAGATGACACTGTGAAAGCGGCAGAAAAAACGCCACAAGCATAATTACCGCTGAGACTGTTTTGATAGCAGCTACCATTGCGAAGCAGGTCTCACTGTTTTGTATATCGCTACAGCATGAGTAAAAAAAGGATTCGGCCACTCCTAGGCGTTTGCTGTTAGGCTGCCGTGTCTTGCTTTATTTCCCAGCCTGGAAAGACAAGTACAGCCGGATGACACTTCAAGGCTTTTGCCAGCACTTTGGCCCGCTCCACTCCCAGCTGCACCCGGTCATTCTCAATGGCCGAAATGGTGGACTGCGGAATACCGGTCAGCTCGGCCAGTCCGTTCTGGCTAAGCCCCTGCAGTTCCCGGATGATCCGCACCGATTCACCCACCGATACGTCGATTGTCCTTTTTGCGCGGCGATACTCTTTCATTTCAGTTTTTTCCGATAATCGTGAGGTGTCAGACTCATCACCTGAACAAGAATCTGGGTTTTCACTACTTTATAGATGACCCTGTATTTAACGCCTAGACACGATGATCGACACCCTTTCCATTCCCCTCGCAGGGATTCATCGTGGAAACCCATGATCAACCGCAAGCCTTCGGAACCGGAAAGCATTACGATGTCTTTCCATTTCTCGTAACGCTTAAGCATGTCATCTGGGAGCATCTTCACCTGCTTCGCAACCCTCCGGTGCTCGTAAATCTTCCACATAGCTAATAGTATATATACTTTATTTAGTATGTCAACACCCAGAGAAAACCATTGAACACGCGGTACTGGTAGCAGCAGAGGACCGGGCTGCCGCTTGTAGGTTCAAGACCCTCCAACAGCAGCCTGGTCTTCGATGTCGAAACGGCAAGGTAGGGTTAGGAGCTCGGGAACCGGGAGCTCAAGGGCGTCAGCTATCGATACTGACGTGACGTCCAAGGAAGGGCTAATGCCGCGGGTGAAGCGCAGGAACCGCCCCACCTATTTTGGCAATGTCGGGTTACTGAAATCCCGAAGTTATGAAAAGGCTGCTCTTCCGGCCCACATAGCACTGTTCAATCGACCCTGACCCTTTCGATTCGCATCTCCGATTGTTTCCGCACCGTGGTCTTCCCGGTGCCCGACCTCAAAGTACAGCCCAGACCCTCTCGGAAGACTGCCAGTTATCTGCGCAGACCGACAAACACCTGCGAGAGTCATGATGATACGCGTCTCCAGACCCCGCGATACTCGAAGAGACATGATTCAGATCTGCTTAGCGGAAAAGTTTACTGGATCATCAGCCTTACACGATGCTTCGGTTTGATGGAGATCATCGAATAAAACTCAATTTCTCGATTACCGGATACCACAAAACGATACTTCTTAGCCAGACTCGCCAAGATATATACTGACTCTGTTATCCCAAACTGTTTACCCAGGCACATGCGTGGTCCTGTACTGAAAGGGATATATGCCTTGTTGCAGAAGTTGTCATTATCCGATGAGACGAAACGTTCCGGCAAAAACGCCTCCGGATCTTTCCAATAATTCGGATTGCGATGCAGCGTCCAGGGAACCACCCAATAGACCGCATACTTTTTGAAGAAAAAATTACCGAATTCATGTCCCTGAATACATCTTCGCGGCAGCATCCATACCGGCGGAAAAAGCCGCAGTGTCTCTTTGATGAAATTGGCGGTGCAAGGAAGGCATTTAGTAGTCTCTTCTATTGTGCCGTTCTCCGATGAAAAGTGGGCATGGGCTTCATGATAAATATTGGCCGCATGCCGCTCTTCCAGCGCCAACAGGTATAAACACCAGGTCAACAGATTCGCAATCGTTGAATGCCCGGCAAAAAGCAATGTTTTTAGTTCATTCTTAAGTTGTTTTTCGCTCAACCCGGCCCTCATCGCGCGATACACACAATCGCTTCCGTTTAAGTCACTTTGCCGCGCCGACTCCATGAGAAACGCATCGAGTTGCTTGTGAACTGAGAAGATCTCCTGCTGCCGGCGCATGGGAAAATACTTAAAAACCAGCAAAATTCCTTCTTTGGTCGTAAAATCCAACTTCTCCAGTTCGGTAATCAGGCTGACGGGGCTTTCGGCTGTTTTTGATCCAAAAATAAACTGCGCCATGATATCAAAAGCCAGCTGTGTCATTTCTATCGACACATCTACGGTCTCTCCGGTACCCTTGATCTTGTCCCATTTCTCAGTCACCCGCCTGAGTACACGAGTCACTGCGCCCCCGAGCTCATCGATATGATTGTGATTAAAATACGGTTTGACTATATCTCTAGTGACTTTCCACGCCTGTCCCTGGTTCGTCACGAGCCCGCGACCAACTAAATTACCAAGAAGCGTATAATTCAAAACAGACTTATCAAACAAAAAATTGGTCTGCTTAAGTATGTGATAGGTAAGCTCCGGTTCATTGATCAAATACACAGGCCAAGGCGTTTTGATCCTTACACGTTCACCATGATTCAGCATGATGTTCCGCAGGAGCGGAAGCGGGTTGCGGTATAATGTCCAGAAAGGGATGGTGACGCTTTCTATATTATTCTCATTCAACACTATTCGAGACTCTATATTTGATTTGATATTATCAGGCCGCCTTTGCTATTTTAATCATTTCTATGATCTTGTGCGCCAGCACATTGACGTTTGGCTCAGTCAACATTGTAAAATGGTTACCGGGTACATGCACTACATCAATCCCTTGCGTGCTGACGTTACTCCATTGCCTTTCCAGTGCAGCAGTTGCGACTGGCGAACTAGTGTTAAATAGCACGAGCTTGATGTCGCTCAACGAAAGACGATAGTTACAGACCGCAATTAGATTCTTCCTGAAGGCATCCATGAACAGTCCAAAATTTCCAGAGTCGAAGTTCCTCGGCAATAACTTACGCCTCTTAAGCAGTTTCATAATTAATTTAAGTTGATACCCCGGCGATAATCTGTTCACCCACCAGAACGGTATCAACTTTAACCATATCGATTTCGAACCTAGCGTCGTCTTCAGGAATTGTGAACCGATCTTGATCGCTTCCTCATGGCGGCCACCGATATCTTTATCCGTGAACCGCACACCCATGAATTGGGCTGCGACTAATTTGAGCAGATTTATGATGACTTTCCTGTCATGAAAAACATCAGCTCCGGTTTCAATATCGAATCCCTCGGCGATAAACTTTACTAGCGAAGCAAACGCCTTGTGCTCGAACTCGGCCTTGTCTTGCGGGCTAGCCGCATCCGCGGATTGTGGTGTATAGGGCAATTCGGTATCGAATAAAGCGACAAAGTGAACACGTTCGCCGGCCTGCTGCAGACGACGGGCCACCTCAACGGCGATGATCCCCCCCATTGACCAGCCTCCCAGAACGTAGGGCCCATTTGGCTGTAGAGCGCGCAGCTCATTAATGTAATATGCCGCCAATGCCTCGACCGAGGCAATGTCGCGACCACCAAAAAGCGTCGGGTATTGCAGGCCATAAACCGTGCCGGTTGGTTCGAGCGCTACCGCGAGTCTTGCGTAAGGCAGCACATTACCCCCCGGGGGGTGCACTAACCATATTGGTACACCCGTTGACTGACTGCTCAAGGCAACCACAGCCGATTGTTTTTCAGGAACCCTGTCACGAATCAGCTTGGCGAGACTGAAAATCGTTGGGTTACGGAGGAAGGCAGTCAGTGATATATCGACAGCAAACTGCCTCTCGATATCCGCCAATACGCTAAACACGTCCAGCGAGTCGCCTCCGACGGCAAAAAAATTGTCGTCGAGCCTGATCCCTGTTCTTCTGATTATTTTTCCCCAAATTCGCGTAAGCCTGACCTCTGTCAACTCGTATGCCTGCTCAAATACGCTTTGAAAAAAGGGCGTGTCTTCAGCTTGTTCTTTAAAGCGCGGCAATGATTTGTAGTTGATTTTTCCGTTGGGTAAACGTGGCAGTTCGGGGAGCAGTTGGAACTGCTTTGGAAGCATGAATAGTGGAAGGCGTGCGGACAAATATTCATATAGCCCATCACGATAATTAATACGGTCCAGCCTGTCGCCAACGAGATAGGCCGCCAATACAGATCGCCCATTCAATTCATATGCGTGAACCACGCTCTCCTGTACAAGCGGATGTGTATTCAGATGGTTCTCGATCTCGGCAAGCTCGACACGGATACCATTAATTTTCACCTGATGATCTTTACGTCCTAAAAACTCGATATTTCCGTCATCAAGAACACGCCCATAATCCCCGGTTTTATACACAATGCCCGACGTAGCGTAGGAAGTGGGAACAAACGCCTCGCCAGTCAGGTCAGGACGATTGTAGTACCCCGGCAGTTTGAATCCCGTCGCTATACAGATTTCCCCGATCGCGCCCTGCTCAGCCGGAATCCCCTTGTCGTTCATCAGCAATACCTCAATATCATTCATCGGTCTGCCGATCGGGATTGCCTTTCTGCGTTCATCTCCCTCCCGGACGATATAATAAAGCTTAGTCATCACCGTCTCGGAAGGCCCGTATAGGTTCACGATCTGGATACGCTTACCACATTTTTCCTGCCATTTCTTGATATCCACGGGAAGGACACGTTCCCCCGCCAACAGGATGTGGCGAACGTTTGCGAACGACTTCCGGGGCGGATTCGCCTGCAGGATTCGCCGGAACACGGTCGGGATTGTATGAACGATATTAACCCCCGATGACTCGATCCAGGAGATCAGCTTGTTTGTGCTTAGAACGGTTTCGATGCCGTCAGGCACGCAAATTGTTGCGCCGGCGCACAACGGCGTAAAGACATCGCGCAAAAACGCGTCATAAAAGGATTGGGTAAGCTGAGTCACTCTCGTGCCGGCCTTGACCATGAATGTCTCGATCTCCCAGTTAACAAAGTGGGCAATGCCGCTGTGTGTCCCCGCGATGCCCTTGGGGGCACCCGTGGACCCAGACGAGTAATAGACATAGCATGTCTCGTCGGGATCAAGATCGACGCCGGGATCGCTCTCATCGGAAAATGAGCCGAATTCCTTCTCATCGACGTTCACAACAGTAGTGTCAATCGATAACATTTCACCGATTTTCGAAAATTCTGCACTATATTTGTCGTCCGCCAATACGCAGGCGGGTTTGACTTCATTTAGGATGCTCGCCAGGCGATGCCTGGGGTCATGGGGATTTAGCGGGACAAAAATGTTACCGGTGCGGACAATGCCAATCATGGCCGGAATGACCTTCAGCGGATCCATCATGAATATCGCAACAGGCTTCGCGGCCTGTATTCCCCGCTCTAATAGATAATTTCCAAAACGATTGGACTCGGCGTTGAGCTCCCCGAAACTGGTTATACTTCCGTTCCTGTCAATAGCGACCTTATCCGGCATTTCCCCGGCAATTCGCCACAACCGGGTCGTGACCGGGAGGTGCCGCTTATCAGTGCTCCGCCTGTCCATCAGTCAAACACCGGCATATCGAATTCTTCAAGAAAAATGCCAAATGTAAGCACAACCATTAGAAGGTCGTCTTCATAAGGAATGTCGAGACTGAATCCCGGCCGGGAATACCGCTCCCTCAAGTATCCGATGCTATCGGGATCAAAATAACCCTGGCGCTTGATCTGATTATAAGACAGCATGTCGTTAATCCATTCGATATTTAACTTTAGCAAATAAGGGCTGCCCGGCGCACGGAAACCGAATTTTTGACGCCTGCAAATCTCCGCGGGCAGTCTATTCTGGCCGATCCGCCTGAGTATATATTTCTCTTCGCCATTTCTGATCTTCAGATGCAGCGGAACAGTCGCGGCGAATTCCACTAGCTCAATGTCTAAAAAGGGATAACGCATCTCTACTGAGTTGGCCATCCCCATTCTGTCACCGTGATCGGTGAGAAGGTGGTCACTCAAACGCAGCTTAAAATCCAGATATGAGCGTTTATCATTGCTGCCGCGCCCCGCCAGATAGCGCTTATCAACAATATCGAAATTGGTACAATTAAACTCCTCAAACAGCGGGCTCAACGATTTTGAATACAAGGACGATCTCAATGCCTTATGTTCCGTGTAAATCTTCTCATAAAAAAAATTCCTGTCGCCCCACAATTTTTCTCTGCACTCCTCCTCCAGCGCCTGACCTAATATATCAACGTTATCAAAGTTTATGCGTTGGTCATCAAGCCGGTATCCCACATATCCCGCGAAAAGCTCATCCGCGCCCTCCCCTGACAACACCACGCTAACACCGCTGTCCTTGACCAATCTGGACAGCGCCATCGAGCAGATGTTGTATGACTCCTTTACGGCGCACTCGCTGTGATACACCATTTTTCTTAGTTGCTCATATGACTGACTTAGATCAAACCGTAAATCGGCATGGTTCGACTTTGCCTGCCTGGTCATCAGCGTTTGATAATGCGATTCATCCTGGTCCCTGTCAGGAAACGACACCGAAAACGAAGTTAGCTTTTGTGGCGGCTGGAAATCGCCAATGTAGGATAGAATCAATGATGAATCCAATCCTCCGCTTAAATAGCTGCCGACCGGGACATCGGACTGCAGCCGATATCTAACTGAGCTTTTCAATAACTCATCGAGCCTGTCGACATATTCGACATCTGGTCTTGACGCCGGATATTCCACCGGATAGCTCAAGTCCCAATATTTACGCAAGGTAATTGTGCCCCCGGTAACACGGATACAGTGCCCGCTGGGCAGGCTGCTTATGCCTTCAAAGAGCGTCCATGGACTGATCAGACCGGGAAACGTGAACAGCTGATCGAGCCCGGTAAGGTCAACGCGTCGCTTTACCGATGGATGTTTCAATATGCTTTTGATTTCGGAAGCAAACACCAGATAATCGTCTGCGACAGCGTAATAAAGGGGGCAAATACCAAACTGATCACGGGCCAGGTACAGTTCATCTTTTTTCTTGTCGTAAATAACAAATGCAAACTGTCCGTTTATCCGACTAATAAAATCGATACCTTGCTCCTGATACAGGTAAATCAATACTTCCACGTCAGTTTTTGTTTTGAATGCTATGTTCTTGTTTTTTAGCTCCTGCCTTAATTCCTGATAATTATATATTTCGCCATTACATAGCAATACAATCGACTTGTCTTCAGAATAAAGCGGCTGGTCTCCTGTAAATAAATCGATGATTTTCAGTCTGCGAAATGCCAAGGCGATGGATTTATTTACATAGAAACCGGACGAGTCAGGCCCTCGATGAATGAGAACCTGACTCATGGACTCAATCACAGAGCGTTCCACCCTTCGGTCTCGCTTTAGATCAATGTAACCCGCAATGCCACACATACGTTTCAGGTAACTAGCGCCTTAGTATTATGAAACAACCCGGGCGGATTATCATTCGACAAAACTTCTCACATGTTCAAGCTGTTGGACCCAACCCGCCAAATAGCTTTGATCGGCGGTGAACTCACCGGACAGGATCGGCGTTTCCCAACCGAGCCCGGCCGCCAGACGGTAGCGTCCTTGCAGCGTACCCCGCAAATCCAGCGAGAGCCCGAACTCAATGTTTCCCTCATAGTTTTCCCAGGAAATATCGGCGTCTTTGGCAACAAGCGCATGGTCAAGACTTTGCATCTCATTAATCAGTGCTTCTAATTCCGATCCGAGCATCGAAAACGCGTAGGTACCGGTAAAAGGTCCGGCGTTAACGTTGGCGAAAACTGAAAGCCATCCTTCTTCATCAGGGCGGAAAAACTTCAATCGAAGATCCAATCCTTCGACCTTAATCTGAAACTCTTGCATATTAGCTGACATAAAAATCGTCCCACGGATTAAGTATCACAATACCGAGGCCTTCTCCGGGATGGATTAGCGTTGCCGAATCCGGAAAAAGATGCCGCCACCGTCTTCTTCGGACTCTTCTACCCAACTACTGGGTATCTGGAATCGCACGATACCACCCCGATAATTGATTTGCTTCGTCTCGTGGTTCACTGTATTGTCATCTGACATATGACTCCACCGCTATGGCCGGTGTATTGAACGGTTCTCCGGTTAAAGTATAAGACATTTTTCTGTTCACTTTGTCCCTGTTTGTGCGATGTGATGCGGCCGCACCACCGATCGAGGACCAAATCCAACAAAGGATTTTACACCCGTAAGCGTCCGCCGCAACGCCCGGTCCGTCCGGCCAGCAGTTCCCGGCGCAGCGAAGCAAGCGCGGTTTCTGCACACGGATTTAACGGATCCGGGGTTGTTTTTGAATTGGCGTTGGCGTGATGAAACCTCCTTTCATGCAAAAAGGTTTTTTCAGCCCACAAAAAGAGTGCCCCCGCATATCGGCTTGCAGGCACAACCCCAGTCGGTCTATAGTAAAAGCCCGCCAGACACGCACCCTGCGCGGGTTGCGGTAAGCTCCACTTCGATGTCCCACTCCAACAAACCGGGGAGCATATGGCACACGATAGCGCGGCTGTTTACCTTCGCTCGATTAAGGAGCCCGAGACGTTCTGGGCACAGGCGGCTGAAGACCTGCACTGGGAGCGCAAATGGCAGCGGGTCCTGGATGACACGCACAAACCCCTGTACCGCTGGTTCACCGGCGGCCTGTTCAATACCTGTTACAACGCCCTCGACCGCCATATCGAAAATGGCCGGGGCGAGCAAGCGGCGCTGATCTACGACAGTCCGGTGACCGGCACGTTTAAGACCTACACGTACCGCGAATTGCGCGGCGAAGTCGCGTGTTTCGCCGGGGCGCTTAAGCGCCAGGGCATCGACAGGAGCGACCGTGTAATCATTTATATGCCGATGGTGCCCGAGACCGTCATCGCCATGCTGGCATGCGCCCGTATCGGAGCGGTGCACTCTGTGGTGTTCGGCGGTTTCGCCGCGAACGAGCTCGCCAAACGCATCAATGACGCCGAACCAAAGCTTGTGGTCTCCACTTCATGCGGCATCGAACCGGGCAAAGTAGTGCACTACAAACCGCTGCTTGACGAGGCCATCAACATCGCGACCACCAAACCGGCGCGCTGCATCATTCTGCAACGGCCGCAGGCGCATGCCACAATGATCAAAGGCCGCGATATCGACTGGCACGACGCCCTGGAGGACGCACAACCGGCGGACTGCGTGCCGGTCGCGAGTACCGATCCACTCTATATTCTGTATACCTCAGGCTCCACCGGTTTTCCCAAGGGCGTGGTGCGCGACAACGGCGGGCATGCAGTGGCCCTTAAATGGAGCATGAAACATGTCTACGGGATGGAACCGGGGGATGTCTACTGGGCGGCCTCGGATGTCGGTTGGGTTGTCGGCCACTCTTATATCGTCTACGGACCGTTGTTGCACGGCTGCACCACCATCCTGTATGAAGGCAAACCCGTGGGCACCCCTGACCCAGGCGCCTTCTGGCGCGTGTGCTCACAGCACGACGTGCGTGTCCTGTTCACCGCGCCGACGGCATTCCGCGCCATCAAGCGCGAAGATCCACAGGGCGATTACATCAAAAAATATGACCTCTCCGGTTTTCGTGCCCTGTTCTTGGCGGGCGAACGCTGTGATCCCGACACCTTACAATGGGCGGAGCAGCGATTGGGCGTGCCCGTGATCGATCATTGGTGGCAGACGGAGACCGGGTGGGCAATCGCAGCCAATTGTCTGGGTATCGAAAGACTCCCGGTCAAACCGGGTTCGGCAACCAGGCCTGTCCCCGGTTATAAAGTGCAGGTACTCGACGAGGCCGGCCACACCGTTGCGAACAACAAGATTGGAAGCATTGCCATTAAACTGCCGTTACCGCCGGGCAGCCTGACAACCATGTGGAAAAACGACCAGGGATACAAGAAGTACTATCTCGATCCCTATCCCGGCTATTACCTGACGGGTGATGCGGGCTACATGGATGAGGACGGCTACTTGTGGATCATGAGCCGCACCGACGATATCATCAACGTCGCCGGCCACCGCCTGTCCACCGGTGCGATTGAGGAAGTGCTGGCCTCGCATCCCGACGTCGCCGAGTGCGCCGTCATCGGCGCCGCCGATGAGCTCAAGGGGCAACTCCCGGTTGGGCTCATTGTACTCAAGGCCGGTGTCGACCGTCCGCACGCCGACATCGTCGCCGACGTGGTACGGAACGTGCGCGAGACGGTCGGGCCCGTGGCCGCGTTCAAACAGGCGGTCGTGGTCAAACGCCTGCCGAAGACGCGCTCGGGTAAAATACTGCGTGGCACCATGAAACGTATCGCCGACGCGGCGGAGTATCAAATACCACCAACCATCGATGACCCGGCTATTCTGGACGAGATCACGGAGGCGCTGGGGCAGTTGGGGTATGGCCGGCACGAAAGATAACTTAATACTGACAGATACGTATCTCTCACACGCATCCTGTCTCCATGCGCCTAAGGGATACGGCGGTTTACAGCATGCGGACTATTGAAAGTTTGTCGCAATGGATACGACAGATAAAATGAATCACGATACCAGTCCCGGCGCGCGTTTACGGACCGCGATCAAGACCGAGAAACCGCTCAAAGTGGTCGGCGCCATCAACGCCTATACGGCTATCATGGCCGAACGCGTGGGTTTTCGTGCGCTTTACCTCTCGGGCGCCGGCGTCGCCAATGCCTCGTACGGTTTGCCCGATCTCGGCATCACCAGTCTCAATGATGTACTGGAAGACGTTCGTCGCATCACCGCCGCGACCCGGCTGCCGTTACTGGTA
Source organism: Acidiferrobacterales bacterium (assembly GCA_947258385.1). GTDB lineage: Bacteria > Pseudomonadota > Gammaproteobacteria > Acidiferrobacterales > SZUA-150 > CAMYII01. The sequence goes on from CAMYII010000078.1 coordinate 34,339, forward strand.
GACGGAGATACCGGTTGGGGCGACGCATTTAATATCGCCCGCACCATCACCGAGCTGATCCGCGCCGGCGCGGCCGGCGTCCACATCGAGGACCAGGTTCAGACCAAGCGCTGCGGCCACCGGCCGGGCAAGGCTATCGTCGCCAAGGAAGAAATGGTCGATCGCATCAAGGCCGCGGTCGATGCCCGCACCGATGCCGGCTTCGTAATCATGGCGCGCACCGATGCGCTGGCGGTGGAGGGATTGGATGCCGCCATAGAGCGTGCCTGCCTGTACCGTGATGCCGGCGCCGACATGATTTTTCCTGAAGCGGTCACCGAGCTGAATCAATACCGCGAATTTGCCAAAGCGGTTGGCGTGCCGGTGCTCGCCAACATCACCGAGTTCGGCAAGACACCGCTCTACGACGCTGAACAGCTGCGCGATGCCGGGGTGGCGCTCATGCTCTTCCCCCTCTCGGCGTTCCGCGCCATGAATAAGGCGGCGTTGAAGGTCTACGAGACCATCCACCGCGAAGGCACGCAAAAGAATATGGTCGATACCATGCAGACACGCATGGAGCTCTACGATTTTTTGAATTACCACGGCTACGAGCAGAAACTCGACCAGTTATTCGAGGAGGACAAGGGAAAATGACCGAAAAAAAACCAGTCACCAATAGTGCCGGGCTGCGCGGCGTCGTCGCCGGCCGCACCGCGGTTTGCACCTGCGGCGTCGAGGGCATGGGGCTGAACTACCGCGGCTACGACATCATTGAGCTGGCCGACAAATCCACCTTTGAAGAAGTCGCGTACTTGCTACTCAAGGGTGAACTGCCCACACAGACCGAGCTCGACGCTTACAAGAAAAGACTCATGAACCTGCGCGAACTGCCGCAGGCGCTCAAGGAAGTCCTGGAACGTATACCCGCCGGCACCCATCCGATGGATGTCATGCGCACCGGTTGCTCCATGCTTGGGACTCTCGAGCCGGAAACCGACTTCAGCCAGCAGCAGGACATCGCCGACCGGTTGCTGAGCACCCTGCCCGGCATCATGGCATACTGGTACAACTACGCTCATCATGGACAACGCATCGGCACCGTCTCGGAAGAGGACACCATCGCCGGCCATGTGCTCCATATCCTGCTTGGCAAGCAGCCAAAACCCTTGCACCGCGACGCCATGGATGTGTCACTGGTCCTATATGCCGAGCATGAGTTCAATGCATCCACCTTTGCCGTACGCGTGTGTACCGCCACGCTGTCCGATTTCTACTCCGCGGTCACGGCGGGCATCGGCACCTTGCGCGGCCCGCTGCACGGCGGTGCCAATGAAGCGGCCAAGGAACTGATTTCACGTTTTCAGACGCCGGGCGACGCAGCCGCGGGCATCAAGGAAATGTTGGCGCGCAAGGATAAAATCATGGGCTTCGGCCACGCGGTCTACAGCGTATCCGATCCGCGCAACGTGGTCATCAAGGAGTGGGCGAGGAAACTGTCGGCGGATGCCGGCGACACCGTACTCTACCCGGTCTCCGAGGCCGTTGAAAAGGCGATGTGGGACGAAAAGAAATTGTTCCCGAATCTCGATTTCTACTCGGCCTCCACCTATCACTTCATGGGCATACCGACCGCGCTGTTCACGCCGCTGTTCGTTTGCTCGCGCATCACAGGCTGGGCCGCTCATCTCATGGAACAACGCGCCGACAACCGCCTGATCCGTCCGAACGCCGAGTACACCGGTCCGGCACAACGTTCTTACGTGTCGCTCGAGCAGAGAAAATGACATGAGCATGCATCGTGCCGATGCCAATGTGCGCCCTGCGCCGGACCGGGAACTGGTCGATATCGCCGGCTATGTCGCCGATTACACCATCGACAGCCAGGAGGCCTACAACACCGCACGGCACTGCCTCATGGATACCCTGGGTTGCGGTATGCTGGCGTTACGTTATCCGGAATGCACCCGCCATCTCGGACCCATCGTGCCCGGCACGGTCGTGCCGCTTGGCGCGCGGGTACCGGGCACATCATACGAACTGGACCCGGTCAAGGCGGCGTTCGATATCGGCACGATCGTCCGCTGGCTGGACTTCAACGATACCTGGCTGGCCGCCGAATGGGGGCACCCCTCGGACAACCTCGGCGCCATTCTCGCCTGCGCCGACTATCTAAGCCGCGGACGCGCCGCCGACGGCAGACCCGCATTGACCATGCGCGATGTGCTGAGCGCAATGATCAAGGCCCATGAGATCCAGGGCGTGCTGGCGCTGGAGAACAGCTTTAACCGGGTCGGCCTCGATCATGTCGTGCTGGTCAAGGCCGCCTCCACAGCGGTGGTGACACACCTGCTCGGCGGTACCCAGTCACAGATCATCGACGCCTTGTCGCAGGCATGGGTCGATGGACAGTCATTGCGCACGTATCGTCATGCGCCGAATACCGGTTCGCGAAAATCCTGGGCCGCGGGCGATGCCACCAGCCGCGCGGTGCGCCTGGCGCTGATGACGCTCGCGGGCGAAATGGGATATCCCAGCGCGCTGACAGCAAAAACCTGGGGGTTCTACGACGTCAGCTTCAAGGGTAACAGGTTCAAATTCCAGCGGCCATACGGTTCTTATGTCATGGAGAACGTCCTGTTCAAGATCTCGTTCCCCGCGGAGTTCCACGCCCAAACCGCCGTGGAATGCGCCGTAAAACTGCATGAACAGGTCAGGGACCGGCTCGATGAGATCGGCAAAATCGTCTTGACGACACACGAATCCGCGATTCGCATCATCAGCAAAACCGGACCGCTGTACAATCCGGCTGATCGCGATCATTGCCTGCAATACATGGTGGCAATCGGATTGATTCACGGCGGGCTCACTGCCGATCACTACAGTGACGAGACCGCCAAGGATCCCCGCATTGACGCCTTGCGTGCGAAGATGCAGGTTGAAGAAGACCGGCACTACACCCGCGACTATCTTGATCCGACTAAGCGCTCCATCGCCAATGCCATACAGGTCTTCTTTCGCGACGGGACAGAGACTGAAAAACTCGAGATTGAATACCCCGTCGGCCACCGCCGCCGGCGCGGCGAAGGCATCCCCCTGCTCGAGGCCAAGTTCCGCGCCAACCTCGCGACCCGTTTCTCCGACAGTCATACGCATGCAATTATGGAGTTATATCACGATCCCGAGCGGCTGGAAGCGACACCCGTGCCCGCATTCATGGACATGTGGATTGCCTGAAAGGGTTCTGGATCCAATATGTGTGCAAGGCTTTGTACCGCTTTTCATCAACTACCATCTCAAACGCAATACCGAGGCGGCTTTTTTTAGGATTTCATTCTCCTCCCGGGGCCGTTTAACCTCCTGCCTGAGCGAAGCGGTTTCGCTTTGATCTTCCTTCTTGGGCCGGCCTTTCTTGGCTGATGGCACGTCACCTTTTTTGGTCATCTGTTCTTTCCATTTATAAAGTTGGTTTCTTCTAATACCCAATTTCATGGCGATTTCGCTGGCGGATTGGTCTGATTCTTCCATCAATCGAATAGCTTCCAGCTTAAACTCTTTCGGATAGGTTTTATAGGGCTTGCGTTTGGTCATCGGGACACTCCATTAGAGACAGCTTGTCTCTGATTAAAAGTATCCGTTAAACTGGGGGAGGTTCAGTCTGACCCCCATTACCCAGTCCCCCATTACCTGCATTACCTGGAGCGTCCGATCGAACACTTTCAGCTCACCCCTGTTAACAGCTTTAAAATATATCACAATAACTTCGTGCGGTTCGGAAAACTCTGGCTTAATAGGATCAGGCGGTCGCTCTAATACATGTGCAAAAGTATAGCCACTACCAGCAATAACAATTACAAACGCTAATAGTGCAAAGTATCTTACTTTCATTTCATGTCTTTCAATAGGCATAACGCCACAAATCACCGGGAGGCAAAAGTGGCGCTGATTTTGCGTATGTAAAATAAGTGACGCTTTTGACTGTCCGAGTGCATTTACCTTGTTAGGCATTTCTTAATTAAATTTACTTCTCTTCATTCCAAAAGGTAGCTTCTATTTTATTTCCATCCAGATCTCGAATAAAGCACCCGTAGTAAGAATCACCATAGTCTGGTCTTGGCCCAGGAGCGCCATCATCTATTCCTCCTTGATCCAGTGCAGCTTCGTGAAATGCATGCACGGCCTCTTTTGAGTTGGCAATGAATCCTATGTGTGACCCGTTTCCTACGATTGCTGGCTTTCCATCAATAGGCGTTTGTACCCAAAATTCAGGATACTCCCGACCATAAGCAACTGCACCAGCAAATTTCATGATTTGTTTACAACCAAGAGTCGACAGCACGCTATCGTAAAATACAACGGCACGTTCAAAGTTGCTAGTACCAATTGAAATGTGTGAAATGATGCTTGGGTTTTCATTCTCCATTTTATTTCTTACTCCTTGATATTATAGAAGACTCAATTTTTCGCCCGTGCTATCGATAACATTACCTATTTAGGTATTTTTCAAACTGATTGTAATGCCTAACTACATATTGATGGACTAAGTTACGAATTATAATACGGATATAGTACAAAAGTTTACCCCCTTTTGTCCCATAAATAACCACTTGTCGGTGGTTGCTAATACGCTGTCCCGGTGCGATAGGCCGATTGAGGACCGGCCGAGACTTGACCGGTCCTCGTAGGTCAACATATGGAGTTAATCGCTCCTACTCAGCCTTCTTCGCCACAATAAACACCGCTTTGTTTTTGCCTGGTTGCCATTGATAGTCAATCTCAAAACCGGCATCGGTCAAACTGTCCTCCAATTCTCTTGTAGTAAAGACCTTGACCAACGGCATCAAACCTAAGAATTTTCCAATCGGCGCGACAATCTTAAAAAACTTCATCGTATCTCCAATGCACGCTGTGCTGGTGACGAAAATGCCGCCCGGTTTGAGCATTTTATGAACCCTGGCGATTATCTCTTCCTTGTTGTCCATTAAGTGCAAAATACTGAACCCCAACACTGCATCCAAGGTTTGATCGGGTACGGTGAATTCATCGATGGCCGAGCGTTTAAAAGTGACATTTTCGATATTTTTTGCATCAGCTTTGCCTTGGGCGATATCAATCATTTTCGATGAGATATCAATTGCTTGAATATGTTTCACATAAGGCGCATGGGAGATGGCTGTCGACCCTGTCCCGCAGCCAAACTCCAATACTTCCATATCCGGCCGAAAATATTCGCGCGTGACTTGCAATTTTTTTTGGTGAGCCGCTTCATCAGCAATGGGTTGTTTCGAATAGCGTTCTGCAATTCTGTCCCAAAATTTAGCTGACCGATCCATCACTATCTCTGCTGCCACCTAACTAAATTTAGACTGACTAAGTTACAGGCTATAACGCAGCCCATCACAACGACTATGGCAAACGCGATTGCAATATGTCCGAATTCCTACGTTGATGAAGTACCGCAATCACCTGAACGGTGTCAGGCTCAACGACAAAATAGGCCGCGTAAGGAAAGCGACGAAGCAATACACGTCGCGCGTCCCGATAAATAGGCGGATAGATATCCGAATGATTGACGACGCGATCGAGCGCCACATCGAGCTCCAGCAGAAATTCGATGCCCAAACCTGGAAGCTGTTCTTCATATCACCCTGCCGCCTCTCCCGCCTCCTGCGCTGCTTGAGGTTGTATGATCAGTTGTGTCAACGTTTCCGCAGCTTATCCAGGAGTTCTTCTCGAACCTCTCCCCAAGGTCGCCCGGCGTCAGGATTTTCCCGATAGGCCTTCAGCCGCTCATCCAGAACACGTTTATGTTCTTCCGGAACGGGAATTGACGGGGAATCACTAATGATGTAATCCCAGAGATCTTGAACATAGCGAATCCGCTCCTCTACAGAGAGGGACTCGAATTCGGGTGGAATTGCTTTTATCGAAGATCCCATGGCCAAATTATAGCTCATCATTGTGGGCTACTACCACCACCTATCTTGAGCCTGGCCCTCACCCCAGTATTGCATAAATCGGAAGAATCGGCCGAACGAGAACCGCATCCGCCGGTGGGCACTATACCCACCGACGGCAGCCGATCCTCGCCATTAAGAAGCTAATGCATCACACCTAGTGCCACCGGCCCATAGTACGCCCATGGCTCTTCAATACCGAGTTCTTTGAAATGCTCGGCAAAATCCGCCGGGCTGCACCGCACCTACGTCAGCTCCATCGAGCGCGGCGAGCTCGGCCAGGACCTCTTGCGACCAGCCGCGGGTGAAGCGCAGGAAACGGAGTTTCTGGGCAAGCGCCAGGCGAGTCCGGGTGGGGATTTTCTCGGGTGACATGGGGACCTCCTTTTTGTTGGAAAAGGTTTTTTCTTCCGGCCCACAAAAAAGCGGCCCCTATATAACCCAGGGCCGCTTTGAGACACCCACGCACCGAAAGCGAGTAGTAGCCGGCCAAACACCAACACGCCCTACCCCACTGCCGATGTGATGTATACTCTACACAGCCCCAAGTCATGTTCATGCATGCTTGGGGTTAGTCGCCTCGGGGATGTTGACGCATCTCCGGGGCGATGCTTTTTTGCGAATCTGTTTACTGCAGAATGTATACTACGATGATTTCATCGTGAGTCAAGCATGACATTACGGCTTGATCGTCTTTTTTTGGTCTGTTTGGCATGGATACAATTCCAACCAAATCTTAACCAACTCACAGAATTACCCTGGCTTGACCTTGTTTCTCCAGTACTTTCTTATGCTACGATTACGATTATCTTTCCAGTCGTGGGATCTCGATTCGGGTAACATCATCGTAAGTTGCGTAACATGCAAGATTTCCGTACAAGCTGAATGACAAAAGCGCAATCTTCTGAGGATCATCCGGCGTGTCACGTGGAATCGTGTGTGGCAGAACACGTCCCATGGCGTGAGTACCAAGAATGAAATAGACAGCCTGGGGGGCAGTTTCCACGTGTTCTGGTAATGTCTCTATTTTGTGAATGTGAATGTGCTGATCGCCAATCTCCGCAAAAGCCCGATATTGCAGTTGGCCCGTCCAACTACGTGCGATCAGAAAGACAGAGTCGTAGATATAGATATCCCATTTGATATCCATCGAATTCGCTTTGTAGACGATTCCTTTTAGCACGTCACCGTTGTGCGGAATCATGAGATCGCAGGCGACAGATTGTGCATTATCGATTTTTGCCGAAATCAGGTCACGACCATCCGATTGACGTTGGGCGTTGAAGGATTCGGCGATGCGACGGTCGTTGGTTGTAGCAGCCACATTCCACGTCAAGCCACGCACATCAAGAACACGGATATCAAACGGATTGTCGTCACCAGGATCGTACCATTTAAATTCGTATTCAGTGCCATCGTTGGGGCCCACGCGGGGTTCATAGTGCGCATCGAACCATCGCTTTATTCGATTCCACATCGGATCCTCCTCGTGGCGTAACGATTGAACTCAGCCGCGCGGTTTTTGCGTCGGCTGGGGCGAATTGTTAGAACGCATAACAATATTCTGAAATCTTTCTATTATCTTCAGAGAAAAGGGAAAGCGAAAGTCATTTCCAGCCATTGCCTTTATCAGGGCCACAACCAATACGAAGACGTAGATAATCCCAACAACTACGACCAGGTAGAAAAGACCGCTTCTTCCTGCAATCGTTGTGGCAATCCCCAGATCTTTAAGAATTTGTTCAATAGCCATCCAACCTAGGGATATAAAAAGGACATAAATAGGCACACTCAATGCCAGATCCGAGGAGCGTAGCGCATAGAGTCTTGCGGATACGTAGCGGTCGGGCTTCTTGTCTTTAAGATACCAGTACAGCGCAAGCGGAAAGAAAATGGCGCCCGCAAAGTACAGAGCACTGCCGACCAAAGCAAGAGTTGGGCCCAGGGCCGCGATAATTCGTTTTTTCTGGCTCCTTATTGGCATTCTTGTACCCAAGTATGGTGCGTTCTAACAGTTGAGTATACCGCTATGGCGGTAAAACATTGCCGCTACAGCGGCTATATTGCCCTATTAATCCCTTGAAAACAAAGCACTCTTAGTATTAAAACCGCTAATTATTGGCGCAGCAAATGCCGCGTGCGCGGCTATACGGGAAGGTCTACATGGCTTGGAATGGCGTGCTCCACAAGCCGCTCCAGCTTCTGGGTATCAGATGTGGCACCGGCATACCGATAGTCCCAGACGAAATTTACTGGCACGGCTAGAATACGTATCTCAAGTATTCTGACCGAATGGCGCTGACGGGTCGTTCAACTTTGGAAAGTACCAGGATTTTAAGCCCGTCAGCCCTCGCTGAGGCCGCTTCCGCGCATCCCTGCGCTCTCGCGGCACTGGTACTTCCTTGTACGGCGTACCGGAGAAAAACCGGGATGAGCGCGAGCTCTTGGCCGAGGCAATTGCGCGTTTTTTAGCGCAATCCGAGTTAGCGAGCGCCCCGATTTTTCGAGGACACGGAAGGGACCGCGCGATAGCGCGGCGAGGGGCCGGGGATGGCTCGAATCAAAGCGGTCCGTCGTACAGGGGGAGGAACCTGCGTTGGACTAGGCGCCGTCAGGCGGCCTATGCATAGATGAGGCGGCGACCCTTTGGCTCCGGAATCGGGTCCCCGAATTCTTTCGCTGTGTCCAGCCAAAGCTGGATCGCATCGTTGGCATTTGCCAGGGCCTCTTCCTGTGATGCGCCATGAGCCATACAGCCCGGAAGCTCCGGCACCTCGGCGATAAAGGCGCTGTCGTCATCACTCCAATAGATGATGGTCTCGTATTTGTACATCATTCTTCACCCGCTAGACGGTATTTAACAATTATAGCTCTAACTTGCCGGACCTGATATGGCTTCGCTTTGCTCCCTTCTCGCTGTAAGTTTATTTTTTCCTCGACGTCTTCCCTTCTATAGACATGATGGCTTCCACGTATTCTTTCATCGAACCCGAGCCGAGTCAGCAAACCCCGGAGATCGTCGAACGGAATATTAGCGTCCGACGCCCCCCGAAGGATCTTGTCCATTAACTTCTCGTATTTCCCCATCGGCTTTTCGTGGTGTCTTTATGTAGCTCGTAGATGGAACTTAAGGGTACGGCCAAAAGAACGCATCTCAGAGATTACAGCCAAATGGAGTTGGAATCAGCTCAAACTTCAGCAGGGCAAAGTTTTGAATCCCGTCAGCCCTCGCTGAGGCCGCTCCGCGCATCCCTGCGCTCTCGCGGCACTGGTACTTCCTGTACGGCGTACCGGAGAAAAACCGGGATCAGCGCGAGCTCTTGGCCGAGGCAGCCCAAACACTCAATTGTCTTTTAATTGAGTGTTTGGGTCCGAGTTAGCGAGCGCCCCGGTTTTTCGAGGAACGGAAGGGACCGCGCGGTAGCGCGGCGAGGGCTCGGGCGCGCTTTCTTTTCGTCCCTTTTCTTTGCGCGCACAAAGAAAAGGGACCCGTCGTACGGGCGCGGAAGCCCGTTATTAGATTCTCAGTCCGCCGCAGGCGACACAAACTCAATCCGGAAACACCCCCGTCGACAAATACCGATCCCCCCGATCACAAATAATCACCG
>CAMYII010000079.1 GCA_947258385.1 Acidiferrobacterales bacterium
ATCGCGTTATGCCAGTGCCGGGGCTACGATTCGGAATGTGCGAAACCAGTTACGTGGTAAGACCGGGCTGCAACGCGATTTAAACCGTATATTACAAGAATTGACCCCTTGATCTCTTAATGGGTGACCCCTTGATCTTGATTCTTAAGGGGGAGCTACAGGCTGAACCTATTTCTTTGACGTTTGTTCGGTCTAGTATTTGGATTTATCGGAGGTGTATTAATTGCACCATTACTGCTAGTGCCCTTGTTCTACTGGCTACAGCCACAAAGAAATAGGGTCTACCATCGGATTTTACCAGGTGAAAGGATAGGCCTTGGATTCAATTATTGGCAGCGGCCCTATTGAGATTGGCATGCCCTTGCGTTTTTCTTGGCAAAGCGAAATAAAATGTGGCGCCTTTGCCTTGCTCGGCCTCGGCCCAGATCTTTCCACCATGGCGAGTAATTATACGCTGCACGGTCGCCAGCCCTACACCGGATCCCTCGAATTCTTCCGGTGTATGCAGGCGTTCGAAGACCGTAAACAGTTTTGCGGCAAATTGCATATCGAAACCGGCACCGTTATCGCGAACAAAAAAGGCAGGGCCATGTTCCGTATTTTCATGGCCAAACTCGATCTGGACATGTGCCTTTTTGCCGGTAAATTTCCAGGCGTTGTTTAGCAGGTTCGTAATGACCGACGCCAACAGAGTTTTATCACCATAGGCGTGCAGATCGGGAGCAATGGTCACATCTACTGCTCTGGCGGGATCAGCGTCTTTCAACTCCGCCACAACCGCCATCGCCAGGCTGCTTAAATCGACGTCGACCATCTCCATTTCCATGCGTGAAACGCGAGATAACTGCAATAATTCGTCGATAAGCACCGCCATGTGCTGAGCGGCAGTACGAATGCGCGCCAAATGATCCTGCCCTGAATCATCAAGCTTGTCGGCATAGTCCCCCAACAGGATATGACTGAATCCGTCAATCGCGCGTAGCGGCGCACGTAGATCGTGAGAGACAGAATAGCAGAACGTTTCCAGTTCCCTGTTGCTGGTCGTCAACTCTGTGGTCCGCTCCGCGACCAACTCCTCCAGATGCCCACGGTGTTTTTCCAGAGCTGCCTCCGCCTGTTTGCGTTCATGAATCTCCGCATTGAGTATTTTGTTATAGTCCCTTAATTTGCGATGCGCTCCAATATAAGCGCGGTGTACCACAAACATTGAAAACGGAACCAGGCCGCCGCCAATGATCAGCAACCCGAGGATCCACGGCAGGGTGGTCTTATGAATGGTATTTTCGATTTCCTGGAATGGGACATGGACGGACACCACGGCGTTGATCGCGGGGACATAAGAGAAGGCGGCGACTTGCGGGACACCTGCGGAAGATAGATAAGGCCCGACCCAGTCCTTTTTTTTGGCGATGAGCTCATTCAATGTCCTTGGCTCCCCCGGCTTACCCTGGCCAATAGGGTTATCGCCGACGAAAACGCCCTCGCGCTGAGGCGTTTCTGTATGCAGGGTGAGTACTCCCTGCTTGTCCACCACACATAGAAACCCCCCCTTGAACGGCCGGTCTATCCCCTTCCAGAGCGATTTTAGATCATCCATCACGTTGGCATTCGATGGTAACTGGCCCATCGTGCCCACGTGATCGCGGAAAGCGCGAGCCAGCTCCAAATTGCTTTTATATACCGCGTTCAGCAATGCATCTCGACTTGAAATATAAGCCTGGTAGCCAACTGCCGCTGTGCCCAGGACAATAATTGCACCAAAGATCAGGGCAAACCGCGTGACGCGGCTCTTTTGGAGTTCTTCAGCTGTCTTGGTTTCATGTTCCATATGGGGGACTACAGATAAATTCGGTTAAATTGGAGGAGGCTCCTAGCGGTAAACGGCATTGGAATGACGTTGATACGGTTTAGGAAACACGTAATTAACAGCAAGCGATCGCATTGATGCAAATGCCCTCTCACATTGCGGACAGCAAAAGCGGTATGCGCGATATCGGCGGCACTCTGTCGCGCTCCCGTTTTCGCTGTAATCTGACGGTCGGTTGCACATAATGTGTGCGGTAAACCCGGCCATGTGAATCACGTCCTTCAGTGGGACGCCACAATAATCGAAGATCCCGAGAAACCCCGGTAGCTAGCGATCTTGGAGACGGTTTTCAGCGTCACCTGACGGCATTGCCTGAGTTCTTCCACGCCGAGCGCAATGGGTTGTCTACCTGACCGTCGACGCGCAGGGAAGTGGAGACGTAGGGGGTACGCTGGGGATAATGAGTTTGCTCGGTTTTGTGCATGACGCCTCCTTGCGTTTTCATATAGAAGGGGAAGACAGCATGATCAGGCATATGTCACGTCTGGAAGCGTATAACGCATTCCCGCCGCAAACAAGAGAATCCGGGCATAACCATGGGTTTTATATGAGAAATAAATTACGCCGCACGGGCATTCACGGGACTGCGTTGCCACGTTAGCGCTGTACGTCTGTTTTCTTTCGTGGGGGTCGAGCAGGGATCGAATTGTTAGCAGTGGCGGGAAAAAAACCCAAAACCGAAAAACCGGGGTCAGATCACCAAAACGAAAAACCGGCAAAACGAAAAACCGGGGTCAGATCCACTACTGTCCCACAACTTAGCACAATAATTCCAGCTGTGGATCCTTTTCATCCTGCTCGGGGGATGGCTTTTCTCGCAATAAGGCCATGAGATCTCGCTTTATAAAAAGGTTGAGCTGGAGCAATCTCAACAGTTGCTGCAAAGAGTCATTCAGCTTGGCCGTAAACTTTATGTAGGCCAGCAATAGCATCATGCACAGGGCAATCCATATCTGTGTCATCACAGCATTTTTGCTGGTACCCAGAAAGGCCTTGATTCTCAGGTTCTGTTTGAGCCACTTAAAGAACAACTCAATCTGCCAGCGTTGCCGATAGATCTCGGTAATGGTGTTGGCGGACAGGTGAAAGAGGTTGGTAATAAAGACAAAGTGTTTCCCGGTCTCCGGGTCACGATAGCCAATGCGCCGCATCTGTAGCCGGTTCCGGATCGCGTGCCTTATTTCTTTGCCTTTTCGGAACTCGATTCGCCTAAGAACAGCTCGTGCAGCTCATTCCCGCTATCCGCTTTCTTCTCGTCTTCGGCCAGTTGCTCCGCGCCCGGGGCGGGCTGCGCGGGCACGACGTTTTGATCCGTATGGATTTGCTGGATCTCCACGGCCTCCACACCGGCGGGACGTTGATTGCTCACGTGCCAGTTGCCTTCCGCGTCCTGCCATTTGTAGACCGTGGTGGTGTTGGGATCGAGGTTCGCCGGGAGAATACCCCGTGGGAGGATGTCCTTCGGGAGAATATCTTTGGATACCAGGTTTCCCGCACGGTTGCCGAGAAAACTGGAAATGGTACCCCAGTTCAGATAGACGGCGACGCCGATCATGGCGATCAGGAGCGTTCCTAGTTTTCCGGGTCGTGTCATGTCGGGTTCAGACCGGTGCTCGATAGTGATGGTGTGTACAGTATATGGTATTCCTCCCGGTCGATGAGCGCCGCAGCCCCCGTTTCATCTGGAAATAACGCGCAGTTGTCGCCAATCCATGTCGCCTTGTTTGAAAATCCCGACTTGGCTCGCTGGGACCGAGGGTGGGGGGATCCAGGGCAAGTTAAGTAAATCCAAAATATGGCCATTTCCAGAAAAGAGCGGTTTGATCAGGCCTTGCGTCTCGGTAAAGATGAGCCGGCGGCGCTTGCCGGCCTGTTTCTCGAAAGCCTTGGCATTGAGGCGGAGGAGGGAGTCGAAGCGGGGCCGAGTGCCGGATGTTGGGGCTTGATGCTGGCACGATCCAGCGTGTCCCGTGGCAAGTGGTGCAAAAGCGGCGCCTGGCCAGTCTGGATGTCCTCGAAGAATTCTGGGTTTCATCGCGAAGCGGTTAGGGAGACAGCAGCCGCGCATTGGTGCGGCGCGCGGACCCTGGGAGGGCGGCCGGGGACCGGTCGGACACCCGCCCGGCCTGCCCGGCAGCGGGCTGCCCGCGCCGCCGAGCGCTGTCGGGGGGGCGGCGGTGGGGCTGGGGAAAGGCCGCTGAGATGGGCGCAAAGGCTCCAAAACGAGGCGTATGCCCCCCGACCACCGGCCAAGGTCCGAAAAACAGGTTCTTGGGACCATCGGAGCCCTGGCCGGGCGGGCGAAATCCCCAAAATCGGTCCGATAGGGGCGAGGCGGACGGTTGGTGGGTTGCCGGATCGGCCGGCTGGGTTGCCGGGGCTTGTGATGGCGGGCGCCAGCCCGCATAATAGACAACCAAATCACGGATCAGTCCCGAATCCCAATGTTTACAGGACATTGGGCAGGATTTCGTATTGACAAGTCAGCTCCCCTTTATCACAATGCGCGGCTCACATTTGGGAGGGGTTCCCGAGTGGTCAAAGGGATCAGACTGTAAATCTGACGGCTCAGCCTTCGGAGGTTCAAATCCTCCCCCCTCCACCAGATGCCGGATGGCGGGCGGGAAGGGCGAACCCGGGTCCAGGTTCTATCAGCGCTGATCCCAAGTGTATCGAGGCGGGTGTAGTTCAATGGTAGAACCTCAGCCTTCCAAGCTGTTGACGTGGGTTCGATTCCCATCACCCGCTCCAGCTAATGCAGGGCTAGAGTGAGGGAAGTATCTGCCCACATAGCTCAGTCGGTAGAGCACTTCCTTGGTAAGGAAGAGGTCACCGGTTCAAATCCGGTTGTGGGCTCCAGTGTTATTGTTTATTAATATTTAGGTACTGTTAAAAACTTAGCGCAGACGAGGTACCCAACGTGTCCAAGGCAAAATTCGAACGCAAGAAGCCCCATTTGAACGTGGGCACCATCGGCCACGTCGATCACGGCAAGACCACC
>CAMYII010000080.1:0-72209 GCA_947258385.1 Acidiferrobacterales bacterium
GACAGGCCGGGAAATTGGTCACAGCGACTATGTCGACAGTAAAGAAATCGCCAGTGAGATTGCACAGATTCTTATGTCTGATATCAAGTAGCGGTAGTGAGAACATCTAATGAAATGTCAGGACACCTAGCGCTTGGCGACGTCCTGATGCTGACAAATTATGTGTTGACGTTTGGCTTGCTTGGTAGCGGCGTAAAATTATAGATTTTATTAATAAACCATAAACATCGGATTAGTGGCCCATAAACTACTAAAGACTTGCATACCGGGGCCATAGTTACACTGTGCGAGTCGACCGGGTACTATGGTATGTTTTTGGTCCAGACTATGTTGTACTCACTATTGAGTAACGCCCCCTGTATAACGATGGATTTAAGCGGACCGGAGCCACGCCGGGCGCATTTTGTGCTGTTGCCTCAAACTTAGTGACGGCGTAGTTCGGGTCGTTCAGCCCAAATGTTAAGCTGCACTCGCGCCGCAAGGTAACACATAAAGGAACAACAAAGTGTTCCCTGCGAAACCGGCGGGGAATTTTTTGTGCGTAGAATTAGCGAATAATTTATTTTGTGAAAAATTACCGACTCGTATGTAAACTAATACCTTGATTGACTAAACCAATTCTTATATATATTGCAGGACCGCTGGTAATTAACGATTTAATAGAAAAATATACCGTTATCGGGCGGAACGTTATCCAGTGGTATCCTTATACTCATATGTCAGGGGACAAGGGAGAACCCGATGAATGAGCAGGTGAATTCTTTCGTTCCTGAAAAAGCTGGCGAACAACGATATCTCTTCTTCATTGCAGAGAGCTTTAAGAGGTTTGACTAAAATATTCACGGCTGTAGTCTGGCCTGGTTTCCCGATTTCTGGGAGAAAACGGATTCCATTTGACGCGTTTTCTCTGCTCTTGTACAGAAAGTTCGAAGAGGCGAGAACATCTTTGACTACTTGGAAGGCGTATCGCGAAAACGGAAATACGCGGAAATCGCGACGTACATCGCGATTTAACCAGGTCTTTTCGGAACCGCTATAGATGTAAAAGCGATTCTTGAAGACTCGCTTGGTATCGGAAGTGATGCTTCTTAATAATTCGCTCAATTTGGAAAGGAAAAAGCGTCGCTTCGTCGCTATTGCCCGCGGGTTAGTTCAAACGGTAGGCGGTCAGTTGCCATGGAGCGCAGGTATACAGGAACACAAGGACATGTCTTTGACGAATGGAAAGGCCATGGTTCACAAGTGGCTTAACGGTTCTTCACCAACTGAAGTCTCCCTAGCGCCGGAGCATAAGCTAGAGATCTTTAAGTTCTACCAGGAAGCTGCCGAGAAAACCAAAGTGCACGCCTGGTCGCAAACCACGTGGATCCTTACGCTCAACGCAGGCATCATGGTATTCTCTCTAAGTTTTTTTGCCGAGTACCGGACTGCCCCGGCCTTCCTGTTTATCGAGGTTCTTTCGGCTGGTGTGGGTGTTGTGCTAAGTGGTTTTCTTATCTATCTACTCTATGAACTGGGAAAGCACATTCGTAATTACTGGACCCAGTCAAATCGGATAGCCGCCGGCTATGCACCGCTACGGCGGTTTGTTGGCGAGGACAACGCGAAGGCGGCAGAGAGACCCAATTATTGTGCAAAGTATCCGGCGTTCTGCATACGGCTCCAGATGCTCGCTGCACTCTTTGTAGTTGCTCATGTTGGATGGGCTATTGTTCTCGCATCGATACGGATCGCCTAACATCGGCTTGCACCAGGGCCGCAGTCGCGGTGCGAAGGGGGCACTCACTGGCCCCCACTGCCAAGCATGGTAACATGTTTTCAGAAGCAACCGTTTTTCACTCTTCACGTCTAGCGTCCGAAAGTGAGTGAGCTGAACGGCTCAGAGAGGCCTTCGAAAACCCGCCACCTTCCCTGTCCGTGTTACCTCAGGCGGGCTGGTTTTTCAGCCTGATGCCAAAGAGCAAGATATTGACAACATAGTGAACACCCGTTCCCACGAAAAAGATCATGACCGCTTCGGTGATGCTGGGGACGTAAAAGAACAGCATGAACACCATGCACCCGATCACCGAATCCGCCTGGTCGATGAACGTGAACAGGATGCCCTTGAGCCCTGAGGCGTTCCTGCCCGGAGGGATGTTCAGCCGCCGCTTGACGTAGCTGTTGGGCAGCTCGAACAAGACGTAGCCGAAACCCCACAATGCGCCGTAGAACCATTCGTTGAAGGGAAAGCGGAACGCCTCGTATCGGATAAGCGATAGATCGCCGGCGGGGGGGAAGGTCCTGGAGACATGCGCGACCACTGCCATCCACAGCGAGGTGAACAGGATCATGCCGAGGAATCCCTTCCAGGTCTTGTTCTCTCCCAGCAAGCGCTCGCCGTCGTTCAAGCGCCGCCCACCGTCCATGGGTCGCTTGAGGCGCATCGCCACCGGGAGCTTGACGAATACCATATTGCTGACGCCGCCCAGAATGACGGGGAGCAGGAAATAGAGGATCTGTCCGAGCGAGCTCATCTTCCGGATCCCTCACCGGGTAGTTTCTTGCCAATTGCAGAGCCGTAGTGCACGAGCGACTCGATACCCTGGCGTGAGTACTCGGCGATGTCGTCATCGACAGTCACGGTGTCGGGCTTGAAGACGAGGACGATGGTCGATCCGCCGAAGGCGAAAACCCCTTTTTCCTGTCCCCGGGAGAAGCTTCCTCCGTGTTCCAGATGCTGGTGGATTGTCCCCACCGTCAGCGCGCCGACATCGGTATGGAGCACCGCCCCGAAATTATGCGTATGCAGCACACAGTATTGCCGGTAATTGCTTTGCAGCGTATTGGCTTTGCGCCGCACGGCCAGCGGGCTGACGGAATGCAGGTCTCCCCCTACCGGAACCACGGCGTCGTGGTGTCCATCGTCGATATAATAAAACCGGTGACAATCCATGGGCGCGAGCCGGAATACGAGACAGGTGCCGCCGGCGTAGGGTTTCGCGAGCTCGCGATCACGCAGCAGTTCCGGCAGCGTGAAGCTGAACCCCTTGACCGAAAGGACCGTGTCGCGTTGCAAGCGGTACGCAATGAGGCGGCTGTCGGCAGGGGAGATCAGGATGCGGGGATCCGGGTTGATCGGCCGGGCGGAAGGGCGCAGTGTTCGGGTGAAAAAATCGTTAAAGCTCCGGAAACCTGCAGAAGGCATGTCAATCTCATCGACATTGATGTGGTGTTGCTTGATAAAAGCACCGATTTTCTCGACACTCTTCGGCCTGCGCTGCAGGGTGCCGTAAACGTTTGAAAACCAGCGGCTGCGCGACAACACTCGGGCAAGCACCCGTCCCGGCGGTGTACCGTACAGCAGGTCCATGTAGTACCTTTCAAAGACGGACTCTTCCTCGATGGCCCTGCGTTCTCGGTTGTACAGTAGAATTTTTGTATCGCTCATGGATGTCACTGCATGGCCTTCATAATCCAGAACACAGAGAGTACTGCCCCGATCAGCGGAAAGATAATATAGAAAACGCCGCCCGGTTTCGGCACCGGGATCTTGAGCACGTACAGGAGGCCGAGCACCAACAGCGTGACGCGCACCATGACCGTGTACGCCCCTGGGTCCATGAAGGTACCGACGGTGAAGACAACGGGCAGCACCAGGGCCGAGTACGTGACCGGCAGGCCAATGAAGCTGCGGAGATCGGCGCCATGGTCCTTCTTGGTGGTATTGAAAAAGGCCAGCCGCATGGCCGCAGCGCAGCCGAAGAAGACGATCAGAATATGATCGAGCGTGTCGTTGAACCCGGCGTGTAAAAGAATGATGCCCGGGGTGACCCCGAAGCTGACGATATCGACCAGCGAGTCGAGGTGGAACCCGAATTCTTTTTCCATCGCGGTGAGGTCTGTTTTCCGTGCCACCAGGCCGTCGAACAGGTCGCACAGGCCGGCGAACATGAAGCAGACCACGGCCAGCTCGAAACGGTTGTTAAACGACAGAATGCACGCTGACAGGGCCAGGATCAGGCCGCTGAACGTGACGACGCCTGCACGGTTATAGACACCGAGGATCATATTTGGCCTCCGTCCTCATCGAGACACTGAATCATGAAATACCCTATTTGGTCATAAGTTCAGTGAATGAATTGACCTCTAAAGGCCTGACGCTGAAGAAATTGTCAATAATCAGGCCGAGCAGGGGCAGCAGAAAGAAAACAAATCCGGAAACATAAAACGGCTTCGCGTTGGCGATGGCCGGCGTTCTCACCAGTCGAATGCCGAGAATCAAGATATAGAGGAACATTGCAGTCAGTAGGATGATAAATAGCAGGGGCTGACCACTCTGTGTCCAGAAGGCCGCACCGATGAGTCCCGCGAGCACGAACGCGCTCAGGGCCGTGACCGCCGATCCCCGCGGCCCGAGTATGTTTGAAAAGCTCGCCACATCGGCCGGCGACTCAGTGGGGCCGTGGACAGAGTGGGCAAAGTCATGAGCGATCACGGCGGTCCAGATAAACAGCCCCAGCAGGACATCTGTCCATACGGTATTGCCGTGCGCGATGAGGCCGGCGTAAAGCGGAATGAAAAAGAACACGGCGTTGACGATGATCGGATGCAGCGGCAGAGGGATTCGTTCTTTCAGTGAGTAAAATACGGCATATCCGAACACCATCGCCAAGACCGGCAGCAACAGCTGTGCGAAATAATTCAGTACCAGGACGATGCCCGTGCCGATGACGACGCACAGACGCAGGTTCCCAGGATTGATGGCGCCGGAGACCAGGCCCCGTTCAGGATGAGTGATCCTGTCGATCGCGATATCGCTGAGGTCATCCTGCATCCGTACGAGCAGCAGAAAGAGAAAGACATTGAGCAGACCGAAGGCGGCCTCGGGAACCGCAGAACGGGCCAGGCTGTAGGGGGCCGCAAAGAGAACGGCGCTGAGCGGCACCGTCACCGCCACGGGAAACCGTTCTCGTGCAAATTGCAGTAGATCGGAAAAGATCTTCACGTTGCTTACCGGAGTTGTATGGTGCCGTTGCCGCCGTCAACGAATACCGCTCGATCGTCCCCGATCAGTTCCGTTGCCCGGTCCACGCCAACGACCGCAGGGATACCGAATTCGCGGGCGACGATCGCGCCGTGCGAGAGCAGGCCGCCTTTCTCCAGGATGAGACCGCCGGCGGTCAGAAATAATGGTGTCCACCCGGGATCCGTCGCGCGGGCCACCAGGATGTCTCCAGGCTGTAACGCGTGCCCCTGCGCAGGATCGATAATGACCCTGGCTTTTCCCTCCGCCACCCCGCTCGAAACCCCGGTACCCTTTAACTCCGAACCGGTGTTCACATCCGGTGGTGTATGGCGCGTGGGCTTGAAGTATTCGCCTCTCTTCAAGTAAAACGTTTCCGGCAGTGTCTGGTCCATGCTCTCTCGATGGGCCGCCTTTCGTTTCTCGATCGCGGAGGGGATGGTCGCGGGAAACTGGTATTTTCCATAAACCAGTTTTTCAATGTCATCGAGCCCGAGATAGAACACGTCCTCGGCCTCTTTAATGAAACCGCTGTCGGAGAGCTTCCTCCCCAGTACCAGTGACACGGCCCGTATTTCACCGAACAGCAGGCTCTGGAAAAGCCTGCCCCGTTCCCGGAGTCCGACCGATCGCCTGGCGTAGCGTACGACGGCACGGTAGACCAGGCGTTTCCACAAGGGCAGGTTTTTCAGCAGCTTCTGCAGGTACGGTTCGTGATCACCGGATTTCGCCGGACGGGTATAGGCCGGGTGCTTGTCCGGCGCGAGGCGGCTGCGTTGGACCAGATCCCAGAACAGGCTGTGCCGCTCCTCGAACGTCGGATAGACCAGCATGCAGTCGTGATAGCAGCGCCCCCCGAAGCGCTCCAGAAAATCGCGGAACTGTGCCTTAAGGTCGTCATCCAGGGCAGATTCCAGCCGGTTGTATTCGCCCTTTACGAGATAGGCATCGGTCTTTTCATTTTCTTTTATCTTCTTGGCCATGCTGCGGATCATTGCCGTCGGCTCCGTGCTTGTGACGCCGAGGCCCTGTAGCAAGCGGACCATCACCGTCTCGGGGTTTTCGGCCGTCCACTTGCCGCTCAGCAGCCCGAGCGCACCGGGGAAAATCATCACCAGGATGTCGGCCATGGCCGGCGGCGCCCAGTGAGCATCGACAAAACGCAACAGCGAGGAGAGTGTTTCATAGAGACCTTCCGCGGTTCTGTCGCGGCAGGCAATATGCCGCCACTGCTGTCGCTGCGCATAGAATTTTGTTTCAAAGCGATCGAGACGCCGCTGCGCCGTTATGACGATCCGGCATAACCGCAGCCAGAACAGGCTTGTCGAAAAATAGCCGCTCCTTCGGTGTGGCCAGTGGTTCGTCGTGCTCGGCTCGAAGCCGAGTGGCACGTTCTGCCCGATGTAATTGTCAAGAAAACGGACGAGCTGCGGCCCGATCGGGAAAAAGTGCAGCATCTCGTACCAGTTGGTGAGGTGATAATAGATTCTGCCGCTGTGGATGCCCGTGAGATTACCGATGATCGATTTTGCCTGTTCGAGCCCGGCGTCCGTCCAACCAAACAGCCGGAGCGCCGAGCGTATATAATAAGTATAAAACCGCTCGACAACGGACCACGCCAGCGGCGTCAGGGGATGGGGAAAGTTCTCCGTCATGTTCACGTTGGACCAGATGACATGGCTATCCCGGGCGAGCGCGGTGATGGGTCTTGCCTGGACGAGGTGAAGCCCCGCGTCGTCGCAGCACCACTCGATATCCACGGGTTGCCCGAAGAGCTGTTCCGCCTGCCTGGTAAGAGTGCACAATTGTTCCAAGGCCCCGCGAAGCTGCACGCTGATCTGCGCGGGGAAAACGGGGGCAGAGCGGCGGGCCGCGATGCGTTCGGGCGTGACCCTTCCGGAGACCAGCTTTTCTCCGAGCCCTTCCACCCACTCAATCACCATGGAGTCCGTGGTTTTCTGCAGCGGGTCGAGGCTGAATAACACACCGGCATAACGGGAATCGATCTGGGTTTGAACGATCACGCCCATGTCTTTGGCGACGGCTGTGGCGTTTTTCCCGCTGTACGCGGTAACCGATGGGTTGAACAGGCTGGCCCAGCATCTTTTTATCATTCCGGGCACGTCGTTTTTGGATACGCGCAAGCATGTTTCGAACTGGCCGGCCATGGAAAAGTCCTGTCCATCCTCCGCGACCGAGGAGGACCGGACGGCATAGGTTGGCGCCGAAAGCCGGTCCAAGGCATATTCGATAGCCTCCCTCACTGCCGGAGGAAATTCCCCGTTTCGTATCCTGTCAGCGATGTCTTCATGGTCGCCGTGCCGCGCGTCGAGTGCTATATCGTTGTGCGCGCAGAATGCCTTCAAGGCCTCGTCGGTCACGACATACGCTTCGGGAACCGGAAATCCAGCGAGTGCCATTTCTGCCAGTCGTGATGCCTTCCATCCGGTGCGCGCGCTTAACACGCACTGCACTGAATGTAAGGGGATGATATACGGTGTCCGGTGTGCAGTCGCCGGTGGATATTGCTCCCTGATTCTGTGCCTCTCCTGGTTCTGCATGGCCTCTACGCTCGCTATAACAAGGAATGTTCTGCGCCCTCGACATAGCGCGCCGTGTTAAGACAGACCCGTTCAATGAAATCGAACTTGAGCAGATTGTGGCCAAGCAGATAGAGATTGAGCCGGACGACTGCGAAGTACACGGCGTTGAGATACAGGATCTCCATGAAGAATTCGCGCGAGAAGGTTCTTCCGGTTTTTGCCTCAAGCTGCTGCCGGTAATAGTCCGCATAGCGTTTGTACTCGGACACGGGCGTTTCCGGCCTCAGTACGAAGGCCAGAAACTCTATCAGATCGCGTTGGGGATTCTGAAAAAAGGCGAGCTCCCAGTCGTACAAAACGAGCCGAGGAGACTCCCCCTCGCCGCGCAAACATAAATTCCGTGGGTTGAAATCATTGTGGGTCAAGGTCATGGGAAATTCCTTCATTCTTTTTATGTGTTTCTCGAGATCCTGCAGGAATTGCCGGTAAATCCTATGCGCACGGTTTGGGAGCAGCGCCGGGTAGCGTGTGGAATTAAAGGAGGTAAGTTCGGACAACAACGGTAATGCGCCGCGCAGGTCTTCCGCATTCAACATGTTTATTTTCATGGGCTTCGGCAGCGACTCATACCGTTCGAGGTAAACCGCATGGACAGCGGCCATTTCCGAAAGCACCGATTCGATACTGCCGCGATCCCAGCGCGATGGATCGTTCAACGAAGGAGAATCAATATCAATATACCGGGAAAGGTCTTCCATAAGAATGGCATAGATCTCCCTGTCGTAGTTGCACTTCGTCCCGTAGATCTTCGGACAATAACGTAGGACGTCCTTAGCCGCCTTCGCGTAAAATTCGATTTCGCGTATGGGACTGTCGTCGAGACCAAACACATGGGACTGCGATTCGTACAATCCGGGCAGGGTATCTTCACCGGTCAGCCTGGCAACCTTTGCCCCGATATCGATGATTTTTTTCTCCGGTGGCTTTATTTTGAGAACGGTCGAAAGATTCATCGTGTTTTGGACAGTCTTGACCCTGAGCTTATACCGGTGAAGTCCGTACAGACCGGAGTCCTTCTCCTCGGTCAATTTCGAGATTATCGCGGAGCTGTTGTCGATGGTACCCTTCTCGACATGTTCCACCGTGTTCCCTTGCCCGGACAGCATGTCGGTAAAGAAGTCCGCGTTGACTTCTGACCGCGACAGTTTCCTCGACGGTCTGTTTCTCCCAAGCCGTTCATGGGCGCTTACGAATTCATTGGACAGGATTGCGGCACCGGTGGACAGGTCCAGGGAAAGGCAGGCGGCGGCGATGATTTCGGCAAAGCGGAATAATTTGCCGTTGCCATAGCAACCCATGAGCTCGAGACAATCCCGTTGGGTAGGCAGCTTGGTCCCGCCCCCCACCGTGCCGATGACCAGAGACGGCAGACTGACTGAACAATGAAGCCCGTCCCCCTCCTGATGAACCTTGAATGTCCCTAGGGCGGATTCATGTACACAGGCGATATCCTGACCGGTCGCGGTGAACACGCCCGCGATAATATTGGCAAAGTTGATATTTGAGCCCATCATGCCGATCTGTCTGGCGCCTGCCTCTGCTGCCCCCCAGGCGCGGACGAAATCAGCTGCCGTGATCCGCAGCAGCCGTCTCAGGATATTGTCCGGCACGTAACAGGATGCAACGACGCTCACCCCTCGTCCTTGCATCAAACTGTGATAGTTGACCTTCTTGTCGCCGGACATATTGCCTTCAATCATATAGGAACGGTACCTGACGGAGGGGTCATTCTTGATCTGATCCACTATCCATTCGCACGCCGCCCATGTGCACGCGGTGGTCATGTTCTGACCGGCCGCATCGCCGGTGGAGTAATAAAAACGCAGGTGCAGCGTATCGCCCAGGATAAAAGGGATAATTTTCTTGAGCCTGGCGACAGAGGAAACGCTCTCCGCCTCTCGCTTAATGTCTGAAAAATGCTTCGATATCCAACGCTCCAGATTGACCGCGCCGTCCTGCGCCGCGCAGAAGAACACCGGTGCCCGAATCATCTGCTGTTCCGTCACGTGAACCTGAATTCCGCCGGCCATACTGCATGCCATCGCGCCGCGAGTGAGGGAACTCACTAAAGCCCCTTCGGTCGCCGCAATCGGAACCGGTACATACCCGTTGGCATGGCTTCCTTTCACGAGCACGGGGCCGGCGATGCCGATAGGGATTTGCACGGACCCGATATAATTCTCTATGTTTCCGGCGAGTGTTTCAGGTTGCAAGATGGATTGGGTAATATTTATTAGCTTCGCACCTGATACTGTTCGCGCCCACTGTACCCGTTTCTGTATCGCGTCATCGGAATAATGAACCTTTCTCGAAAACCGCGGTATTTTGCCGGACCTGCGGCTGCAGGGTTTTTCAGGCTTGGACCCGCCTGCGAGTAACCGGAGCAAACGGTTAAGTCGCTCTTTGACCTGTTGATTTGGCGCATACATGTCCAGACGGATGACATCGAAGTCCCTGTTGGACTGCAAGACTCTCATGCCCTCCACGACGTGTTGTTGCCCGTTGCCGCCAAAGCACAGCTTTGCTATTCGTTTTTCCGGTCGTAATTCGAGGTGCTCTTGTGTCACGATTTGAAGGCCGTCGTGCCAGACATTGGAGATGAAACCGGAATACAATTTGTCTTCGACTACGAGCGTTGCGATGGTTTCTCTGCCCTCATGCAGAAACTTGCGAGATCTCATATAATTCCCCTTGAAGAAACCGCGACATTGATAACATCCGGGTTTGCCCGGCGGCCATCCTGCCATTTGCGCCTTGCACTTCCATCAAGCCCTCTAACGAAACCAGGCTTGCCGCAGAAGTATTGATATTTATTATATTTATCCGCTTATCTTGTTCTACTGCCTATTGTTCTGGTTCGTTGAGCCCCCTGGGGATGCGCCTCGCCACCGATTGTCCGTTGGCTAAGGGCTTCAGGACAGGAATTGCCCTCCGACTTGTGGTCGGCTCAAGCGCATACTTGGACTGGTTCTTGCTCCTTGTGGCCCCAGCAATAGCGAAAGGCGGGGGAGTCCTGGCTTGACGATAAGGTTTCCCGGCGAAGGCGGGCAAAGCCGGCACGTTGGAGTGAGGCCGAAATAAGCCGGGCGAGGGACCGGCCATCCAAGCCATATTTTGCCCTTTTTCGCCGCCGTAACGGGCCTTGCCGGGTATCGTATTTTACCCTGTATTTGTCTCATTTTTCATTGCCAATGACAAGTGGACGAGGCCGTCCGTAGAGGGACTTTGGCATAGTTCCAAAGTCAAAATAAGAGAAATTCTTCACAAATATCTTGTAAAAAAACAACTTAGGAGTGCTGTTCACGCTTAGAGCCTTGTAATGTGTTTGGAGCAGGAGTGCTAGCGGGACCTACCGCATGCATAGCTGGGGATGCAATGTCTGAGGCACAAGGATGTGCCGGCGCCGCGGACGCAGGGACGTACTAGTGTCGCGGGAGGGCGGGAGCCGTTGCTCTTTCCGTGAAATCATGAGAAAGGTCCCAAAGGGGTCCTTTTAAACGGGTTTGCCTTATTCCTTATATTGACACGCGCAGGGTAAGTGGCTTAGCCAATTCTACCACTCATACCCGAGCATGAACCTATAAGTGGTGTCCAGCTCCTTGGCGCCCGAGGCCGGGATGTTGTCCCAGTCGGCCTGGACTTCAGTGGAGAACTTGAAACCGGCCCGCAAGGGAAAGCGCAGGCCGGTCCAGGACTTGAGGTTATAGTTTTTGCTGATTTCGAGATCCCACAGTCCGCGTTGGCGGTGGTAGAGTTGGGTAAAATCACCGAAGAAATACTGGTCGTAATCGATGTACCAACGTAACGCCGTATATTCACGATCGTCGGTATCAGCGCTGTCTTCGGCATTGATACGGTCTTCTGCGTCAATATAGTTCTCATCCACATAGTTTACGCCGCCCTCGAGCTTGAGATTCAACTCCTTGCTTTCGAAGAACTGATAGCCGAGGCCAACACCGGCGGTCGCGCGCAGATCCAGATCGGCGAAGAAGTCGCTCTCGAAAGACAGGTTTCCGGTATAGTAGAATTTCTTCGTGAAAAAGTAGTCGTACTTGCTGTTGATGTCCCACTTGTCCGTGGTTCTTTTGCCCTGTGCCCGATCTTGGTCGATTCTGCCGAAGGTATTGAACCGATCCTGGATCCGGCGCACGGTGATCTCGCCGCTCAGGTAGAGCTCATCCGTATCCGTATTGCCGCGCTCGGATTTAACGCCGACATTGACTTTTCCGGTAAACTTCGTCCCGCGGGCGATCTGCCAGGGCTCCGGATTGATCAGGCCTACGGAGCCGGCGAGAATCACGGTGTCGCCGTCCTCTTGTTGTTCCGCGTCATCGGCCTCGCTTTTGGCCGTGATAAACGTGGCCTCGACGATTGTGTTATCGAGCAGCAGAAGCGTGACTGGTTTGTCGGTGCGCAGCGACGCCACCCGCGTCCAGCGGATTTCGATGCTGTCTGCATAAGGCGTCCGGAATTTGAGAACATCGCCTTGCTTGCTGATGACCGTTCCGGTCAGTTTGTCGCCGTTGCGCATAATGAGCTCATCGGCCGGGACACCCGCGGGGCAAAACCCGAGTGCAAACAATAAGACAAGAAGCGAGTACGTTGGATTTCTTGTTCTTGGTACCATGCGTTATCGCTTCATTTCGTTTGCCAAGGCGTCTACCTAGATGAAACGTGAGTGATGTCGTGACCAATGAGCACTCCGCCACAGGCAATCAAGGCTGTTCCACGTTCCCGGGGCTCGCTGCCAGGTACTCCCGATCCGACCGTGACGGTGCAGCCGCGGGTGCCTCGACATCGTTGCTGCGCAGTCCCGCATATTTTTGATGCGACATCGATGCCCATCGACCCCGTGCGCCATTGCTATTTTCCCGGGATTGTAACGCACCGGTAGATATTTGCCGAATGTGGACAGGACAGGACCGTCCCACTGATCCAGCGCCTGTGCCTTCTCATCACCAGGGAAAATTACCAGTTTACCCCCGTTATTCCTTAGTAATATACTCGGATTTAGCGCAGCGCTGGATCGTGAGCCGGGGAGGGAGCGGGCCTGCGGACCACGGGATTGGTCCGGTGTCCGCGTGCGGGACCAGCGACCACGTGCGTGGGTTGAGTAATTAATAGAAGACAGGATGAGGAGGACGAATATGCAATGGCGAACCCTGTTCAATTCGATCATGGCGGCAAGCGTCGCATTCTCATTGTCCGGATGCGAGCGTGAGGCAGAGCCGGAGAAACAGGCGCCCCAGCCGCAGGAACAGGCAACGGCCCCAGCCGATACCGCGGGGCGGGCTGCGCCGGCGGGCGAGGGCAGCGCCCAGCCCGGTGCACGGCGCAATCTGTATTGGGGCGATACGCATTTACATACCAATTACTCGCCCGATGCGTATTCACTGCTGACGACCACGGCGGACCCGGATACCTCTTACCGTTTCGCCAAGGGCCTGCCTGTCATAGCAGATTTAAGTCGCTCGAGGGTACAGATCGAGACACCGCTGGATTTTCTGGTGGTCACCGACCATGCGGAGTACATGGGTGTCATTCCGGAACTGGCCAGGGGCAACCAGGCATTGGTCAACACGAAAACGGGTCCGCGCTGGAAAAAGATGCTCGACGAAGGCAAAGGCAGCGAGCTATTTATGGAATTGATCAAGGCGATCAATACAAATCCTGCGGAGTTGGCGGACCTGAATTCTGAGGACGTGCGTCGTTCTGTCTGGGAGACGATTGTCGATACGGCGGAAAACCATAATGAGCCCGGCAAGTTTACCGCGTTTGTCGGGTGGGAATGGAGTTCCGTGCCGGACGGTCGTAATCTGCACCGCATCGTTTTTACGCCACACGGTAAAGACAAGGCCATGCAGTATTTGCCCTACAGTTTACTCGACTCCTCGAAACCACGTGATCTCTATAACTGGCTGACGAAGACGGCATCTGAGACGGGATCGGATTTCGTGGCCATCGCCCACAACATGAACCTGTCCGGCGGTTCCATGTTTCCGCTGTATGACGAGGATGGCCGACCCATCGATCTCGAGTATGCCACTATGCGCGAGCGCTGGGAGCCCGTGGATGAGGTCTCGCAGTACAAGGGCGATTCCGAGACCCATCCCAAGCTTTCGCCCAACGATCCATTTGCTGATTTTGAAACGTACGAACATGCCCTGGCCGTGGGCGTGGAAACGAAGCCGGAACCCGATCCGGGTGATTATGCGCGCTCAGCGCTCAAGCGGGGTCTCGAACTGGAGAACGGCCTCGGCAAGAACCCCTACAAGTTTGGCATGGTCGGCGCGACTGATTCGCACACCGCATTTTCCTCAGCGGAAGAAAACAACTTCCTTGGCAAGTACGCGCTGGACAGCATTCCGGAGAACAAGACCAAGACAACGGTACCGGGTGCCGTGGGCTGGGATGCGGCCGCCGAGGGGCTCGCCGGTGTGTGGGCAACAGCGAATACCCGCGAGGCCATCACCGCCGCGTTCAAGCGCAAGGAGGTCTATGCCACCACCGGGCCACGGATTCAGTTACGCTTCTTCGGTGGGTATGAATACGCCGCCGCCGATACTAAAGCACCGGACCTGGCCTCCGTCGGCTACGCCAAAGGCGTGCCCATGGGGGGTGACCTGGCCCAGGCGCCAAAAGGTAAGGCGCCGACTTTCCTGGTGCATGCCGCCAAGGATCCCAAAGAGGGTAACTTCGACCGTATACAAATCATAAAAGGCTGGTTAGGGACAGACGGTAAGACCCGGGAAAAGATTTACGATTTGGCCTTATCCGATGGACGTACCGATGGCTCACAAGCCGTCGGTAATACGGTGGATATCAAGACCGGCATGTACACCAATGATATCGGCGCGCCAGAACTGGTCGCCGTGTGGACCGACCCTGAGTTTGATCCCGGTTTGCGCGCTTTCTATTACATTCGCGTGATTCAAATCCCGACCCCACGCCATTCTCTCTATGATGCGATTGCGCTGGGTATTGATCCCAAAGAAACCAAACACCCGGCGACCATTCAGGAACGCGCCTATTCTTCACCAATCTGGTATACGCCGGATCCAGGCGTGTTGAAAGAAGTGACTAAACTTACCCTGGCCAAGAAAGAGGGCATGACCATTGACTCCGTGGTCAAGGACGGATTCAAGCAAATGACGGGTGATGAGATTCGTAAACAGTTACTGGGTAAGACGCTCATGTTACGCGATCTCAGTTCCGGCAGGGTTTATGAAGGCAAATTGCTTGAAAGTGGCAAGCGTATCGTCAAAGATGCCACCACACAGGGTGTCCGACAAGCCGCAGATGCTGTCTATCACGGTGGTGGACCGGTACTGTTGGGTGAAGCGGCCTACGAAATCAAGGATAACGCCATAGTCTCAACGGACGGTCTGCGCACTATTAAGTCCGCCGTGTACCGCAAGGGTGATCGTATTGTCGCCGCCCGGGATGCCGACAACGGCGCAGTGAATTACGAGCTAAGTGTTAAATAAAACTTGGCTTGGATAACTAAATCAGATCATATCGAGCACCCTCAAGGGTGCTCGATATGACAGTACCAATCATCTTCTTTGCGCTAACTTCCATATGATTTAGGAAAGCCGGTATGAAATTACTCCATAAAGAACCCTTGGTGCATTTTTTAGTTCTGGCGATCGGGCTGTTTGTTTTACACAGCGCAGTTTCACATGACGATGTTGACGCCGACATCAAGCGGATCGTTGTAGACCAAGACAGCCTGTTGACGTTCATCCAATACCGCACCAAATCCTTTGAGCCGGTCACGGCAAAGAAACAGCTTGATTCATTCACTGATGACGAACTGAAAAAAGTGATCGATGACTATGTCCGCGAAGAAGCCTTGTATCGCGAAGCAAGAACCCTGGGACTGGATCGTGACGATTATGTGATTAAACGCCGATTGATACAAAAAATTGATTATGTGGCGCGCGGCTTTGCGGAATCGTCCGGTAAAGCCACTGCAGAGGACATCCAGAAGTATTTCTCAGAAAATAAAAATGACTATTACATTGAACCTCGCATCACCTTCACCCATGTCTATTTCAGTGCAAAGCGTCATGGTGCCGAAAAAGCCAAAACGCTGGCAGAGCAGAAACTGACGGAATTAGAAAGAACAAAGGCGACATTTCATGACGCATCAAAACACGGTGAGCGCTTTCTCTATGGCATGAACTATGTTGAGCGTTCCGAGTTATATGTGGACAGCCATTTTGGCCCGGAGATGACCAAGAAGGTCTTTGCTGTTGAACCAAAACAAGGCTCTTGGTATGGGCCCTTTGTTTCAACCCATGGCGCCCATTTGGTAATGGTGACACAAAAACAAACCGGTCGCATGCCGACGCTTGCGGAAGTGCGTACGCGTGTTGAGCAAGAAGCGCGGCGTGCGATTACTGAAGAACGAGCCAAGGAGGCCACGCAAAAAATTGTCGAGAGTTACGACATCGACGTTGTCTATGAAAAACCAAAAGAGAAACTGGCAAAGTTAAATCAATAGAGGCCAAGGAACTGCTGTCCCACTTACATTAGCGTGTTTTCGTCTAGGATGGCTTAGTCCATAGAAGCAGAGGCGCATGAGGATCGATGCCGACATGAAATCGGATAAATGTAGCTTGGGTCAAGGAGCGAGAGCGACGGACCCAACAGACCCAGTCTATTTTGGCAATGTTGGGTTACGCTATGCTAACCCAACCTACGAGGGAAAAATAAGTAGGACAGTAGTGAGGTCAAGACAATGAATCGAACGCCATGGATTGTCTTCGCACTTCTTTTACTTTTACAGCCAGTTGCTGCAGTGGCACATGATACTCGTCCATTGTATGTTGAGATCAATGAACGAGACAAAAATGCCTTCTCGGTGATGTGGAAAGTGCCGATCACAGTGGCCGCAACCAACGTACCCGACATACGCTTACCGGATACCTGTCAAGCGGCGGGTCCCGCGACAGGGAGCAAGACAACCCGCGAACAAACGTATCGATGTGGTACAGACTTATCCAACGAGTCTATTTCGATTCACTATCCTCGTTACAATCCTTCCATATCGAGTTTGTTTCACTTTACACGCTTGTCTGGCGAAAAGTACTCAGTGGTACTCAGTCCCGAGAAAAGTGTTTGGCAAGTGCCTGAAAAAGAACAGACATGGAAGGTGGCCAAGGAATATATGGCATTAGGTATTGATCATATCCTCAAAGGCTATGACCACCTGCTGTTCGTGGCCTGCCTGGTTCTCATCTCGGGTACGCTGCGCCGCATCTTGATTACGGTCACCGGGTTTACCATCGCCCATTCGATCACGCTCGGACTGGCGGCCCTGGGCCTGGTGCGGGTAGCGGTGCCACCGGTCGAGGCGGCCGTCGCGCTGTCCATTGTCTTTCTGGCCATGGAGCTCGCTCGCGAGAAACGCGATACGCTGACCTGGCGCTACCCGATTGCGGTGTCGGTCTCGTTCGGGTTGCTGCACGGCTTCGGATTTGCCTCGGTCCTGGGCGAGATCGGGCTGCCGCAAACGGAGATCCCGGCGGCGTTATTGTTCTTCAACATCGGTGTGGAGCTTGGGCAGATCCTGTTCGTACTGGTGCTCATTGCTCTATTCCGCTTGGTGCAAAGCGCGGTGGCGAGCCTGGCCGCGAAGCCCCGGATCCGCATGGCCGATACCGCGTTTTTGCACCGTCCCGCCGGGTATTTGGTGGGCACTCTGGCGGCGTTCTGGATGGTCGATCGCGTCGCCTCGTTTTGGGCCTGAACGGTAAGCCCGGGGCGACTGTTGTCAGCTGACTTAAATATTATTACTTTCCATTTCTAACCAATTCCCGATTCTTGGCGTCAGGAATGGGCCGATGCCGCCGCCCGCGTTGGGGTTCGTCGACCTAAGCCCATGGACGCTGGACCGGTAAATCGCCGGGGGAGTGCCGGCACTGGCGGGCCGGTAAACGGCCGACGCCTCGCGGCCGGGTGCTAACGCGACGTGGCGTGAAATGACCGGACTGTGCCTAGACCCGAGGGGTAGATTGGGCGGGCAATCGCAAACCGCGGGTCGCGTGTGCTTTCGGCCTGCTGCGCTGGCGCTGGCCCGCGTGGGCTCGGCAGGCGGCTGCGTACGGTGTCGGCCTTCTGGTTTATTGAGCAAATACACGGGTTCTGGTAGCGTGGAGCGGGTTTGAAAGCGGGAACCGCACCGGCCGCTGAACACGGAGACAAATCAACTGAACACGGAGACAAATCAACTAAGGAGATAAGGCGACGAAAGCACGCAAGGCGCGGGTCAGGTAAAAGTTTATTTACATCTTGCCCATCACTTCTGCAAAAGGGGGACACCATGAAAAATACCGCAAGGCTGGCCTTGATCACAGTCCTGTGCCTCGTGTTTGCGCAGCCGGCCTCCGCCGATGACGGTGACCCGCAAGGCCTGCCCTGGGAAACCGGGTATGTGAACTTTGGGTATTATGTCGTCGGCCTGGACAGCTCATTCCGTTTCGGCACGGACAATCTCGGCGTCGGGATTGAGATTAATGTCGAAGAGTTCCTGGACCTGGATTCCACGGATACCGCATTCAGGCTGGATGCCGGCTACCGCTTCGGGAAGACTCGCCGGCACGGCGTGGATTTCAGTTGGTTCGGATTCGATCGTGATTCCACAAGAACGGTTGGCACCGCGATCGAGCTGCCGCCGGAGCTCGGTGGCGGCACCATTCCTGTTGGGACCACCATTGACAGTATTTTTAACTTCGATATCTTCAAGCTGAAATACCGCTACTCGGTTTTCCTGGATGAGCGGATCGACCTCAATCTTGGGACCGGCCTGTATGTCATGCCGATCGAATACGGCCTCCGTGAGCTGGGTGATGAGTTCACAAAAGAGGATATCACCGCGCCGCTGCCGGTGATCAGCGTGGGTTTTGACCTGGCGATCACGCCGAAGTGGTTCCTGAAACAGGGCCTTGATATGATGTATCTCAAGCTCGGTGATTTTGAAGGCCGGATTCTCGATACGCACCTCGCCGTGGAATACCGGGGCTGGAAGAAT
Source organism: Acidiferrobacterales bacterium (assembly GCA_947258385.1). Taxonomy (GTDB): domain Bacteria; phylum Pseudomonadota; class Gammaproteobacteria; order Acidiferrobacterales; family SZUA-150; genus CAMYII01. The sequence continues at coordinate 18,647 of CAMYII010000080.1, forward strand.
GTCGCGCTGGGCGCGGGCATAGACGGTATCCTGGTCAAGATCGACGCCGAAGACGAAACCGATTATCCCGGGATAGACATGGTCGGGGTGGTCAAGTTTTCGTACATCGGCGCGCTGGCTTATGTGAAGTTTTATTATTAGAACCTATCTCAAAATACCTTCCGCCCGAACAAACGCGGAGATCGCGGAGACGCAATGTACGCGAAGGAAGCAAAAAATGCTTTATTTTGGAGTCTTCTCTGCGTCCTCTATGCCTTGGCGTGCTTTGCGTTGCTTCCAGGGTGTGAAGGGTTGCTGATGTTAGGGACAGGCGGTGGATTCGCCTAAAGCGAACAAGGAATAGGGAGTTTTATTCGCCATGATCACCTTCTTCCTATCCTTGACGAGGCTTTTTGTCGCCATCTGGCAGGGCGTCAAAAAGGACGAGGAGTTTCGCGCACTTTTATTTATATTGCTGACGCTTCTTACCGGCGCGACGCTCTTTTATTGGCGTATAGAGGGATGGAGCATCATCGACTCGGTGTATTTTTCCATCATGACCATGTCGACGATCGGCTACGGAGACCTCGTACCGACCTCCACGTTTTCCAAGCTGTTCACGATTATCTTTACGCTGTTGAGTATCGGTGTGTTTGTGGCGCTGGTCAGCAAGCTGGTCGCGATCATCCTGGCGCAAAGGAAAACGGCCCGGGCGAACCGCAAACACCGTACGTCCTCCCACGGGCATAAGGTGGGCGATGAAGATAGACAACGGCCTGCCGAGTAGGACCAGAAAGCGATTGGACTGAATGCTTGCGACTTGGAACCCTAACGACACGTATACAAGCCGAGAAAAATATCTGATCGAGAGGAAACAAGCCATGAGAAATCTTCTTATGCAAACCATTCCTTCATTTCGTGCCGGACCAACGCGTTCAAGACTGTTGCTGTTTTCCTTGCTCCTCCTGACAGGCTGTCAGCACGCTGTTACGTTGATGCCTACCCCCGAGGTCTTGAGAGATGAAAGATTTGACGTTTTTACTCACAACCCTAACCTTGAAAAGACCAACAAGGTCAATGTGTTCTATGCAACCAATCGTCTTCCATCGGATAAGCCGTCTGAACCGGGTTACGCAAAAAGCTTCGACCATACATTGCGCTTTGGCGAGGCGACGCTTCAATTGGGATCAGACGAACAGAATTGGGAACAGCTCTATGCGGAATCGACAACCGCAGAACGAAAAGACACGTTTGAGATATCACTGATCCAGCACAGGGAGATTGGCAGTCTTAAGGAATCAGACTCCCCGGAACGACTCCCCGAAGACGTGAAAGATTTTATTGCAGAACTCAATGAAGCCATTGACCAGAGCCCGTTAAAAACACTGACCATTTATGTCCATGGCGCCAACAGCAACTTTTACCGTGCCACTGCCCAGGGCGCCCAATACCGCTATTTTACCGGACAGCATGCGGTGGTGCTCGTCTTTGCGTGGCCGTCTGCCGAAAACATCCTTAAATATACGACTGATGTCAAAAATACCAAACAGACGGTACCGGACTTTATTCGCCTGCTCAAGATCATGACGAAATACAGTAGTGCCAAGCGCATTAACATCATTGCCTATAGCGCCGGTGGAAGGCTGACCGGCGACGCCTTAGGTCAGATAGGCGCTCAGCATGAAAATAAAAACGTTGGACGGGCAAGAAAGGCATTGCGTTTTGGCCATTTGTACCTGACGTCCTCGGACGAGCCATTGTATGAATTTATTGACTACCTTCCCGGCTATATCCATTTGTTTGAAGGTATTACCGTCACCGCGGATCCGAAGGATGGGGTGCTGGGTTTCGCCAAACTCACGGACGGTCAAATCCGGCTGGGAAGGCCTCCGAAGGAGGGCGGTGAACTCGACCTGACCGCGGAACAGCAGACATGGCTTACCAATGCCATCAACAGCAAGGCATTTACGCTCATTAATCTCCAGGTGAACACGATACCGGGGTTTGAATTCACGCATGGAGCGTGGTATGAAAATCCCTGGGTCAGCACGGATGTGATCGCCACATTGAATCTCGGACTGCGGCTGGAACAAAGAGGTCTTGCCGTATACAAGGGCCATTTTGATCGTGACGTCTGGTATTTCCCCCCGGATTATCTGCAGAAGCTGAAGGCGTTCTTACTGGAACGGAAGAAAGCGACCGCCCGGTAATCGGGGCGCATATGTGTTACTCAAGACAGAAATTGACAGGATAGCCAGGCATGAAAAAATTCAGCGAGAAAAGCTTGTCCTATTTGGGGTTGCTGCGCCGTTTTGCCCGTGTCCTCGCCACCATGTTCGCCGGCGTCGTTATCACGCTCGTCGTAGGCGGCGTCTACTATCTGAACAGTCGACCCGAGCTCAGTGTGTGGCATACCGCGCAACTCGATCAGGAATATACCGCGGAATCACCGGTGACGCGCTTCGAGGACTATCTGGCCCTCGAGGATCGGCTGTTCGCGCAGCTCGAGGACCGGGTCTATGCTAAGATTCGCCCCGAGGAACGGCGCGTGATCAACCGCTATCACCGCGGCAGCCTCTCAGACCCCGCCCGCTGGCCGACCAACTGGAATCGAAGCTTCGAACGGTCTGCGGGTGAACCCCGCGCCGGCGTGTTATTGCTACACGGCATGTCCGATGCTCCCTACGCCCTGAGGCAGCTGGGCGAGCGGCTGGCGGCCTCGGGTGCCCGGGTGCTGGGATTGCGCATACCGGGTCATGGCACGGCGCCATCCGGGCTCGTTGATGTACGATGGGAGGACATGGCCGCGGCGGTGAAACTTGCCATGCATCATTTGCGCGAAAAGACGGGTGATCGTCCCCTGTATATTGTGGGTTACTCAAACGGTGGCGCCCTGGCAATGCAGTACGTACTCTCGGCGCTGGGGGATGATTCACTGCCCAGGGTGCAGGGGGTGGTGCTGCTCTCACCGGAGATAGGCGTGACAAAACTGGCCGCCCTGGCCGTCTGGCAGGCCCGCCTCGGCCGCCTGCTGGGTCTGCCCAAGCTTGCCTGGGTCTCGGTATTGCCGGAATATGATCCGTTCAAATACGGTTCATTTGCCGTGAATGCAGGGCAACAGGCGCATCGCCTGACCGCTGAGATTCAAGACCAGATCAGCAAATCTGCTTCGGCCGGCACGTTGGCACAGCTGCCGCCAATCCTGGCCTTCCAGTCCGTCGTCGACACCACGGTATCGGTGCAGGCCCTCATCAAGGGCCTGTTCGAGCGTTTACCGCGGGGTGGACACGAGCTGGTATTGTTCGATCTCAACCAGTTCGCGGCAATCGAACCGCTGCTGGATAAGAGCCCCCGAGAGCTGATTGCCTCGCTGCTTGCTGACCGGACGCTTTCTTACGGGTTGACACTGGTGAGCAACGAGAGCGCATCAAGCCAAAGTGCCGTGGTCTACCACAAAGATCCAGAAAGCGACGAGAAAAGCGTCTCATCGACCGATCTCGCCTGGCCGCGCGGCGTCTACTCCCTCTCGCATGTGGCGCTGCCCTTTCCCCCCGATGATCCGCTTTACGGGGGGGATGACGCCGGTGATAGCCCCGGGGTCCGGCTGGGAAACCTCGCGCTTCGAGGAGAACACGGACTGTTACGCGTGACCCCCGGCGATCTGCTCAGGCTGCGCTGGAATCCGTTTTACGAGTACATGGCGCAGCGCGTGGCGCGGTTCATGGCGCTGCACTAAACTTTCCAAAAGGGAACGCCGTGACGTGATGGGGGGCTCCGTTCGGAACGGCCCTCCGGAAGAGGGCTGAATAGGGATCGTCTGCCTGTGCGCGGCGCTGTCGTTGAATCCCGCTGGCGTGCAATGGCCAGACTTTCCCCGCGCCCAGGCGCTAAATTGTAGAGGTAAAGAGCACCGCGTCCGCGAGAATGGCGGGATGACGCTCGACGATGGCCGGATTCAGTTGTACGGCTGTTTTGGTTCTGGTCTACCGGACCGACCTCTCTTTCATTTATCAACGATTGCCGGAATAAAGGGATGGTGAAATGGCGATAAACAGATCCTGGAATGATAACCTGCCTGTCAGCGCCTTTAGGGTTTCAGCGCGGGTTGTGAAATCGGCGTCGCTCTTGCTGGTGTTGGCGCTGAGTGCCTGTGCCTCGGACAGCCTGTATAAACTGAATTTGATGCCGGCGCCGGATATCTACGATGAGGGCAGCGTCAACCCCTTCACCGACAAACACCCCATGGAATCCATGCCCTATCGAGGCGTGTTATACGCCACCGATCGCGCCCCGGTCACTGAGAACACCAAGGACTCCAAGGAACTGCATTACCAGAACAAGCGCGGACACTTGATCCGCACGGGGATCGCCCATATGCAACTGGGTGAAGAAAAGATGACCTGGGAAGAGGCGCGCCGAATCTCGCTGCTGAAAAACCGCACCGACAAATATCCGATGCAGGTCACCCGTATCGAGGAGCTGGGCCTGGTCGACACCTCCGTGAGCAGGGCCTTTATGGACCTCGCCGACCTGCCCGAGGACCTGGGGCGCGGTGGACGGGAGCTGGTGCGGCTGGTGAATAAAAAACTGGCGATGTCCAAACACAAGCATGTCTACATTTACGTGCATGGGTATAAGGTCAACTTCGATAATCCCATGCTGGTCTCCGTGGAGCTCTGGCATTTTCTCGGCTACGAGGGTGCGTTCATCGCCTATGCCTGGCCGTCGACACCGAAACTGACGGCCTATGCCAAAGACATTGAGACCGCAGCTTATTCCGCGCGTTATCTGCGCAAGTTGATCGAGTACCTGGCGGCGAATTCCGATGCCAGCCGCATCCATATCGTTGGATACAGCGCAGGCACGCGGGTGGTGATCAATACCTTGTCTCAACTGGCGTTGCAAAACAGCCACTTGAATCGCGCCCGCATCGCCAGAAAGCTCCGCGTAGGGCAAGTGATCCTGGTCGGCAGTGATTTCGATCGATCGACGTTCGCAGGATTTATCGAAGACGGAATGTTGAAGGTGCCCGAGCACCTCAGTATTTACATGTCGGCCAATGATAAGGCACTCCGCATGTCGCGATGGGTGTTCGATCGCGGAAGATTAGGGCAGATGTTCGCTGACGGTGAGCTCCAGCCCGGAGTCGAGAGATTCATGCGTCAGCGTAATGAGATATCTTTCATCAACGTTTCCAATGCGGAGGCCTCCGGTACCGGCAACGGTCATGCCTACTTTCGTCAGAGCCCCTGGGTCAGCAGCGACGTACTGATGACGCTGATGTACGGTCTACCCCCCGGTCAACGCGGCCTGGTACGCAGCGATGCGAACCCGATATGGACATTTCCCGAAGATTACATCGCGCGATTGCGGCAGGCGCTCGGTGTCGCCAACCCCGCGCTCGCCGTGGATTCACGACAGGATACAAACAGCAAAGCAGCAGATAAACCGTAAATGGGCAAGCGCGGCGTTCCGCGTCGTAGCCAAATCGCAAGCCTGGTTTTTCAATGCGGGCAATAGTGCAGACGATACTCCCGCGGGCTGACGCCGGCGATGCGGCGAAAGGCGCGGGCGAAGTTCGACGGATCCTCATACCCTACCTCATAGGCCGTATCGATTATGCTTCTAGCGGGATCTTTGAGCAGGTGCGCGGCGGCGTCGAAGCGCGCCTGCTGAACCAGCTCGGAGTAGCTCAGACCGGCCCCGGTCAGTTGCCGCTGCAGCGTGCGCACACTCGTGTTGGCGATCTCTGCGGCTAAGCTGATATCCGGGTAGCCCTCACGCAGATAGGCCTTCAAAACCTGTTTGAGGGAGCCAGGGAAATCCCCTGCTGGTTCGGTGGGGGCTTGCGGTACTGATTCGGAACCGAGTCGCGCAGCGCGAGCGCTTTGCCCGACTCGCGGCGGCAGACTCAGCATGGTGCGGGGCAGGTCAATCCAGGCCGTCCTCTGGCCGGTGAGCAAGCGGGTGTTGGGGAACTGTTCCGCAGCATAGCGGCCGGGCGGCAGTGTTGATCGAAATGCCATCACGGAGGGGTACCACGTTGGTAGTGCAAATGCACGTATAGTGGCCACCACCGCCATGGCGGCATGAAGCTCGCAGTGGCGCGTGCCGTGCGTGTCGTCAGGAGCGCGGTTCCTGATGCATATGCTTACCCTGGATTCACCGCCAACGATCCAGATGTCGAGGTGGGCATCCTCTAGGCGCGCCAAACTGCAGAATGCCTCGAGCGCGGCCTTGAGCGTCGGCGCAGAGGGAATCAGACTGCTGAGCATCGGGTTCAGGTCTTCGGTCGCGAAATCCGTTGTCGCCCGCAATGCCAGATCGTCCAGGCCCTCGCGGTAGGCCATCTCGGTCAAGAAGTCCAACGTCGGAAGCAAGGGTAGCTGCGCCTCGGGTTGGTCGACCAGCATGGTCGGTAGCCTGGCTTGACGAAGCCCGCGCTCGACCGGCGCGCCGATCTTGCGCAGGAGCTCAAGATAAGGGAGTAGATGCGCTGCTCGGAAGATCGGTATCGGCTCCATTATTATTTCCTTCCTACAATCGATATAGGTGAGGTTTCATTCGGAATCGATCCTTATTGCAAACGATAACCCCGTCTGGTCCGTTGTCAACTGAGCTATATCACAACTTACCATTTGGTGCCAACAATCTCTGGGTACTTTACCCCAAACGCGCGCCGTACCTATCCCACCCCAATGGCGCGAGATGACCAGACAAACGGGTGTCGCCAGCGGTAATGTCCCCACACGCGCTAAGTCAAACGATGGCTCCGCGATACCCACGCGCGCATCGCAAGGGACATGAGAGACATGCCTAAGGCGGACTCAATATCGGTGACAGCCTTCCAGGGACTGATACTCGATTTGTTACCGGCGGGTCATCCGACCCTCGACCGCACCGCCCGTCGGTACGGCATCCCGGTGCGCACCCTGCAACGCCGGCTGCATGAGGCCGGGTTCAGCTACAGCGAGCTGGTCGATGAGGTCCGCTTTAAAGCGGCCTGCCGGCTGCTGGACGATCCGCAAGCACGCATCGCCGAGGTGGCTGCCGCCTTGGGTTTCGCCGACCCGAGCAACTTCAGCCGCGCCTTCGTGCGCTGGACCGGGCTGCCGCCGAAGGAATACCGGCGCCGGCGGGCCGGCAAACGGCCGAAGCCTCGACGAAAGGTCAAAAAGCGAAGTGGCGTGAAATGACCGGATTGCCTGGCAGCGGCGTGTTAGGTTGACCTTAAACTGGATTGTTTGGCTCGCCAATGGTGTGTTGCGACGCCCTATCGCCAACGGCAGCGGTGTTCCGGAGGTGCAGTCGGCTTTTGTCGAAATGACCAGGTTCTTTATGCGGCGTCTAGGCATTGGATGGACGTCATTGCCGACCGGGCAGGCTCATCGTGGTATGCCAAAACGAAAGAAAGGAGAATGACAATGAAACACCAAATGAAATACCGACACGTAGCCCTCGGTCTCGCTCTGTCCCTGCTCAGCACGGCGGCGACCGGGGAAGTCGTGGGGATCACGACATCGAAGGAATCACTTTCAAAAAGCTATGCCGGTAAGGTTTACTCCCCCTATGCACAGCGTAACTTCCCGAGCCGTCCGCTGTGGGGCGAGACGCATCTGCACACGGGGTTCTCCATGGACGCGGGCCTGTTTGGCAACCGGACGGGTCATGAGGAGGCCTATCGCTTCGCGCGCGGCGAGGAGATTACTGCGTCGAGCGGTCAGAAGGTGAAACTGGCCCGGCCCCTCGATTGGCTCGTCATCGCGGATCACTCCGATCAGATGGGCATGATTCAGGACATCGTCAAGGGGGACCGGGCCATCATGAAATCCAAAATGGGCAAGCGTTGGAATGCGGGCATAAAAGGCGGGGGGCAGGAGGCCGCGGATACGGCGCTTGACCTGATCACGACCTTCGCCCAGGGCAAGATGGATCCCTACCTGGTCAAGACCTATGCGCCCGGTTCTCCCAAGTACAGTACGGTCTGGCAGAAGATGATCAAAACGGCGGACAAGTATAATGAACCGGGTCTTTTCACAACGCTGATCGGCTATGAATGGACCTCTCTGGTCAAGGGCGGCAACATGCACCGCAACGTGATCTTCCGCGACGGCGCGGACAAGGCGGGTAAGGTCGTGCCTTATACGATGCAAAAGCCGCTTGGCAGCACCGATCCACTCGACCTTTATAAATGGCTTGAGAACTACGAGGCGAAGACGGGCGGGGCCGTGCTGGCGCTGGCGCACAACGGCAACCTGTCCAATGGCATCATGTTCCCGGTCGACGCGCAGTACACGGGCCGTAAGATCGACAAAAAGTACGTCGAGGCCCGCGCCAAGTGGGAGCCGCTGTATGAGGTGACCCAGATCAAGGGTGACGGCGAGGCGCATCCTTTTCTCTCGCCCGACGACGAGTTTGCCGATTACGAAACCTGGGATGAGGGCAACCTCGACCTGACTGAGGTCAAGAAGAACGAAATGCTTCAGTACGAGTATGCCCGCGAAGCGTTGAAGAACGGGCTGATACTCGAGGAAAAGCTGGGCACCAACCCCTACAAGTTCGGCATGGTCGGCGCGACCGACAGCCACACCTCCATGTCCACCGCCGCGGAGGACAACTTCATGGGCAAGCACACGGGATACGAGGCGTCTCCCGAGCGGCTGACACATCCATTCCAGAAAACGGACAAGGGCGTGCGTCATAGCTGGCAAATGGTGGCTTCCGGTCTGCAGGCCGTGTGGGCCATCGAGAACACGCGCGAAGCAATCTTTGATGCCATGCAGCGCAAGGAGACCTACGCCACGACCGGTTCGCGCATGGGGGTGCGCTTTTTCGGCGGCTGGGACTTCACGAAAGAAGATATCAACAGTCGCCAGCCGGCATTCCGCGGCTATGAGAAGGGCGTGCCCATGGGCGCAGACTTGAAGCCCCGCAAAGGCAATAAAGCGCCGACCTTCATGGTCTATGCCCTGCGCGATCCCATCGGCGCCAACCTGGACCGCATCCAGATCGTCAAAGGCTGGACGGACAGCGAGGGCAAAACCCATGAAAAGGTCTATAACGTGGCCTGGTCTGGTAAGCGCAAGCTCAATCGCAAGGGCAAGCTGCGGCCTGTGGGCAACACGGTCGACGTGAAAGCGGCGAACTGGACCAACACCATCGGTGCCTCGGAACTGGCGACTGTGTGGACTGACCCGGATTTCGATGCCAGCCAGCGCGCCTTCTACTACGCCCGTGTGATGGAAATACCTACACCGCGCTGGATTGTCTACGACGCCTTTCGTTACGGCATCGAGATCCCCAAGGGCGCGACGACGATCCACCAGGAACGCGCCTACACCTCACCGATCTGGTATACGCCTTAGTTAAGTGAAAAGTGATAGACTAATCATGAGAACTGATTCTTAATTTATCACTTTTAATTTTTGTTTCATTATTGAGGAGAAGGGAAATGAAACACATTCTGGCGAATCCGCGATCGAAACTGCGCTGCACTGTCCGAAATCTGCTCGCCTTTAGCTTCACACTCTTCGTTATGCTGAGCGGCTCGGCGCTGGGGCAAGAATTGACGCCGGATAAGGGCCAGGCGGTCGAACAGCCGAACCCCTATTCCCCCTACGTGGATCAACACTTCCCGCAGCGGGTGCTCTTCGGCGACACCCACTTTCACTCGTCACTTTCCGTCGACAGCGGCATGATCGGGAACACGCTCGATCTGGAAACCGCCATCCGTTTCGCAAGGGGTGAAGAGGTCCGTACCAACGGCGGCCAGCGTGCAAAATTGATCCGCCCGCTGGATTTCCTGGTGCTATCGGACCACGCGGAGTATCTCGGCATCGCCGATCTCCTCAACAAGGGAGATCCCGCTCTGCTTGCTAGCCCCGTGGGCAAGGGGTGGTACGAAGCCATGCAGAAAGGCGGCGATGCCGCCTGGACGGCCGCGCTAGGGATGATGGCCGACTTCGCGAGCGGGAAACCTAAATACAAGGACGCCAAGGTCGAGCGCTCGGTCTGGGATCGGGTTGTCGACACGGCCTCCAAATACAACGCGCCCGGTGCCTTCACCATCCTCAACGGTTACGAATGGTCCTCAACCATCGAAGGCGACAACCTGCACCGGGTGGTGATGTTTCAGGACGGACCCGAGCGGGTGAAGCAGATCCTGCCCTTCTCCGCGTTCGACAGCCAGGATCCGGAGGAACTCTGGGCGTTCATGGCGGACTACGAGAAAACGACCGGCGGCAGCGTTTTTTCGATCCCGCACAACGGCAATGTCAGCAACGGCGTCATGTACGCGGAAACCGTCAACGGCCAGCCCATGACCAGGGACTATGCCGAGCGCCGCGCACGCTGGGAACCTCTGATGGAGGCCACCCAGGAGAAGGGCGACGGCGAGTCGCACCCCGCGCTTTCCCCGGACGACGAGTTCGCGGATTTTGAGAACTGGGACACGGTCAATGCGAATGGGGACCCCAAGACACCCGATATGCTTCAATACGAGTATGCCCGTTCGGCGCTCAAGATAGGGATCCGGCTGGAGGACAAGCTACAAGCTCGGAGCCAATCCCTTCAAGTTCGGGATGATTGGAAGCACCGATACTCACAGCTCGCTCTCCACCGCCCGCGAAGACAACTATTTCGGCAAGCTTCCGAATGAGGAGCCCTCCGCCGGGCGGTACAAAGAGGTGTTTCTGCGCGACAGGCAGAAGAAGCCCGTACTTTACACCTGGCAGTTGGGCGCCTCTGGAAGGATCGGCGTCTGGGCGCGCGAGAACACACGCGAGGAGATCTTCGAGGCGATGCGGCGCAAGGAGGTCTACGCCACCTCCGGGTCCAGCATCCGCGTCCGCGTGTTTGGCGGCTGGGATTTTCAGGCCGATGACATTGAGCGGCCCGATTTCGCCCGTACGGGCTATGCCCGCGGCGTGCCGATGGGCGGTGACCTGAAAAAAGCACCCAAACGTAAAGCACCCACCTTCATGATCCACGCCTTGCGCGATCCGGATAACGCCAACCTGGATCGGGTGCAAGTCATCAAAGGCTGGCTCGATAAGAACGGCAAAACCCACGAGCGCATCTATGACGTGGCCTGTTCCGACAATCGATCCATTAAAAAACGTCGTTGCAACAAACCGGTCGGCAGCACGGTGAATGTTGCCAATGCGAGCTACACCAACACCATCGGTGATCCTTTGCTTACTGCTTACTGGAAAGACCCGGACTTCGATCCGAAACAACGTGCGTTTTATTACGTGCGCGTGATCGAAATTCCCAAACCGCGCTGGACGGCGTACGACGCCAAGTTCTTCAAAGTGAAAATGCCGAAAGAGGTGCCCATGACGGTGCAGGACAGAGCGTATACCAGCCCGATATGGTATACGCCGTAAACGAGGAGGGACGGGCCATGAAGATAGCGATACTCGGCGGCCCGCCGAAAACGCGGCTTATTTCTCCTAACTGCGAAGTCTCAAAATCATGGAAAGCGATCGCCTGACGCAGGCTACGACCAACGAGGAAAACTCATATGACGAACCAAGAAAAACACCTTCGCCAATCGGCCAGCCTGATGCGCATCCTGGGCTGGCTGTTGGTGGTCGGCCTCATATTGATGGCGTTTATCTATCCCCCGGGATTCCTCTGGGGCGCCCAGCCGGAGGGCTTTCCGAATATCGGACCGGCCCACCCGCCTTCGCCTTACCACGGCCTGCATCCCTACTTCTACATGGTGTTGGCGCTGTATGTCGCCTATGGCATCCTGTTGATCCGGGGCGCAAAAGACCCTCGTCGCAACGTTGCCCTGTTCGATTTCGGCATCCTGTCCAGCGTGTTGCACGCTCTTGTGATGGTGCCCCAGTCCTTCTACTACCCGAACGAACACGCCCACCTGTGGGGGGACGTTCCGCTGCTCTTCGCGATGGCTGTCGTGCTGTGGATCTGGTACCCGGAACGCAAAGGCCAGGCTTAGCGATGGAGTGGAACTGGAACCTCAGCATCGGATTTCGTCAGGCGGTAAGTGAGACGATCTCCGTCGGCGCAGGCCTGTTCACGTCGGTCGGCAGCACCGTCGACGTTCCCAACGCGACCTACACCAACTCAATCGGGGACGCTCTGTTGATGGCCTTTTGGAAAGATCCCGATTTCGATCCAAAACAAAAAACCTTTAACTACGTGCGCGTGATCGAAATTCCCAAACCGCGTTGGACGGCGTACGACGCCAAGTTCTTCAAAGTGAAAATGCCGAAAGAGGTGCCCATGGCCGTACAAGATCGTGCCTATATCTCACCGATTTGGTACGACCCTGCGGGTAAATGAAAAGTTAAAAATGAATAGTGAAGAATAATCCACTTAAAGGCATAGAGTGTGGTGTTTGTAATTTTTCATTTTTAGTTGTTAGTTTTTCATTTAATTTGTTTGGTATACGCGGCAAAGAGAAACGAAGGAGTTAGCAGTATGAAAAAAAGTATCAAGCGTTTGTGGCGTGAACCACTGGTACATTTCTTATTAATCGGTGTTGCCTTGTTTGTGTTTTATGGTTCAACCCGTGATGTGGCTAGCGAAGCACCAAATCGCATTGTGGTGAGCAGCGCTCAGATTGAGCAATTGCATGCTAACTTCAAACGCACTTGGATGCGTCCCCCCACCCAAAATGAACTGGATGCGTTAATCGAGAATTATATACGCGAAGAGGTGTTTTACCAGGAGGCTCTGGCCATGGGGCTGGACCAAAACGACCCAATGGTTAAACGTCGCATGCGCATGAAGCTGGAATTCATGCTCGAAGATCTGGCGTCGCAAGACGTCACCGATGAGGCGTTGACGACCTTTTTAGAAAAGCATCCGGACAAGTTCCGCAGTGAAGCCCAGCTCTCGTTCCAACAAGTGTATCTCAATCCCGACAAACGAAAAGATCTCGATAACGATGCAAAAAAAATATTGGCCCGTTTGAAAAGTGGTGCATCACCTGAATCAATGGGGGATCCTACGTTGGTCTCTTTCAACTATGAGTTGGAGACAAAAAGCGAGATAAGTCGCACCTTTGGTGAAGAGTTTGCTGCTCAGGTAATTAAACTCGAACCTGGAAACTGGACCGGACCAGTTTATTCAGCCTATGGTGCGCATTTGCTGAAGGTCAGCGAGCGCATCGAAGCGTACCAACCAGACCTGGCGGACATTCGCGAGTTGGTAAAACGTGAATACCTGGTCCAATTGCGTAAGGAACAAAAAGACCTGGCTTACCAAAAGCTTCGCGAAGGCTATCAGGTCACCATTGAACCAGTAAAAACAGTACAAGATGCGGCGGGTGACATTATCGCCACAGCCCAAGCAGGGGAAATAAGTGAAAGTGAAAAGTGAAAAAATGAAAAGTGTAGAGCTAAAAATTATGGATAACCCGCTTAAGGATAAGAGCTATCAATTTGCGATTCGTATTGTGAAATTATCGCAATTTCTGCAACAAGACAAAAAGGAATTTGTTTTGAGCAAGCAAGTGCTTCGCAGTGGAACGGCTATTGGCGCTCTTATTCGTGAAGCAGAGTTTGGACAGAGTAAAGCGGATTTTACAAGCAAAATGAGCATTGCTTTGAAGGAGGCGAATGAAACGGAGTATTGGTTATCTTTGCTAATGGATACTGACTTTATTACTGAAAATCAGTTTATGAGCTTACAGCCTAACTGTAAGGAATTAATCGCGATGTTGGTCGCAACTGTAAAGACATCAAAATCATGAGAACTTATTTTTCATTCATCATTTTTAGTTTTTCATTGTTTTTCGGTCAGGCGTTTGCCCACGAACTCCAACCCAGCTCACTGGAGCTGCGCCAACTCACGCCCGAGCGCTATGAGGTGATCTGGCGGGCACCGATTTATTACAAAAAACCCCATCCAGCGAAGTTACAGCTCCCCGAGCACTGGCAAACGGTGGGTAAACCGACCATAAAACAGTTACCGGACTCGGCCTTGCATCGGCGCGTGGTGAGTGTGCCGAACGGGGCCATTGATGGAGGGGTGATCCACTTTCTCGGTCTGGAATCGACGATTACCGATGTGTTTGCGCGTTTCCTCTGGCTCGATGGTAGCCAGACCAGGGCCATCGCCCGGCCCAGTCAGCCCTGGGTACAGATTGTTGGCCAGCAATCCGCGTGGCAGGTAGCCTGGGAATACACCGTCTTGGGTGTGGATCATATTCTCTCCGGCTTCGATCACCTGACCTTTGTGCTGGCGCTGTTATTAATCGTCAGCGGTGCGCGGCGACTTCTGATCACGGTCACTTCATTCACGCTGGCCCACAGTATTACCCTGGCCGCCGCTACCCTGGGCGTGATGTGGGTGCCGGGTCCGCCGGTGGAGGCCACAATTGCCCTGTCGATCCTGTTTCTTGCCAGCGAGCTGGTGAAGGTCAATCGCGGCCAGTCCAGTTTGACCGCCCGTTACCCCTGGATAGTGGCCTTTGTCTTTGGTTTGTTGCATGGCTTTGGGTTTGCCGGTGCACTCAGCGATGTGGGCCTGCCACAAAACGAAGTCCCGCTGGCCTTGTTGATGTTTAACGTCGGTGTGGAATTGGGGCAGATTCTGTTTGTCACCGCGATTCTCGCGTTGGTATTTGTTTTACAAAGGGTGCGCACGCATTGGCCTGCATGGAGCCGGCAGGTGCCGGCCTATGGCATTGGGGGTATGGCGGCGTTCTGGTTTATCGAGCGGGTGAGTGGCTTCTAGTCGCGGGACGATTCCGGGTTTCCGCTCCAGGCAAAGGCATTGTCGGGCAGACCTGGGAAGTCTCGGAACGGCCTGCTTGTGGCGAATTCAGCATTTGTGCCATAAATACAGAATTCGCGGCAGACACGCAAGTATATTGGCCCCGCCTCTGAAGTCCGCAAGGTATTGATTCTGGCTGGCGCTTTTGATGCCGACTGAATATACTGGATAGGCCATGCCGGACGATTCGACATTGTGCTTTTGTCTCCCGCAGACAATTCAAATTCCAAGAAGGCGCAAAAAATGACAACTCAACGGGTCTCGAAAATCATCGCTTGTCTGATCATCGTGATTGCGGTCACAGGCTGTGCGAGCGTCCCGCTGGATTATCCGAAGGTCGCGAGCTCGGCATTGACTGACACTAAGTCCACGTCACTCGCTAAATCAAGTGCCGAGTGGCGAGCGGCGGCGCCGAAGCGTAACGGGTTTTATCCGCTCAGCAAAGGTATGGATGCCTTCGGCGCGCGTCTGGCGCTGATGGACGACGCTGAACGCAGTATCGATGCGCAGTACTTCCTTATGAAGCCGGACGCGGCCGGTCTCGTATTTTCGGGCAAGCTGATGCAGGCGGCGGACCGGGGGGTTCGTGTACGATTCCTGCTGGATGACATCTTTACCACCGTCGACGATCGCGCGCTGATCGTTCTGGATCAACACCCGAATATCGAGCTGCGCATATTCAATCCGGTCTCCCGAAAAGGCCTGTATTACCTCAATTACCTCGGGACTTTCAGGATCGCAAATCGAAGAATGCACAACAAATCATTCACGGTCGACAATCAGGTAGCGATTGTCGGCGGGCGTAACATCGCCGAAGAGTATTTTCAACTGCAGACAAAAGGGGAATTCATCGACTTCGATATGCTTTCCGCGGGTCCAATCGTGAAGGATATCTCGGCGTCGTTCGATACCTACTGGAATCATGATCTAGCGATTCCGATGGAGGCCGCCTATCACCGCCATAGTGATGATGAGCTGAACGAGATGCGTCGCAGAATCAAACAGGCGATGCAGGAGGTGGGCGAGTCCGTCTACGCAAAGGCGATCAATACCGAGCTGATGCGGGACTTCCACAATGGCAGCCTTGAGCCTTATTTTGCAGACGCCAAGATCATCATTGATGATCCGCAGAAGCTGCTCGAGGAGGTGTCAGACGAGCATAAAATCGTGGCCACGAACATCGCGAAAGCACTGAGCAAGGCGAAAAGAGAGATTATAATTATTACGCCGTACTTTATCCCGGGAAAAGACGGTGTTGAGTTCATAAAGGGTATCGCAGCAAAAGGAGTGCGAATTGTTCTCGTCACGAATTCACTCGCGACCAACAACCATACCGCGGTACATTCGGCGTACTCGTCGTACAGGAAGCCGGTTCTTAAGGCCGGCGTGGAGCTATGGGAGGCGCGCGCGAATGCGGCCGCCTTGACATTGGACGACGGAACGACAGAATTCGAGCAGCTTACCTTGCATACCAAGGGGATACTGATTGACAGGCGGTATACCTTTGTCGGCTCACTGAATCTCGATCCGCGCTCGATCGATATCAATACGGAAATGGGTGTGATGATCGACTCCAGGGGTCTGGCCAGCGCGCTGACAAAAAACGTTTCTGAAAGGATTCCAAGAATAGCTTACAAACTGGAGCTCGATGACAAGAACAAGATTACCTGGCACGCGACCATCGACGGGCAGCAGGTCGTCGAGACGAAGGAACCATTGACCTCGGGCTGGCGACGATTCGTGGCTTGGTTTCTGAAGATCGCGCCAGAGAAGCAGCTCTGAAGTAAAATCGAACCTTCGTTGGCGGGAGTGGTCGGCGCGGGATCACACTACCAGGTGGTGTTTGTGGACGCCAAGGGCCGATCATGCGTCGAAGCGGGGGTGAAGGACGACGGGCCGGGGAAACCTCCAGGAGAGGAGGATTAGAGCTGGCCCGGCAGCGGTCTATATCAGGGCCTTGAAGAGCTTTCCGAGTACTTCAGGAAGTGGGACCTTGGTGAAGATAAGCAGCAGGAAGGGTAGGCTCAGGAGCCCGGCCTGTACGATGTAGTCCCTGGGGTTGATGGGGAGGAAGCGCATCTCCCGGACATTCTCGTAGAGGGCCGTATAGTCGGCCATCGCGGAGGGGTCCATGGCCTGAAGGAGCTTCTCGCCCCTGTCGCTGTCCTCCTTTTGTGCCCACTTCTCGTCAAAGGCCCGGGACAGCGCGTGGGCGAGGGCGCCGTAGATTCTGCGGCCTTGGTATTTCGCCCTGATAAGCTGTCTGGCGAAGAAGGCTAGAGGCAGAGAGTTGATCACGAGGCTCGCCACGACATAGCCCAGGGCAATGGGCCTCACCTCGACCAACGTCATACCGGAGTAGAGAATGTCTTCGGCGAGCGCGGCGGCCAACAGGGCCCCAAAGGCGAAGAATAGGATATAGAAGGCGTTCTGGCCGTTCTTCAACATGCCCAGGCCGCCCGCGAGATCGGGGTGGGTGGGTTCCAGGGTCAACCGGATTCTCGAAAGGCGGAAGAGGAAGACGAACCAGAGCCAGAACCGCCACAGCCACCGGTACAAGAGGATTTGCAGCAGTGGTCCGCTGACCAGCACGAACCACCAACCTGCGGAGCTGAACTGATACCCATCGCCCGTCTGCGTCAGCATCCAGCTGCCCGTCGGTTCCGTCAGGGCGATGTCGACGATGTCGACGATGAAGTAGACGATGGTCAGGGCGACGATTCCTAAAATCACTGCATCGGCCAGGTACGAGTCCCGGCCACGAGCCAGTGTATCCAGCGCCTGTTGATATCGGGGACGGGAGGGTTCTGGCAGAATGCTCGACGCGCCGATGCTGCGGATCACCCCGGCAATCAAGGGGTCAATCATGGCATCGGCGAAGATAAGCAGGGGAAGGGCCACTAAGTAGCGGACATAGGGCTTGGGGTCGCCCAGGAAGGGCAGGCCGGCGCCGGTCAGCGTACCTTCGTACAGGCAGAGCAGCACGAGCGGTAGCCAGGCCACGAGCACGAACAGCGCGGTGCGGCGTCCCAGCAGGGATTTATCGTCCCGGACGAAGTGCGCGCGGCGCAGCAGCGCGTAGAAGAGACCGCCGGTCGATAGGCGAAAGGGTGAGGAGGTCGTGGCGTCTGACATGGGTCTGCATTATATCGGGTCTGGTGGCGGCGGGCACTGTGTTCCGCCGGCCCCCGGGTGGGCCGGCGGTTCGCTGAGCCCCGCGAGTGCGCGACGACAACGGCAGCGAATCGCTGAGATGGACCGGAATCGGCAGCGGTCACCAATAGGCTGATCGACGACTTCAACACAAAGCATGGCACTGACGTGAAGCCCTCGCTGACCGGGCTGCCGTTTAAGAAGCGGTGACAGACCCTAATCCAGCAAAGCGCCACTGGACTCGCCGAAACCGGTAAATTTACGAGTTGCCGACAATACGTCTCGTTGGTAGCGTCGAAAGCCTGCACTTTCGTAGACTGGACCTCTAGCGAACACCTAAGCGTGGGTTCATGGAAGGAAATTAACATAGGAGAGCATGTGCCGAATTCTTTTCGGTCAGTGGGGGCTGGGGCGGCCAGTAGACCAATTGGCCAGGGGGCGGTTGGCGCCTTATCCCTTACGTTATCGGCGGCTTAGCCGCCCTTTGGACCCTTGAGCGGGTAGAGTCGTTTTTTTGATGTCGGGCCTGCAATCAGTTAATGAACTTTGTGAAATGCTATGTTGGGTCTGGATATGCCGCCAGGTCGGCGATTTCCCAAGACCATGGGGCGAGAACTCGAACCGTTGACGACAAAATGGCGCGAAATGACCGGACAAGCCGGGCGCTTGGGCGCTAGATTCAACGCAGCAACATGGCTTGTCCTGCTTGCTCGAGGCGCCGGGGCTGGAAAAAGCACGGAACGCAAATAAGGTTCACAACTTTTACTTTAGGAGATCTGCACGATGAACAAACGCCACACCCTGTTCTTTGCCATTATTCTTATGGTTATTGCGGGCTGCACGTCGGCGCCGACCCGGGATATTCAGGTCGATGCGGAGGCCGATCCGAAGGCGAATTTTAACGGCTATAAAACCTACGCCTGGCTGGGTTCCGCCGGAATTGTTAATGACCCCTATGGTCAATGGGAGCCGCCGGCATTCGATGCGGATGCTGAAATCAAGTATCTGATTGATCGCGAGCTGCGCAAACGTGGCATGTCTGAAAGTTCTGCTGCGCCGGATTTGTTTGTCGCCTTCGCCGCGGGAATCGATATGAATGCATTGGAGCTCAAGGTTGATCCAGGAACGAACATGGATATCTTAACGAATGTCCCCAAAGGCGCGTTACTGGTAATGCTCGTGGATGGCGATTCCGGGTTCGTCATTTGGGTCGGTGCCGCGACCGCGGACGTTCAGGAAAGACCCGATACGCAGACCGTAAAAAAGCGCCTGGATTATGCGGTGACCAAGTTGTTGAAGAAGTTGCCGAAATAGTCAGAAGGGTATGGCGGTCGCCTGAGCAGTCGATCAGGCGGCAGACCGATAGGAAAACAAGCAAAAGGAGGAGTGAATCATGTCAGATCAATTCGGAAGCATTGGTACGGAACTCATCGAACGCATCAAGCACAACGCCGGTATGGTGATCGCTATCGGCGTAGTACTGCTCATCGCGGGCATCCTGGCGGTCGGCGCGCCGCTCGCCGCGGGACTCTCGGTGGCGATTGTCGTGGGCGCCTTGCTGCTGGTCGGTGGTATCGCGCAGTTGGTGTTCGCGTTCCAGGCCGGCTCGTTTGGCGAGGGGCTCCTGACCTTCATCCTGGGCGTGGCGACGGTCGTGGCCGGTGGCATCGTGATCGCCCAGCCGGGTGTCGGCCTGGCGACCTTGACGCTGTTCCTGGCGGCGTATTTCATCATAGAGGGTATCTTCGAGGCCATCTGGGCGTTCCAGATCAAGCCGGTCAGCGGCTGGGGTTGGAGCCTGTTCAGCGGCATTGTCTCGCTGCTGCTTGGGGTCATGATCTGGGCACAGTTCCCGCTCTCGGGGGCGTGGGCCGTGGGTGTGCTGGTCGGGATCAAGCTGATTTTCAGCGGCTGGACGCTGATCATCCTGGGGGGCACCGCGCGCAGTCGGGCCAAGGAGATGGCCGGCCCCGCGTAATCCGGCAACGCTCAAAGCATTTGCCGGCCCCCAAGCGATCAAGCACATTTACGCGGGCCGGCGGAGCCGGCCGGGCGGCGAAGAACACGGCGGTTCGGCAGGGATGGCCGGTCCGGCATGGGCAGTGGCCATCGAGGTTCGGGTTCATTACCCTTTGCGTATCGTGGCGGTCGCGCGGTGGGTTTGCAGCGAAGTCGCCCACCCCGCGCTCGCCGTGGATTTGCGATCGCATACAGAACGGATAAACCGTGAATGGGTAGGTGCAGCGTGCCGCATCAGAGCAAAATCGCAAGCTTTTTTCCAGGTAAGACTTACGCATGATAATTTATGCAGAATCAGCCGTTATGATCTGGACTGGTTAGCGCGAAAGGGCGATGAAGCCGAGGGAAAGTTACCGTTAACGTATTCAATTTACTCGAATTTGTTATAACTCGGATTTTGTTATAATGGGACGATAACAACATCCTCGCAAGCTTCAATGAAACGCATAATACATTGGCTGTTAGCAACGCTGCTGTTATACGGCAGTATCGCTACAGATTTGTTAGCCGCTGAACAACACCCCAGGCGGTTTTCAATGGCTATCAGCGGCGGGGCAAGCAAAGGTGCCTACGAGGCCGGACTCAACTGGGGTTTGCTCAAAGTCCTGCAGAACTTTGAAGAAATTGACCCGGTGCTGGGTGGGCAAGGCCGCGCGGTCGATGCTGCCAGTTTCTCCGGCGCCTCCGCTGGTGGTATCAATACTTTGCTGTCGGGTCTAGGCTGGTGCAGCCTGCCGGAATCAAAAGGTGGTCTACCGAACCGGATTGAGTCCAATATTTTCCGGGATGTCTGGCTAATACCCGATGTCAACCGCCTGTTACCACCAACCGCTGATTCACATTATTACCGCTCAGATGACGCCTTGCTTTCGCGTCATGACCTGTTGGAGGCATCGCGCTTATTGCGTGAGAGTTGGAACAAACCTTTTTTTCGCCAAGACTGCCGCGTACCACTCGGTGTAACCGTCACCCGGGTAATACCAGAGAAGCTTAGAGTCCGTAGCGTCGAGGTACAAAACCAACGTCTGTTCATACCGTTTGAAGCCCGTACCCAGAATGATGGTACGCTCGGTTTTTATTTCGATCCGAAAGATTATCCTGGAATGGCGGATCCTGACATGATCCTGATGCCGCGCCCCCATAACGCTTCTCCCTATTCTGTCAATGATCAGCGTATCGAAGACGCGGTGCTGACGAGTGCCGCCTATCCAGGTGGTTTCGGTCGTAGACGGTTGCAGTACTGCAGACTACTAGGTTATACCGCAACGGAAGAAGCCTCCCCCAAGGCGCATGAAACAACACGAGCAACCGAAGCAACGCTAGTTTGTCCGGAAAACTATGAACTTGCGTTGGCAGAATTCGCCGATGGCGGTTTATTCGATAACCTGCCTCTGGGTCTGGCGCGAAGACTCGCCGAACGGCACAAACACGCCACTGACAATCCCCTGCCGGTGACATATGTCTACATGGATCCCAATCGCCTGCGCTATAAGGTCCCGCTACCTCCAGATACCAGCGCCTGCGCCAGCGACAACCCACCCGAAGCTTGTCGGATTATGGAATACAGCTTCTTGACAGAGCATGGCTTAATGCTAGGTGCGCTTGGCACGGCACGTAGATATGAGCTTTTCCGCGAGCTGACCAGTGACTACTGGGCTTTAAACCTCGCGCAACTGAGCTATGAACTTGCAGATGAACTGAAAAAAAGTCGCACCCGGACCAATTGCCAAAAAGAACTGCCCTATGTCAGTGCTAATCTAAGTTGCTCGGAGTCCGTCCGGCGCGCTGGGGCATTGCTTGAACTGGCATACAGTCGGTCCCCCTTACCTATTACTGCCCCTTACTCCGCGGAAAAGCTAGCCAAAGCAGGGATTGTGCGCAATTGTCGGTATCCTAAAAAGGATTCCGCTCGTCATAGCCAAGCCGAATGTGAGATCAATATTGCCCGTTATCGTCATCGCCTGGCCAACGCCCTGCTAAAAATTACCGAAGAAAAAAGCAAAATTTCCAGCGCATTGGAAGAAAACTTATACAGTTCAAAGGTTTCAATGCACAACGATAGGATACTGCGTGTCACAAGCCGAGGGGCGCCCATCACCGGGACGTTATTGAGCGCCTTTGGTGCATTTCTGGATCGCAAATTTCGCGAGTATGATTATTATGTCGGCATCTATGATGCCGTCATTGCTGCGACAGAAACATTATGTGGACTGCAATTTTCGGAACAGTATCAACAACGGGAATTCAAACAATGCCGAAATGCGCTCGCGCATAGAATTTTCACCGCCCTCGCCGTACAGACTGATCCTCGTGGGCGTTATGTCTTCGCTCGCCTCGCGCAGTGGGAATTTTCACAGCAAAACACACTACGTTTTGCCTATGATCCTATGCCGGCGGAAGACCGCGACATGCGAATCATTTTTGATGGATTAATCCAGGCCCTGGAAGCGGGTGAGCAGAGTGATGCTGCAAAACAATCCGCATTTTTCACCGAAGATACGTTTTTCCGTCATTTACTCAATGAACGTTTTACCCCGACGCCCACTGAGGATGGTTCACAACCGCTATTGGCACAAATCATTGCCGACCCAACGACATGGTCATCTGAGCTGATCCGCCGCATGACAACACGACTCGTTTATCTGGAGCAGCAGGCCGAAAAAATTTATGCAGCGCGTGAACCTGACCCGGCCAAACGTAGAACGTCCAATACCACGTTGATGGGTGTCACTGCCCTCTCCTTGCAGGCCGCGACCTTTAAGTATCCCGATTTCACCTTTTCCCCCTCGACGGCACCGGATCGCTGGGGGTGGCGCTATCTCATTCCGTATGAAGCCGCGCTCGATCTGGTAGAGGGTGATGTCATCTTCACATGGCAACCTACCTGGGCCATGTCAAATAAAGATTTATTAGGTATACGCGCCAGCCTGGGTTTTGCCGGTGGTATGATTGAATCCAGCGACAACGTCACACGCGAAGACTATGGTGCGCTCGGTCTCGGCTATTCACGTCGCACAGGCTCAGGCAAGCTATCGAGCTGGGGGATAACGCCGGCCTGGTATCATACATGGAACAAGCCCGAACTGGGTGAACAGGACACGTTCGGTGGTGATATCCATGTGGGCTTTCTCGAGGATAGACTACGTATAGGACTGGGATCCCGGGATTTCAGTGAGGCTTCCGACACCTGGTTTTTGGCGATTGGTCTCACCGATATACCGGGTCTAAGCTACTGGCTGACACGTTGAGCGGAACAAAACATTGCTTACCTGTAAACCGCTTCAAGGCTTTCAATGCATGCACAGCGAGTCCATGACCGCGGACAACCAGGTCACGATTGTCGGCGGTCGCAACATCGGCAACGAATATTTCGGGGCAAAGAGCACAGTGGATTGCACTGATCTCGATGTGCTGGCTGTCGGACCGGTCGCCGGCGAGGTCTCCACGATGTTCGATCGCTATTGGAACAGCGACTGGGTCTTCCCGATACGTGCATTCGATAGGGAGCGGGCAATAAACGAAAAGGCCCTGGCCGAGGCCAGAGTTACATTCGCCGGGATTGTCGAAGAGGAAAAAGCCGACCCCTACGTCGAGGCGCTGCGCCATACGCCGATCTTGAAACAGTTGCGATTCGGCGAGCTGACGTTTTCCTGGGGCAGGGCGATACTTATTTATGACGCACCGGGCAAGGTCGAGGCGACCGAGGTGGCGGCCGCCACGCACCTGGCGCCTGCACTTTCTCCGTTTATCGAGAAGGCAACTCGGGAGTTGATCATCATCTCGGCCTATTTCGTGCCCAGTGATAAATTGGTTGAGTTTTTTAGGCAGCTCATTGAAAAAGGTGTCCGGGTGCGGATCCTGACCAACTCGCTGGCCAGCAACGATGTCGGCGTTGTCCACGCGGGCTATATGCGCTATCGGGAGGCACTGCTAAGAGCGGGCGTAGAGCTGTATGAATTCAAGCCCGCGCCGGAATCGCGGGAGACCAAACAGAACAAGAAGTGGGCAGGGTCTTCGCAGGCCAGCCTGCACGCCAAGACCTTTGGTCTGGATCGACGCGCGATGTTCGTCGGCTCTTTCAACCTCGATCCCCGGTCGGTGGCGCTGAATACCGAGATGAGCGTGCTGTTCGAAAGCCCCAGGTTGGCGGGAGCAATGGGCGGTAGCTTTGATAAAAACATCGCGGAGAGGGCATTCCGTCTCGAATTGAAAACGACCCGTGCAGAGCAAAGCGAATCCGGATATTAAGGAGTACGAGTTGGAATGGGTGACAATGGAAGACGGCAAAGAAGTACGGTTCCAGGTGGAGCCTTACACCAGTCTTTGGCAGCGCTTTGTCGCCGGGTTTTTGTCGCTTTTCGTTATCGAAAGCATGTTGTGAAGTGCCGGATTCCCAATTCGCGCATGCGCCCATGGCGGGGGGGCGACTATTTGGGCTGTCAGGGAATGGTAAGCCAGGATCCATTGTATAAGCATGGCTAGG
This sequence comes from Acidiferrobacterales bacterium, assembly GCA_947258385.1. Classification (GTDB taxonomy): domain Bacteria; phylum Pseudomonadota; class Gammaproteobacteria; order Acidiferrobacterales; family SZUA-150; genus CAMYII01. The sequence goes on from CAMYII010000080.1 coordinate 43,032, forward strand.
ATATTATTAGAAGCACGGCGGATCGTATCTAGGTGGCGAGCCCATGGCGCCGGCACGCTGGGAAGGGCATTCCTTGCGGCGGCGGTCATCGGCGTGGCGGCCTGCGCGAGCGGTGGGCCCTATTGGATCGAGCTGATGCCCGCGCCCGAGGTCTATGACGACGAATCCATTAATCCTTTTACGGACAAGGACCCCATCGAGAACATCCCCTATGCAGGGGTCCTCTACGCGACGGACCGGGCGCCGGCGGCGGAGGGCGCGAAGGAGCACTACTACCTTAATAAGCGAGGTCATGTGCTGCGCGTCGGGACCGCGCAGGTGGCGCTCGGCGATGAGCCGGTGAGTTGGGATGAGGCCCGGCGCATCTCGCTGCTGAAAAACCGTACCGACACCTATCCGCTCAAGGTCACCCAGGTCGAGGAATTCGGTATCCTGGACCGAAGCCATACCGTGTTCACCAAGGCCGAGCTCGGAGGCGAGCCATCGCGGGAACCTGCGAAGCGCTTCGCGGCAAAGGTCAACAACAAGCTGGCGATCTCAAAACACAAGGATGTCTATGTTTACGTCCACGGCTACAAAGTCGTCTTTGAAAACCCGGTGCTGGTCGCCTCCGAAATCTGGCATTTCCTGGGTTACGAGGGAGTGTTCGTCACTTACGCTTGGCCGGCGACCCCAAGCAAATGGGCCTATTTCTCCGATCTCGAGACCACCACGGCCAGCGCCCGCAACTTCCGGCTGCTGCTGGAATTCCTCGCCGAGGAGACCGAGGCCGAGCGCATCCATATCATCGGTTACAGCGCGGGAACAAGACTGGTGGCCCGTGCGCTGGAGCAGCTGGCGCTACAGCACCACGACAAGACGCCCGCGGCGGTCCAGCGGCGGCTGCGCATCGGGCAGGTGATCCTGGTCGGCAGTGATGTGGACCGGCAGCTCTTCGGGACCTACCTGGCCGATGGACTTTTGAAGGTGCCCGGTCACTTAAGCATCTATGTGTCCGACACCGATAAGGCCCTGGGTCTGTCCCGCTGGCTGTTTACCCGCGACCGGCTCGGCCAGATGTGGGCGGAAGGGACTTTAACGCCGGTGGTAAGCGAGTATATGTGGAACACGAGAAACCTCAGTGTCATCAATGTCACGGAGGCCGAGGGCTCGGCGTCGGGCAACGGCCACGCCTATTTCCGCAAGAGCCCCTGGGCGAGCAGCGATATCCTGGCGACTTTGTTGTACGACTTGGGTCCCGATCAACGTGGGCTCGAGCGGAGCCAGGCGCGGCCCATCTGGCGCTTTCCACCGGACTATATCGAACGGCTGAGAAGCGCGCTCCTGGAAGCGAATCCGCGCTGGCGGCAGACCTCAGCCCGGGGTGCACCGTAGGGCTCAATCGCTTCAGTTTGTTCTGTGATTTCAACGGCGACGATCCCGCCGCGGTGTCGCCAGCGCTAAGCAGACCGGATGATGGGCCTTTGTTTTGCATTAGGCGAAAAGAACCTGTATACCTACCATCCTGTCGGCTCATCGGTATGAGGTAGGCAGGCCGTCAGGACTTAATAAGCACAACGAAGGAAGGAGAATACCCATGCGTTACATCATGATCGCGGTCATCAGTCTGTCTCTGACGCAATTGCTCGGTGCCCAGGCCTTTGCCCAGCAGGAGCTGGTGGACTCGGTGGAGAAGGGCTGCATGAAGGAGCTCAATCGCTATTGCAAGAAAGTCACGCCCGGCGAGGGACGGCTCCTGGCCTGTCTGTATGCCCACAACGATAAGCTCTCGGGCAAGTGCGAATACGCCCTCTACGATGCCGCCGTCCAATTGGAGCGGGCCGTGGCAGCCCTGACATACGTTGCCAATGAATGCGAGAACGATCTTGAAAAGTACTGCGCCAATGTGCCCGCGGGCGAGGGGCGGCTGCTGGCCTGTCTGGACAAGAACGAGAAAAAGGTTTCCAATCGGTGTAAACAGGCGGTGAAGGAAGCCGGGCTTAAGTAGGCCAATGGTGCGGTCGATGGGCCGCGCGAAGACTGAATCCTGGGTTTAACGGCGTAAGGACGATAACGCCACGGGCTTATAATACACGATGTCTCCCACCGGGCCGCATAACGTCTGCGATGCCTAGAGGACGTCATACGCCCAAGTGGGGCCGGCCTGCACTAGCGCATAGGTGACGTACCCGGCGGTAAGACCAATGTTGGTCGTATTGTGTGTGGGCCAACAGGTGCAGGTGCGAGACACGCATCCTGTCGGCGCCGGCGTTATTCATCTATAATAATGGTGGGCGTGGTCAAAACGATCCAGGCCGTTGCCCGTTGCCGAAACAACGGGCGGGAAAAAACACGCATCACCGCACTAGTTGGCCGTCATATATGGGCGCGGCAGATGCGAGCAGGGAGGTGTCTATGGAAGGTTCCCTAACTCTAGGATTTATCGCGCTAGTCTCCGCGCTTGCATGGCATGAGCTTGTCAGAAAGTACAGCCTCGCCGTCGTCAGCTCTGTCATTACGACGATACTGCTTTCCCAGGTAGCCGTATATATCCAGTTGGGATACGTGGACCCGTATTTCGGCAACGCCATGCTGATTTCCGGCCTCGCGGCGCTGGTGATATCCGCAATTATCGGCCTGCCTTTTCTGATGCTAAGAAAAATGAGAATGAAATAAGCGGGAAAAATAGAGTTTTCGGAATCTCGTACCACGTCCTGTTTCAGATTCGCTCGCTAACTAATCAGCTTGAAACTTCCACAAGTCGGCACTTTACTATTCGGATATGACTGCAAGAGTTGCCACCTTAATCTTATAAGAAAATGCTAAATATAAATCGATCATGAGTTTGTTAGGCATTTTATGGATCGTTGGGGCGGGCTCTGTCGTTCTTGAATTGATTCTCAGTTTTTACTTGATCGGCGAGCTGAGCTACAGGGAGAGAGGCGTTTATGAGCGTCTCGGTAAACCCACCATCTTCTGGACGCCAACCATTGGTAAATTCACTTACTTTGTGTTGTTTGGCCGGTATGAAACGGAACTGAGCGATGCAGGCCTTATAAAGGGACTTCGATGGGTGCGGCGATTCATGATCTGTTTTATGGTCTGTATGGTAAGTTACTTCGTGGTATTATTCTCGGAATTATCAAATTTCATTTAGCCTGCGTAGGTTGGGGTGAGGAACGAACCCCAACGAAACACATGGTAAACGCAGGTGGCGTCGACAATAGCTATGACAGGGAGGACTAAGGATTGTATTACCGACGGGCCGATGTAGCCGGCCCAGGATGCGCTGCGCGTACCACACGACCCTGATAGGGTCAGCGTAGAGATGATTACAAATCATGAAGGTAATTTGTTGGGGTTCGTCCCTCACCCCAACCTACTTGGGACGTACCATTGTTTCACAGTTCGTAGACCCACTTTAAGGGTAGAACTTAACAAGCGCACATTTGATGCGCTGATCAAATGGTATTGGGGGAACCTTAAACTTTGGCACCTGCGGGTTTTTAATCCCGTTAGACGCCGCCGAGCAGCGGAGCAAGAAGCGGAAACAAGCGAGCTCTTGGCCGAGGCAGCCCAAACACTCAATTGTTTTTTAATTGAGTGTTTGGGTCCGAGTTAGCGAGCGCCGCTTCTTGCAAGAGAAAGTAGCCCGTCGTACGGGCGCGGAACCCCGTTAATAGCTTTTAATGTCGCGCCAGCGACACAAGAACCAATCCGTTTAAACCTCGGCAAATCCGCTCATCTTATCAATGGCGCCCCTATTTTAAAGGACAATAAGGGAAGCCTTATCCACCCAACTGGTGTAAAATCACCCGGTCCGAAGGCCGAGGGGGTAGGGCGCTGCCACACCTCCCGCACGGGGTAACTTCGGAGTAATTTCGGGGTAACTTTTGGTTAGAATCTCCATCCAAAATGTAATCTATCCAACTGATTTTTAAGAGAAACACTCATCGCAACGAGGCATTGGTGCGGTATGGATTATTTTCCGATTTTTTTGAATTTAAGGGGCCGGGACTGTCTGGTGGTCGGCGGCGGGGACGTGGCCGCGCGCAAGGTCGGCCTGTTGCAGCGTTCCGGGGCGGCGGTCACGGTGGTGGCGCCCGAGCTCGGGAGCACCCTGCGCGCGCTGGCCGCGGACGGCAAGATCACGCATATCCCCGGGACCTTCGAGCCCGCCCAGGCCGACGACCGGGTGGTGATCATTGCCGCGACCGATGACCGCGCCGTGAACCAGGCGGTGGCGGCGGCCGCCAACGCCAGGAACATTCCGGTCAATGTGGTCGATACCCCGGACTTATGCACGTTCGTGGTGCCCTCGATTGTCGACCGGTCCCCCATTGTGGTGGCGGTCTCTTCCGGCGGCGTATCACCGGTGCTGGCGCGCATGATCCGCGCCCGCATGGAAACCCTGATCCCGGCCGCCTATGGGCGCCTGGCGCAACTGGCGGCGCGTTTCCGCAACAAGGTGAAGCAGCGTTTTGAGCGCGGCGATGACCGGCGCATGTTCTGGGAACGGGTGCTGCAGGGACCGATCCCGGAAATGGTCTACGCCGGCCAGGACAAGGCGGCGGAGGCCGCACTGAGCCAGGAGCTGGACACGGGGCTCGGCGAGCACGGGGGAGCGGGCGAGGTCTATCTGATCGGCGGCGGGCCGGGCGACCCGGACCTGCTGACCTTTCGTGCCCTGCGCCTGATGCAGCAGGCCGATGTGGTGGTCTATGACCGTCTGGTTTCGCCGGCGGTGCTGGATCTGGTGCGGCGCGACGCCGAACGTATCTATGCCGGCAAGGAACGCGACAATCACGCGATTCCCCAGGAAGACATTAATCAGCTCCTGGTCCGCCTGGCCAAAGAGGGCAAGCGGGTGTGCCGCCTGAAGGGTGGCGATCCGTTCATCTTCGGCCGTGGGGGCGAGGAGATCGAGACCCTGAGTGAGGAGGGCATCCCCTTTCAAGTGGTGCCCGGCATCACCGCGGCCTCCGGCTGCTCGGCCTATGCCGGGATCCCGCTGACCCACCGGGATTACTCCCAGTCGGTGGCCTTTGTCACGGGGCATCTCAAGGAAGGCAAGGTGAATCTCAACTGGGAGGGCCTGGTCAAACCGCGGCAGACCATCGTCATCTATATGGGGCTGGTCGGTATCGACGGCCTGTGCCATGAGCTCGTCGCCCACGGAGTTTCCGAGGACATGCCGGTGGCGCTGATTGAACACGGCACCACCAGCGATCAGCGGGTGCACGTCGGCACGCTGGAGACCATGCCGGGCATCGTGAAACGGGAAAAGGTCTCAGCACCGACGCTGATCATCGTCGGCGAGGTGGTGAAGCTGCGCGACAAACTGGACTGGTTCCATCCGGTGCAGGCACAGGCCGTCAATTAGCCTGTTTTTTTCTCCCCAGGCCGTCTTCCACGGCGATGACGGCGGCCTCGACGCGGGAGTGCACCCCGAGCTTGCGCAGAATGGACTTCACGTGCAGTTTGACGGTGCCGTCGGTGATGTCCAGGGCGCGGGCGATGACCTTGTTGCTCTGTCCCTCGGCGATGTGGGAAAGGATTTGCTGCTCCCGCGGGGTCAATTCGGACAGCGGTGTCGCGGATTGGGGCTTTTTGGATTCCTCGGTCTTGCCCTGGACGATCCGGGTCAGGGACCCGATCAGCTCTTTGGCGACGACATTGTCCCCGCGTATGGCGGAATCGAGCGCCGGGACCAGGTCTTCCGGTTCCATATCCTTCAGCAGGTAGCCCTGGGCGCCGTCGCGCAGCGCGGCCTGCAGGTCCGCCTCGTCGCGGCTCATGGTGAGCATCAGCACCGGCGTCTTGATGTCGATCGAGCGCAGCGCTTTCAAGGTCTCTATTCCGCCCATGCTCGGCATCTTCACATCCAGAAGGATAATATCCGGTGACAGTCCTTTGGCCATTTCGATGCCTTCCTGGCCCGTGCCCACGGACGCGACGACCTCGACACCACGGCTTTGCAGCAGGGCCTCGAGCCCTTTGCGCACAAGTGCATGATCATCAATGAGTAGTACCCGCACGCCTGCTCTCCCCGAATCTCCGATTGCTTTGTTGTTCGTCCGGATTGGCGGGAAAGGCGAGGCAAACACGCGTGCCTTCCCCGGCCTCGGTTTCGATGCTCACCTCACCATGCAGACGCCCGGCCCGCTCACGCATAATATTCAGTCCCATGTTTTCGCCCGGTCGTGCGTTGGTCTCCCGGTCGACAAAACCCAGTCCGTCGTCCTCGATCAGGACATTGAAGCTGTTGTCATCGAGATTATGCAACAGTATGCGGACCGTGCAGGCGTTACTGTGCTTGCGAACATTGGCCAAGGCCTCCTGGATAATGCGGTAGACCTGGGTTTCCTGGGCCGGCGTGAATGAAGTTTCGTTCCATTCGTTCTGCAGGAACACGGTGATCCCGGTCTCGTCCTTGAAACGCGTAACGAGCTCTTCGATCGAAGGGATCAGCCCGCGCGCGTCCATGCCTGTCTTGAAATTGGCCAACAGCTCGCGCAGGCTCACGTGGGCCTCTTCCACCGCCGAGCGCAGACGCCGCACCTCATTCTGTGCTGCCCGGGTATTTTTCTTGAACAACAGTTCACCTAGCATCTTTGTCTGCAGGCGCATGCTTACCAGCGACTGGGCCAGCGAATCATGGAGCTCATTGCCCATCATGTTGCGCTCTTCCATGATCGCGAGACGGCGTTCATTGTCATCGAGCCGCGCCTTTTCGACCGCAAGCCCAAGATGCATCCCGATGCTGTTAAGCAGATCGCGCACGTCCTTGCCAAGCTCCGCGCTTGGCCGGGAAAGAAAGAGATTGTAAACGCCGAGAATCTTGTCCCGGTACTGCAGCGGTACGACGATCAGTTCGTGGCATTCCCCCTGAAGCATCGCGCAGTCGAGAAATTGGTTACATTGCTCCAGGCCTTTTTGAATGCCGAAGCCGCCGTCCCGGGCGATCTTACCGCATAGGCAGCGGTTCACGTCGACCAACAGTTCCTGCTTGATCACCCCAGGCGACAGCCCGCGGCTGGCGACCATATAGGTCTGGCCATTATCGGTCAGTAGCCTCACGGTGGCGGCGCCCGCATCCACCAGCACCATCAAGGTATCCAGAAATTGTTCCAGCAACTCGTCGAGATTGCGCGCGGTGCTCAAGTCAGTGGCGATGTCGTAGAGGATCTCGAGCGAGCGCGATTTGCTGGCGATGTGCTCCGTCTTGGCCCGGACCTTGATGTCCATTTCCTCGGTGAGTGTGTTGAGCTCGTGGCTGAGGTTGTTGATATCGCGAATAACCCCGGCCATTTCGCTGTTTTCCGGCATAGGGACGGGCGTGGCAAAATTTCCGGCGTGGATGCGCTGGGACCATTTGCGAAGATCGGAAAACGGGACGAGCAACTGCGCGCGCAGGCGATAGCCGAGCACCGCCAGGCAGGCCCCGCTGACGACAATGAGAGTGAGCTGAAGCGGTACGATGAACCCGTTGGAGGGGACAGCGAGCGTGCTATAGAGACTGACGGCGGCGAGTAAACTCAAGCTGATTACCAGCCCGCTAAACGGGACCATCAGCCCCTGCAGCATGACGGCGTCTGTGACGCCCGCGCTCTCGCCGAGCCTGGATGCCAGACGGGAGCGCTCGGTGCCGGCGGCTTCATTCATGGCGGACATGCGCTAACTATATCTGCTTCCGGTCGTGGGGGTACAGGCCCAACTCCCCACATCGAGTGCGTGATTGGTGGTTGGCGGCGTATCGTGAAATCCGGTTCCTTTGGCCAGGTTGCTCCGGCCAGGGCCTTCAGTTTTCCATGTCCTTGGGTGGAACATAGTTGGGATCGTTGGGATTGAGGAAAATAAAATGGTGTTTTCCCGGTTCGATTTCGACGTAATCGATCACGAGATCGCGCACCAGCTCGGCATAGGCCGGGGACACGACGATGTCGATGCCTTCGGACGTGAACTGCATGTCCTCTTCGGTCGTCTGGTCGAATCCGAATCCGTACTCAAACGCCCCGGTGTCGTCGGTCTTGACCGCGATACGCAGGGCCATGCCTTGCATAGCGCCTTGTTCAGCGGCCGCCTGAACCTGTTTTGCCGCGACTTGAGTGAGTTTGATCATGGTGTCTCCCGATGCATGAGAAATAAAAACGACTAATTCTGTGCGGTTTTTACCTGAATTGGACGGCGTTGCCGGCATTGGCGGATATGGCCAATGAAACGGCGCACCCAGCGATTCGACGCGACATCGCGCTGATGGGCATAGGTGGCGAGCACGTTTTTGTGGACGATGCCGTCGCGCTGATTGATGATACCGGTTCCACGCAGTACCTCATAAGCAAAATGCAGCCCGCTGTCCAGATTCTCCAGGCTTGAATAGTGAAACTCATGGCCACAGATCCCCGTCGGCCGGCCGGCTGCCTGGTCCACTGGCCAGGGGCCCGTGTCGGTCTCGCGCAAGCAGATATAACCGCGGCCGATCGACCCTTCGTGCATGACGACATCGACCGGGATGGCGCCGACCATCTCACATGTCCGATCCTTCCAGCGGATGCTGCGGGCGAGGTACATCAATCCACCGCACTCGGCGTAGACCGGCAGGCCGGCGTCAATCGCCTGAAGAATATCGGCGCGTAATCCCCGGTTGGCCTGCAGGGCCTCCATGTGTACCTCGGGGAAGCCGCCGCCGATGAATAAGCCGTCGATGTCCGGGAGCCGTTGATCGTGCAGGGCATCGATCTCGACGAGCTCGGCACCGGCGGCCCGCAGGGCCGCCAGGTCATCCGGATAATAAAAGCCAAAGGCGGCATCGCGCACGATCCCCAGGCGCAGGTCCGGTGGCGGCGGCGCGGCCGCGTGTATCGGACGCTCAAGTGTCGGAGTTTTCGCCTCGGCGGCGAGGGCGAGCACGCGCTCGAGGTCTACCTGCTCGCCAATGCGCTCGGCGATGCGGTCGATCACGGCCTGTGCCTCAGCCGCCTCGTTGCTCGGCATGAGACCGAGATGCCGTTCCACGATGACCAGTCGCGGGTCGCGATGGACCGCGCCCAGCACCGGGATGTCGGTGTAGCGTTCGACCGCGGCGCGCAGTTTGCCTTCATGGCGAAATCCACCCACCTTATTAAGGATCACGCCGGCGACCCTGACGTCCGGATCGAAAGCCTGGAAACCCAGTAGCAGGGGCGCGACACCCCGTGTCATGCCCTGGGTATCAACGACCAGCACGACCGGCGCGCCCAGCAGCTTGGCGAGCGCGGCGCTGCTGTTGCCGCCCTCCAGGTCCATGCCGTCGTGCAGTCCCTTGTTGCCTTCGATCACGCTGATGTCGGTGCCGTAGGCCTGCCGGACAAAGGTATCGAGAATCTCCTCCTTGCCCTGGGTGAAAAAATCGAGGTTGTGGCAGGGACGGCCCGAGGCCTTGGCGAGCCACATGGGATCGATGTAGTCGGGGCCTTTCTTGAAGGCCTGCACGGTCAGGCCGCGACGGGCGAGGGCGGCGCAGATCCCGAGCGTGATTGTGGTCTTGCCTGAGGATTTGTGGGCGGCTGAAATCAGCAGATGGGCCATGGTTGACAACTAGGCGGCCGTGGAGCGGCTGGTGCTATTAGACAGACCCAGTGACGCGCGGTGCTTTTTGATCTGGTGTATAAGGGAGGCCAAGCTGTGTTTGGCTTGCATGGGGCGTATCGTATCGGGTCCGCGGATCACGCCGCCGGCAAGGGCGGCGTGATCGTCTGCGTTCAGGCGCCGGCGGCCTCGGCCTCGACAGCAGTCTCTGCTTTGGCACGCGATGCCGCATGCGGATCGACGAGGTCGTCGGACAGGCTATCGGGCAGGAACGGCAATGCCTTAAGGGCAAACGTGGTCAGCGCCAGGGCGATGCCGATCCCGCTCACGCCGAGCACGAGCTCGGGCAGACTGGGGGTATACTGGGCGAACTGCCCGTCGCTAAAGCTGCTGCTGACCTGCATGCCCGGCAACAGATCCATCGGGAACACCTGGCCGGCGATGATAATGGTATAGACCTGCGCCAGGCCGCCCGCAACCACCAGGCTTGCGCCGACGGCGGTCATGAAACGGGAGCGGCCAAACAAGGGGGTGAAGAAAATCAGCAGCGGCACGATACCGCCGATCAGGATTTGACCGATCCAGAACACCTGGGTGTAGACCCCGCCGTCGAGCAGGATGAAGCGTTCGATGCCGTGGTGTTGCGTGGCATAGAGATTGGTCAGGTGATAGACCATGACGAAGTACAGCACGGCCGCCACGAATACACCGAGCAGATTCTTCAGCCGCGTCACCACCGCGTCACCCAGCGGTCGACCCGTCCAGCGGTAGGCGGCCATCAATACCAGAAGATAGATGGCCAGACCAAAGGCGAAGGACATAATGATGAACATCGGGGCCATGATGGCGGCATCATAGGCGTGACGGGCCACCAGGAAGCCGAAGATGGAGCCGGTACCAGTGGTCAGGACCAGGCGCCAGACAAAGGCGAACAATCCGATCTGTTTGCTGAAGCGGTTGAAGCGGTGCTCCATCATGAACCACAAATACACGATAACCACGCCGAAAAATCCGACATAGAGGAAGATATTCCATGCGAAGATGGACTTGAAGTTGTAATAGGTCATGGCCACGATCAGGCGGTCCGGCCGGCCGAGGTCGAGCACCAGCACCGCCAGGCCTCCCGCCAGCAGGGTGAGCGCCAGCAGACCCGAGAGCCGGCCCAGCGGCTTGTACATGGCACGGCCGAAGACCGAGGCAATCGACGCCACATTGAGGGCACCGGAGGCGGCCACGATCAGGAATACCGCGAACACGTGCGGCGTTCCCCACACGATCTGGTTGGTCATGCCGGTGACAATGTGACCATTGTGCTCCATATAGTAGGAAGCGCCGAGGCCGCCGAGGATCATTGCGCCAAACAGGCCGAGGAGGGCGAGAAAGCCCAGACCGCGACCGTCGATTGTGCTGTAGTGGATCTTTGTCATGGTTTTCTCACTCAAGCTTCACGCTGTAAGCACGCCCTCGTGTCAGAGGCCCTGGTAGCGAACGCCCGTATTCAGATTGAGGTCGGCGCGCAGCTGCACGCTCGACTCGCTTTTGAGGCGCCGGGCGATCTCACTTTGGGAGTCGTTCAGATCACCGAAAACAATCGCCTGATGGCCATCTTCTTTGCAGGCCTCCGCGCAGGCGGTGGTGCCATCGCCACGGTCCACCTTGTGCACGCACAGGGTGCAGGACTCAACCGTGCCCTTGCCCCGGGGCGCATCGGGTTTCTGATCGGTGATGTTTTCATGAATAAAGGAACGGGCCTTGTAGGGGCAGGCCATCATGCAGTAGCGGCAGCCGATGCAGATATGCTTGTCCACCAGCACGATGCCGTCGACGCGGCGGAACGAGGCCCCGGTGGGGCACACGTCCACGCAGGGCGGGGTTTCGCAGTGCAGGCACATCACCGGCAGCGAATGCGCATAACCGGTCTGCGGGTCCCTGGCCTCGACCTTGCGGATCCATTGGGCGTCGGTCAGCGGTTTGCCGTGATCGGTGACCCCGTTCTCCTCATGACAGGCCTCCACACAGGCGGTACAGCCCTCGCTGCACTTGCCGGTGTCGATCAACAGACCCCACCGCTGCTTCGCGGTGACCGCGTCTTCCGGGCGGCGCGCGGCCGCAAGTTCGATCAGCCGGACGCCTGGCGCCAATGCCGTCCCTGCAACGGCGGCCGTACCGGCACCCAGAAATTCACGACGACTTAGACTCATTGCGATTTCCCCGTTGCTGATGGCTGGGCATTATGTTCTGCCGTCTGAAGACGTGACATCATCACCATGTCCCGTACGCTTACGTCAGCCGAGCTTGCGAGCGGTATCAAGCCGCTGACGGCGGATTGTTTTTCCGCCTTGCCGGTGTGGCACGAGAAACAGTCCATGCTGACCGCGGCATAGGCATGGCAGTTTTGACAGAACCCGTCCTCACCCAGCACGCTGTTGGTCTTCGGGTCGGCGTGACAGTCGATACAGTTCTTCAGGCTGTGCCGCGTCGTGCGTATCCCCCGGTGCATGGTGTCATCGCGCTGATGCAGGATAAATTCCATATGCCTGCGGCGCATGATGTCGGTCGGCTCGACGCACTTCTCGCCCTCTTTGGTAATCTTCACCTGGGGAAGCGGGGTGCGTGCAGCCTTGCTGCCCCTGCTGTCCGCGGCACCGGCGGAGGCGGCGGCGAGCACTGCGCTCGCCGCCAGAAGAACCGCCGTGCGCCTGATTGAACTGAAGGTCATTTTGCTATCCCCCGCTGATCTCGCTTACTCACCCATTCCCATCTTGATGTAGCCCGTGGGACACACATCGGCACAGATGTGGCAACCGATGCAGGTGTTGTAGTCGGTATAGACATAACGACCCATGGTCGACTCGTTCTTGGGCGTGCGGTGTACGGCGTCCTGCGGGCAGTAGATCACGCAGTTGTCGCATTCAAAACACATGCCGCAACTCATGCAGCGCTTGGCCTCGGCGACCGCCTCTTCAGTGGAAAGGCCGTGCACCCGTTCCTGGAAATGACCCAGGACCTCCTCGGCGCTCGGCACGGTTTCCTTGCGCTTGATGCGCTCCACGTATTCGAAATGGCCCAGGAACAGCTCCGTGGAAGGGATGATCTCCGAGGCGCCGCGGTCTTCGTAGTTATGCACCGCAAAGCCGCCGACGGCCTTGCCTTCCAGGTCCGTGCCCCGTACACCTTTGTCGATCGGCCGCTCCACGCTGTCGTCGGCGTGGAACTCCCCGGGCTGCAGATTAAATTCGCGCAGCTTGCTCAAAAGGTTGAAGTGGTGCACGTCGACCTTGGGGCGCTTGCCGAGCTGCTCATGCTTCAGGTAATGGTCGATGCTTTCCGCGGCCACGGAGGCCTGACCGATGACCGTGGTCAACAGGTGCGGCCGGATGATGTCGCCGGCGGCGAAGAACCCGGGCCGGTTCGGCATCTGATAATGCTTGTCGGTGTCCATGAGGCCGCGCTCATTGCCGAATCCCTCGAACCCTTCCAGGTTACCGGTCTGGCCGATGGCGGCGACGATCAGGTCGCATTCAATATCGAACTCCGAACCCTCGATGACTTCGGGTTTGCCGCCGGAATAATCCAGCTCGGCCACCCGCAACGCCGTCGCGCGACCGTCAGCACCCTTGACGGCCTCGACCGGGCTCAGCGAGCCGCGGATCTCGACCCCTTCGCGCAGGGCATCGTCGATTTCATGCTTGGCGGCGTTCATGTTCTCGATCGGTTGCCGCGACATCAGCAGCACGTCGGCGCCTTCGCGCGCCGCGATATCGATCACGTCGTGGGCGGTGTGGCCGAGCACAATGTTCTCAGGGCGGTCTTTGTCATGGATATTCGTGATTTGCCCAAGACGCCGCGCCACCGAGGCCACGTCGATGGAGGTATCGCCGCCGCCGATAACGACGACCTTGCCGGCGACCGTTTTTAGACGCCCTTCGTTGAAGGCGGCCAGGAACGCGACACCGGTGATGCAGTTATGGGCGTCCGCCCCCGGAATAGGCAGGGAACGGCCGGACTGGGCGCCGATGGCGAACAGCGTGGCGTCGAACTGTTTCTCCAGTTCGTCCATCGTGATATCGGTACCCACACGGGTCTTCAGGCGCAGCTCCACGCCCATGTCGACGATGCGATTCATCTCACCATCCAATACATCTCGCGGGGTGCGGTAGCCGGGGATGCCGTAGCGCATCATGCCGCCCAGCTCGTCGTGGTCATCGAAGACCGTGACCGCGTGACCCTTGCGCCGGAGTTGGTAGGCTGCCGCCAGGCCCGCCGGCCCGCCACCAATGATGGCGACCTTCTTGCCGGTATCGGGACCGGGGGTGAATTTGAGTTTTTCGGATAAGCCGTAGTCGCCGATGAACTGCTCGACGGAATTGATGCCCACATAGTCTTCGACTTCGTTGCGGTTGCAGCCGTCCTCACACGGAGCGGGGCACACGCGGCCCATGATCGCCGGGAACGGGTTGGCGTCGGTGGAGCGGCGAAAGGCGTATTCCTGCCAGGCCATATCGCCTGACGGTTTTTCAATACCGCGGACGATATTCAACCAGCCGCGGATGTCTTCGCCCGAGGGGCAACTGCCCTGACATGGCGGGGTTTTGTGCACATAGGTCGGGCACTTATAGCTGGTATCGGCGATGAAGATCTCCTCCTGCCAGGGGAGGTGGGTATGGTCACCATCCTTGTACTTGCGGAAGGTATGTTGTTTTTGGGCTTCTTTCACTTTATCTGCCGGAGTCGCCATACGTCTTTCTCCTCTTGTCGGTATCTCGAATTTGGTTCAGTGTTACAAAACATTGCCCAGATTTGCACGATGATCGCGTTCGCCTGGCGCCATTATTCCTTGGTCTTGAGCTGGATCGCGGAGCTGACCAACTGGTGCAGGCTGCCGATCATCTCCATTGGGAAATCGTAATACGGTATTACCTTGGTGAACTGGCTCTTACAGATGGCGCAGATCGCCGCCATGAAGTTGACGCCGTGTTCGTCCACTACCTGTTTCAGGGCCTCCACGCGGGGCAGGGCGCCTTTGATGCGCAGCTCAATCAGATCGTCGGTCAGCAGGCCGCCGCCGCCGCCGCAGCAATAGGTGCTCTCATGGATCGTGTCCGGCGCCATGTCATGGAAATGATTCGCCACCGACTTGATGATCTCGCGTGGAATAACGAACTGCCCCCCCGGCATGTTGCCCATGCGTGAGGCGCGTGCCACGTTGCAGGAATCATGAAAGGTGATGATACGATGGTCGTTGGCCTCTTTGTCCAGCGTGAGCGCCCCGCGCTGAATCAGGTCATGGGTGACCTCACAAATATGCTGCGGCGCGGGGTATTTGGGATCCAGAAAATCGAACGGCCCGATCAGGGTGTTCCAGAAACTGTAGGCGACGCGCCAGGCATGCCCGCACTCGCCCACCACCAGACGTTTGACGCCAAGATCCAGCGCGGCCTCGCGGATGCGCCTGGTCGTCTTTTTGAGATTCGCGCCGCTGCCGATGAACATTGAGAAATTGCCGGCCTCCGAGGCATAGGAGCTCATGGTCCAGCTAATGCCGGCCTGGTGGAAGACCTTGCCGTAACCGATCAGGCCGTCGACGTGCGGCTCGGCGAAGAAGTCGGCCGATGGCGTGACCAAGAGCACGTCGGCGCCTTTTTCGTCCAGCGGGAAACGCACGTCGACGCCGGTGTCTTCTTTGACCTCTTCCTCCAGCCCTTCGAGGGTATTGCGCAGGGCGGGCTCGGGCAGCCCGAGGTTATTGCCGATCGTGTAGACCTTGCCGAGGATCTCGTTGCAATACTTCTGCCCAAGACCGACACTGTCCATGACCTCGCGCGCCGCCATGGAGATCTCGGCGGTGTCGATCCCATAGGGACAGAACACCGAACACCGCCGGCACTGGGAACACTGGTGGAAATAACTGTACCAGTCGTCCAGCACCTCTTTGTCCATGTCCCGGGCGCCCACCAGCCAGGGGAAGTATTTGCCGGCGAAGGTGTAATAGCGCCGATAGACCTGGCGCAGCAGGTCCTGGCGCGCGACCGGCATGTTCTTGGGGTCGCTGGTCCCGAGATAATAATGGCACTTGTCGGTGCAGGCCCCGCATTTGACGCAAGCGTCGAGGAAGACCTGCAGGGCGCGCGAACCCTGAACCAGCTCACCGAGTTTTTTGACGGCCTTCTCTTCCCAGTTATCGACCAGCTCATGCGGAAAACCGACGGCATCCTGGTGATCCGGTTTGGCCACAAACGGTTTGCTATGGGCCATGGATCCCACCTGGATCAAGGGAATCACCGGGTATTCTTTTAAGGCAGGTATCTCGAAATCGGCCACGTTTTTTAACCCCCGAAAGTTATGGTTCCAATAGCAAAACAGGCTATTTGCTGCCCGGCGTTTCCGCGGCGGTCCAGCCCGCAACATGGCGTTTCTCGCGGGCGCTGTCGACCTGGTTGCGCGACGGGCTGAAGAACACGCCCGGGGCGTGCAACAGCTTGCTGACGGGGAAGACGATCATCAGCACCGCCACCAGGGTCAGATGGATCACTAATACAGTATCAGCGGGTAAGGGCTGCCAGTCGAAATACATCAGCCCGAGGAAGAACGCCTTCACTGCCACGATATCGGTGTGAGCAGGATCAACAATGCCGACAATGCCGAATTTCATGAGAATGCCGCTGACGCCAATGGCTAATAGCAATAGCAGCATTAAGTGATCAGATAGATTGGTAATATAACGTACGCGATCGACGACAAAGCGGCGCGCCCACAGGCCCAGCAGTCCGGCCACCATGGCGAAGGCCGCGTATTTGCCATAGGGCTGCACCAAGGCCACCACGGTCCATACCGGCTCGGTGAAATAACGCAGATGACGCAGCAGGACCAGGAACAAGGCGAGATGGAACATCCAGCCGAAAATCCATATCCACTTGTTGGACTTGAACAGGCTTTCGAAAACCGTGACTTCTTTGAACATGCGCCAGACCACACCGGTCGCGGTCGTCGGGGCGGGTGTGGTTGGAATCAGGAGCGGGGCAGGGGTGCGGGCATAGATAAATATCTTACGGAACACGCCGATGGCCAGGATGGCGGTCGCCGCGTAAAACAGCAGGGCATACGTTATCGTTAGAGCTGACATCGCTTACTCCACTACCAGTGTCGTCGGATCGGTGGGGGGGTGAAGCCCGCCCCACGCTCTCCTGGAGGCTGTATTAAACGCAGCCGGTCGGTTTCGGCAGGCCGGCGTATTTACAGGCCTGTTTGGCCGGGCCATAGGGGAACAGTTCATAGAGATACTTGCTGTTGCCCTTGTCCGCGCCCAGTTTCTTGCCGATGGCCTTGGTCAGCACCCGCACGGCGGGAGCGATCTGATACTCGTCGTAGTACTCACGCAGGAAGTTGATCACTTCCCAGTGATTGTCAGACAGTTCGCAGTCGTCCAGCTTGGCCATCGCCTCGGCGACATCCTTGTTCCAGTCATCACGATTCGCGAGGTAACCTTCCTCATCGGTCTCAAAGGATTTTCCAGCAACTTCAAGTGTCATTTTCGACTCTCCTCTTCTCGATAAATACGTTTACGTTAACGATTAAATTTATAACCAGGACTCAACCTTGTCATACTCGGTCGTAAGGTCGACGAAGCCGCTGTAGTCGACCAGCTGTACGCCTTTGATGACGCGATCCTGGACCCCGCGCGCCTTCACATCGGGCTCGAGCGCATAGACTTTCTTGGTCTTCATCGCTTTCTCGACCACCGCGGTAATCTCGGTCCCCGTGAGGGCGCCGTAGACGCCGTCCTCGATGAACAATATGCCGCTGCCGTCTTTGGCCATCCGCAGACAGGTGCTGAGCGCATTGTTGACCAAGGGTGATTTGTTGATTGTATGTAATAACATCTTACCCCATACCCCTTTTTGTCTAAAAGCTTAGGATTACGTCCTGGTTTTCCATCAGATCGCCCAGTTCGGCGGCGGTTTTCACCTCCACCGGGACAACCAGGTCGTCCGGAGTGAGCCCGCGGGCATCCATGGATTCCTTTTCGACATAGAGCTTTTCCACGTCATACATCTCCAGGGCGCGGTAGGTCGGCGAGAAATTCTTCATGTCCGACGCCGTCGTGTCCTGGCCTTTCTTTAGCTGATAGATGCCGTCGTCAGCGAATATCATGCTGACGTCCTGCTCAAAGGCAGCGCCGATCAATACCACTTCCAGCGACTCCAGCGCGTAGATTGTTCCGTACGGCGCCTTGCGGTTGACGTAAAGAAACTTCTTGGTGACGCCCCCGCCGCCGGGTTCCATCATTTCATCTGCCATCGTTGTGTATACCCCCTGTTTATGGCTCTAATCGCCGAAAACAACCAAACGGTCACTCTGAATTCCGGCCTCGATCAACTGCCCGAGGCCGGAGATGCGAAACCCCGGGGCAAGATTGTTCGCATCTTTGCCCTGCCGCTTCTGCTCATCGGCATCGACGATGCCGCGGCGCTGGGCCGCGGCAACGCAGACCACGAGATCGAGACTGTGTTTTTCGGCGAGCTCGGTCCAACGATTGACGATGTGGCGCTCGTCCTGGGGTGGCGTCGTCAGACGCGTCCCGTTGTTAACACCGTCGTGGTAGAAGAAGACACGAAAGATCTCGTGACCTTTTTCCAGGGCCGCCTTGGTGAACTGATACGCCGTATCAGACGCCTGATGCGTATAGGGCCCTTCGTTGATGCAGATTCCGAACTTCATCGGATTGTTACCTCCGCCGTTGATGTCGATTCTAACCCACTTAGAAGCGGATGTGTGTGGACGCGTTCAAGGTGTAACGCGAGCCGGTCCAGTTGTCGATGTGGAACTTGGTGAACGGCAGCTCGGTCAGCTCAAAGAAACGCGGCCAGCCGATGCGCTCGACCCAGTCACCGACACGCTCCCACTCCCTGGCGTCCTCCTGGTAGACACGCAGGATGCTCTTGACGATCGCCGCGGCCTCGGGCCAACGTGGAGGGTTGTTTGGGATCCCGGCAGCCACCAGCTTGTGGAAAGAGGGCTTGCTGCGGGCGTTGGAGTGCTTACCGCCGACCCAGATGGCGAGCTTGGTGTGCTCGGCGTCGTTGATCTGCATGGGCGGACAGGGTGGGAAGCAGGCACCACAGCAGATGCATTTCTTCTCGTCCACTTCCAGGGAAGGTTTGCCGTTGACAATGGCCGGACGAATCGCGGCCACCGGGCAGCGCGCGACGACGGAAGGACGCTCGCACACATTGGCGACCAGATCGTGGTTGATCTTGGGCGGTTTGGTGTGCTGCACGTTGATGGCGATATCACCCTGCCCGCCGCAGTTGATCTGGCAGCAGGAGGTGGTGATGTGCACGCGGTTCGGCATACGCTCGTGGGTAAACTCCTCATAGAGCTCATCCATCAGCGCCTTGACGACGCCGGAGGCATCCGTACCGGGGATATCGCAGTGCAGCCAGCCCTGGGTGTGGGAGATCATGGTCACCGAGTTGCCGGTGCCGCCCACGGGATACCCGGCATCGTTGCATGCCTGGATCAGGGGCTCGACCTTGTCCGCGCTCGACACCATGATTTCCATATTGGAACGGATGGTAAACCGTACATAGCCTTCACCGTATTGGTCGATGATGTCGCACAGCAGGTTGATCTCGTAGGGGCCCAACTGGCGCTGGGTTCCAACCCGAACGGTCCAGATCTCGTCGCCGTTCTTGGCGACGTGATGCAACACGCCGGGGCGGGGACGGTCATGATAGGCCCAGTTGCCGAAATTCTTGATCATCAGCGGATGCATGTACTGGAATCCGTCCGGGCAACCGCTCTCGATCGGCTGGCGTGGCGCAGCCTTCGCTTGTTCAGCCATGTTCTACCTCCAAAAAACCTTTACGGGTTAACTTCTTATAACAGAGACCCGCTCGATGCCGCGAGCGGGTCTTCTCGTTTGCCTACAGTCTCAGCCGGCGGCCTTGGCCTTGCGCTGGTTCCACTTCTCGGCCTCGACGTCCCAGTCGTCCAAGCGGACATAGGAACTGGTACGCGGATAGTTGATCATGTTCGGATCAACATCGATGCCGACACCTTCGAGGAAATTGACCAGGCCGATGCGCTCGATCATCTCACCGGTGCGCTCGTGTTCCAACGCGTTCTCGGCGAAGAAATCGATAGTGTTCTCGGCGATCTCGACCAGCTTCTCGTAGTCTTCGTCGGTGTCGAGCTTCATGAACGGAACCACGACCGTGCCCATGGTGTCGCCGATCTTCAGCGTACGCTTGCCGCCCATAAGCACGCTGACGCCATGGTCGTCACCGGGTGACAGCGCCTTGGTCATGACGTTGATGCAGTGCATGCAGCGCACGCAGTTGCGGTTGTCGACAGCCAGGGTGTCGTCGTCGTTCAGCGACAGGGCGTTGGTGGGGCAACGGCTGACGACGTTGTCGATCACATACTTGCGACCCTTGCGCCCGACGTAGGCCTTGACCTCCTTCTGGTCGACCTTCATGTCGTCGCGCCAGGTGCCGATGACGGCGAAGTCCGCCCGGTGGATGGAGTTCATGCAGTCGTTGGGGCAGCCGGATACCTTGAATTTAAACTTGTACGGCAGCGCGGGACGGTGCATATCGTCCATGAAATTGTTCACCAGCAGGCGATGGATCTTGTGCTCGTTGGCGCAGGACTGCTCGCAGCGGGCCGCACCCACGCAGGACATGCCGGTGCGCACGCAAGGCCCGGCGCCGCCGAGGTCCCAGCCGTACTCGTTGATCTCGTCGAAGAAATGCTGGGTATTCTCGCTGGTGGTGCCGATGAACATGATGTTGCCGGTCTGGCCGTGGAACGCGATCAGGCCGGAGCCGTACTTGTCCCAGGAATTCGACAGCTTGCGCAGCATGTCGGTGGTGTAGTGGTTGCCGGCCGGCGGCTGCACACGCAGGGTGTGGAATTCCTTGGCTTCGGGGAACATCGCCTTGCCGTCTGCGCCCATGAGTTCGGTGAAGCGCGGGATGATGCCGCCACCATAACCGAACACGCTGACGGTGCCGCCTTTCCAGTAACCGAGCCGTGTCTTGTAGGAATGCTCCAGCTGGCCGAGAAGATCAACCATCATGTTGTTGTCCATCGCCATGCGCTTCAGGCCGGTCACGAAGCTCGGCCATGGGCCGCTTTCGAGCTGGTCCAGCATCGGCGTGTCATGAAAAGGTTTGCTGGATTTCTTTTCTTTGGGCATGTAGGTACTGTGTTTGTCCGGATTCTTCGGTTTCTCAGCCATTCTGTATTACCTCCACGTAAATCGCATTTATCTTTAACCTAGCCTATCCACAAAGAACGCCGGCCAGGCCGACTCCTCTCTTCTTAAGGCAGTGTGGTGGGGGGGCATATTATTCCAGGTTTCTCCACACGCAGGCAATGGGTAAGTGGCCTGGCGGGGCGAATTCGATGCCCATCCTCCAAAACTGGCGAGAGTCTAGACCTAACCCGAACCCCGAAAAACCCTTCTTTTGGGGAAGATAAAAGTCTCTTGTCCTCCCCCATATGGGATATATGCCCCGACCCGGCCGTGGGCGCGACCACCTGAGCCGGAAAAGGTTAATATTTAACAGAGACTTATCCTAAGCTTCGGCACGCGGGCGCGTACGCGGGCGGGTCGGGGTGCCGGGTCCGGCGCCGGCGGCATGCCCCCCATGCGGGAGGCTTTTATCGGCCGGCGGTTTCCACTAAAGTCCCGGCAGCAGGCGACCGCCAGGGCTTGTCTCGAGCCCCGGGCGCCCACATATATCTGTTGGGCCGATGGATGAGGTGACAGAGCATTGCCAGAACAGACAGGGGTGGCCGCGACCGCACCCGCGCTGCAGGACAGTCCGTACCTATTTAGCAATCGCGACGCTTACCGGCGCTGGCGTGAGCAGAAGTTGCGCGACTACCCCTCAGCCGCCGACCAGCTGATCGTGGAGGTCAATGATCCGCGGGCGCTGCGCGACAGCGAGGCGCGGGCGTTGTTGCGCCTTTGTCGCAAGACTAATATGGTTATTTATGCCAGCCGCATGGGGGATGAGCCGGACAAGGCCATTGCGCGCAGGCTGGGTGAGCGTTTCGGCCTCCGGCGTCTGGATCCGAACATGCTGGCGGACGACGACGGCATTACTTCGTTGAGCGTGGTGGCGGGTAAATCCGATCGCGGCTATATCCCGTACTCCGACAGGCGGCTGCTCTGGCACACCGACGGCTATTATAATCCGCCGCAGCGCCGGATTCGCGCCATGGTGCTGCATTGCGTGCGACCGGCCATGCAGGGCGGGGAAAACAGCCTGCTGGACCACGAAATCGTGTATCTCTTGTTGCGGGATGAAAACCCTGAGTATATTAAGGCATTAATGCGGCCGGATGCGATGACTATTCCGGCCAATACGGAGTCGGGACGCGAAACCCGGGCGGCGCAGAGCGGTCCTGTGTTCGCTGTCGACGCGCTGACGGGCGCGCTGCATATGCGCTATACGGCACGTACCCGCAGTATTGAATGGCGGCAGGACCGCGCGACCCGGGAGGCCGTGGCCTTTCTGGAGGTGTTGCTCAGCGGCGACTCGCCCTATGTGTTCAGGCACCGCTTGTCAGCAGGCCAGGGCCTGCTCTGCAACAATGTCCTGCATAACCGGAGCGCCCTCGAGGACGGCGCCGGCGCCGATCAAAAACGCCTGATCTACCGGGCGCGTTATTATGACCGCATCGCCGGGACCGAGCCCGGGGCCAACAGTGACTAGGGATGAATCATGCTATATCTGAGCGAAATCATGCTCCAGCACCACGAACTGGAGACCTTCGAGGAGCTGCTGGAAGTGGTGCAGCAGAAGGCCGGTGAAGAGATTTTTTTTCGCATCGATGTCAAGCCGCCGTTTCCGGATACACCGCCAAATTGGGAAGACCGCCTGGAAGGGGCGTTTGTTGGGATCAATTCCGTGACCCGCTGACGCCCCGCTGACTCGTAGATGCGTGATCTCATAACCCCGGGCCGGCGCGGCACCGCGCGGCGTGAGTTGAACCAGAATCAGGATATATACAGCGATGAAATATCTTAAAGACGCCCCGGGCAGTGATGACGCCGACAGCGCCGAGGACACCATCGTGTCGACTGTGGCGATGGAACAGAGACTGCAAGCCGTGCAGGATAAATTGCGCGAGTTGCCGGCGGACAGCGACCCGCGCGAGCACGCCAACTTGCAACTGCAGGTGGCCGGCACCCTGGTCGACCTGGACCGTGCGACAGAAGCCTGGGAGATCGCGCGCGGTACCTTCGATGAGCTGCTGGCACTGGAGGACTGGGAGCATGCGGTTCTGGCCTGTGACATCCTGTATCAGGCCGATCGGGAGGGTTCCCTGGCAGCGCTTGGCCAGGGGTTGTGGATGGCAGTGACCTACCCCATTGATCCCGAGCTGACGGTGGCGATGTTGGAGCATGTGGTCGAGGAGACCCCGGATGACTCCGATGGCGCGGCCGTGGCCGCCGCCGCCGCATGTTATATTGCCGATCTGCGTGCCGAGGGGCGCAAGCGCGATGATCTCATGTTTTTCACCAACAATCTGCTGGGTACGGTCGCGCGGCGCCATAGCAATGTCAACACCCAGGACGAATTCGATAGCTGGTTTAAACGCCTGGAGCTGCACGATCCCGCGCTGTTCCTGCCGCGGCTGAGGAACGTTATTGACGTCATGGTCCAGGATGAATGGTGGATTGACCGTGACGCCTTGACCCAGAAGCTACCGGTGAACTAGTGATGTATTGGCAAGAGGAATTGCGAGAGGAAGGCTACACGGTGCCGCAGGACGTGGTCGATCTGCTCTACGGCATACGCTGCCGCTGCCTGCCTGTCGATCACGCCTACGCGCTGTACAAAGCGCTGCACAACGTCCTTCCGTGGCTGGCAGAGGAGGAGTTCGCCGGGGTGCATCCCATTCATGTGGCGGATTCCGGCAACGGTTGGATGCGGCCGGAAGGCCCCAATGACCTGCTGCACCTCTCGCGACGCACCAAACTGATCCTGCGCGTGCCGCAGCACCGCGTAGCGGAGGCCAAGGCGCTGGTGGGCGAGAGCCTGGAGGTGACCGGTAACGAGCTGCGGGTGGAGAAAGTGGCATTGCGGCCGCTCAGCACCATCACCACCCTCTTTTCCCGTTATATTGTGAACGAGGACGCGGGCGATGAAGAGGCGTTCATGCAGCGGCTCTACCAACAGCTGCAGGTGATGGGGGTCAAGCCCCCGAAGATGTTGGCCGGCAGGCAGCACACCATCAGCACGCCGGAGGGCGGGCTGGCGGCGCGCAGCCTGATGTTGGCCGGCCTTGCGGTCGAGGATTCGGTCAGGCTGCAGCAGAAGGGCCTGGGTTTGCATCGCCATCTGGGTTGTGGTCTGTTTATTCCGCACAAGGACATCAATGAGGTCGGCCGAGACAGCGGCCGCTCCTGAGCTTGATTTGAATTCCTGACACATAAACGCCAAAGCAAGACGAGGGGGAAGCAACAATGGCACTTGAGTTTAATGGCAAAACGATTGAAACCACGCCAACCGGATATCTGGTCAATCAGGAAGACTGGAGCAAGGAATTGGCCGAGCATATCGCCGAGGAAGAGGGGATTTCCTTGACCCAGAAGCATTGGGATCTGCTGGAGTACCTGCGCGACGAATACTTCAGCAACAACAGCAACCAACCCAATACCCGCCACATCGTCAAAGCCATGTCGGACAAATGGGGCGCGAAGCTGGGACAGAAGGACATCTACGATCTGTTCCCCAAAGACCCCAGCAAACAGGGCGGGCGGATTGCCGGATTGCCGGAGTCGCGGCGCAAGGGTGGCTATTAAAAGGCAGATACAAGATACAAGAGAAAAGATACAAGCTGCGAGATGAGCGCGGCGTATGGCCGCGTGTCTTGTCGTGTTGCTATCGTTTTTAACTTTTCTCTTTTCTCTCATGTCCCATACCACCCTGGTCGGCACCGAAGCGCTGGGCAAGCACCTGGACGATCCGCATTGGATCGTCTTCGATTGCCGCTTTACGCTCTCGGACATCCAGGCCGGGCGCCGGGCCTACGAAGAGGATCATATCCCCGGCGCCCGTTACGCACACTTGGATGACGATTTATCGTCCCCGGTGACCGTGCAGACCGGCCGCCACCCGCTGCCGGATCCCGATACGTTGACGCAAAAACTCGGTGACTGGGGCGTGGATGAAAACGTCCAGGTCGTCGTCTACGATGACAGTTTCGGTTCCATGGCCGCGCGGCTGTGGTGGTTGTTGCGCTGGCTCGGCCATGAGCACGTGGCGCTGCTCGATGGCGGGTATCCCAAATGGCGGCGTGAAGGCCGACCGATTACGCCCGATCTGCCGCAGACCACGCCGACGACGTTCAAGGCCCGACGGCGCGATGCGCTGTGGATCGACAGCGACGCTGTCGCGAACGCCATGGCTGCTGGTGGTCATGTGTTGATCGATGCGCGCTCGGAAGAGCGTTTCAGCGGCGAGGTCGAGCCGCTGGACAAGGTCGCCGGTCACATCCCCGGGGCCGTCAACGTGCCCTATGAGGACAACCTCGACATCAGCACCGATTTTCTCCCACCGGCGGAACTGCGCCCGCTCTATGAGCAACGGCTCCACGGGGTCAGCCCCGAGAAGGTGATCCACATGTGCGGCTCGGGCGTGACCGCCTGCCACAACGTGCTGGCGATGGAACATGCAGGGTTGAAGGGCGCGCGACTGTACGCCGGATCCTGGAGCGAATGGATCACGGACCCCGGCCGTCCGGTCGCGAAAGACAGCTAAGCACCAGCTCTGTTTTGCAAGCACCGTTCAGCAACGTGGATGGCTGCCCGTGCAAGCAGGTACGCCTTGGTAAAACTAAGGCTGGCTTTACGCAAAAAAACTCCTGCACCCAAACGGCCCATGAGCCCATGCGTCGGTCGTGATAGGAGTTTACGAGGCGTGTTCGATTGACAGCATGTTAATGTTTGATTCGTTTATTTCGCAAAAAGCTGATTCAGATCGGCAAAGGCCTTGAATTCAAGCGCGTTGCCGCTCGGATCTTTGACAAACAGGGTGGCCTGCTCGCCGGGCCGACCCTCGAAACGGATACGGGGTTCGATAACAAAGCGCACCCCGGCCTCTCGGAGTCGTTGCGCCAGAACCCGCCACTCGGCCATGCCAAACACAATCCCGAAGTGCGGCACCGGCACGTCCTGCTCCTCAACGGTGTTGTGATGAGCCGTAACGTGATGATGGGGGACCAGATGCGCCACGATCTGATGGCCGTAGAGATCAAAGTCCACCCAGGTGTCGTCGCTGCGGCCTTCGCGGCACCCGAGGGCGCCGAGGTAAAAGGCGCGGGCCTCATCCAGATCGCGTACCGGAAATGCCAGATGAAAAGGCGGGCGCGTCCTCGGCATGCTGGATGACCTCGCTAGACAGGTCAGTCGGTTTCGCCCGCCTGCTTTTTGTCGAGCTGCAGCGCGGCGGAATTGATGCAGTAGCGCAGGCCGGTCGGTTGCGGACCGTCGTCGAACACGTGGCCCAGGTGGGCATCGCAGCGCCTGCACATCACCTCGGTACGCTGCATGCCCAGGTTGGTGTCGGACTCGGTCGCGATAGTGTCGGTATCGAGCGGTGCCGTGAAGCTGGGCCAGCCGGTGCCGGAATCAAATTTGGCCGCCGAGCCGAACAACGCGGCACCGCAGCACACGCAGCGGTAAACGCCTTCGTCTTTGCAGTCGTGGTACTCCCCGGTGAACGCCCGCTCCGTGCCCTTTTTGCGGGTGACCTGGAATTGTTCCGGGGTCAGTTGCCCCCGCCATTGCTGCTCGCTTTTCTCGATTTTGTCTGTCATGGCTTAAACCTCGCTCCACATGCGCATCAGATTGACATAGGTATGATCGATATGGGCCGTCTCTTCGGCGTCCGGTCGTTGCGCCAGCAGCGTCTCCCGCGCAAGATTCAGCTCATATAACAGCTCCCGTTTCGCCGGATCGCGCACCAGGCTTTGAATCCATAATACCGCCACCAGCCGCTCGCCATCCGTGACCTCGGCGACATGGTGCAGGCTCGAGGCCGGGTACAGCACGGCGTCGCCCGCGGGAAGTTTTAATTTTTTCTGACCGAAGGTCGTGTTAATGACCAGCTCCCCCCCGTCGTAACGGTCCGGCTCGTTCAGGAACAGGGTCACGGCGATATCGGTGCGAAAACGCTCGCCTCCCGTTCCCATCACCGGGTCGTCGATGTGATCGCCATAGGCCATGCCCTGGGTGTAACGCGCGAAATAGGGGCGGGAGACCTTGTGGGGCAGGGCGGCGCTGCGAAAGGTCTGGTTTTGCGCCAGCTGCTTCATCACCAGGCCGTCGAGGTACTCCGCCTGCTGGGAGTGCTGGTCCATTTCCTCGTTCTGCTTGACCCGCTTGGCCGCGGCTCCGGCGGATAGGCGCCCGTCGACGAATTTTGCGCCGGCCAGCACGCGCCTGATGTTCTCCAGCACGTCTTGATCGATGACCTTGTTTAGCTGCAGCAGCATGGCGCGGCGACTTGCAGGAAGGGCGGCGTCTGAACGGGCTCAGTGCAGGGGCTTGCCGTCGCCCATGATCAGCTGCGTACTCAGCATGTCGCCGTTATTATCGATAATGACCTCTGAGACCCCCGGCAGACGCGAGAGGATGTATCCGGCCATCAGCAGCAGCAGCTTATTATTGCGCGTATCGACGGCCACCAGGATCTTGTCGGCCGCAATCTGACAACGATTGAGCTGGTCAGGGTTTTCGATGAACTCCGGCCCCATCTGCCAGCCCTTGTCCATATCGCCATCCATTTTCCGGAAAAACGCCTCGCCATCGTCCAGGACCGTGGTTGGCACGTCCAGCGCCTTGGTCTTGCCGTCAATGGTGATTTTTAGCTGCATGCTGAGACCCCTCGTGGATGCGACTTGCGGCGGCATTGTAACAGACAGCCCCGGCGCCTGTTCAATAACCGCGCCTTTTGGGCCAGAAATGTTGATTATAGAATTCCGTGCGTATATGAGTTTTCAACGCAAAGGCGCGGAGGCGCAAAGGTGCTTGAGTTCATGGACTTTTTCCTCTGCATCTTGGCGTGTTCGCGTTAAATGTTCATAGTGTAATCGCCTTCGGCGAAATAAAAAGGCTATTAACGGGGTTCCGCCCCCGTACGACGGGTGACTTTTCTTTGCTTGTCCAAAGCAAAGTCACCAAAAGAAAGGACACCCGGAGACTTGCCCCGCACCAATTGAAATGCAATTGGTGCGGGGTACCCTGCGCTGCTCACAAGAAGCGGCGCTCGCTAACTCGGAATGCGGCGTGGTTTCCGCTTCTTGCTCCGCTGCTCGGCGGCGTCTAACGGGCTTGAAAATCTGGTAAGTACCAAGGTTCCAGGTTACCCCAACGCCATTTTACCTGTACATCAATATACGTTTCTGAGTTGTACTCGTAAATTCAGTCTACGGACTTCCAAACGGTGCCAAGTCGCGTTGTTTCATCCCGTCAGCCCTCGCTGAGTACCGCAGAAAAACCAGGATCAGCGCGAGCTCTTGGCCGAGGCAATTGCGCGTTTTATGCGCAATCCGAGTTAGCGAGCGCCCTGGTTTTTCGAGGACACGGAAGGGACCGCGCGTTAAGCGCGGCGAGGGCTCGGGGGCGCTTTCTTTGGCTACTTTCTTTGCTCAAACAAAGACAAATTCGACAGGATCGAATTTGGGCAGCTTTGCTGCCCCGAAGGGGCGAGGGCCAGGGATGGCCCGCGTCAAAGTAGCCGGCCGTGCGGGGGCCGGTCCCCGTTCAAAAACAATCATCGCCGCAGGCGATCCCATTCGTGTCTTTGCATTAACTGCTCATATCAGACCCCTATAAATATTCAACGCAAAGGCGCTAAGGCGCAAAGGTTCTTGAGTTCATGGACTCTTTTCTCTGCGTCTTGGCGTCTTTGCGTTAAACAGTCATATTGATTCCGTCATAGTAAGCCCGTGAAGGGATGGGCGCGCGAGGGCTCAGGCGGCTTCGGGATCGAGTAAGCGCTCGATGGCAGGCCCGGCGCCCCGATCGTGTTTGCGGTACAGCGCCAATATCGTCTGGGCGGTGGTGAGCCAGTGTTTTCCGCCATCGGCGGCCACCTTCGCTAAAGGCGCGATCTGGCCGCTGGACACCCACTGCTCATAGGCCGGCATGAGCTCCGGGAAGAGATGTTTGCGCATGCCGAAAAAATTGGCGAAATACAGGTGCAGCGAGCCGTGGTCGCCGGCATCGATCAGCGCCGGCAGGGTCGCGAGGCAGTCCGCCAGATTGTCGCGCACCGCCCGGATGATGAGTTCGGCCTTGCTGCGCGGGATCTCACTGAGCAGCTGCTCCCAGGCCGCGCCGAGCATCTCGCCGGCGCGGACTTCACCGATCTCGTGCAGGATCATGACCTCGATTTCCTGTTCGGTCATGGTGTCGAGCACCGCGTCGATGTCTTCGTCATTTCCACAGTATTCCACCGCCCGCGCCATGGGACCGTCCTTTTTCTTGGTCCAATGCCATTCCTCGACCTTCTCCCACAAGAACCGCCGCACCGATTCCTGACGGATAAACACGGTATTGCCAAGGGTCATGGCCGGTGGTGCGACCAGGTCGCGGGCGTATTC
>CAMYII010000080.1:72291-106295 GCA_947258385.1 Acidiferrobacterales bacterium
CGCCGAGAAAGAAATGGGGTTTGTTGAACAGGCCATAGCCGCTGCTGTACACGTATCCCAGTTCGACCAGCTCGTGGTTGATGCTATCGGCGTCGAAAGGATCGGTTCTCTTATCGCCCAGCGGCAGGGGTTCGTAGCGCTCGTCTTCGAGTTGTTCCCAGACCTGCTCGCGCTCGACCAGCCACTCGCCGATCTCGTCCTTGGACAGGTCAGAGGAGAAAGGCAGCTCATGCTCCCAGCGGTAGTATTCGCGCATCTTCAGCAGGAAGATGCACATCGAATAGTTGCCGGCGTGCCTGGCATCGGAGATGTGGCAGTTCTTCTGCACGGTCGCTACGAGCTGTTCGAGGTTGAGCATTCCGCCTCCTGGACGCCAACTTTGACTACGGGTGTAGTTTGTATTTAGCACGCCCCGGCGGCCGCCGCCAAGCCACGAATACTGGGGTTATTGTCCCGGTACCAACGGGCGTGTGCAGGCTTGAGCCGGTGTGGCGCCGATTGGTCTGCATATAAGTCCATGCTAATATCGATCATGATACGCAACGCCCAGAATAATTCAATCTGGAATAATGCAATTCGACTGACAGGATAAACCATTTGATGTCGCCATCCCCGATGCCTGGTACCGATCCCCTTGTGATCAAGGAAGTCAAGCCCAACAGCTTTATCTTCGAAATCGAGCATGCCCTGCCGGTGGATGTCTGTCAGGAAATGATTCACCGTTTCGAGGCGAGCAAAGACGAGCAATACGAGGGCATGATCGGTCAAATGCTCGATAAGGATACCAGTATCAAGCGTTCCACCGATCTCGCGCTCAGCGGCAAACCCAACTGGAAGGACCTCGATACCGCCCTGTTTCGTTCGCTCTCTCGCGCATTACGCGAATTCTGGGAGCGGTACCCCTTTTTCAAGGGGCCTTTCAAGGATATGGGCTATGCCATCCAGCGCACCTCCGCGGGCCAGTTTTATCATTGGCATATCGACGGCGGCAGCCACGAGTTCAGCCACCGGCAGCTCGTGGCCCTGTGGTATCTCAACGATGTGCAGGGCCCGGGGGGTGAGACCGAGTTTCTGTTCCAGCAGGTCAAGGTCAAACCGCGCCAGGGCAAGCTGATCCTGTTCCCGCCCTTCTGGACCCACGAGCATCGCGGTGTGACGCTGGAACAGGGGCTCAAATACATCGCCACGACCTGGGTCGTGTTCGCCTGAGCCCGGCGAGCGCGGGCAGGCGCCTGGGTCGCCGCCGATTTTCTCATGTTAGCGCTGATTACCCTTACCCTGGTCTGCGTGCTGACCTACAGCATCGAGATCACCTTCGGTCTGGCGGGCACGATTCTGATGTTGATGGTGATGAGTCTCGTGTTCCAGACCAAGACGCTGGTGGTCTATTCCGTGCTGCCGCAGATTCTGGTCGGGGTGATCGGCCTGGTCCGGTCCCCACGGACGGTGGATGCCCGGTACCTCGCGCGCATGCTCGCCTTTGCCACGCTCGGCGCATTCGTCGGTTTGTACCTGTTCTACGCGTTCTCGGCGTCATTGTTTCAGGTGCTGCTGGCCTCGGCGGTGACCGTGTTCGGCCTGTATCTGGTGCTGGCGCCTGCCGGGGCGCGCATCGGCCCGTCACTCGCCCGGGTGCTCGACACGCTCGCCGGCGCCTCCCAGGCCCTGTTTGGCATCAGCGGCCCGATCGCCATGACGCGGCTGCTCGGCACCTTCGACGAGAAAGTCGTCGTGCGCAATTACGCGCTGGCGTTTTTTCTGTGCCTGAATCTCTTCCGGGCCGGTGGCTACCTGGTCCACGGGACCATCACGCAAGAGATCTGGCAAATGATGGCATTCTCGGCGCCATTTCTGGCCGTCGCGCTGCGGTTCGCCAACCACCTGCACTTTCGCGTCAATGAGGCCGTGTTTCGCCGGGTGGTGGCCTGGCTGATCCTCGGTGGTGGCGTTTCCTTGTATTTTCACTGACAATCCCCACTAATTCATAGCTTTCAACGCAAAGGTTTTAACCTATTTAGGTCTCACAGTTCTTTCTGGATCTGACAAGATGGCATTACGTATCAAAGCGACATGGCACGAGAGCAAGCGTGTGTACAAGGGCAGGCGCAACCGCTCACGTGAGAAAACCATTGAAGACCGCGCCGGCGTGGTGGCATTCAATATCTGGAAGGTCGCGCAGCATGTCTACCGTCACATGGATGAGGAGAAATTCAAGTTCACCACCGAGAACCAGATCATCGGCACGCTCACCGAGTGGATCGCATTTCTACTCGCGGTGATCGATCGCATGGTCTATGGCCAGCTCTCGGAAGAGGATCGCGCCAAGCTCATCAATACCGCGGCCGGGCATCTGGCGCGCAATATGAACGAGAACATCGCCGATATGGCCGCCGGGCCGGGGGATTACTCCGGGCCGTTTATCGATGCCCTGAACCGGCGCCTGCCGGAGTACGCCGAGTGTAGCTACGACAACGGCGAGCCGGGCTACGCCTTCAAGCGTCTGCTGGGCGAAAAAATCGGGGATGTGCTGGCCGAATCGGATAACAAATGGGTCGAGGAATACGTGGTGGAGATCGAGCTTCCCGAGGCGGTGAAAATGATCACGAGCCTTGTGAGCGCCAATCTCGGTATCAAGGCGCAATAGAGCGGCAGGCCGGCCTGCATACACGTGTGCCCGATTTTCCGGTATCCTCGGCCGCTGCGTGCAACGCAACAACGTTAAGTCATCCTGGCAATTCAACCGAAAGACGATTCATGCAAGACCTCAATTCACTGTTCAACACGCTGAAAGATCTGCGAAACCGTTCCCGGGCGCTCAGGGGGTATCTTTGACTACGATGCCAAACGGGAACGCCTGACCGAAGTCCAACGCGAACTGGAGCAGCCGGACGTGTGGAATGATCCGCAGCGTGCCCAGGAGCTGGGCCGCGAGCGCGCGCGTCTGGAACGCGAAGTGGAAGTGCTGGCAGGCCTGGAACAGGGCCTCAATGACGCCGATGAGCTGCTCACGCTCGCGCGCGAAGAGGACGATGCCGAGACCATCGGCGTCGTCGCCGAGGATATCGCGCGGTTGCGCGGCGAGCTGGAGGCATTGGAGTTTCGGCGCATGTTCAGCGGCGAAATGGATGCGGCCAATGCCTTCATGGATATCCAATCCGGGTCCGGCGGCACGGAGGCCCAGGACTGGGCCAATATGCTGCTGCGCATGTACCTGCGATGGGGCGAGCGGCACGGTTTCGACACCGAATTGATGGAGGTCTCGGCAGCGGAGGTGGCCGGGATCAAGAGCGCCACCATCCGCTTCCAGGGCGAGTACGCCTACGGGTATCTGCGCACCGAGACCGGCGTGCACCGGCTGGTCCGCAAGTCACCGTTCGATTCCGGCAACCGCCGCCACACCTCGTTCGCCTCGGTGTTCGTGTATCCGCAGGTCGACGACAGCATCGAGGTCGACATCAATCCGGCGGAGCTGCGCATCGACACCTACCGCGCCAGCGGCGCCGGGGGGCAGCATGTCAACCGCACCGATTCGGCCGTGCGCATCACCCATCTGCCCACGGGCATCGTGGTGCAATGCCAGAACGACCGCTCGCAGCACAAGAACAAGGCGGCGGCCATGGGCGTGCTGCGCGCGCGTCTGTACGAGCACGAGATGCAGAAGCGCCGGGAGGAACAGCAGAAGCTCGAAGACTCCAAGGCCGATATCAGCTGGGGCAGCCAGATACGCTCCTATGTGCTGGATCAGGCGCGGATCAAGGACCTGCGCACGAACGTGGAGACGGGCAATACCCAGGCGGTGTTGGACGGGGAGCTGGACCCGTTTATCGAGGCCAGCCTCAAAAGCGGCTTGTAGGGAGAAAATATGACGAGTCAACGCAACAGCGCCGAGGTGCAGAGAAGCAATTATTACTATATAAGAAGAACTAATAAATCTTTGCACTGATAGTGAATATTATTTATTAAGAATAGTTTATAATCAATTGAAATTAAATGGAAAAGTCAGACGAACACGAACAGATCACCCAGCGCCGCGCGAAACTCAAGGCGCTGCGTGAAACCGGGCGGGCCTTCCCGAACGATTTCCGGCGCAACGTGGTCGCCGGCGAGCTGCACGCGGAATACGGCGACAAGGCGCTGGAGGAATTGGCGGCGCAGCCGGTCCGGGTGAAGGTCGCCGGCCGTTTGATGACGCGGCGCATCATGGGCAAGGCCAGCTTCGCCCATATCCAGGACATGTCCGGGCAGATCCAGCTCTACGTGACGCGTGACGCCCTGCCCGAGGGGTTCTATAACCAACAGTTCAAAAAGTGGGACATCGGCGACATCCTCGGCGCCGAGGGCACCCTGTTCAAGACCGAAAAGGGCGAGCTGAGCGTCAAGGTCGATCAGATCAGCCTACTGAGCAAGGCGTTGCGGCCCTTGCCGGAGAAATACCATGGTCTGGCGGACCAGGAGACCCGTTACCGCCAGCGCTATCTCGATCTCATCATGAGCGAGGTGACGCGCCGCACCTTCCGCGTGCGCTCGGCCATCATCAGCTACCTGCGCCAGTTACTCGACGCGCGCGGGTTTCTGGAAGTCGAAACGCCGATGATGCAGGCGATTCCCGGGGGCGCCCTGGCGAGGCCGTTTGAGACCTACCACAAGGCGCTGGATATGGGGCTGTATCTGCGCATCGCCCCGGAGCTCTATTTGAAACGCCTGGTGGTGGGCGGCTTCGAGCGGGTCTACGAGATCAACCGCAATTTCCGCAACGAAGGCCTGTCGACCCGCCACAACCCCGAGTTCACCATGCTCGAGTTCTACCAGGCCTACGCCGATTACCGTGATCTCATGAACCTGAGCGAAGAGATGCTGCGCGGGCTGGCGCAGCACGTCCTGGGCACGACGGTCGTCAATTACCAGGGCGAGGCGTACGATTTCGGCAAGCCGTTCACGCGCATGACGGTGAAAGAGGCCATCCTGCGCCACAACGCCGGTATCCAAGCGGCGGCGCTCGAGGAGCTGGGGTCGGTCAGGCGCATCGCCGAAGGCCTCGGTGTCGCGCTCAAGGACGATTACGGGGTGGGCAAGATCCAACTTGAGATCTTCGAGAAGACCGTGGAGCCGAAGCTCAACGATCCGACGTTTATCACGGCCTATCCCACCGAGGTCTCGCCGCTGGCGCGGCGCAATGACGACGATCCGTCGGTCGCCGACCGTTTTGAATTCTTTGTCGGCGGCCGCGAGCTCGCCAACGGCTTCTCCGAACTGAACGATGCCGAGGATCAGGCCGAGCGCTTTCGCCAGCAGGTCGAGGCCAAGGACGCCGGCGACGAAGAGGCGATGCACTTTGACGCCGATTACATCCGCGCCCTGGAACACGGCATGCCGCCGACGGCGGGCGAGGGCATGGGCATCGACCGCCTGGTCATGCTGTTCACCGATTCACCCTCGATTCGCGACGTGCTGCTGTTCCCGCATATGCGCCCCGAATAACATGAGGAAGTGGTTCTTGTATTAATTTTCAACGCCAAGGCGCAGAGGCGCGAAGGCGCGAAGGTTTTGGATTGTTACGGGTAATTTTTCTTTGCGTCTTAGCGTCTTTGCGTTAAAACTTAATATAATAATTTACTCCAGCAAGGCCAACTTGGCCCGGACCCGGTCGGCGATCAGCGGTTCCATCTCCTTGCCCCAGCGTTTGCCGACCGCCCGCGCCTCCCGGGTCAGCAGCGGTGTCGCGGCGACCAGTTTCCTGCCCAACGGGCTTTCATAGAATTCGAGCAATTGCTTTATCTCCGTATGCGTGAATTCCTTGTCCCAGATGGCCACCAGGCGTTCGGCCAGACCCCCGGGAACCCACAGTTTTTGCTCGACCTCGCCGATGACCTCCTGTTTGATCTGATTGAAGGCGGTGACCGGCAGCTGGGGTTTCGCCTTGCGGGCGTAAACCAACACGTAATCCACCTTGGTTTCCGCGAACTGCAGCCCCACATCGGTGGATCGCATTAAACGAAGCAGCGTTTTGATGTCGTCCGCCTTGCCCGGGTCGAGCTCCGCATGCAGCGCCCCGGCGTGGGTCGCGTACAGCGCAAACAAGATGGCACCTGCTGTCCTTCGGTACATCGCCCGCCTCCTGAATGATTTGATACATCTTCAGTATACTGGTTCGCCCTGTGCCAAATACACCCCAGGTGCGAACACCCGCCCGCGACCCAAGAAACGGTTTTCTGTAGGGCATCGAGGGGTTATGGCATAATTTCAAGCCTATGCCTAAAGATTCCTATCCCCCGGCAATCTTCCTCATGGGACCCACGGCCTCCGGCAAGACGGCGCTGGCCATGCGGCTCCATGAAGCGCTGCCGGTTGAAATTATCAGTGTGGATGCCTCCCAGGTGTACCGCGGCTTGGATATCGGGACCGCCAAGCCCTCGGAGGCGGAGCTGGCGCGGGCGCCGCACCGACTGATCGATATCCGTGATCCCGCCGAACCCTATTCGGCGGCGGATTTCTGCGCGGACGCGCTGAAGGAAATGGCCGACATCAGCCGCAGCGGCCGCATTCCGCTGCTCGTCGGCGGCACCATGTTTTACTTTCACGCGCTCGAACGGGGTCTTTCGGCGCTGCCGGCGGCGAATCCGGCGATTCGCGAGCGGCTTAGCCGCGAGGCGGCGGAGCGCGGCTGGCCGGCGCTGCACGCCCGCCTGCGCGCGTCGGATACCGTGACTGCGGCGCGTATCGATGCGCACGACGCGCAACGTATTCAGCGCGCCTTGGAGGTCCTGGCGCTGACCGGCGAGGCGCCGAGTCGCCTTATGCAGGCGACCACACGGGCCACATTGCCCTATCACTTGATAAAGCTGGCCATAGCCCCCAAAGAAAGGGCTACGCTGCATGCGAAAATCGCCCGGCGTTTCCATGAAATGCTGGCCGCGGGGCTGGTGGATGAGGTAAAATCCCTTATGGAAAGAGAGGATTTGAACCTGCAACTGCCGTCGATGCGGACCGTCGGCTACCGGCAGGTAGGGCTATACTTGACGGAAGAGCTCAGCCACAGTCAAATGGTTGAGCGGGCGATCATCGCGACCCGGCAACTGGCCAAGCGGCAGCTCACCTGGCTGCGCGGTTATCCGGGACTGTGCCGTTTCGACAGCGGCGATCCGGCGGTGGACAGGGGGTTGCTGGCGTATTTGTCCGGCACCCTGGGTACAGTAGAGGTATGATGTATAATAACTAGGGAACTATTGGAAAAAACAAGGTCAACAGGAAGAAGTATGACTACAACTACAAGAACAGGAGAATTATTATGAGCCAAAAAGGGCAAGCGCTACAAGACCCTTTCCTGAACACGTTGCGCAAGGAACACGTGCCGGTGTCGATTTTTCTTGTCAACGGGATCAAGCTGCAAGGACAAATTGAGTCTTTCGATCAATTCGTAGTGTTATTGAAGAATTCCGTGAGCCAGATGATCTACAAACACGCTATTTCCACGGTGGTCCCCAGTCGTGCGATAAAAATCAATTTCGACGACCAGGACAGCGACAAGGGGCCTGGCAACGTCTAATCCAGCGGTATCTCGGGACAAAGGCCGTTCACCGCAACGGGAACGGGCCTTGCTGGTGCATCTGTACTTTCCCGGCGAGCAGGACGAGGATGACGTCAATGAGCTTCAGCTCCTGGCCGAGTCGGCCGGGGCGCAGGTGTGCGGGATACTGCTGGCCCGCCGGCAGCGCCCGGACGCGGCGACCTTTATCGGCAAGGGCAAGGCGGAGGAACTGCGCGCGGCGGTGGCCGACAATCAGGCCGAGCTCGTGCTGGTCAACCATGCGCTGACGCCGGGGCAGGAACGTAATCTGGAGAAGATCATCGGCTGCCGGGTGCTGGACCGTACCGGCCTCATCCTGGATATCTTCGCCCAGCGGGCACGAAGCCACGAGGGCAAGCTGCAGGTGGAGCTGGCGCAGTTAGAGCACCTGTCCACGCGTTTGATTCGGGGGTGGACCCATCTCGAGCGGCAGAAGGGTGGTATCGGGTTGCGCGGACCTGGCGAAACCCAGCTCGAGACGGACCGGCGCCTGCTGCGCGAGCGTATCAAAAAGCTCAACAGCCGCTTGCACAAGGTACGCAACCAGCGCCGCATCCGGCGAACGTCGCGCCACAAAATCCCCATCCCCACAGTATCCCTTGTGGGCTATACCAACGCCGGCAAATCGTCGTTGTTCAATCGCTTGACCGGGTCCGAGGTCTATGCGGCCGATCAACTGTTCGCCACGCTCGATCCGACCATGCGTCGATTGGTATTGCCCGGGAACTGTTCGGTGATTCTGGCCGATACGGTGGGCTTTATTCGCCACCTGCCACACGATCTGGTAGAGGCCTTCAAGTCGACGTTGGAGGAGGTCGAAAAGGCCGACTTGTTGGTACATGTGGTGGATGCCGCCAATCCCGAGCATCGGGACCATATGCAGCGGGTGAACGATGTGCTCGCGGAGATCCACGCGGAGTCCGTCCCGCAAATCCTGGTCTACAACAAAATCGACCTCATGGACCAGCCCGCGCGCATGGCGCGCGACATCGATGGTAATATGACGCGCGTCTGGCTGTCGGCCGCCACCGGTGAAGGGATGGATCTGCTGCTGCATGCCCTGGCCGAGCACTACCGCAGGCATCGCCGGGTCTACCGGTTGAGCCTACCGCCCGCGAGCGGACGCCTGCGCGCTTTGATATTTGAGCATTTGGAGGTATTGCACGAAGTGCCGCAGCAACACGGCGGCTGGTCGATCGATATCGCGCTCGATCCGGGCAAACTTGCCTGGCTGGAGAAGCAATCGGGCTTTCGTTCCGAATTTATCCATGAGGATACGGCTATAGTCCTTGCCCCCACGGGTTCATAACCCTAAAATGCCGCTTCTGAATCACTTTCCAACAGCCTGATTAACACTTGAAGGAGTAACTCGTGGCGTGGAATCAACCCGGTTCCGGCGATAAAGACCCGTGGAAGCAGCCGAAAGGCGGCAACCAGGGACCGCCCGATCTCGACGACATCGTCAAGAATATCCAGAAAAAGCTCGGCGGCCTGTTTGGCGGCAAGGGCGGCAACGGCCAAGGGCATGTCGGTGGCGGCAAGGCGGGCGGGATCGGCGTGTCTCTCATCGTTGTCGTCGCCTTGGTGGGATGGTTATTGAGCGGTTTCTATGTGGTCAAGCAGGCCGAGCGCGGCGTGGTGCTGCGCTTTGGTCAGGAGTCTTATGTGACCTCCGCCGGCCTGCGTTGGCATTTGCCTTATCCCATCGAATCGGCGGAAAAGGTTGATGTCGAGAAGCGGCACCTGGTCGAAATCGGCTACCGCAGCAATCCGCGTACCGGTGGCAAGAGCAAGGTGCCGCGCGAGGCGCTGATGTTGACCGAGGACGAGAATATCATCGATATCGAATTCGCCGTGCAGTACCAAGTCACGGACGCGGGCAAATACCTGTTTAACGTGAATAATCCGGAGGCCACTATCGTCCAAGCCACCGAATCGGCGGTGCGTGAGATCGCCGGCAAGAGCACCATGGACTTTATCCTCACCGAGGGTCGTGACGATGTCGGCCAAAGGACAAAGACGCTGCTGCAGGCGATCCTGGACCGTTATGAGTCCGGTATCGATATCACCAAAGTGGAAATGCAGGAGGCGCAGCCGCCCGAGCAAGTCAAGGCCGCGTTTGACGATGCGGTGAAGGCGCGGGAAGACGAGGAACGCTTCAAGAACGAGGCCGAGGCCTATGCCAATGACATTATCCCGCGCGCCCGAGGCAAGGCCGCGCGCATGCTGCAGGAGGCCGAGGGCTACAAGGCCAGCAAGATCGCCCGCGCCGACGGCGATGCCAGACGCTTTGCCCTGATTGAGCAGCAATACGCCAAGGCCCCCCGGGTCACGCGCGAACGGTTGTATCTGGAGGCCATGGAGCAGGTGTACTCCAGCACCACCAAGGTCTTCATCGATCAGAAGGCGGGCAATAACTTGTTGTATCTGCCGCTCGACAAACTGGTGCCGCGAGCACGGGACGACGATAGCGATGCCGATGCGCGGGCGGCAGGTCAGGCCAGCGACAGCGCACCACAGCCCTCGCGTCGCCAGGACTCGCGCAAAGATCTGCGCTCACGGAGGACCCCATAATGACTCAGTTCAAGTTGGTGGTTCTGGTCGCCGTCGTGGCGTTGGTACTGGTCGGGCTCAACTCGGTGTTCTATACCGTGGATGAGCGCGAGAAGGCCATTGTCATCCAGTTCGGCCAGGTGATACGTGATGACGACGAGGCGGGGCTGCATTTCAAGCTGCCGCTGGTCCAGGATGTGCGTTATTTCGATTCGCGCATTCTGACCCTGGATGCCGAGCCGCAGCGCTACCTCACCAAGGAAAAGAAATCCGTGGTGGTGGATTCGTTCGTCAAGTGGCGCATCTTGGATACGCTGACCTATTATCTGCGTGTGCAAGGCGACGAGGTGAGGGCGCGGGCACGCCTGCAAACCCTGGTCAACAGCGGCCTGCGCGATGAGTTCGGCAAGCGCACGCTGCATGAGGTGGTCTCCGGGGATCGCGCGAAGATCATGGAGATCCTGGCCGTGAA
This sequence comes from Acidiferrobacterales bacterium, assembly GCA_947258385.1. Taxonomy (GTDB): domain Bacteria; phylum Pseudomonadota; class Gammaproteobacteria; order Acidiferrobacterales; family SZUA-150; genus CAMYII01. The sequence continues at coordinate 82,881 of CAMYII010000080.1, forward strand.
TACCGATAAGTCAGCGCGCGAATTCGGGATCACGGTCGTTGACGTGCGCCTGCAGCGTGTGGACCTGCCGGCGGAGGTGAGCCAGTCGGTGTACCAGCGCATGGAGGCCGAACGCACCCGGATCGCCAAGGAACTGCGCGCCCAGGGCGCCGAGGTGGCGGAAAAGATCGAAGCCGAGGCCGAGCGTAAGCGGGATATCATGGTGGCCGAGGCCTATCGCGATGCGGAACGCACCCGCGGTGAAGGCGATGCCAAGGCCGCAAGCACGTATGCCCGGGCATTCAAGCGGAATCCGGAGTTCTATTCGCTGTATCGCAGTCTCAACGCGTACCAGGAGAGCTTTAACAAGAAAGAAGACATCATGATCGTGGATCCGAGCTCCGAATTCTTCAAGTATCTCAAGCAGAAATAGAGAAACGTCCGTTCAAGCCGTTGCGATGATGTGGCAAGATCTGCTCATAGCGCTGGCGCTGGTGCTGGTGATTGAAGGCGTATTTCCGTTTATTAACCCGCAGGGTATGAAAAGGGCGCTGCTGGTTATCGCCCAACTCAGCGACCCGCAGCTGCGCTTCGCCGGCATCACCAGCATGTTGCTGGGCCTGGGCTTGCTCTATATCATCCACTGAAGGCGCGGCTGCTGCTCAACCTCACCCCCAGACTGTAGCGAGACAAATGTCCGGAAAAGATCGCTGGTTATTGCCCGAAGGCATTGAGGAGGTGCTGCCCGCCGATGCCTGGCGCCAGGAGCGGATGCGGCGCCGGGTGCTGGACCTTTTCCGACGCTGGGGTTATGAACTGGTGCGCCCACCGATGATCGAGTACCTCGATTCCCTGCTGACCGGTCTGGGTCAGGATCTGGACCTGCAGACCTTCAAGATTACCGACCAACTGTCGGGCCGCATGATGGGGATCAGGCCCGATATGACCCCGCAGGCCGCGCGCATCGATGCCCATTACCTCAAGCGCGAAGGGCCGGCGCGCCTGTGTTACCTGGCACCGGTGCTGCGCACGCGGCCCGACGAATTTGCCGGCTCGCGTGAGCCGCTGCAGCTGGGGGCCGAGCTCTTCGGTCACAGCGGCCCGGAGAGCGACGTCGAGATCCTGAGCCTGATGGTTACGACCCTCGACATCCTTGGCCTGGAGACACTGCATATCGATCTCGGGCACGTCGGCGTGTTTCGCGGCCTGGCCGCCGAGGCCGGGCTGGACGTGGCGCAGGAGGCCGAGTTGTTCAGCGCCCTGCAGCGCAAGGCCCGCAGCGATATCGAGATCCTGCTGCAGGCGTGGCAGGTGGGGACGGTGCAAAAGGCCCGGTTGCTGGCGCTGGTGGAGCTCAATGGCGATGAAGCGGTGTTGCCGCAGGCCGAGGCGTTATTTGCCGAGGCCTCGGAGCCGGTACGCAAGGCGCTGGCGGACCTGCGCGCCGTGTTCGAGTTGGCGCGCCGGCAGCGACCCGGGCTGTCGCTGAATTTCGATTTGGCGGAGCTGAGCGGTTACGGCTACCACACCGGCGTGGCGTTCTCCGCATTTGTTCCCGGACATGGCCGCGCGGTGGCCAAAGGCGGGCGTTATGACGGCATCGGCAAGGCCTTTGGACGCGACCGGGCCGCCACCGGCTTCAGCTCCGATCTGCGGCAACTGCTCGGCCTGCTGCCGGCGGCACCGGAGCCGGCGACGGGTATCTTGGCCCCCTACGACGACGATCCGGGGTTGTTGGCCGAGATTCAACATTTGCGTGAGAGCGGCGAGCGCGTGGTGGTGCGCCTGCCGGGGGTGTCGGTGTCGGCCGCCGACCTGGGGTGCGATCGCGAGCTGGTCCGGCGGGACGGCGCGTGGATCGTCAACAAAGTCTGAAATAACGGCGAAATAACATGGGCAAGAATGTCGTAATCATCGGTACGCAGTGGGGCGATGAAGGCAAGGGCAAGGTGGTCGATTTATTGACCGATCGTGCCGATGCCGTCGCGCGGTTCCAGGGTGGCCACAATGCCGGCCATACGCTGGTGATCGACGGTGCTACCACCATTCTGCATCTAATCCCGTCCGGAATCCTCAGGGATGACGTCATGTGCTTTATCGGCAACGGTGTGGTGCTGGCACCCGATGCGCTGTTCAAGGAGGTCGATGAACTGCATGCCAAGGGCGTGCCGGTCGGCGAGCGGCTGCGCCTCAGCGAGGCCTGCCCGTTGTTGCTCGATTATCACGTGGCGCTGGACCTCGCGCGTGAAAAGGCGCGCGGCAAATCCGCCATCGGCACCACCGGCCGCGGCATAGGCCCGTGCTATGAAGACAAAGTGGCACGCCGGGGGCTGCGCGTGGGTGACCTGCTGGATCCCGTGGGTTTCCGTGAAAAGCTCGAAACCGTGATGGAATATCACAACTATGCATTGAAAAACTATTTCAAGGCCGACACCGTCGATTTCAAGCGCACGCTCGAGTCCAGTCTGGCACTGGCCGAGCGGCTGCAGCCGTACATCACCGATGTCTCCGATCTGCTCGCCGCTTACGTCCGCGCGGGCAAGTCCATTCTTTTCGAAGGTGCACAGGGCACGCTGCTCGACATCGATCACGGCACCTATCCCTATGTGACATCGTCCAATACCAGTGCCGGGGCGGCGGCCTGCGGCACGGGCGTGGGTCCGGCCGCGCTGCACTACATTCTCGGGATCACCAAGGCCTACACCACGCGCGTGGGGGCCGGGCCGTTCCCGACCGAGCTGCACGATACCATCGGCGATGAGCTGGGCGAGCGGGGGCATGAGTTCGGCGCCACCACCGGCCGGCGCCGGCGCTGTGGTTGGCTCGATGTCGTCGCGCTGCGGCGGGCGATGCAGATCAACAGCATCTCCGGGCTTTGCCTCACCAAACTGGATGTCCTCGACGGGCTGGAGAGCATCCGCCTGTGCGTGGCCTATCGCTGCGATGGGGCGGAACGGCTGACCCCCCCGAGCGGGGCCGAGCCGCTCGCGCGCTGCGAGCCGGTCTACGAGGCGATGCCGGGCTGGCAGCAGTCCACGGTGGGGATCAAAGAGTACGAAGGGCTGCCGGCCAACGCGCGCGCGTATCTGAAGCGTATTGAAGAGGTCACTGGCATTCCGATAGATATCATCTCCACCGGCCCGGACCGCGGGGAGACGATTATCCTGCGCCATCCCTTCGCAGACTGAGGCGCGCGCGAAGCCAAAGGTGGCGACGCTGCGCGGGAGAGAGCAATGAAACTAAGGAAAAAATGGTACCGAGGAGAGGACTTGAACCTCCACGGGGTTACCCCCACTAGCACCTGAAGCTAGCGCGTCTACCAATTCCGCCACCTCGGCAATGGCTGTCCGGCCCCGTTTTTTGGAGTCGACCAGACAGGCCGCGCACTGTACCGAGAGAGAAAATCGATGTCAACGCAAAAGCCCGCTACACGTTTCAAAGACCCCATGGCCGTGCGTGAGGCCGAAAAATATGAACACCCGGTGCCAAGCCGTGAAGCCGTGCTGGCCTGCCTGGCGGAGGCCGGGGAACCGCTGTCTTTCCAGCACCTGACAGCCCTGCTGGGCGTGGAGGGCGAGCGGGATCTGGACGCCTTTGGGCGTCGACTGCGGGCCATGGAACGTGGCGGTCAGCTGCTGAAAAACCGCCGCGGCCGTTATGGCCTGATCGACAAGATGGACATGGTCCACGGCACCGTCAGCGGCCACGCCGATGGTTTTGGTTTCCTGATCCCGGACCCCGACGAGGGCGGCGAGGATCTGTTCCTGTCGCCCAAGGAGATGCGCAAGGTCTTGCACGGTGACCGCGTGGTCGGCCGTGTGACCGGTGTCGACGCCCGCGGCCGGCGCGAGGGCGCCATTATCGAGGTGCTGGAGCACCGCCACAGCAGTGTTGTCGGCCGCTATAGCAGTGAAAACGGCATGGGCTTCATCGAGCCCGATGATAAACGCGTCAGCCAGGATATTCTGATTCCGCCCGGCGCGGTGGGCGATGCCCGCCACGGGCAGATGGTGGTAGCGGCCATCACCCAGCAGCCCACCGCACGACAGCGGGCGCTGGGGCGGATCGTCGAGGTGCTCGGTGATCACATGGCGCCGGGCATGGAGATCGAGGTCATCATGCGCCGCTACGAGCTGCCGCAGCACTGGCCGGCGGATGTCTTGGAAGAGGGCAGCGCCTTGGGGGCGAACGTCCCCGAGGCCGCCATCAAGGAGCAGGGACGCCATGATCTGCGCCGGCTGCCGCTGGTAACCATCGACGGTGCCGACGCCAAGGATTTTGACGACGCCGTGTACTGCGAGCGCCGCGGCAAGGGTTGGCGCTTGTTTGTCGCCATCGCCGACGTCTCACACTATGTCACGCCGGACAGCGCCCTGGACCGGGAGGCCTATCATCGCGGCACGTCGGTGTATTTCCCGGGCCGCGTCATCCCCATGTTGCCGGAGGCGCTGTCCAACGGCCTGTGCTCGCTGATGCCGGATGTGGACCGCTTGTGCATGGTCTGTGAGATGGACATCAGCGCCCGCGGTCAGATCCAGGCCTACCGGTTCCACAAGGGCGTCATGCGCTCGCAGGCGCGCCTGACCTACTCGCAGGTCGCCGCCATGCTGGTGGACAAGGACGCCGTCCTGTGCAAGCGCTACCATACGCTGCTTCCGCACCTGGAAGAGCTGTATCGGCTCTACAAGATGCTGCACAAGGTGCGGCTGGCGCGCGGCTCGGTCGATTTCGATCTGCCGGAAACACGCATCGTCTTCGACACGCACAAAAAGATCGAGCGCATCGTGCCGGTGGAACGCAATGACGCCCATCGGCTGATCGAGGAATGCATGCTGGCGGCCAATATCTGTGCCGCCGAATTCCTTAATAAGCACAAGGTGCCGGCGCCCTACCGGATACACGCCGGGCCCTCGGAGGACAAGCTGCGGAATTTGCGCGAGTTTCTGTTCGAGCTCGGTCTGAAGTTGGGCGGCGGCGGCGCGCCCAGCGCCAAGGACTATTCCAAGGTGTTGCAGGGGATCGCCGGCCGCGCGGAGGCGCGGCTGGTACAGACCGTGATGCTGCGCAGCTTGAGCCAGGCGGTCTACAGCCCGGACAACATCGGTCATTTCGCACTGGCCTTTCCCCGCTACACCCACTTTACCTCTCCCATACGGCGCTATCCCGACCTGATGGTGCATCGTTCCATCAAGGCCATCGTGGAAGGCAAGGGCGGCCGCGGCTCGCTGGTCAAGCGTGCGCTCAAGGGCATGCTGGGTAGATCGCTGGCGGCGGATGCCTTCGGTGAGGTCAAGATCAAGGCCGAGCACTGTTCGATGACCAGCCGCCGTGCCGATGAGGCGAGCTGGGACGTCATAAAATGGCTCAAGACCGAGTATATGATGGAGCGGATAGGCGAGGAGTTTGAGGGGCTGATCAGCGGCGTGACCAACTTTGGCGTCTTCGTCGAGCTCAAAGAGGTCTTTGTCGAGGGTCTGGTGCATATCACCGCGCTCGGCAATGACTATTATCACTTCGATCCGGTGCATCACCGTCTGACCGGTGAACGCACGCGGCAGACGTTTCGCCTGGCGGACGAGGTCAGTGTCCGAGTGGCCCGGGTGGACCTGGACGAGGCGCGCATCGATTTCGATCTCACCGGCCGCAAGGAACGGCCAAGGCGAAACGTCGCCGCGGGAAAGAAGGACAGAAGCAAGAAAAGCACGGCCAAGGCGCGGGCCGCACGCACCGAAAAGCCGCCGCGCAAGGTCAGACGCGGCAAGACCGCGGCCAAGAAGGCCAAGGCGCAGGGCAAGAAGTCCGGCAGAAAGCGGACCAGACGTTGAGCGACTGGGCGTTGTTACGTAACGCTGGCGATCATGCGGCAGCGCAAACGCCGCGGCCTGTCTGAGCTTTCGCCGCAAGCGCTGTCCATCGCTCGTGGCTGAGGAGCTCATCTACGGATTCCATGCGGTGCTGGCGGCGTTGGAAGCGCGTGGCGATGCCGTCGCCGTCATCTGGTTGGATCGCGAGCGCCACGACAAACGTGTGCAGGCGGTGGTCAGTGCCGCGCGCGCGGCACACATCAAAGTGCAGCAGGTGCCGCGGGTCAGACTCGATCAGCTCGCCGGCAGGGACGTGCACCACCAGGGCGTCGTGGCGCGGGTGCAAGGCGTGCGGTTTCGCCATGAAAAAGACCTGGCCGGTTTCCTCGATGCCCTGGCCGCGCCCCCTTTCCTGCTCGTGCTCGACGGCGTGCAGGACCCGCACAACCTGGGCGCCTGCCTGCGAAGCGCCGAGGCCGCCGGCGTGCACGCGGTGGTCCTGCCGAAAGACCGCGCCGCTCCCATCACCGCCGTTGTACGCAAGGCCGCGAGCGGCGCGGCCGAGCGTCTGCCGATCTTCCAGGTCACCAACCTGGCAAGAGTGCTGGCGGGCATGAAACAGCGGGGCGTCTGGGTGTTCGGCGCCGCCGGGGACGCCGAGGCGGAGCTTTATGGCGTCAATCTGACCGGTCCGCTCGCCTTGGTCCTGGGCGGGGAAGGCAGGGGGCTGCGTCGTTTGACCAGAGAGCAGTGTGACGTGTTGGCAAGGATTCCGATGGCTGGCAGGGCGGAGAGCCTCAATGTGTCGGTGGCGGCAGGAGTCGTGCTGTTCGAGGCCGTGAGACAGCGCTCCGGTTCCTAGGTGGGCGGCGGCAATGTGACGCGCTATCGGTGACGGAAAAGGAACGGAAACAGCAAATGACCATGACGTTTTGCCCACTATGCGGCAATGATCTAGTCGTGGCCGAGCGCAACGGGGCGCCTCGCCTGGTTTGCGCCGCGCCAGGCTGCGCTTATGTGTTCTGGGATAATCCCGCTCCGGTTGTTGCGGCCGTCGTGGAGCTCGACGATGCCATCATCCTCGTTCGGAACAAAAGTTGGCCTGAAAAATACTATGGGCTTGTTACCGGGTATTTGGAAAAGGGCGAAACGCCGGAGGCCGGCGTACTGCGTGAAGTAAAAGAAGAGCTGGGTTTGGAAGGCACCATTGCAGGGTTTATCGGCTATTATTCTTTTTTTGAGATGAACCAATTGATTCTGGCTTTTCACGTGCTGGTACAAGGAACCCTGACACTTGGTGAAGAACTCGCCGATGTGATTTCCGTCGCTCCGGACAAACTCCGCCCGTGGGACTTCGGGACGGGGTTGGCCGTACGGGACTGGTTACAGAGCAGGAAGATCATGGAAATAAACAAAAACCCAGGCGAATAATGCAAGCTGCTGATCAAGCCTGTACCGTGATGCTGAATTCAGGATCGGTTATAATGTGTTATGCATAGCCTGGCTATATGGCTATATTGGAGCAAGAGAGGGTTGTCGTAATGCAAAATAGAAATAAAGTAAGATTGTTTTCAATATGGCGGGAATGGAAAGGCCTCGTTATCTTTCTGCTGTTAATGGTCTGCTTTCGTTCCGCGATCGCCGACTGGAATGTCGTGCCTTCCGGATCGATGAAACCCACTATTGTCGAGGGCGACCGCATTTTCGTGAATAAACTGGCGTATGACTTGAAAGTCCCTTTCAGCCGCATCAGCCTTGCGCGCTGGAACGATCCCGCGCGCGGCGATGTCGTGGTTTTTTATTCACCCGCCGATGGCGAGCGTCTGGTCAAGCGTGTCATCGGATTGCCGGGGGATACCATCGCCTTGCGCGACAATCGGCTCTGGATCAACGGTGAGGCGCTGGAATATGCGCTTCCGGACCCTGCGGTGGGGGAGGCGTCGCCGAATCATGTGTATCTAATCGAAAACCTCTCTGCCGAGGCGCATCCGGTGCTGATCGGGATGAGGTATCGTTCATCGCTGCGGTCGTTCGGGCCTGTCACCGTGCCGCCGGGGCGGTATTTTGTGCTCGGTGACAACAGGGACAATAGTGCAGATTCCCGGGTCTTTGGTTTCGTAGACCGAGAGCTGATCGTGGGGCGCACTCGCCTGGTCGTTCTCTCGTTGAACGTCGACAATTACTATCTTCCGCGCAGCGATCGTTTCTTTTATCGCTTACCCTGAGGGTATTGCCCCTGACACAAAAGCGATATTGGTTTTTGTGTCCAGTGCGGGTTGATATTACGGGCACGCGTGACTATGAAATAGCCCATGCGGCCCGCGCCTTCCGCGTCTGCCAAGTGCAAGGAAGGACGGCAAGGTCCAAGGCGTGGTCCTTACCTTATCCCAAGATTAGTCATCATCACAGATAGCTGCACAACGGACGCTATGGATAAAATAATAAAGTTGACTTTGGTGTTGCTTGCGGTCATTGCCAGCGCGGCGGCGCAGGCCGAACCGCGCTGTTCGCTTTGGCGCAGCAGCTGCTGGGAGGACGGCAAGGACTTTGTCGGAACCATCGGGCATGAATATGGCGTGCAGATGAGGCTCGTGAGGAAGGACAGGCACTTATCCGGTTATTATTTTTTTGAATCGAAGGCAAGGTATATCCGGCTCAAGGGTAAAGTGAAACCGGACAGCTCTTTCGTGCTAAAAGAGTACACGGAAGGCAAACGTACCGGTAAGTTCACCGGCAAACTTACGGAGGACCGGATCACAGGGTGGTGGTCAAGGAAGGGAGGCGAGGAAGAACTGCCTTTCATGCTGAAAGAGTACAGGCGAAGCCTGCGTTCATATAATGGGCAGTACGTGTGTCAGGCTCAGTATCCCTATCACAAAGGTGATTTGAAGCTCAAGATTGTCAACGGCGGAATCACGGGATTTGAAACAAAGACGATATCTACAAAGAAGTCCAGGGCATGTAATATCAAAATAGGGCAGCTGAAACGCCTAAAGGGTCGCGATGTCATCGGGCTCAGGGTAAAACAATCCAAGTGCAAAATCACCATCAATGATGCAGGCGACTATTTGAAGGTCTCGTATAATAACAAATGCAATAAGCGGCCGCAGTGCGGGCGCAAGGGGTATTTTACCGACTGGCTGATCCACAAGAAAAGCAGGTCTTGCGAGACGCTTTGGTGAGCCTTCGAACCTGACAAGGAGGTGAGTATCGATGTCGCGATACAGGATTTCCGTTCAGCCACAAATGGCGAACGCCAATGCGAGCTCCCCGGGATGACCGCGCACGGCCCGATACGCTACCGTAAAGGCCGTGGTGCGACGCTCAGCCCCGATGGCCGTTACGATCAGCTCTATTATGAAGACATTGATGACGGTTGGGACAACCTGGAGGAACCGCCCGGCCCGCTGCGCACCACGCTCAGCAAAGACACGAGCCGTACCGTCATCTCCTATAACAACTCGCCCGATGTCGGCTTTGACCGTTCGATCAATCCCTACCGCGGTTGCGAGCACGGCTGTGCCTACTGTTTTGCGCGCCCCACTTATGCCTGGCTCGGCCTGTCGCCGGGCCTGGATTTCGAGAGCCGGTTATTCCACAAGCCCGACGCGCCCGAGCAGCTGAGACGGGAGCTCGCGCGGCGCGACTATCGTTGCGCCCCGATTGCGGTCGGCATCAATACCGATGCCTATCAGCCGGTGGAGCGCGCGCAGGCCTTGACGCGGGCCATATTGGCCGTACTGCTTGAGACCGTATCGTGACCAAGTCCGCCCTGGTGGAACGCGACATCATCGACCTGATCGCGCGCGCCGCGAGCCGGCAGCAGGCAAGCGTGGCGGTATCGGTCACCACCCTTGACCGCGCACTGGCGCGGCGCCTGGAGCCGCGGGCGCCATCGCCGCAGCGGCGGCTGGAGACCATCCGGCGGCTTAGCCAGGCCGGCGTGCCGGTGAGCGTATTGGTCGCGCCCGTAGTCCCGGTATTGACCGACAGCGAGCTGGAGTCGATTCTGACGCAGGCCCGGAAGGCCGGCGCGCAACATGCGGGATATATCCTGCTGCGCCTGCCGCACGAGCTCAAGGACATGTTCCAGCACTGGCTGGAGGCCCATGAGCCGCACAAGGCCGCCCATGTGATGCAGCGGATACGGGACACGCGCGGCGGAAAGACCTATGACCCGCGCTTCGGGGCGCGCATGCGCGGCACGGGTGCGTTGGCGCAGCTCATCGAAAAACGTTTTGAGTTGGCGAGGAGGCGCTTGGGTTATGTCGCACCGCCATCCCTGGACTGCTCGCGTTTTACCCCGCCGCAGGTGGCGGGGCAGCTTAGCCTCTTCTGAATCGCTTTGTTTTCCTCTGCTAACGCAGATCGGCGATATAGGCAGACACGGCCTCGATGTCGGCGCCGCTCAGTTCCTTGGTGGCAGCGAGCTTTTCCTGGTCCAGGCGACCGGTGCGCAGCTCGCCATAAATCTCCAGAGTGCGCGCTACGTATTCAGACGGTTGCCCGGCGATGTTGGGACGGCCCTTGTCGCTACGGCCTTCAGTGCCGTGGCAGTGCTGGCACGCCCGTTCGTAGACCTTTCGGCCTTTTCCTACCAGCGCTGGGGTGTTCGAGATCTCATCGATCGGTTTGCGCGGCATGCTGGTGTAATACACCACGAGTGCGACCTTCTCTTCGTCGGTGAAGCGCTTGGCCAGCGGTGTCATGATGAAGTCATCACGACGTCCGTCGGCAAATTTCTCTATTTGATCGAGAAGATAGTCTGGGTCTTCGCCCGAGAGATGGGGAATCAAAGCTTTGTCGCTGTTGCCGTCGGCGCCATGACAACGCGCACAGAACGATGCCAGTTCTCTGCCTTTGTCAATAGCGGCTGCCTTGGCCGCGCTGTCAGTGTTGACTGTCTGGATGCGTGCTGCCAGGACCTGCCTAATGCCGGTTTGTTCAGCGTCTTGGGCAGGCGATGTCTGTGCCAGCACTAGCAAGGCCCAGCACAGCGTCACCGCCAGCGTGCGTGGCGCAAGGTTGGCGTGCATGGTTTAGTACCCCCAGGGTTTTGCTGTGGACTGTATGCAATCCTTGCGCTTATAAAAATATTTTAGGCAAGATCGATTAATCCATCAAATAGAATATTTGTATAACGCTGCCTGTCCGGGGCCTTGTGGCGAAATACTCGAAAAGAACGCCCAGTGAAGATACAGCAACGACTTGACCAGCGCAGCACTATATCGTCTTTGGGTTGATCGTGGCAAGAAGTATTAATAGTTCATAATATACTTGTGCAGTCATTCGGTGACGATGGGCATCGCTATGCTACACGATGTCACAAGCAGTCAGTCTGCGCACTCGCATGCATGAGCGATGCTGGGTCAATACAGCCGATTCCAATTGATCTGATTTCATACACCGTAGCGGGCATTGAACACATCGACAATGTGCAAGAATTCACCGGGCAAGCGCGACCTCACGCCAGAGACGATTGCCGGTGGGATTTCCTTGTAATACGCCTGGGCGATGCCCCCGGCAATGCAAGCCATGGTGTCGCTGTCGCCACCGAGAGAGATGGCGTTTCGAATCGCATCCTCCACGTCATTGGATTCCAGAAACGCGATAATGGATTCCGGTACCGAACCCTGGCACGAAACATCAAAACCGTATCCCGGCCTTATCTCATCCAAACGGCGGCCAAGGCCATAGGAAAATCGTTCGCTGATGTGGTGTTTAATGTCTGCTTTGGTGCTTCCTGTGCGGGCCAGATAGATGGCCAAGGCCGTCGCCTGCGCGCCTTTAATGCCTTGCGGGTGGTTATGGGTGACGGCCGCGCTGTTTCTGGCCTCGCTCAATACCTGTTCCATGCTCCCAAAGGCAAAACCGATGGGACTGACGCGCATGGCCGATCCGTTGCCCCAGCTGTTATAGGGTTTGTCATCGGGGGAATACAGCCAGTGATAGAAGGAGGCACCGTAACCGGCGTCGGGATACCTGCGGCCGAAGTCCTTGAGCGAGCTTGCATAATCCACTTGCTCCAAAATGGAATGTGCGATCGCGACAGTCAATACGGTATCGTCCGTGAACACGGACGCAGGACCAAAAAGAGGAAAGCGTGTGGATTTTATCGGATGCCCCTCGTAGACGGACCCGATCACATCCCCTGCGATAGCCCCTAACATTGGTTCTTTTCCAATATTAAGAAATTTTGCCTGCAACACTCGACTCGTACACGATGGTCGAGTTCCTGAAAGATCTGTAACACGATTCCAGCGCGCGCGCCAGCGGAACGGTCGGCGAATTTGATGTTGTCCCAATACCCGGGCAGTCATAGTGAATCCTTCAACGGGCTCGTAATAAAAGCTCATTAGGGTATTAAGACATATTAAAATGCGCCGAACTCCAGAGGCGAAGCAGGCGTAATGGTTTTGTCACATGTTTATGGCAATGTGAGAACCTGAGTCCGATAGTCGGGAACCGGATTCCATTGGTCTTGTTCCTAATTGGACTTTGTGCTGCTTTGAATATGATGTGCGTGCCGTAGGAAGCAATCCCAACAACCAGGAGGAGATGAAAGATGGCTATGAAACCCAGGATAGGAGCGTTCATTACGGGGCTCGGCGTCGCCATGATGCTCGCATCAGGCGCCGTGCATGCCAGAGGCTCGATTTTGAATAGCTTTAACAGCCTGTATGGCACCACCGGCACGCGGCTCGACAGCTGCGGTACCTGCCACTACGATTTCGGCGGCGGCGGTCCGCTGAATCCGTACGGGCAGGAGTACGCCAATAACGGCAATGACTTTGCCGCCATCGAGCCGCTCGATGTCGACAACGACGGTGTGGTCAGCATTGAGGAAATCAACCAGTTGTTCATGCCCGGCTTGAACTGCGACAACATCAGTCTGACCAGCGGTGCACCGACGAACATCGCTGATTATGTCGATCCCAACAATCCCGGTTGTGGCGCGGCCAACGAGCCGCCGGTAGCGGTCGCTAACGGTCCTTACACCGGTACGGTCGGCGTCCCGGTATCGTTTACCAGCGCCGGTTCGAATGATCCGGACGGGACCATCGCCGCCTATCTATGGGGCTTCGGTGACGGCGGCAGCAGCATGGAGCCGAATCCGACGCATACCTACACGACGGCAGGTACCTACACCGTTTCGTTGACGGTGACGGATGACCAGGGTGCCACCGGCAGCGATGCCACCACGGCGACCATCAACGAGCCGCCGGTGCAGGAGCCGGACATCAACCTCAATCCCGCCAGCCTCGATTTTGGCATGGTCGAGGTCGGCACCTCGGAGATCCGCACGACCGCGGTCGAGAACCTTGGGACGGTGGACCTCAACGTCAGCATGATCAGCCTGTGCGCCGGCACCAGCGTGGAATACACCTGGTCGCCCGATACCGCCTTCACCGTCACCCCCGGTGCCAGCCAGACCGTGACCATGACCTACGCCCCGGTCGACGAGGGCCTGGACGCGGGCTGTCTGGCGATCGCCAGTGACGATCCGGATGAGAACCCCGCGCTGTTGAATGTAAGCGGTACCGGCTTTGTACCGCAACCGCCGGTGCTCGATCTCGACATCGCCGGTTTCCGGGTCACCAAGCGCGTTAGCCTTGGCAATGTGAAGCCGGTGGCGATCAAGCCGGTGGTGAAGAACGGCGGCATGGTGGAAGGCTCGGCCGATGCCACGGTGGTCGGCATGCAGAACGGCATGACGGTCTACAGCCATACCATGTCGGTCACGGATCCGGTCGGTAATGGACGCACCACCTATGAGTTCCCGGCCTACACACCCGAGGCGATCGGTGACATCATGTGGACCGCAACCATCGCCGATGGTGATCCGGACGATGATACGGCGACGGCGGTCACCCGGGTCGTTCCCTGAGTCTTAACAGAGCTTAATAAGAACAAAAGGCATTAAAACTACCGGGAGAGGGGCATCGCCCCTCTCCTATTTTTTTGTTTATTCCAAGAGCAAGCCGATCAGATCGCCTTGCCATGCAGGTGTATTCGGAGCATAGGCGTCTCATTGCTTGCTTTGCGCTTGGTATCATCTGTTGAGATCGGCGGAAGCCTGTTTTGTTAACACCAGCCGGGATCTTCCTCGGATATTGATATAACTAATCTTTACGCAATAGCAGGCGAGCATGCAATCTAGGGCCTGTCGCCAAGCTCGATGTCGACCAGCTCACTGCCCTCAAAGGTCAGGATGCGAAGGAAATACGCCGGACCGAGGTGGTAAGTCCATTGCTCAACCGCGATACTGGTTTCGACAATGCCGAATCGGTATTTTCGATAATAGGTCTTCTCCGCCACCAGTTCCCTGAAATACGGTCGGCCACAGGCGAGCAACACCGCGGCCTTGCTGTCACCGCGGCTGATGAGCTCTTTACCGCATCTGACGGCGGCGGCGGTGCTGGTGTGGATGGGCAGCAGCACAGCGAGCAATAGCATAAGTGGCAAGCGTCTCATGTCCCTCTCCGCTGAAGCGTGCTGAGGGGAACCCTAGCAGAGGGAAACTGAACGGATGCTGAATGGCTAGAACCTGTCTCAAAATACCGCCCACCTCTGGTATTGTGGAATAAACGCAGAGGTCGCGGAGACGCAAAGTACGCGGAGAAAGCGAAAATGCATTATATTTTGAAGTATTCTTTGCGTCCTCCGCGCCTTGGCGTTCTTTGCGTTGCCTCCACGGCGTGAAGGGTTGCTGAGCGTTTGATTTTGAGACAGGTTGTAGTGTGTTCTAAAAAAAGACCCGCGGGGAAGGCAGGGAACACACACAGGCCCCGATCATTGACGATTAACAAGGGCCAGGTGAGCCCGAATCCGGGGCAGACTACTCGTTGTTGATGGTTTCGATTTACTCGGATCCGTGTTTGTGACCACTATTTACACGCGATTTGCAGATCCAGCGTTTTGTTCCGTTCCGCCAGCTCAAACGATGTGACATCACAGCCAGTCGCTATGATGGGTATGCGATACCTGTGTCACGGCGCAAGACGTTCCGCTGTATTGGTAAGGCAGCGCTTTTCGACAACAAGGCCTGTAAAGGAGGAACTATTTTTCTTAAGGCAAACCTAATTGGATATTACTGGTTGCATTGCTGTCCGGTGGCAGGAGGGGTTTGTGAAGATAAACGATCTGCGCCTGGCACACGCGCGGTTTGGCCATTGTATCCTGCATCTGGCCGTTGCGATGTTCCTGATCCGATTCCTGTCGGCCCATGCCTTTTCATTATCCGCACATAATGGATTTGAGCTTAGCGATCCGCTGGTTCCCAGGGCTGAAATTTTCCACGGCGGGCCGCCCCGTGATGGGATACCGGCGATTGATGATCCGGGTTTCGTCGAATCCGCCAAGGTCAATTACCTAAGCGACCAGGACCGGGTCCTGGGCATCGTTCGCGACGGTCTCGCCAAGGCGTATCCCGTAAAGATCCTGAACTACCATGAAATCGTCAATGACGAAATCAACGGTGAGCCGGTCGTGATTACCTACTGTCCGCTTTGCGGAACCGGGATCGCCTTTTCCGCGGTCGCGGCCGGCAAGGCAAGAAGCTTTGGCGTTTCCGGTTTGCTCTATAACAGCGATGTCTTGCTATATGACAGACAGACCGAATCGCTATGGTCTCAGATCCTGGGGCAGGCGATCAGCGGACCGCTGAAGGGCGAACGTTTGCAGCGCATTGCTCTGGCCCACACGAGCTGGTTGGACTGGAGAAACCGCCATGGCGAGACGCTGGTGCTGTCCCGTGATACCGGATACCGGCGGGATTATACGCGCGATCCCTACGCCGGCTATGAGAAGACCGAGGAAATCCTCTTCCCGGTGAAAACCATCAGCCGGCGCTATCATCCCAAAGAACATGTCATAGGGCTGGAGATCGATGGCCGCTACAAGGCCTATCCGTTTGCTGAACTGGCCCGAGGCCCGGCAACTGTCGCCGACACGTTCGCGGGTCACCGCATTCGTATCGTATTCGACGCAAGGCACCGAACGGGCAAGGTGGTCGATGCCGGTGGCCATGAGATCCCGAGCATCATGGCCTATTGGTTTGCCTGGATCGCGTTTCACCCTGACACGGAAGTGTACCGCCCGGCAGACTGACACGGGCATCAATGACCGCTTCTACCGTGCCTTTACGCCTGCACCTTATGACGGCTCGCCGCTGAAAACCATTGCCGGGCCGTTTGGCGCTGATGATAGGTGGCAAAATGACCCGCGTGACGCATGGGCACGGGCGGTCGGCTATACTTTTATCGACGGCACGCGTCTGCGCGCCGTCATGCGGCACTGACACCAGACGGAATACCTGTGCCAGTGGACCTGTGATGGGCCGGTGACTCGTGAGATGCGTATAAATTGGCATAATCGGACGATGTTGCTGTATGGCCTCCTGCTCGGCGGTTTAGTGATCGCCGGGTGCGCGGGCAACATGCCCGGTCGCCCGGATAGCGCAGCGCCGATGTCGGAGGCCGTGGGGTTCTCTCAACCCGACTCTGACACACCCATACGCCCGGCTGAATTCAACTTCACCTTGTCCGGAAAGAAATTCAAGGTTCATCGTGACGGTATCTGCGAGGTCAGTGATGGCAATCGCATCACACAGGTAGTCTCCATTCCTTTGCCGGGGAATTTCCGCATCGACTCGTTTTCCTATGGCATCTATGAGCAGGACGTCATCCTGTACTACCAGCTCTATGACGAACACGATCTCTCCGCCGGTGTTGCACGGCTGGATTATAATGCCGGTAAAACCCTGTGGACCGCGCGAATACCCGGCTTCAATATTGGTGAGCCCCTGATGCACGGGAGCAGTCTGTACGTCACTGCTTTCGGGTTTATCGGTAAACTGGATCTCAACAGCGGTTTGTATGACTGGCAGCATGACGAAATGTATGAGGATGGCGCATTTAACGCGTTCAAGAAACCAAGACTCGCCGGCGATGTTGTCGTATTCGAGGAAATCCGGGATATCCCGGGCGAGGCCGGTGTGATGCATATCCATGTCCATGACGCCAGCGGCCGCATGCTCGACATCAGGCAGATCGCGCAGTAGTTAATACTATTTGCGCCGCAGCCTCGGGCGCCTGGCTGCCGGGCCTGCAATCCGGCTGCGTGAGCGATGAGGCCGGCACCGTAAATCTCAGCGCTCTGATATCATACGGTATCCAACGCGATTGACATCCCCTGTGAAAGATACTTAAGACCATGATTGATGCAGCGCAGGAGCTTGTTTTTGTTTATGGCACGCTGCGCCAGGGCGAGGCCAACTACGGTTTTCTGCGTGGTGCAAAGTACCTGGGCATGCACCGTACCGAGCGGCGCTATACGATGCATGACATCGGTGCCTATCCGGCCATTGTCGAAGGCGGGGTGACCGCTGTTGTCGGTGAAGTCTATGCCGTGGATAGGAAAACGCTGGCGAGACTCGACCGATTGGAGGATTACCCTGAGGAATACTCCCGCGGCAGGGTGAAAACACCGTTTGGATGGGCCTGGATTTACGTCTATCACGGGTCACCTAGAGACGGTGCAGTCATCGTTTCCGGCGATTGGTGTGATAGAAAGTAAAATAATGGCGATGCATTTTGTTCGCCGTTGTGACGGGCCGGTGCCCCATGACGTGATGTTATCATAAAATCTTGCAGGGTATTCATATCATGATATGAATACCCTGCACGAAACTCCAGAACGTAATGATACTTCGTACCGCCGAGCAATATTACGACATGATCTGATCAACGTCCCATGTCAATTGCTTATTCTAAACCAGATTCCATTTCCGGCTGATTATTGTTTGCCGGTTGGGCAGCGGTGACAGTCGCGGCGCCTTTATCGGGCAGTTCAGCAATGACATTCTTCATTATGGCCTCAACACTCAGCTGTCCCCCGGTGACATTAGACCAAAGGATATCCCCGCTCGTGCCGTCGATCAGGGCCGCCTCAACACTGGCGCCTTGGTTTTGACTGACTACATAGCTGCCTGTCAAGGCCGCTAGGAGTGCACTGGCAACGATCTCCTTGGCCTGTAGCCCCCCGGATTTTTCAAAGCCCGAACAATAGACGACAACCAATGCGTCAACCCCTGCGCGCTCCGCGAACTGGTTAATGACAGGACCGACGCTAACCTTGAACTTGTAGGCCTCTTCAGGCGGAACCGCCGGTTTTTCGTATAGTTCCTTAGACGCCTGTTTATACGCTGTTTTCAATTGTTCCAGCTCGTAACGGATATCGTCCTCGTCCTTGTGCAGAGTCTCAAGTTGGGACTCGCGCACCTCGTACCCACGCTCTTTCAACAGCTGAGGAATCTGGGTCATAAGCTGCTCGAAGACTTCCCGCTCGCGTTGCGGGAGACGCTGATTATCGCCGTCGAATACCAGGCGGACTATCTCGACTTCCGGCGGAATAATCGCGACTGTGTTGACGTGTCTTTTCGCGCTTGCGAAATCAGGGTGTTCCCTGACGGTAGTCAGGGCACAGCCCACATTCAAAAAGATCGCCAGAATCGCAATGCCGCCGAGCCAATAACGCATCGTTACCGGTTTTCTCATGGTTTATCCATCCTGTTCAAGATATTGTTGATATAGCGCTTGTCACGAATATCTCGTCCGTGAGACAGATAAAACTCCAGCGCCTCCCGTGCGACCTTGTAGTCGCCCCGCTGGTAGGACAACAGTCCTAAACCCCGGTATCCGTGTGCAAAGTCCGTGTCTACGCTGAGTGCCTTCTCATAGGACTTGCGCGCAGCCGTATAAAATTCTTTATGACGATTTTCGAATTCACGGACCAGATCATCGCCATACTTCTTCCCGTAGACCCACGCGTGCTCACGGGCCGCGCCCTTTGGATCGTCTCCCAGGCGTCGGTACGCCTCACCGCGGTAGTAATACAGCCAGGGCGAGGCGGGCGATTCTTTCAGGGCAGCGTCGATAGAATCTAGCGCCAGTTCGTATTGCTTTACGCCCAGCTTTAACTTGATATTTTCTATGATCAACTCTGATCTGATGTGTTGATACTCGGCCCGTCCGACCCTGCCCTCGGGATTCCCGGCCACGGCCCCGCTGTCCACGATCTGTTTGGTATATTCGGCGCGTTGCACGTTAGAGGGGTGGCTGCCCCATATGGAGCCCTTGACCGATTCCGTATCCTTGATCTCCTGTATTATCGCGAATAACTGGTAGGCGCTCGCCAGCTTGTATCCTGCGTTCGACATTAAATCCAGCGCCATGCGGTCCGCTTCTTCTTCTTGCTCGCGACTATAACTGGCCATGGAGGTAATGTAGGGAATATAGGCAATCGACGTGCCGAACAGCACCAGGTCCGCGATATGAGACGATATCATTCCGGCCCGATGACTGCGGTGTTGTTTCAGGCCGTGACGGAGTATGACGTGCGCAACCTCGTGACTCAGCACATGTGCGAGTTGGGCTTCGTTCTCCATTCTGGTGAGCAGCCCGACGGTGAGATAGATGCTGCCGTCGGGCAGGGCGAACGCATTGACAACGGGGTCGCGGAATACGTAGAACTCAAATTCGACGGCGTCAGCGGCCATGGGTGGGACCAGATTCTCGCCGACACGATCGATATAACGCTGAACCTCGCTGTCTTGGAGAATCAGCCCCTTCCTGGTCAAGTCCTCATTAAACCTGACGGCCCGGTCGATGAGTTTTTGTTCATCCCGGGTCTGGCCATATTGATGATCGTCTGCGGTGAGTGCGGAGATGTCGATTGTCGCACAGCCGCCGAGCGTAATAATAATAATGATGATGAACGGCAGCAGGCTTCGTTTGAGTATTCTCATGCCTTATCGTGCCTCCCTAATAACAATACTAACCGAATGGACATCGATCCGTAAACCGATGGCGGCGGCCCGGCCGGCCATGAGACAGCAGTTAACTATCTGTAATACAAGGGGTTTTTGGTGTCGGGATACATCGCCGGTATTTTGAGCAGGCGGGCTCGTGAGGCCGTCCGGGTGCGCAAGCGGCGGTACGCGGCTTTTCGACGGTTTTCGGGGGTGTGTGCCGGAACGGAATTTGGTCGCTTACCCGGTAGGCGCGTGGTCCTGGGGGCGGACGCCGGGGCGGTCAGCCAATGCGGTTTTTCGGGTGGACCGGGCGGGTCTGGTCCGCGAGCCCAAATGAAAGGAGTTGGCAGCACCGCGTTTCTGTATTAGAATCCGCCGCTTATTTCCGCCGGGCCCCGGCCTGGCGTGACTTCCTTGCCTCACCGTACCGGATTGGTGCGGGAGGCTGTCATCCACAAGGGAGCATTAAATATGCGTCATTACGAAGTCGTGTTTCTGGTCCACCCTGACCAGAGTGAGCAGGTGCCTGCCATGGTTGAACGCTACCGTTCGGTCATCGAGTCCGGCAAGGGCAGCATTCACCGGCTCGAGGATTGGGGCCGCCGTCAGCTTGCCTTTCCCATCAATAAGGTCCACAAGGCCCACTACGTGCTGATAAATATCGAGTGCACGCTGGATACGCTGCACGAGCTGGAGTCGGCCTTCAAATTCAACGACGCCGTGCTGCGTTTCCTGGTTATCAAGCGTAAAGAAGCCGTCACTGCGGCCTCCCCGATGATGAAAGAAGGCCAGGCAGAATCGGAAGCCGGGGCCCCGACCGCGGAGGACACGACGGCGCCCGAGTCGGCGCCGGAAGAAGGCCAGGCAGAATCGGAAGCCGGGGCCCCGACCGCGGAGGACACGACGGCGGCCGAGGAAGCGCCCGAGTCGGCGCCGGCAGCGGGCGAGCCCGAAGAGGCCCCGGCGCCTGAAGCTGAAGCCGGCGAGCAAGAGGCAGAGGAATCGGTCGAGCCGCGGCAAACCTGAGTCACTGAATATTCAGCGCATATAGGAGTGCGACATGTCACGTTTTTTTAGACGTAGAAAGTACTGCCGGTTTACCGCCGAAGGTGTCAAAGAGATCGATTACAAGGATATCGGTCTGCTCAAACAGTATGTCACGGAGACCGGTAAGATCATCCCCAGCCGTAATACCGGCACCAAGGCACGCTACCAGCGTCAGCTGGCACAGGCGGTCAAATATTCCCGTTATCTTGCGCTGTTGCCGTATTGTGACAGTCATTAACAGCGACATAAAAAATCAGGTCAGTGTTCAGAGGCACGAGTGATGGAAGTCATACTGCTTGAAAAAATCCGCAATTTGGGCAACCTGGGTGATCAGGTGAAGGTCAAACCCGGTTATGCACGCAATTTTCTTATTCCTTACGGAAGGGCGGTCATCGCCAACGAGAAAAACAAGGCGGAGTTCGAAGCCCGGCGCGCAGAATTGGAGACGGTTCAGGTCGGAACGCTCACCGACGCCAAGGCAAGGGCGGAAAATATGACCGGCGCCAGCGTCGAGATCACCTCGCGTGCCAGCGATGAAGGCAAACTGTTCGGCTCTGTCGGTCCCAAGGAGATCGCCGAGGCCATGACGGTGGCCGGATTCGGCGTATCGCGCGCGGAAATCCAGTTGTCCGAGGGCCCGATAAAGGAAACGGGCGAATATGAAGTCAAAATTTCCCTGCACCCGGAAGTCAGCGTGAGCGTCAACATATCAGTGACCGCCGAAGCGTAATATTGCTTTTCTACATGAAAGCAGGCACTTCCGCGTCACACTGCGGATCGTTTGTTAGCTGTACGCGCTAATGCGGCTTATTTTCAGCGAGTTCCCGCCGCCGATCGAATCCTCTATACAAGCTGGCGCGCGACTCACTATAATGCATAACTACAATGGGATGCTGTTGTAATACACGGCCCGTCAGATCCCAATTAGCCTTTTAATTACATCAAAGATGGAGGATCGTTGGAGGAGCGCGCCTACTCATCATCGGGGCTCGGTTCGTCGACCGATACCCTGAAAGTGCCGCCGCAGTCCATCGAGGCGGAGCAATCGGTACTCGGTGGTCTGCTGCTCGATAACCAGCGCTGGGATCAGATCGCCGACAAGATCTCAGAAAGCGACTTTTATCGCAAGGAGCACCGCCTGATCTTCCGGGCGATCAGCTGCCTGATCGATGATAATCGTCCCGCCGACGTGGTAACCGTGTCCGAGTGGCTGGACAAGAGCGGCGAGCTGGAACAGGCAGGCGGGCTTGAATATCTCGGAGCGCTCGCGAACAACACGCCGAGTGCCGCCAACATCGCCGCCTATGCCGACATCGTGCGTGAGCGGGCCATCATGCGCCAGCTCATTTATGTCGCCACCGACGTTGCCAATTCCGCCTACCAACCCGAGGGCCGCTCGGCGGTGGAGATCCTCGACTACGCCGAAAGGCACATCTTCGAAATCAGTGAAAAAGGCGACCGGCGCGGCGGATTTCAACCGATGAAATCGTTGCTGACCGCGGCCATCGATCGTATCGATACGCTTTACCGCATGGACAGTCCGATCACGGGTGTCTCCACGGGCTTTGAAAATATGGATGACATGACGTCCGGCCTGCAGGCCGCGGACCTCATCGTGCTTGCCGGGCGTCCCTCCATGGGAAAAACCTCGCTGGCGATGAATATCGCCGAGAACGCCGCGGTCGGCCATAAGGTCCCCGTCGCGATCTTCAGCATGGAAATGCCGGGCCAGCAATTGGCCATGCGCATGATGGCGTCTCTCGGGCGCATCAATGCGCATAAAGTCAGAACCGGCAAGCTGGATGACGATGACTGGCCGCGGTTGACATCGGCAATTAACATGCTGGCGGAGGCGCCGATCTACATTGATGATACGCCGGCGCTGAATCCCATGGAGCTGCGCACACGCGCCCGGCGTCTGCACCGCGAGCACGGGCTGGGGCTCATTATCGTGGATTATCTGCAGTTGATGCAGACCAGCGAAAACAATGAAAACCGCGCCACCGAAATCTCGAATATCACGCGTGCCCTGAAAGGCCTCGCCAAGGAATTGAGCATACCGATGGTTGCGCTCTCACAGCTCAATCGCAGTCTGGAACAGCGGCCCAACAAGCGCCCGGTGATGTCGGATTTGCGCGAGTCCGGGGCAATAGAGCAGGATGCGGACGTCATCGTCTTTATCTATCGCGATGAGGTTTACAACGAGGAAAGCGTCGATAAAGGCACGGCTGAAATCATCATCGGAAAGCAGCGCAACGGCCCCACCGGAACGGTACGGCTGACGTTCCTTGGCGAATACACCCGTTTTGAGAATTTCATCAGCGGTTCTTCCTTCGATGAGGTCTATGGATGAGCAGACCGGCGCGCGCGCTGGTGGATGCCCAGGCCTTACGAGACAACTTCAAGCAAGTCAAACACTATGCGCCGGCGGCCAAGGTCATGGCCGTGGTCAAGGCCAACGGCTACGGCCATGGACTTGAGTGGGTGGCCGATGTGCTGCGTGATGCCGATGCCTTCGCCGTCGCCGGCGTTGAGGAGGGCGTGCCGATACGGGAGTCGGGTCTGACGCAGCCGGTCTGCCTGTTGTCCGGTTTTTTCGATTCGGCCGAGTTCCCTGAACTTCAACGCTATCGATTGTCGCCAGTCATTCATTATGATGCGCAGTTGCGGGCGCTCGAGCAACAGCGACTCGAAGGCCCGCTCGATGTGTGGCTCAAGCTCGACACAGGCATGCACCGTCTCGGGTTCGAACCCGAACGCCTGCCGGAATTG
>CAMYII010000081.1 GCA_947258385.1 Acidiferrobacterales bacterium
GATTTGCTGATAATAACTACTGGGAAATATCTGGCTGAATATCTGTCCGCCACCCGCAAGCGAAGAAACCGGTGAAAAAAAACCAGAAAAATTAATTGCAGGCGCGGTAGTGGCGATAGCGGTACCAAAAATGGCAGCGATTTGCGTCTTCACCAAGGTTGAGATCAGCAGGCCGAAACCGGTGCTGGCCATGACATAAAGCAAGGTGCCGAAGGCCAACGCGGTAAAGCTGCCCTTTACCGGCACCCCAAACAGAAACAGCGCTTCCAACACCAGGCTCAGGAAACTGAGCAGGGCAATGCCTACATAGGGAAGTTGTTTGCCCAGCAGGAATTCCAGGCGGGTGACGGGGGTGACGTACAGATTGGTGATGGAACCCAGTTCCTTCTCGCGCACCACACCGACCGCGGTCATCATGGCCGGGATCATCATCAGCAACAGCATGACGATACCGGGCACCATGGCGTAGGCACTTTTGAAATCCTGGTTGTAGCGGTAGCGGGTCTCGATATCGAGCGGCAGCGTCGGGATCTCCCCGCCCCACTCGCGGCGCGCCAGTTCGCCCAGATAACCGCGGTGCACACCCTGTACGTAGCCGCGGCTGGTTTCGGCACGAAAGGGCACGGCCCCATCCAACAAGACGTTGACTTCCGGGTGTCGGCCGCGCTTTATGTCCTTGCCGAAGTGCGGTGGAATTTCGATCGCCACGCTTATCTCGCCGCTTCGCAACCGTTTCTCCAACTCACTGTCATCACGAATGGGCGCACGTTCCTGGAAATACCGCGAGCCGGCAAAATTTTCCAGATAACGGCGGCTCGCCGGCGTCTGGTCGCGATCCAGCACGGCATAAGAGAGCCGCTCCACATCAAAGGAGATGCCGTACCCGAAGACGAACATCAGGATGATCGGGCTGAGCAACGCGAAGGCGAGTCGAATGGGATCGCGCAACAGTTCCATGGACTCACGCCGGGCGTAACCCAGCAGGCGCATCAGGCTAAAGACACCCACGCGGTGATGGCTGTCAGTCTCTTTCGGTGGATCCGCGGTTTTCGTGCCGCCGGATGCAACGATATCCTCTTGCTCCCCTATTGCCTCCTCCAGGTAGTGGATAAACGCCTCTTCCAGATTCTTCGCATTACGGGCGGTGATCAAGGCCCGCGGCGTAGCGCTGGCCAGCACCTTGCCGGCATGCATGAGCGAGATCCGGTCACAGCGCTCCGCCTCATGCATGAAATGCGTGGAGATAAAGATAGTCACGCCCCGGTTACGCGAGAGGTCGATCAGCAACTCCCAGAAGACATCGCGCGCGACCGGGTCCACGCCCGAGGTGGGCTCATCGAGGATCAGCATCTCCGGTTCGTGCACCACGGCCACGGCGAGCGACAGCCGCTGGCGAATGCCGAGCGGCAGCCCCGCCGCCAGTTCATCGACATACCCGCCAAGGTCGAATCGTTCGATCAGCTCGGCCAGCCGCCCGGGGATGCGCGCGCCCGGCAGATGGAACAAGCGCGCGTGCAGCTCGAGGTTCTGCCGCACCGTCAGCTCGCCGTACAACGAGAAGGACTGGGACATGTAACCCACCCGTTGGCGGGTCTGCGTGTCATGCGCATCCACGCGGCGGCCAAACAACCGCGCCTCACCCTCGCTCGCGGGCAGCAGGCCGGTGAGCATTTTCATGGTCGTGGTCTTGCCGCAACCGTTGGATCCGAGAAAACCAAAGATCTCACCGCGCTCGATCTTGAAGCGCACATTGTCTACGGCCGTGAAATCACCGAAGCGCTTGGTGAGCCCGCGGGCTTCGATGGCGGGTTCACGCGCCCTTACGATGGGCGGGGGGATCGCGAGCACGCGATGGCCGCGGCGTTTTTCTTCAGGCAGCAATTGAATAAAAGCCGCATCCAGATTGTCTGTGCCGGTGCGCGACAGCAGCGCCGACGGGGTGCCGGTGGCAAGCACCTTGCCGGCATCCATGGCCACCAGCCAGTCGAAGCCTTCAGCCTCCTCCATATAGGCCGTGGCGACAAGCACCCCCATGCCGCGGCGCCGGGCGCGCATGCGCTCGATCAGCTCCCAGAATTGACGCCGGGACAAGGGATCGACGCCGGTCGTCGGCTCATCCAGGATCAACAGCTCCGGGTCGTGCACCAGGGCACAGCACAACCCGAGCTTTTGTTTCATCCCCCCGGAGAGCTTGCCGGCGGCACGGTCGGCGAACGGGAGCAGACCCGTGCTGGACAACAGTTCTTCGATGCGCCATCGGCGTTCCGCCGGCGGTTGACCGAACAGGCGGGCGAAAAAATCCACGTTCTCGAATATCGACAGCGTGGCGTAGAGGTTTTTCCCCAAGCCCTGCGGCATGTAGGCGATGCGCGGCGACACCGAAGCGCGGTAGTGGCGGCGGCGCATGTCACCGCCGAGCACTTCCACCGTGCCGCTTTGGATCTTTCGCGCCCCGGCGATCAGGGCCAACAGCGTCGATTTGCCCACGCCGTCCGGACCGATCAGCCCCACCATGCGCCCGGCCGGAATGTCCAGCGTCACCAGATCGGCCGCATACGTGTCGCCGTAGCGGTGGGTCAGGCCGGCGACCCGCGCAGCCGCTGCCGGCTGCGTTAACATCAGGGCAACCTCACCTGCAGGTGCTCGGGCCACTCCGCGGCCGCATCAAGGCGCACATAGGTCACGCCCGGCACCCCGGTCTTCACCTGCTCAACATGTTGCTTGAGCAGTTCGGGGTCGATCCTGACCTTGACGCGAAACATGAGCTTCTCACGCTCCGTGCGGGTCTCGACCTCCTTGGGCGTGAACTGTGCCCGGGGCGCCACGAATGAGACCCTGGCCGGGAGGGTGTACTCGGCTATGGTATCCAACACGATACGGGCCTCCGCGCCGATGGCGACCCGCCCGGCCTGCGCGGTGGGCAGAAACACCGTCATGTAGACGTCGGTGAGATCGAGCAGAGTGAGCACTTTGCCGCCGGCAGCAAGCACCTCGCCTGGCTCGGCCAGGCGATACAGGATGCGGCCGCCGCGCGGCGCCGTCAGGAGGCTGTCCTCGATATCGGCCGTTAGCTGCTCGGTCCTGGCCTTGGCCGCTTCAATGGCAGCGTCGGTCTCGGCCAATTGCGCCTCGGCCGCCGCCAGCGAGGCCCTGGCGGTGCGCACCACGGTCTCGTCGCGCTGCAGTTTCTCCAAGGCGATGTTTTGGTTCTCGTACAGCCCACGAGAGCGAGCGAGCTCTTTTCTTGCCAGGGCAAGCTCGCTTTCGCGCTGTTCAATCACGGCGGCCGCATAGTTTCGTCCTTTCTGCGCGCGTGTGACCTCGGCCTCGGCCTGCTTGCGCATGGCCTGCAGGGACTTGGTATCCATACGGGCCACGATCTGACCCGCCTCAACGCTATCGCCTTCCTCGACCCGTACTTCCTCCAACCGCCCGGCCAACTTGGTCGCGATATCGATTTCCGTGGCCTCAATGCGCCCGTTGCCGGAGGCGAATCCGGCAAGCGCATTGCTGCGCTGCGCCTGCAGCCATAACCCTGCCCCGACCGCACCGGCCAGCAGGACTGCGATCGCGGCAATGAACCCGTTGCGGCGGGAATTATTCATGGCATGGTTCCTACATTAAGGCTTGTTGTTATCCGCTGTGCCAGCCCCGAGCATCTCAACGGGCTGTCCAGGCGAGGTCGATTATTGAATGAAGCTCTGCACCCTGCCGATCGACCCGCGCAGCGGGTATTGTCTCGCATTTGACGCGTGTGTTAAATCAGGCGGGGTCCGCGGGCGGCATCGCGGCGGGGCACTCCCTCGCCGGTCGGGTAGCGGGCAGTCAAAACATAAAGGCGCGGCCGAGCATGTTGAACCGAAGGCGGAGGATTTGCGGGCGCGGGTTCGACCAGGAACCGGTAGGTGCCGCAGAACGCCGGGGCGTTTTTTGCGACGGCGGCCCCGCAGGCTCTGAGTCATCCCGCCGCCTCCCACCACTGCAGAGCCCCTGACTGCTTCCAGTCAGAGTCCTTTTCCTTTTGCTCGAGCTCAGGACGCTCGATGCACCCGGCCCCTACGATTTTCGGCCGGGTGGCATCTTACACCTGACAATCAAAAGTCCTCAAACAGTGACCCGGCTGCCCAGTCATTTGGGCCGGTGGCGGACCGGGAGGAACCTCCGCTGACGCTGCTGGCGGACCCGCTGGCGGTGTTGTTGTAGCCGCCACTGACGCTGCTGACGTACTCGCTGGCGTTGTTGCTGTTGCCGCCGCTGATGCTGCTGGACGTCCCACTGGCGGTGTTGTTGTAGCCGCCGCTGACGCTGGCGTACCACCCGCCGGCGGTGTTGTTGTAGCCGCCACTGACGCTGCTGTAGCGCTCGGTGGCGGTGTTGTCGCCGCCGCTGCTGACGCTGCTGTACAACCCGCTGGCCGTGTTGTTGACGCCACCGCTGACGCCGGCGTAACCCCGGTTGATGGCATTTGACAGACCGAATATTACGCCACCGGATTGGGAATAGGCATTTTGATCACCGGCCACCAGGTTGTGGGAACCGGATTTGTGGTTCAGTGCCCAGGTCTCCCCCGCACCCTCGCAGGCGGTCTGGTCGGTATACTGGCCGTCGGAGCACACGCTGGTGCCTGCCGTTCGGGCATTGTTATAACCGACAATGAGGTTACCCAGGCCGTTGATTGTAGTCTGGTTCACGCCGTTGACCACCTGCACATTGATGCCCGTGAACCGGGCCGTGGGGTAGCCATTACTGTCCACCCTATAGATAAGATTTCCGTCCAGGGTCAGCACCGAGTTGGCCTGCACCGTGCTCAAGTCCGATTGCAGGGCGGTGATGGCGTTGTTGGCGGTGGTCAGATCGGTCTGCAGGGCGGTGATGGCGTTGTTGGCGGTGGTCAGATCGGTCTGCAGGGCGGTGATGGCGGCCTCCAGCGCCGTGATACGACTGTCATTATCATCCACCTCCGTGGCCACGGCACTGAAATTGCCATTGACTTCCGCCGCCACCGCCGGGGTACCTGAAGTGAAGCTGTGAGGGATGGTGACATTGCCGGCCCGGGTGACGGGAATCATGAAGACCGCCGCGGCGAGGCCCGTCACAAGCTGCTTAATCAATGTTTTCATGACTGTCGCTCCTCATGGTTCGCGAAAGTAAGGTCGCCGGTCTTCAGGCCCAGTCATCCTGATCCCAGATCATCCGGTCCCAATCGCTACTCCCCGCGGGGGGCGGCGGCGTGTCGCCATCGCTGCCGCCACAGGCGACGAGCAGCAGCGCAATCAGAATGATGGCGCCACGAGTTAATAGTCCGATGGGTTTCATAGTGCCTCCTGTTGTCCTTTCAGATGGTCTTGCCCGCCGCCAGGTCCGGCGTCGAGACCTGATCGGCGCCATCGGCAAACTTCTCGGCTGGTTCGCTGACCGGGTCTCAAGCAAGGCCCCGCGCCCTGCCCGCCTTTTTGTAGTGGGCTCAAGGGACGATTCCGCCGGCGTTTCCTGGGTTATCTCCGGCACCACCGGCAGCATCGACATTGCCGGGGGTAGCGTTAAAGGCATTGAACACTACCCAGCCACCGTTACCGCCGACTGATCCGCTTAACCCAACATCGGCATCCCCGCCTCGCACACTGATCGAAGCGCCGCTAGCGTCAACATCAAAATCCGCAAACAGAACGACCCCCGGGTCGGGTTGAAAAGGGGCCGGAATATATGGGCCATCTCCGCCTTGGGCCTCACCGTTACCCCCATTGGCGTTAATATCACCGCTGTTGATCACGCTGCTGCCGCTCGCCTGTGCACTGATGGTCACAAACCCGGCATGGTGACCGAACCCGGTTACCGTACTGTCATCGTTCACCAGGTCATTGCCGCCATTGGCCGTCAGACCGCCACTGTTGTTGATGTCGTTGGCGCTGATTAAGGTGATATCGCCGGCGTTCTTCGTGGGCGTCGTGAGTGCCAGGCTGTCGCCCCCGGAACTGTCAATGGCCCCAATGTTGGTGAGGTACTCGCCTATTGGATCAACAACGTCCCCGGCAAGTACGTCGTGGTCGGTCGAAAGCTCGATGTTACCGCTGCGACCACCCGCTGCCGGGGTAGTCGTCGCAGTGGCCACCACACTGCCGCCGCGAGTGGTGATCGCGACCTGATTGATTACGTCGCCACCGAAATCATCGTCGAAGATACACGAAAGTGGTGAACACGGACTTCCATCCCATATCTCACCGTCGTCGACTATTTTTACAAAGCCCCCATTGCCGCCCTGATTGCCACTGCCGCCAACGGTACTAATGCTGGCAAAGTTGAGCAGCGCCAGACGAGGGTTGCCAGGCGTGGTTGGCATAAGCAGTAGACCAAAAGCTTTTTCAGTATAAGAACCCGAGGCATCCACTACGAATGTAACATCACCGCCTCTACTCCCATTGCCGCTCCCGCTGGCGGCTGCAGCACCGCCGGCGCTGTTGATATTCCCGGCGAACAGTAGATCACCCGCTGGCACCTCGAAGTCGTCAGAGGTAAGGCCCGGCGCAGTGTAGACCTCGACGGAACCACCAAAACCACCGGCGGCGGTGGCATCACTGGTATTACCGCCGCGGCTGCTGACATTCGCATTATGTATAAGGCTACCGCCATGTACCGATACACCGATCGGTCCAGCATGGCCCCCGGCACCGGTCGTGGCCGCCCCGCCATCTGACGTCAAGCCACCGGTGTTGCGTATCTGGCCTGCGCCATATTGATTGAATGACTGGGTAAAACCGTATAACCCTGCACTTAGTATCAAAAGGCCACCGCTTCCACCGCCGGTCGAGCCGCTCCCCCCGCTGCTATCGACCGCCCCAGCGTTGTACAGATAGCTATGCCATGAGGCCATATCAATGACGCCACCCGGACCACCGTTACTGGTGCTGGAGTCACCCCCACGGCTGCTAACGTTGCCGGTATTTTCCAACTGTTGCTGCGCCCATAGCAGGATCGTACTACCGATTCCGCCGCTACCCGTGGGGTTATCTGGCCCATCGGCGGTAATGGTGCCTTGGTTGTAAATTGCATTATTGGCCGACAACTGAATGTACCCGCCTTGGACGCCGGGCTGAATGCCGCTGGTGTCGATGGCCGAGCCCGGGGCGCCAACATAGTTTGCGCACTGAACATTAAGTGGAGCCGGCAAACCGGTGATTACATCGACCGTGGTGATCGTACCGTGATTGTCGATATCATCCGCGAGCACAATATAGGCGGTTCCGCTATTCAGAGGGAGAGTCAGCGTGACCCCGGCGCTCACGCTGAGACCCGTGGCGGGTTGACCGGTAGTGCCGTCGGAGATGTAGAGATTGGTATCTCCGGACAACAGATAGGGACTGCCTGCCGGCGGGGGGATAGCGGGATTCAGGGCAACAGTCGTGTCAGCGGTAACCGATAGCGGATTTGTCCCGAGATTGGCCGTCGTGGTCGTAAGGGTAAAACGTGCATCCACGGTACCACTGTTCAACACCTCGATCGCGCCGGTGCCGCCGAACTTGAGCAGTTCGACGAATCCGCCGTTACCGCCGGTAGCCCCGGCACTGCCGCCAAGCCCGCCGGAGGTGTCCACGGTGACGCTGACAGCCCCACCACCGCCGCCGCCCCCACCGCCGCCGCCGCAGGCGGTCACGGTGAGGACAGCAATAAATAGATAGATGAAAGGTCGTTGACGCATCATGGGCAATTTCCTCCCGTTCGGTTGATTCGACATTTCGCTGCTTCCATTGATGAGCCCTCCTCCCGGCACTCACTGAGCCGGGGCGCGAAAGATATCGGACACCCCATTGAGGTCGCCCGCCACCAGGTCGGAGGCGCCGGAGGCAAAGGCCACATAGCGGCCGTCGGCGCTGAGCGCTGGCCCGCCACTATCGCCATTGGCTTCTGCACCACTGGCATCCACGGATACGCGGGTGGTGGCGATGACCCCGGGTTCATCAAAGATCCCGTCCCCATCGGGGTCGCGGTCGTGGACGAAGACGTCCCGCACCCCATTGAGGTCGCCCGCCACCAGGTTGGTGGCATCGGAGCCAAAGGCCACATGGCGGCCGTCGGCGCTGAGCGCCAACCCGCGACTGTCGCCATTGGCCTCCCCCCCACTGGCATCCACGGATACGCGGGTGGTGGCGCCGCTCTGGGTATCGCGCACAAAGATATCGCTTTTGCCGTTGGTGTCGTCGGCGACCAGGTTGGTGGCATCGGAGTAAAAGGCCACATAGCGGCCGTCGGCACTGAGGGCCGGGGCATAGCTCTCGAAATTCGCCCCCACGCCACCGGCGTTCACCGTCACCCAGGCGGTAACGCCGGTTTGGGTATCGTGGACGTAGATATCCAACAACGGATCGGTATCGGCCGAGACCAGAGCAGAGGTCGATTCAAAGGCCACATGACGACCGTCGGCGCTGATCGCCGGGGCATAACTAAAACCGGTTCCCTGAACGCCGTTGGAATCCACCGACACCCGGGTGGTAACGCCGGTCTGGGTATCGTGGACAAAGATATCGGCCCGACTATTGGTGTCGGCCGCAACCAGGTTGCTGGCACGAGATTCAAAAGCGACAAAACGGCCGTCAGCGCTAAGGGCGGCATTGACCGAAGCGCCGTTTGCTTGGGCGCCGTTGGAGTCCACCGACACCCGGGTGGTGACGCCGCTCTGGATATCGTGCACAAAAATATCGCTGACGGCATTGGTGTCGCCGGTGACCAAGTTGCTGGCATGGGAATAGAAAACGATATGGCGCCCATCACCACTCATGTGCGGACGAAAGCTATTGGCGTCTGCCTCAACCCCCGTGGCGTCCACGGATACGCGGGTGGTGGCGCCGCTCTGGGTATCGTGCACAAAAATGTCGCCGGTGGCATTGGTGTCGCCCGCCACCAGGTTGGTGGCATCGGAGGCAAAGGCCACATCGCGGCCGTCGGCGCTAATGGCCGAGCCGCCGCTGCCCCCATTGCCCTCCGCGCCACTGCCATCCACCGACGCTCGGGAGATGGGGGCCGGCGGCGAGGTCGCGTTACCGCCCCCGCCCCCTCCGCCGCCGCAGGCAACCAAGGCCAGGGCAATCAGTAACATTCCGCTTGGAAATAGTGCGCCCTTGGGTTTCATGATCGGTACCTCTATACGCTGGTGTCGTTATGGCCCCTTGGGTCGATCTGGTTTTTCCCGGTCCAGGCCTTGCGCAGGATCGCCCACAGCTCGCCGGCGTCTTTAAAGGGCTGTCTTTCGGCGGTCTTGACGGTTTCCACAATGCCCACCACATGGCTGCCCTGTTCCCCGGAATCGCCCGCGCCCCGGCGATAGATACGCACGATGTAGCTATCCATAGATCGATCCCATCCCCGGCACTGACAAGGTCCTCCGCGTCCCAGTTTGAGATCACACTAGCAGGGGGAAATTACCGATAGGGTACGGATTCCGGCGCGCGGCCCAGGTGTCGTTGCCGGCGGTGGGAATTGCAACGTTAACGTGCTGATTGTATGGTTAAATTTTCAGTGGGGAGGAAGGGTCAAAATTTTTAATTTTTTTGAGGCCCATGGGTTGCCCAGGGCAGTTCGTCGACCACGGCGCCCTACCCATGCAGCCATGCGCCGGGCACCGAGGAGACCGGTCACTTCCCTTAGATCCTGTCTCAAAATACCTTTGGCCCCCTGGCGCTAGGAACAAACGCAGAGGGCCTGAAGGCCGTCTGAGCGTTCGATTTTGAAACCGGTTGCAGGCGATCTAATCGGTGGCCGCTCTCCGGCTCGCGAACACCGCCTCCATCACCTCGATGAAGCGCTTGGCCTGCGGGGAGAGGAACTTGCCTTTTCGCAGTACGATGCCGTAGCTGCGATCGGGAAAGTAATCGGTCAGCGGGATCGCGGCCAGGCGCTCCTCGCCGGTCAGACAGACGTCGGTGACGATGGAAATCCCCAGGCCGAGCTCGACGTATTTTTTGATGACCTCCCAACCGCCGGCCTCCACCGCCACGTTGTAGCTTAAATTCTGCGCCCGGAAGGCGGTGTCGACCAGCTGCCAGGTGCTGAGATAGGACGGCGGCAAAATCAAACGGTAGCGACTGATGTCTTGCAGGCGCACGGTTTTCTTGCCGGCGAGCGGATGATCCAGGGGGGTGATCAGGGCCGGGCTGTAAGTGATGATGGGTCGGTAGCTGATGTCATCGGCCAGCTGCAGCATGGGGCCCACGGCGAAATCCACCTGGTCGGCGCGTAGCATGGCCAGCCCGTCGCGCCCGGTGACGTTGTGCAGTTTGAGGCGGATGCCGGGATACTGCTCGGCGAAATGCTGCACCGGTTCGTTCAGCACGTACAGGATGGTCGATTCACCCGCCGCGATATTCAATTCGCCTGTCTCCAGCTTGCCGTAATGGGCGGCGAAGGTCTCGTGCAGCTTCTCGATGCCCTCGACCAGTGGGTCGGCCAACTGATAGAGCAGCTCGCCTTCGGGCGTGAGCTTGATGTGGGGCCCGCGGCGCTCGAACAACACCGTCCCGAATTCGCGCTCCAGCGCCTGAATCTGCAGCGACACCGAGGGCTGGCTCAGAAACAGCGCCTCGGCCGCCGCGGTGATACTCCCGGCACGCGCCGCCTGACAGAAGGCGCGCAGCTGCTTCATCCGGTTCTGCTTGTAATACAGCGTCGGTGTCGAAACCATGGCCTCTCCCGCTACATTGAAATTTTCAATATTAAACATTGAAATAATTATAGCTTCAAATACTACTCCCACCCCGTCACAAACAGTAGACTCGGATGAGTTCAAATTATTGCTTTAAATCAAAGGCATTGCGCCGTCGGGGATCGGGTATCGTGGCACCGCTTGACAATATCGCTATTGCGGCAGGGTTTATGGCTGGACTGGGGCTAATCCTGGCCAGCCTGCTGGCCGTGGCCAACCGCAGGCTCTACGTCTGGGAAGACCCCCGCATCGCCGAGGTGGACGAGATGCTGCCGCACTCCAATTGCGGGGCCTGCGGCACCCCCGGCTGCCGCCCCTTCGCCGAGGCCCTGGTCAAGGGAGCGGTCGACCCCGGCCAGTGCACGGTGGGCTCGGCCGATGAGATCCAGGCGATCGCGGAATACCTGAATGTCGAGGTCGGCGAGCACGAAAAACGGGTGGCGCGTCTGGCCTGCGCCGGAGGGCGCCACGTGTCCTTTACCCGGGCGAGTTACACGGGGCTCAAATCCTGCCGCGCCGCCGGCCTGGTCTCCGGCGGCGGCAAGGGCTGCACCTGGGGCTGCCTCGGTTTCGGCGATTGCATGGACGTGTGCGAGTTCGATGCCATCCACATGAATGCGTACAGCCTCCCGGTGGTCGACGACGCCTTATGCACGGCCTGTGGGGATTGTGTCGAGGTCTGCCCCAAGGGCCTGTTTTCGCTGCAGCCGGTGAGCCACCGACTGTGGGTGGCCTGCCGCAATCTGAGTGACGGCGATGAGACCGAGGCCGACTGCGAGGTGGTCTGCAACGGCTGCGGGCGCTGCGTGACCGACGCCCCGGAAGGGCTCATCCGCATGGAGAACAATCTGGCGGTCATTGACTACGCCAAGAACGCGCTCGCCTCCAAGCTTGCGATCGAGCGCTGCCCGACCGGCGCCATCGTCTGGCAGGATGCCGGCCAGGGCGTCATCAAGGGCACGCACGCGAAGAAGATCGTGCGCCGGCAGCCGCTGCCGCTGGGGTGAGCCATGCAGACGGCGAGTAATTCAACACGGGCCGGCACCCGGCGGGGGCCCAGCCAAACCATTCAAGCACCGAGGGGACGTTACCCATGCTGAAGCCGTCCAAGATTCTGAAATACCCCGAGTCGCGCCAAACCAAAAAGGCGTTCAAATACCCCGGCAGCCGCAAGGCGATGGACGGCAACACCGCCGTGGTCATGTGCGAGCGCGAGTCCAGCGACGCCGCCGGGGCCTACCCGATCACGCCCTCCACCCAGATGGGCGAGTACTGGGCCGAGGAGGCCGGCAAGGGCCACCTCAATATCGCCGGCCGGCCGCTGATTTTCATCGAGCCCGAGGGCGAGCATGCCGCGGCCGCCGTAACCGCGGGGCTCGCCATGACGGGGCTGCGGGCCACGAATTTCTCCTCCGGCCAGGGCGTGGCCTATATGCACGAATCGCTGTACGCGGCGGTCGGCAAGCGCCTGACCTATGTACTCAACATGGGCTGCCGCGCCATCACCAAGGCCACGCTCAATGTGCATGCCGGGCACGACGATTACCACGCCGTGGATGACACCGGCTTCTTCCAGGTCATGGGCAAGAGCGCGCAGGAGGTCTGTGATCTCAACATCATCGCGCACCGGGTCGCGGAGCTGGCGCTCACGCCCGGGATCGTCGCCCAGGACGGTTTTCTCACCACGCATGTCATCGAATCCATGCAGCTGCCCGAGCGCAAGCTCATCGCCGAGTACCTCGGACGGCCGGAGGACCTCATCGACACGCCGACCGCGGCGCAGCGCCTGGTCTACGGCGAGAAACGCCGGCGCATCCCCGCGGTGTGGGATGTCGACAACCCCATGACCTCCGGCGCGGTGCAGAACCAGGACGCCTACATGCAGGCGGTGGCGGCCCAGCGCCCGTATTTCTTCGCCCATGTCGCGGCGCTCACCGACGAGGCCATGGAGGCGTTCTATCAGCTCACCGGCCGGCGCTATCACCGC
This sequence comes from Acidiferrobacterales bacterium, assembly GCA_947258385.1. GTDB lineage: Bacteria > Pseudomonadota > Gammaproteobacteria > Acidiferrobacterales > SZUA-150 > CAMYII01. The sequence continues at coordinate 12,678 of CAMYII010000081.1, forward strand.
CTCAGCAGCTACCGCACGGAGGACGCCGATTACCTCATCCTCGGTCAGGGCAGCATGATCAGCACCGCCGAGGCGGTCGCGGATTACCTGCGCGCGACGCGCGGCATCACCGTCGGCGTCGTGAATATGACCATGTTCCGGCCGTTCCCCGGCGATTTGCTCGGCCATGTGCTCAAGGGGCGCAAGGGTGTCGTCGTGCTGGAACGCACGGACCAGCCCCTGGCCGAAGACCTGCCGCTGATGCGCGAGGTGCGCGCCAGCATGAGCAAATGCATCGAGAACGCGGCCGACGGCGGCGAGGCGCCACCCTACCCGACCTACGCCACCTACGACAAACCGCAACACACCCCGGCGCTGTATTCGGGCTCTTTCGGACTGGGCAGCCGCGACCTGCAGCCCGAGGGCCTCATCGGCGCCATCGAGAACATGCTGCCCGGTGGGGCCAGGAAGAAATTCTTTTATCTCTCGGTGGATTTCGTGCGCGAGCGGCCCGATTCGCCGAAACAGGAGCTCTACCAGCAGCAGGTGCTCGACGCCTATCCCAATATCAAGGCGCTCAGCGTGCGCGGCAGCGAGAACCCCAACCTCATGCCCAAGGACTGCATCACGGTGCGCTTTCATTCCGTGGGCGGCTGGGGTGCCATGACCACGGGCAAGAACCTGGCCATGACGCTGTTCGAGCTGCTCGACTACCATATCAAGGCCAATCCCAAGTACGGCTCCGAAAAGAAGGGCCAGCCGACCACCTATTATCTGTCGGCCGCCCCCGAACCGATCCGCGTCAACGCCGAGTACATCCATGTCGACGTGGTGCTTTCGCCCGACCCCAATGTGTTCCGCCATTCCGATCCCCTGCACGGACTGAAGAAGGGCGGCGTGTTCGTGCTGCAAAGCGATCTGCAATCCCCGGAGGTGGTCTGGCGCAGCCTCCCCTACGCCGCCCAGAAGTACATCGTTGATAACGATATCCGGGTCTTTTTCATCGATGCCTTCGCCATCGCCCGTGAAGAGGCCACCAATCCGGAGCTGCAGTTCCGCATGCAGGGCATCGCCTTTCAGGGGGCCTTCTTCGCCGCCTCCCCACTCATGCGCAGCGGCGGCCTCACCGAGAAGACCCTGTTCAACGCGATTCATGAGCAGTTGCAGGACAAGTTCGGCGGCAAGGGCAAGCGCGTGGTGGAAGACAATCTGCGCGTGGTCCGCCGCGGCTTCGAGGAGATCCAGGAGATTACCGACAAGCCCCTTGGCCAGGGCCAGACCGAGGGCAAACGCCGGGCGCCGCTGCTGCCCGTCATGCTGAAAAAGCTGCCAGCCAGCGACAGCCAGTTGTCGGATCTGCATCGCTTCTGGGAGCAGACCGGTAACTTCTATATCGGCGGCAAGGGCAACGACAATCTGGTCGACCCGTTCATCGGCTTGAGCGTGATGCCCGCGGCCACCGGGCTGTACCGCGACATGACCCAGATCCGCCTGGAACATCCGGTGTGGATGCCGGAGAACTGCACGGCCTGCGGCGATTGCTACACCCTGTGCCCCGACAGCGCGATCCCGGGGCTGGTCAACCCGGTGTCCGAGGTCTTCGAGACCACGGTCCGCCGGGTGGAGCACAGCGGGCACATCACCCGGCACCTGCGCCGCGCCCTGCGCGCGGTAGAGAAAAAACTGCGCCCGGCGCTCGCCGAGGACGCGGACGTCAGGGCCTTGCTGGACCAGGCCATCGCCGACACCCTGGCCGAGTCCGAATTGCCGGACAAGGATACACAGTACCTGCACAAAGAGTTCGACTGGTTCAAAGAGGTCCTGGGCGATTTCAGATTCGCCGTGACCAAACCCTACTACCTGGTCAAGGAGAAGAAGGCCAAGGGCAGCGGCGGACTGTTCTCGCTCACCATCAACCCTTACACCTGCAAGGGCTGCATGGAATGCGTCACGGTGTGCAAGGACGAGGCGCTGCGCATCGAAAAGCAGACCCCAGAGACCATCGAGGCCCTGCGCCGGGACTGGAGCTACTGGCTCGATCTGCCGACCACCTCGCCGGAGTACATCCGCATCGATGATCTCGATGAGCGCATCGGCGCGCTGGAGACACTGCTGCTAGACAAAACCAACTACAACTCCATGGTCTGCGGCGACGGCGCCTGCATCGGCTGCGGGGAAAAGACCGTGATCCATCTTTTCACGAGCACGGTGACCGCCCTGATGCAGCCGCGTGTGAAGCGGCACCTCGCCTACCTCGATGATCTCATCGAGCGGCTGGACAAACACATCCGGCTGAAGCTCGCCGAGACCATGGACCTGAACGATACGGGGGCCATTGAACAGATCGTGGACGCGCACCGGGAGGGTGACCTGACGCTGTCCGACCTGTCCGCGGCACTGGACGAGAACAAGGCCACCACGCCGCTGCACCAGTCCTGGGTGAAATGGGCCACCCAACTGCTCGCTAAATTGAAGCAGCTCAAATGGCAGTACACCACCGGCGTGAGCCAGCGCGGCCGCGCCAACATGGGCTTCATTAACGCCACCGGCTGCACCTCGGTGTGGGGCTCGACCTACCCGTACAACCCCTATCCCTTCCCCTGGGCGAGCCATCTGTTCCAGGACTCCCCGTCGGTGTCCATGGGCGTGTTCGAGGGCCACATGGCCAAGATGGCCGAGGGCTTCAAGGCCCTACGCATGGCCGAACTGGAGCTCAAGGGCGAGTACAACTACGAGGAGCACAAGGACTTCTTCGACCACTTCAACTGGAAGCAATTCTCCGAGGAAGAATTTCTGCTGTGCCCGCCAGTGGTCTCGGTCGGCGGCGACGGGGCGATGTACGACATCGGTTTCCAGAACCTCTCGCGCATGATGATGTCCGGCATGCCGATCAAGGTGGTAGTGCTCGATACCCAGGTGTATTCCAACACCGGCGGGCAGGCCTGCACCTCCGGATTCATCGGCCAGATCTCGGATATGGCACCCTACGGCGAGGCGCGCAAGGGCAAGGAGGAACTGCGCAAGGAGATGAGCCTGATCGCCCTGGCGCACCGCACGGCCTATGTCCTGCAGGGCTCGATCTCCCACGTTACCCAGCTGCTCGAGGGTTTCATCGAGGGACTGAATGCCCGGCGGCCGGCGCTGTTCAATGTCTACGCCGCCTGCCAGACCGAGCACGGCGTGGGCGACGACGCCGCGGAGATGCAGAGCCGGCTGGCGGTCGAATCGCGCGCCTACCCGCTGTTTCGCTTCAACCCGGACAACGGCGCGAGCCTGGCGGAGAGCTGCGATCTGGAGGGCAACCCCGCCCCCGATGAGGACTGGCCGGTGTACACGCTTAAGTATACCGATGAGGACGGCAACGAGGCGTCGACGGAGGTGCCCATGACCTTCGCCGACTTCGCCGTCACCGAAGGCCGGTTCCGCAAGCACTTTCGCAAGGCACCGCCCGAGACCTGGAATGACGCCATGGTGCCGCTCGCGGAGTTCGTCGAGCTGGACGAGGACGAACGCGAGGACCGTTATCCTTATATCTGGGCCGTGGACAAAAGCAACCGCCTGATCCGGATCCTCGCATCCGCCGAGGTGGTCGCGGCCACCCGCGAGCGACTCGACTACTGGCGCCTGCTCAAATCGCTGACCGCGTCGGGCGGGGCCGTCGATGCCGAGCAGATCGCGGCCGATGCCCGCACCGACATGGCCCGCAAGCTCACCGACGGCCTGCTCGCCATGACCGCGGGCGGTGACGCCGGCACTCTGGCGGCGGCGCTCGCCGCCGGCCCCGCGAGCGCGCCGACCGGCGTCGGAACGGCCGAGGCCGCTGACTATGAGCCCGTGTGGATCGAGACCCCCGAATGCACGACCTGCGATGAGTGCGTGGAGATCAATCCCCACATCTTCGCCTACAACGACGAGGACAAGGCGGTCATCGTCGACCCCAGAGCCGGGCCCTACCGGGATATCGTCAAGGCCGCCGAGAAGTGCACGGCCGGCGTCATCCATCCCGGCACACCGGCCAACCCGAACGAGAAGGGGCTCGATAAGCTGATCAAGCGCGCGGCCAAGTACCAGTAAGCGGAGGCGAATGAGCAAACGAGCGTATTAGCCATGCCATTATTAGAAATGCTGAAAAAACGGGGCTTCGCCCACGGGGTGCACCCGCCCAATAACAAGGATGTCACGCAGGGCCGGCCCATCCGCCGGCTGGCCTTCGCTCCGCGCATGGTCGTGCCGCTCTCCCAGCACCTGGGCCGGCCGGCCGTGCCGCTGGTGCATCCCGGTCAGGAAGTGGTGCGCGGCGAGCCCATTGCCCGGGCCGACGGCTTTCTGTCGGTGCCCATGCATGCCCCGGCAACCGGCGTGATCGAGGCCATCGACCTCATGCCAAGCGCCAAGGGCCCCAAGGCCGAATCCATCGTGCTCAGGGTCTATGCCGGCGACAACCAGCAGGTGCTCTACGGCGCCCCGCGCGAGCTCGACACGCTGTCGCGGCAGGACATCATCGAGGGCGTGCAGGACACTGGCATGGTGGGCCTGGGCGGCGCGGGGTTTCCGACCCACGTCAAGCTCGCCGTGCCGCGGCAGCACACCGTGGACACGGTGGTGGTGAACGGCTGTGAATGCGAACCCTTCCTGACCACCGACCATCGCATCATGCTGGAGTACACCGAGGCGCTCATCACCGGCACCCGTATCGCCATGAAGGCGGTGGGCGCGGAGCGGGCGATCATCGGTGTGGAGGACAACAAGCCCGATGCACTGGCGGCCATCCGCGCCAAGCTGCCGGGCAACGGGCTCATCAGCGTCGAGGCAGTGGAGACCAAGTACCCGCAGGGCTCGGAGAAGCTATTGGTCAAAACGCTGCTGGACCGGGAGATCCCGAGCGGCGGTTTCCCCTACGAAGCCGGGGTGGTGGTGCAGAACGTCGCCACGCTGGCCTACATCGGGGCGCTGCTGCCACGCGGCGAGGGCATGATCGAACGTGTGGTCACCATCACCGGCCCGGGCGTCAAGAAACCGGGCAATTATCTGATCGCGGTGGGCACACCGCTGCGCTTCGTGCTCGAACAGCTCGGGTTCACCGGCAGCGCCAATCAGCTGATTTTCGGCGGTCCCATGATGGGCACCAGCGTGGCCTCGCTCGACGCCCCGGTGACCAAGGCGGTCTCGGCGATCCTGGTGCTGACCGAGGACACCGTGAGCGAGGAACCCGAGCGGACCTACCCCTGCATCCACTGCGGGCGCTGTGTCGCGGCCTGCCCGCTGCATCTGAATCCCTCACAGCTCGGCCTGCTCGCCGCCAAGCGCGAATACGAGGTCATGGCCGGGCACTATCACCTGAATGACTGCTTCGAGTGCGGCTGTTGCAGCTACGTCTGCCCCTCCGGCATCCCGCTGGTGCAATACTTTCGCATCGCCAAATCCATTAACCGGGAGCGGGCGGCGTAACAATGCAGCAGCCATTGCCGCGCGTCGAGATCCGCACCTCGCCGCACATCCGCTCGGCCCCCAGCGTGGACGAGATCATGCGCCACGTGGTCTACGCCCTGATCCCGATCTGCGCCTACGCGGTCTATGCCTTCGGTCTCAGCACGCTGGTCCTTATTATTACGGTGCTGCTCGCCTGTCTTGCCACCGAACGGTTCTTCAACTGGATGGCGGACAAGCCGAGCACGCTCCGCGATTACAGCGCGACCATCACCGGGTTGTTGCTCGCGCTCACACTGCCGCCCGGCCTGCCCTTGTGGATGGGGGCCGTGGCCGGGTTCATCGCCATCGCGCTCGGCAAGGTGCTGTTCGGGGGCCTCGGCTGTAACGTGTTCAACCCGGCGCTCGTCGGCCGCGCCTTTATCCAGGCCGCGTTTCCCGTGGCCATGACCACGTGGACCCCGCCGTTTCTCGCGGCACGCTTCGCCGAGTTCGTCCCCTCCTCGCTGGCCCTGCCGTTCATGGAACCGGCGCCGCTGGGGCCGTGGGCGCAGAGCGCCGTCGTGGACGCCTGGAGCGGGGCGACACCGCTCGCGCTGCAGAAATTCGAACAGGTCGGCACCAACACCATGGATCTGGTCGCCGGCATGACCGCCGGCTCGGCGGGCGAGACCTCCGGGGTACTGATCCTGATCTGCGGGGCCTATCTGGCGCTGCGCCGCATGATGGACTGGCGCCTGCCGGCGGGCATGCTGCTCGGCGCCTTCCTGACGGCGGGCGCGTTCTACCTGGTAGATGCCGACAAGTATCCCGACCCGGTGTTCACGCTGTTCTCCGGCGGGCTGATGCTGGGGGCCGTGTTCATGGCGAGCGATATGGTGGCCTCCCCCGTCACCCCCTCAGGGATTTGGCTCTACGCCGGGCTAATGGGGTTTCTTACCGTCATCATCCGCATCTTCGGCGGCGTCCCCGAAGGGGTGATGTACGCCATCCTGCTCGGCAACGCCGCCTCGCCGTTGATCGAGGCCGTCACCCAGCCACGGATCTACGGCGCGCGCAAACCAAGGCGTAAACCGTGACCACGCAGGCCCACACCCCCCAGCCGCCGGCGCCTTCGAGCGTCGCCATGATCCGCACCCTCGCCGGGGTGGCCATGCTCTCGGGGCTGCTGGTGGTGCTGACCTATCAATGGACCCTGCCGCGCATCCTGGAAAACAAGCGCCTGGCCGTGCAGCGCGCGGTGTTCAAGGTCATCCCCGGCATCACCTCGCACGCGGCGTTTCGCCTGGACCCCGACGGCTTGACGCGGGTCAACGAGGTGGACGCCACGGGCACCCTGGTCTATGCCGGTTACGACGAGGCCGGGGCGCTCAAAGGCATGGCGGCGGAGGCCGCCGCCCGCGGCTACCAGGACGTCATCCGCATCCTCTACGGCTACTCGCCGTCCTGCGAGTGCATTACCGGGATCACCATTCTGCGAAGCACCGAGACCCCGGGGCTGGGTGACAAGATCGGCACGGATCCCAAGTTTCTCGCCAATTTCAAGGCGCTGGATGCCAGACTCAACACCGAGCGCACAGCGCTGCGCCACGCCATCGTCACCGTCAAGCACGGCAAGAAGACCGAACCCTGGCAGATCGACGCCATCTCCGGCGCCACCATCTCATCGAAGGCCATCGGCAAGATGCTCAATGACAGCGGTCAGACCCTGTTGCCGCGGTTGGCCGGGCGCACCGACCAATTAAGGACGCAACCCTGATGGCGGCGGACCCGAAGGCCAGGCAGCCGGTCACGATGGACACCTTTCTCGACGGGGTCTGGCGCGAAAACCCGGTGTTCGTGATGCTGCTCGGCATGTGCCCGGTGCTCGCCGTCACCAATTCCGTGGCCAACGCCATCGCCATGGGGCTCGCGACCACCTTCGTGCTGCTGTGCTCGAGCGCGCTGGTGTCGTTGCTGCGCAACGCCATCCCCAAACAGGTGCGCATCGCCACCTACATCGTGATCATCGCCACCTTCGTCACCGTCGTCGATTACGTGATCCAGGCCATCAGTCTCGATCTGTACAATGCGCTCGGGGCGTTCATCCAGCTGATCGTGGTCAATTGCATTATTCTCGGGCGCGCCGAGGCCTATGCCTCCAGGCACCGGATCACGGCCTCGCTGGTCAACTCCTTGGGCATGGGCGCGGGATTCAGCCTCGCGCTGCTGTGCCTGGGCTCGGTGCGCGAGCTGCTCGGCAACGGCACACTGCTGGGCGTCGCGGTATTCGGCGAGCGCTTTCAACCCTGGTCCATCATGATCCTGCCCCCGGGGGGGTTCTTCGTACTCGGCGCCTGGCTGCTGCTGTTCGCCTGGCTCAAGGAACGCAAGGCCCGCGCCACGCAAAAAGGAGAACGCATCCATGGAACATGAATCCCTGGGGTTCATCTTTCTGAACGCCTGCATTATCAATAATTTCGTGCTGAGTTATTTCCTCGGCATCTGCCCGTTCCTCGGCGTCTCCGGCAAGCTCGATACCGCCTGGCACATGGGACTGGCCACGGCCTTTGTCATGTTGGTCAGCTCCCTCTGCGCCTTCGCCATCAACACCCTGCTGGTGCAGTTCGAGCTCGAGTATCTGCGGCTGATCTGCTACATCGCCGTAATCGCCTCGGCGGTGCAACTGGTCGAGATGGTGATGAAAAAATTCAGCCCCGCGCTGTTCCGGGCGCTGGGCATCTTCCTGCCGTTGATCACGACCAACTGCGCGATCCTGGGCCTCGCCCTGTTTCAGACGTTTCGCGAGTACAGCTTCCTGCAAAGCCTCGTCTATAGCCTGGGCGCCGGGACCGGATTTACGCTTGCCATTGTGCTGATGGCGGGTTTGCGCGAACGGCTCGCGCTCGCCCAGGTGCCCACGGTGAGCCAGGGGGCGGCCTTGAGCCTGATGCTCGCCGGGCTGTTGTCGCTGGGTTTCATGGGCTTTGCCGGATTGGGAGGTTAATGACCATGTTCGAGTACCTTACCGCCATGGCCATCATCCTGCTGCTGCTGCTCGGCTGGATCGCGGTGCAGCAGCTCGCGCGCGCCTTCGCGACCCGACACCCCGAGCTCGGCCCGGCGCGCGAAGAAGGTGGCGGCTGCGGCGCGGGTTGCGGCTGCGGCGATCAGAGCCGGTGCCCGCACGCGGACGGTCCCGATTGCTGACACCGCCGATGGCCGCATGAGACGTTCCGTTTTTTTTCTTTCCGATCGTACCGGCATCACGGCGGAGACGCTGGCGCACAGCCTGTTGACCCAGTTCGAGGGCGTGGCGTTCGAGACCATCAGTTGTCCCTATCTCGACAGCATTGAAAAGGCCGATCACGTGGTGGCGCGCATTGATCAGGCGGCGGCGACCGACGGTCACAAGCCACTGCTTTTCAGCACCTTTATCAATTCCGAGATACGCGATCGCGTGGCGCGCAGCCAGGGCCTGTTAATCGATTTTTTCGACGCCTTCATCAGCCCGCTGGAAACCGAGCTCGGCATCCGGTCCTCGCACGCCGCGGGCCTTTCGCACGGGGTCGGGGCCTACGCGAGCTACGCGGCGCGCATCGACGCCATTAATTTCGCGCTCACCAATGACGACGGCGCCACTACGCGTGATTACCCGGCCGCGGATATCGTTCTCATTGGCGTCTCGCGCTCCGGCAAGACCCCGACCTGTTTGTATCTGGCGCTGCAGTACGGCATTCTGGCGGCCAACTACCCCTTGACCGAGGACGACTTCGCGCCGCTTCGATTGCCCGCGGGGCTGCGCGCCCACCGCGACAAGCTCTTCGGGCTCAACATCAACCCCGACCGGCTGCATCAGCTCCGCTGCGAACGCCGTCCCAACAGCCGCTATGCCACGCTCGGCCAATGTGAGCGTGAAGTGGCGCTCGCCGAATCGCTCTATCGCCGCGAGCGCATTGCCTTCCTCAACTCCAGCGCGGTGTCGATCGAAGAGATCGCGACCAGCATTCTCGACCGGATGGGGCTGGAAAGGCGGTTGTACGGATAACGCCGGGCGGCCGCGCCAAGCTCAGGCATGACGCGGGAGTGTCGTTAAAGCGCCAGGCTTACAGCATGAAACGGCGGTGATCCGCCGGTTGCCCGCGTTTTCTTCCTAGAACCTGTCTAACAATCAAACGCTCAGCAACCCTTCACGCCCTGGAAACAACGCAAAGAACGCTAAGGCGCAGAGGACACAAAGAATACTTCAAAATAAAGTGTTTTTGCGTTCTTAGCGTACTTTGCGTCTCCGCGAACTCTGCGTTTTTTCCACAGCGCCAGGGGGCGGAAGGTATTTTGAAATCGGTTCTAGCCACATTAAAAGGAATGAATGAAGCGCACCCGCCTGCTGTGTGTGTCGCTGCTCGAAGTCCCGGATGACCTTGCGGGTGTAGTGGCGCGCCCAGTACGGCGACTCGCCCTGCCGGAAGTATTGCGAGAAGGCGTGCTGCATGATCATGGGATTCGCGGGCGCCCCGTGCCAGTCGGCGTAGGCCCGGCAAAGCACCTCATACTCACTGGTGTCCAAAATATTGGCGGCTTGTGCGATGGAATACATGGTTGGGTAACTCCCTTTGCTTGATACTGTCCCTGAAATCTTTGCACGTTGTGTGCCACCCCGCTCCACAAAGCTCAAACCGCTTAACCGGCGCCCCTGATGCGCGTGGATGGGGATTCACCTGCACGCCAACAGTGCGTACCGACAAGCGCAGTGCACTGGAGGTGGGCATGACCCGAGTATAAACCAAATGCCGGGTCGCCGCGCGGCCCGGCCGAGGCCCGCTTCCCTGCCGATATGAGTTTTCAACGCAAAGGCGCTGAGGCACAAAGGGTCTTGAGTTCATGGGCATTTTTTCTCTGCGTCTTGGCGTCTTTGCGTTAAAGGGTCATATTAATTCCGTCATTTCAGCGACCTGCTAATGTCAGTTCGGATAAGGGCCGGTTCACGGAGCCACATCGGGTCACATTAAGGGGCTCGCGGAACGATCCGGCGTATGAAATAATCGATTGCAGCCCCACTCCGTCGTAGATGGCGCCATCATACCGCCACGTGATCACGCAGCCCGCACAACACTAATGACCCAAAAAGACGATCAACAACCTCCGGCAGGGGCTCACATCGGCATCGATATCTCGGAAGAGGATATTTTTGACGCCATGAGCAGGATTTCGGGCTATGTCGATATCTCGACCGAGGATTTCCGCGAGGTGTACCGCCTGGCCTATGGCCACGCCATTGAGCGTCTGGTCGGCACGGTAAAGGCCAGGGATATCATGGTCCGCGAGGTGGTGAGCGTGCGCGGCGACACCGCTTGCGACGAGGTGATACGGCTGATGGCCGCGAAAACGGTTAAAGGGGTACCGGTGATCGATACCGATAGGAAGGTGATCGGCATGGTCTCGCAGTTCGATTTCCTGCGCCACTTCGGCTGTCAGTCCTTCATGCAGTTCATCGCGCGCTACCTCGATCGGCCCGACGATCTTAAGCATACGCTGCATGAGCTCACGGCGGCGGATGTCATGAGCGCGCCGGCGGTCCTGTTCCACGAGGATTCCGGTTTCCTGGAAATGATGAAGACCTTTAAGGCGCACCGCGTCAGCCGCGTGCCGGTGGTGGACGGTACGGGACGCGCGCTCGGGATGATCTCAAGAAAAGACTTTATTAAGTCTTGCACCCTGGAACCTTTATGAAGAATTATTTCAGGAAAATGCGCGGCACCACCCGCGGCAGCCCACCGCGGGTCAGGATGTCCGAAGTCATCTGGTCATGGCTCGGCGCGTTTCTCGGCATCGGTGCGGTGGCCCTGCTCAATGGCTATTTTTTTGAGGGCACGGACTATCTGATGATGCTCGGCTCGTTCGGCGCCTCGGCCGTGCTGATCTATGGGGCGGTGCGCAGCCCGCTGGCGCAGCCGCGCAATCTGATCGGCGGACACATCATCTCGGCGCTGGTTGGGGTCGCCGCGTTCAAGCTGCTGGCCGGCCAGCTGTGGCTGGCGGAGGCCACGGCGGTGGCCACGGCGATCGCGGCTATGCATCTGACCAAAACCCTGCACCCGCCGGGCGGCGCCACCGCGCTGATCGCCGTGATCGGCGGCGAGAAGGTGCATGCGCTCGGCTTTGCCTATGCCGCCGCGCCCGTGGGGCTGGGGGCGCTGCTGCTGCTGCTCGTCGCCTTGCTGGTCAATAACATTCCTGACACCCGCCGTTACCCCGAAGTCTGGTTCTGATGCTTCATCTCAGGCAACGGCCCGCCCCACTGGGGAATCGGTATCACGCAATCGATTAAAACGTGGCCGTGACCGACTCATCAAGGACCGTGCGCGGGCTCATGATCGGCCTGGCGGGTCTGGTGCTGATAACGTTCCTGCTCGGGGCCGCCCAATGGTCTGCATGGCTTCCCTCCCGGCCGGCCGTGGTGCATCTGATTTTTGCGCTCGGCATCATGCCGCTGATCCTGGGCGCGATGATCTATTTTACGCCGGTACTGACACAGAGCCGCGCCCCGGAAAAGTGGAGTGTTTTTTTGCCGCTGCTGGCGCTGGCCGGCGGCGGCATCGGTTTTGCCGGCCTGGGCTGGGATGCCCGGCTGACCCCATTCGCCGCCGTGCTCGGCATCGCCGCCGGCGGCGGCCTGCTGTGGTGGATGGGGCGCCGGGTACGCCGGATGCCGGGCAGCCCGCACCCCTGTTTGCACTGGTACCGCTGGGCCGTGCTGAGCCTCATCCTGGGTCTTGCGGCCATACTGGGCACGGCCTTCTGGCCGGAGCAGGCGCACGCTTTGAAACGTTTTCACCTGCATGCCAACGCGCTGGGATTTGTCGGCTTGACCGCCTTCGGCACCTTGCAGGTGTTGCTGCCGACGGCGGCGAATTATCACAACCCGGATACCGCAATCCGGCTGCGACGTGATGTGCATAGCGCGGTTGCCGGCACGCTGCTCATCGCCATCGGCGCCACCGTCTTTGTGCCGCTGTCCTGGGCCGGGCTGTTGCTCTGGCTGCAGCCTCTTGTGCGCTTTGCGCTGCCGCTGGTGTCCACTTACCACAAGGCGGTGTGGGGCTGGCACCGGGCCGGGACCACGCTGGCGATCGCCACCTTCGGCCTCGCACTGGTACTCATGACCGGCGCTCTGCATACTGGCGGTTGGCAGGTCCCCGAGCTGACAACACGGCTTTTTTTCTACGCCTTCCTGCTGCCGCTGGTCACCGGCGCCGTCAGTCATCTGCTGCCGGTGTGGCTCTGGCCCGGGCGTGACAGTCCGTATTTTGCAACGGCGAGCCGGCGGCTGGCGCTGGGCAGCGGAATGCGCACAGGTCTGTTTGTGCTGGCGGGAGTATTAACCTTGAGCGAGTTGGCAGGCGCTCAGTATTTCGCCATCATGGGGATCGCGGTATTCATCCTGCAGATTCTGTGGGCGCTTTGGGGATCACTCGGGCGAAGATAAGCGCCCCGACCCCGCGTGCGTCAATGCCGATGGCCCTGACCCGCCGGTTTGCCGAAGCCGGGAAACTTGCCGCTGGCATACGTTGCGTGGCAGCGAATGCAACCGTCCATGAGCCTGTAGCTGTAAAAGGCGACCAGTTCGCCGTCGTGCCCGGCCGCCGCCTGCGCCAGACGCCCGGCGTGCTCGTGGAAGGCCGCATCGATTTGCAGGAAACCTTCCGGCAAAGCACGGTGCAGCTCGGCGCGCTCTTTACCGCTCAACGCCTGCTTCATGATGAAGCTATCGCGGACCCGCCGGCCGAGATCGTGGAGAGTATGCCAGTCGCCCGCCGCCACCGCCACGACCAGGCGGGCAGCGCCTCATTCAACGCCCTCATTTCGTCCGTTAACGCCTGTTGCAGTTTCGGCGACAATTGAATGACGGCGTGTGTTTGATCATGGGATTGTGCCCCGGGCTCCGTCGCCATGACCGACGCCGGGATCAAAACGCTCGACGTCAACATCACCAAGACAAGCACTAACCGTTTCAGCATAAACGACTCCTTCTCCCGAGCTCGGCAGCATACCATGGACCGGTGCAGCGTTGACGCCCGCCGGGTGCTTACGCTAGTGTTAGGCGAAATCGCCACCTCACGGAGTCATTGTGCCGAAGAAAAGCGCTATTCCGGATTTCGAAGCCGCCCTGGCCGAGCTGGAAACCCTGGTTGATAAGATGGAAAGCGGTGACCAGAGTCTCGAAGAGGCACTGAAATCCTTTCAACGCGGCGTCGAATTGACACGCACCTGCCAGCAGGGGTTGAAGGAAGCCGAACAGCAGGTGGAGAAACTGATCAAGGAATCCGAGGATTCGGCCGCCGAACCCTACTCGTCCGAAAGCTGATCTTGGCACCGCTGTCCGACATTCTCCAGCGCTACCGTGAACAGGTAGAGCGCGCCCTGGAGCTGTTGCTGACTCCCCCGGGTACGCCGGCCGGCCCGCTGCACGAGGCCATGCGTTATGCCACCTTAGGCGGCGGCAAGCGTATCCGCGCCAGCCTGGTCTACGCCGCCGGCGAGGCCCTGGGAACGCAGGGGCCCGGCCTGGATGTCCCGGCCTGCGCGGTGGAGCTGGTACACAGCTACTCGCTGGTCCACGATGATCTGCCCTGTATGGACAACGATGACCTGCGTCGCGGCCGACCGAGCTGCCACCGAGCCTATGACGAAGCCACCGCCCTGCTCGCCGGGGATGCCCTGCAGAGCCTGGCATTCGAGCTGCTCGCGAGCGATGATCGACTGCCGGTCACGCCGGAGTGCCGCTTACGCATGATCGCCACCCTGGCGCAGGCGATCGGCGCCCGGGGCATGGCCGGCGGCCAGGCCATCGACCTCGCGGCCGTTGGCAGACGCTTGCACCCCGAGGAACTGGAAGTGATGCACCAGCAGAAGACCGGGGCGCTGATCCGCGCCGCCGTCATGCTGGGTGCGCTGTCGGCCCCGCCCCCGCCCGAGGCGCTGATGACCGGTCTGAGCGATTACGGCGAGGCAATGGGTCTCGCATTTCAGATTGTGGACGATATTCTGGATGTTGAAGGCGAGACGGCGAGGCTGGGGAAAACGGCCGGGGCGGACCGCGCCCGGGACAAACCCACGTATCCATCAATACTGGGCCTGGAGGGCGCCAAGGCCAAGGCGCGGGCACTGCATGCGCTCGCCCTCGAAAGTTTGCGGCCTTTGGGGGATAATGGCCAGGTGCTGGCCGGCATCGCCGATGTCATCCTCCAGCGGGCGCGGTAGCGACTGATGAGCGATCAACCAGAGTATGGCTTGTTGCAGCAGATCAATCTGCCGGAAGACCTGCGCCAGCTCGATGAAGCCAAACTGCCCGCCCTCGCCGAAGACATCCGTCAATTCCTGATCGAAACCATTTCAAGGACTGGGGGGCATCTCGCCGCGGGCCTCGGCACCGTCGAGCTGACCATCGCCCTGCATTACGTCTATAACACGCCCCATGACCGGCTGGTCTGGGACGTCGGGCATCAAACCTATCCGCACAAGATCCTGACCGGGCGGCGCGAACGCATGCAGAGCATGCGCCAGGCAGGCGGCCTGTCGGGCTTCCCCAAACGCGAGGAAAGCGCATTCGACACCTTTGGCGTCGGCCATTCCAGCACGTCGATCAGCGCCGCGCTCGGCATGGCGGTGGCGGCGGCCCAAGCGCAAAGCGACCGGCGCACGGTGGCCGTGATCGGCGATGGCGCGCTCAGCGGCGGGATGGCCTATGAGGCGCTCAACAACGCCGGGGACATGGATGCGGATCTATTGGTCGTCCTGAACGACAACGACATGTCGATCTCGCCCAATGTCGGCGCCATGTCCAATTATCTTGCGCGCATTCTCTCGGGCAAGTTCTACACCCGCATGCGCTCGAGCAGCAAGACCGTGTTGCGCACCATCCCGCCGGTCTGGGAGCTGGCCAAGCGCGCCGAGGAGCACGTGAAGGGCATGCTGATGCCGGGCACGCTGTTCGAAGAGCTGGGGTTCAACTATATCGGGCCGATCGACGGTCACGACATCAAGACCCTGGTGCGCACCTTGAGAAACCTGAAAGACCAGACCGGCCCCCGCTTCCTGCACGTGGTCACCCGCAAGGGCAAGGGCTATGAGCCGGCGGAAGGCGATCCCTGCGTCTACCACGGCGTCACCCCGTTCGACCCCGCCACCGGCAAGATGGAAAAAAAACCCACGGGCAAGACCTATACGCAGGTGTTCGGTGAATGGCTGTGCGACATGGCGCAGCAGGACTCGCGGCTGATCGGCATCACCCCGGCGATGCGCGAGGGCTCCGGACTGGTAAGCTTCTCCGAGCAGTTCCCGCAGCGGTATTTCGACGTCGGAATCGCCGAGCAACACGCGCTTACCTTCGCCGCCGGGCTTGCCTGCGAAGGCCTGAAACCGGTGGTGGCGATCTACTCGACCTTCCTGCAGCGCGCCTACGATCAACTCATCCATGATATCTGCCTGCAGAACCTGCCGGTCATGTTCGCCATCGATCGGGCCGGGCTGGTCGGTGCGGACGGCGCCACCCACGCCGGCAGCTTTGATCTGAGCTACCTGCGTGCCCTGCCCAATCTCTGCCTCATGGCCCCGGCTGACGAGAACGAGTGCCGGCAAATGCTCTACACCGCGTACCGCATAGAGGGACCCGCCGCCGTGCGCTACCCGCGCGGCAGCGGCCCCGGTGTCGCGGTCAAAAAGACCCTGCAGGCGCTGCCAGTCGGCCAGGCCGAGCTCCGCAAGCAGGGCCAACGCATCGCCATCCTTGCCTTCGGCAGTATGCTGGCGCCGGCGCTGGCCGCCGGGCAATCGCTCAACGCCACGGTGGTCAATATGCGCTTCATCAAGCCGCTGGATGAGGCATTGGTGCTGAACCTCGCCCGGGACCACGGGTTACTCGTCACGGTCGAGGAAAATACGCTCCAGGGTGGCGCCGGCAGCGCCGTCGACGAATGTCTGGCCGCCGCGGGATTGCGGCCGCGGCTGCTCAACCTCGGCCTCCCGGACCGCTTTCTGGCGCACGGGGACCCACAAGCGATGCTGGCCGAATGCGGCTTGGATGCCGAGGGCATCCGGCGTAGCATATTGCGGGCCGTCCCGGTGGAGCTTGCCGCAGTATTAGGATCCGCTTAAACTTACGGCGGTTATACCCGAGTATAATAGTCAGGATTGAGCGTCATTACCTTTCGTCCGCGCACAACCAGGCCCGAACCAGCGAGTCAGATCTCATGCAAGTGAAAAGCAAAATCCAGCCGATCCCCATCGCCGACGTCCAGAACACGCCGGATACCCGCCGGCTCCCGATCGACAAAGTGGGCATCAAGGAGATCCGCCACCCGATCAGGGTCAAGGACAAGGGCCAGGGCGAGCAGCATACGATCGCCTGCTTCAACATGTACGTTGAGCTGCCGCACAACTTCAAGGGCACCCATATGTCGCGGTTCGTCGAAATCCTGAATAATCACGAACCGGAAATCTCGGTGGAGTCGTTCAAGGATATGCTCCAGGAAATGACGCAGCGCCTGGAGGCCGAAACCGGTCATATCGAGATGAGCTTTCCGTATTTCATCAACAAGAAGGCGCCGATCTCCAGCGTTCAGAGCCTGATGGACTATCAGGTGAGCTTCACCGGCGAAATCAACGGCGGCGGCCATACCATGACCATTAAGGTCGTCGTCCCGGTGACCAGTCTCTGCCCCTGCTCCAAGAAGATCTCGGACTACGGCGCCCACAACCAGCGCTCCCATGTCACGCTCTCGGTCACCACCAACAGTTTCGTGTGGGTGGAAGACCTGATCGAGCTGGTGGAACAGGAGGCGAGCTGCGAGCTCTACGGACTGCTGAAACGCCCGGATGAAAAATACGTGACCGAACGCGCCTACGACAATCCAAAATTCGTCGAGGACATGGTGCGCGACATCGCCGCCAGGCTCAATGCCGACGACCGCATCGACGCCTATACGGTGGAATCGGAGAACTTCGAGTCGATCCACAACCACTCGGCCTATGCCATGATCAGCAAGGACAAGCGTCAGGACCGGTGATACGAAAGGTGCGGGCGGGTTAGTATCCCACAGCCGATCAGGGTTCAACCGACCGCCGAGCGCAACGGTGGCTGCTCCGGCATGTCGAGCGGCTCGCCGATATATCTGCCTTGCAGATAATCCGCACCGTAGGCCTTGACCAGGCGCATGCTCTTGCGATCCTGCACGGATTCGATCACGGTTTTCTTGCCCAGCACCCGCGCGATCTCGATAATCGCCCGGACCATCGCCTGGTCGATCGGATTTTTGTGCAGCTGCGTCACAAACGATCCGTCGATCTTGATGAACTCCACAGGCAGGTGCTTCAGGTAATTGAATGAGCTGAACCCCACGCCGAAATCATCCAGCGCGAAACGACAGCCGAGCTCACTGAGCGATTGCATGATACCGCTTGCCCTGTCCATATAGCGCACCGCGACCTGTTCCGTAATCTCGAAAATAATCGATGACGGCGGCAGTTGATTGCGCAACAGGTGTTCCTTGATCATGTCCGCAAACGACAGATCCTCGAAAACCTGGCCTGAAAGATTGATCGAGAAGGCCAGGTCGCGTCCCGCGGCGCGGTACCCGGCCAGCGCCCCCATGGCATGGGCGATTACCCAGTGGTCGATATCGACAAGCAGCCCGAAGCGCTCGGCAACGGGAAAGAAGACCTCGGGCAGAATGGGCGTTCCGTTCTTGCCCGGCATGCGCAAGAGCACCTCATACATTTCCCGATCACCTCCTGAGGTGCTGACAATCGGCTGATAATACAACTGCAAGCGGTTCTCCCGCACCACATCCTTGATCCGTTGGGCCCAGCCAATGTCGGTCTCACGCGAACGCATGTCCTTGGCATTGGCATCATAAAAATGATAACGGTTTCGTCCTCGGGCCTTGGCGGCATAGCAGGCGATGTCCGCCTGGGTGACGAATTCCTCCCCGGCGAACCGGTCCGAATCGATCATGGTAATGCCGATGCTGCAATAGACGTTGAATTTCTTCCCGCCTTCAATAAAACAATAATCCTTCATAATCGCATTGATCGATCTGGCGATCTCCTCGGCGCCCTGTCGGCCCGCCCTGCGGGCCAGAACGGTAAACTCATCACCGCCGAAGCGGGCACAGATATCCTGTTCCCGCAGGCGCTCTTTCAATAGACCGGCCACCTGCACCAGCAAACGGTCGCCGGCGGCGTGCCCGAGGGCGTCGTTGACATATTTGAAGCGGTCAAGATCAATAAAAAGGATAGCGCTGGGGGTGTCCTCGCGGGCGAAGAGCTCGACCTCCTTTTCCACCTGTTTGCAAAAATATACGCGGTTGGGCAGCCCGGTCAACGCATCATATTCAGCCAGCCGGCGCAACGTGTCGTCGCGTTCCTTCAAGGCCCTGATGGTTGTATTCAGGGCGTCACTGATGACCGCGATCTCCGTATCACCGTTGCTCTCGACACTGACGTTGGTCTCGCCGTTGGCGAGCCTCGCCAGCGGAGTCTGCAGGTCGGTCAACGGCGCCAGCGCCTTCCTTATCAACTGCCGTCCCGCGATGAGGCAAAACAGGAATACGATGGCGATGACAACGCTGCCGAGCGCGACATACCTCAGGAACTGTCCCCGGTAATAGCGATGATCCATCCCGAACTCAATGAACCCGATCACCTTGACGGTCTCCCGTTGCCCGTCAAGACTGAAGTCAAACAGGCCATCATTGGCGATTGAGCGAATACGAACGGGAGCAAGAATACGGGCATAATCACCCGCCACATCCTCATTGTCGAGAAACAGATGGGCCTGCTGTGTAGCGGCGAGGGCTGTCGTCAGCCTTTGTAAATAGTCTCCATCAAGTGGGGCGACAACCGGATCTTTTACCCGCCCAAACTCAGCCAGAATCTTCTTACCGGTGGTGTCGTAATAACGGACAAATACGATCTCAGGAAAATTCTTGATGTGTTTATCCATGTCCAGCAAGGCCTTACCTTTGCGCGACACATAAAGCGGCGTACCCAACTCATCGAATTCGGCCACCCACTGATTCGCCTGTTTGCGCAGGCTGTCATCAACAATATTACTGGCGATCCACCACAGGCCGCCTACGGCGACCAGATAGACCAGAATTGTCCCGACCAGTAGCAGGACCGAAAGTTTGCCAAAAAGGCTGCGCCTGATGGAACCGGGCAGCAACCATTCAAAACCGGCCAGCCACAACGCCCAAAGACGGTCCAGTGTGAGCCTTGCCCAGTGTCTGAACACTCTGGTCATTGTGCTTAGCGATTCGCGTGAAAAGCGCGGCGCCGTTTTCCCGGGCTTACGGGGCATAGATCTCCCCTTTGAAATCGGTCGGCAGCCCCAACCCCAATCGCTTCATCATGACGGGATTGACCATAATTGTTGCACGATTCAGCGGCCACACCGCCGACCCGGGGACATTATTAGAGGATGCCGCCGCCTGCTCGAGCCGTCGCAAGGCCTTGGCCGCAATCTCCGCTTCCTGGCTCTCGGCACTCATGAGCCCGCCGAGCCGCATCAGCTTTGGATTGAAGACCAAGACCTGTTTGCCATGTTTGGCGCTGTAGGTCAGCAGGTCACGTATGGCCTGCATACTGAGTATGCGGTTATCTGGCAACAGCCAGAGTCCCTGAATCTCGGGGCTCAGTCGCTTGTAGGTATAGAGCAGGTCCTTGTCCGAGGCGACCTGCCGGTGCACGAGTACGAGACCATTCGACTTGGCAGCGGCACGCGCCTGGCGAAGCAGGCCGTGCATGTCTGCGCCGGTGATCACGCCGATGTGCGTCAAGCTCGGATCCAGGGCCTTCCAGGCGCGGAACTGCTTATGCACCGAAGGAATCGCGCTCACACCTTTCATCCACGGAGTCACCAGATCATGCGATTCGTAATTAAAGACCTGGCAAAAGATGACCCGCTTGCCGCGCAGGCCTCGTGCCATGTTTGCCGCCGGCAGGCCGACCGCGACGACAAACGGTGATGAGGAACGGGCGATCGCTTTCCGCACGAGCTCACGCCCGCCGCCGGCCAGGCTATACACCCTTACACCACCGCCATGCCGCCGGCGTATGATGTTCGCCACCCGCGTGAAGGCAGGTGAATCCTGACTCACGAGCACGGCTATCTCGCCCGTGGCCCGAGGTGTCGGTGCGGTGACGCAACTGGTCAGCAGGACGCACAGCGACAGCAGCGGGATTGCCCAATGCACCCGCGTCAAGCGCAATTGTGTCCAACTTGCGGGCCGTGCGGCCCTGGTTCCACCCCGTTTCACTGTACGCAGACCCCCTCAGTCATGGCCAGCGCGCCGTTGCCGGCTGGCCCGAACAACCCGTTTGGTGTCAGTACACGCGCCATCTGGGACGCAGCCACGGATTCCTGTTTCTTGGCGTGCTTGTTCTAAATAGAGAGCATGATCCATGCCAGCCGACATGAAACCGGCTCAATTGGTGATAAGTGCTTATTATCTTTGCAGAAAGATGAGGAGACCGAGCCGCTAGCGCCGCGTCGCGAGAGCCATGGCCAGACCGGCCACCGGAAGGATTTTCGTCTAGCAGGGCGTTGAAAAACACCCTGCTAAGCGCCGCAAGGATGCGCCGGGCAGGAAGCCCAAGTGCCGCGAAGGCCATGGACGACGCCCAAGGATGGGCTAGTGTCGCGAGAGGCCAAGGATGGCCGGAGCGACCGACGCCCAAGGATGGGCTAGTGTCGGCGCCCAACGGAAGTCCCCTTGGGGGGCAGGAGCGACCGGACTTTTTCAATATTCTGCTAGTACCTGCGCATCAACTCCATTTTGTTGCCTTCGCGCTTCATGTTGAGACGGCCGAGAAATGACATGCCCAAAAGAATATCGGTCGGATAAGGGCCTTCGATGACACCCGCGTCAATATTGTGCAAGGCAATGCCACCGACCTTGACCGTGTTCAGCTTCACATAATACACCGGCACGACGCCCGAGGCGGTCGTGGCCAACCCTTGTTTGCCCAAAGACGTGTAGTCCAGACCGATACGAGCAGCCGCCACGCTGTTCATGGCGATACTGGTGGCACCCGTATCGACGAGAAACGTGACCGCAATGCCATTGATGCTTCCGGTGGCGAAAAAATGTCCGCTCGGATCCGCCCACAGAACAGTGCTCGCCAAACTCGATCCCGAAGCCGCGGACCCGGAGACGACGCCGAGCTTTAATATCTCCCGCTGCCCTTGGATTTCCACCTCGGCGACTTCGGTTTCCGTATCCGTGCGGATGAGCGTGACCCCTTCGGGGCTGGTCTCCTGCTCCGACAATACCCGGCGCTTGCCATCGACCATGAGAATCGCCTTGCCCTTGAACAGCGCGTAGAGCGAGAGTTTCTCCACCGCCGGCGCCTGCGCGCACAGGCACAGTAACAAGGCCAATATGAACAGGCGTTTGCTTGTCATCGCACCATCCCGGTATGACGTGGCCATGAGACTTACAATATAGGAGACTTACAATATAATTGTAATCCATGAAACCGGTTGTCATCATACGTTACGTTGAAAACGAGGGACCGGGCTATCTGGCCGATGTTCTCGATCACAACCGCATCCCCCGGCAACTTGTCAGAATCGACCGCCACGAGCGCTTGCCCGACGATGTGACGGGGCTGAGCGGCCTGGTGTTGATGGGCGGCCCCATGAGCGTGAACGATGAGTTGCCGTGGATCCCGCCAGCGCTCGGGCTCATCCAGGAGGCGCTGGACGCCGGCGTGCCGGTGCTGGGCCATTGCCTGGGCGGACAGCTCATCGCCAAGGCGCTGGGGGCCGCGGTGACCCGCAATCCGGTCCCGGAATTCGGCTGGCTGCCGGTGAACACTGTCAATGAAGGCGCCGTGCAGGAATGGCTCGATCGAGTGCCGGGGGAATTCCCGGCCTTCCACTGGCACGGCGAGACCTTTGCGCTGCCGGCCGGCTCCACCCGCATCCTCGCGAGCGAACACTGCGCCAATCAGGGGTTCGTCATCGGCAATGCCCTGGCGCTGCAGTGCCATATCGAGATGACGGCGGACATGGTCCGGGACTGGCTGCGCGCCGCCGGCGACACGCTCCCGCCGCCCTCGGCCTCGGTGCAACGCCCGAGCGCCATGCTGGAGCGCCTCGATGAGAACATCCGCCGCATGCAGGCGGTGGCGGACCGGCTCTACGCGCGCTGGCTCCAGGGGCTTAACTGAGCCATGCGCGCCAAAGGGCATGGCTCCCCGGCACGCATCGGCATCGATCTCGGGGGCACCAAAACCGAAGCCATCGTGATGGATGAGGCCGGCAACGTGGTGTTGCGGGAACGGCACCCGACCCCGCGGGACGCCGGCTACGAGGCGATCCTGGACAATGTCCGGGCACTGGTCACGGACCTGGAGAAACAGGCAGGCGCGCGGTCTACGGTCGGTGTCGGCACGCCGGGTGCAATTTCCACGCGCACCGGCCGCCTGAAAAATTCCAACACCACCTGCCTGAACGGCAAGCCCTTGCACGCGGACTTGGAGCGCCTGCTGGAGCGGCCGGTACGCCTCGCCAACGACGCCAATTGTTTCGCCTTGAGCGAGGCCATCGACGGCGCCGGGCGCCATCATGATGTGGTGTTCGGCGTCATCATGGGCACCGGCGTCGGCGGCGGCATTGTGTGCCGTGGTGAGATCCACACCGGGCCGCAGGCCATTGCCGGGGAATGGGGCCATAACGTCCTGGAGGCCGACGGCCCGGCCTGTTACTGCGGACGCCGCGGCTGTGTGGAGACGTTTTTATCGGGACCGGGCCTGGTGCTCGACTACGAAACCCACCGCGGGGAGCCCGGGCTCGACGCCCGGTCCATCGCCGCCCGCGCCGAGCATGGAGATAAGCTCGCGGCGGCCGCGATGGGGCGTTTTTTCGATCGTTTCGGCAAGGCGCTAGCGGTGGTCATCAATATTCTCGACCCCGACGCGGTAGTGCTCGGCGGGGGAATGTCCAATGTTCAAAGGCTTTATACGGAGGGCCGCGAGCGGGTCGCGCGTCATGTCTTCAACGATGAGCTGAACACGCCTATCCTGCCCAATGCCCATGGCGACAGCGCCGGGGTGCGCGGCGCGGCCTGGCTGTGGGCGCCCGCTGAGCGCTAACTCACTGTCGTCATGCCCGGCAACTTAAGCGAGCTCGGGCTGTCGAAGTCTTGACAGCGGTACAGGGTGTGAGGCCGAAGGCGGCGACAGGCCGGGGGGGGCTTGCGCTTCGCTGGCTGTCCGTTCATCGGCATGTTATGTTTTCTGACTGCAATAATACCAACGAGCCAATCGGGGGCACGCAATGATCCGTCACACCGTCATTCTCCTTTGCCTGTTCGCGCTGGCGCCGGCCAGCCACGCCATCGAGCCGAGCGTCAAAAACGATTACCTGGTGCTGTACCAGACCAAGGGCAAATTTGAAAATGTGAAGGAAGCCGTGGAGCTCGCCATCACCGACCGCGGTCTGGTCATCAACAACGTCTCTCATATCGGCAAGATGCTGGCGCGCACCGGCAAGGACCTCGGCACGACCAAGAAAGTCTACATCGAGGCCCAGGCGCTGGAGTTCTGCAGCGCCACCCTCTCGCGACGCACCATGGAGGCCGACCCGCGCAACATGATCTTCTGTCCCTATATCGTCAACATCTACGTGCTTCCGCAGCAACCCGAAACGGTCTATCTCGCCTACCGCCGGCCGCAGCTCGTCGGCAGCAAGGCATCCAAAGCCTCGCTCAAAGCGGTAGAGGAGTTGCTCGATGGGATCGTGCGGGACGCGCTGGCGTGGTGAGGGTTCGCTGTCGGGGCACCACAAAGTATTCAACCGCTTTCATTGCCTGTTATTGACATAGCAGGAAACGCCGGCCCATCATCTGCGAGCCCTGTTGGGATCCCATCATGCCCGGGAGAGACCGGTCATCGCCCATCCCGCCCTTCTGCCCGTGGACCGCTGTCGCGGCCAGCACCATAAAAGTCCTTCCCTAAATCGACCTCACATTCATTTTCTGATCCCCCTTGACGTGCTCGTATGCGATAAAGATCGCATCACCTGTGAGCGCCTCCGGGCGCTGTCGCCAGGGGAGTTAACTTATCCCCGCCTGCAGGGGACACCATGACGTGCATCTATTGTCGCTTACCGCCGGTCGCCCTTGTTGTACTGACCGGCGACCATGATCCCGGCCTCGATCAGGGTACGTCATTGCAGGTATACTTCCGATGCCACACCCTGCCTGGATTAAACGATAAGAAGAGGTTGTTATGCGTGTTTCGAACTACCTGCTGGCCACTGTCAAGGAGACCCCCGCCGACGCGGAAATCGTCAGCCACCGGCTGATGCTGCGCGCGGGTTTGATCCGCAAGCTCGCCGCCGGGCTTTACACCTGGCTGCCCTTGGGTCTGCGGGTGCTGCGCAAGGTCGAGCGCATCGTGCGCGAGGAAATGGACCGCGCCGGAGCCCAAGAGGTGCTCATGCCGGCGGTGCAACCGGCGGAGCTTTGGCAGGAATCGGGCCGCTGGGAGGAATACGGCCCGGAGTTGCTGCGGCTGACCGACCGCCACAACCGGGACTTCTGCTTCGGCCCTACCCATGAGGAGATCATCACCGACCTCATCCGGCGCGAGATCCGCAGCTACCGGCAACTGCCCGCGAATTTCTATCAGATCCAGACCAAGTTCCGCGATGAGGTGCGCCCGCGCTTCGGCGTCATGCGGGCGCGCGAGTTTCTAATGAAAGACGCCTACTCGTTTCATCTGGACGAGGCGTCGCTGCGACAGACCTATGAGAAGATGTTCGAGACCTATTCGCGCATCTTCGCCCGCATCGGCCTCGAATTCCGGGCGGTCCAGGCCCATACCGGCGCCATTGGCGGCAGCGCCTCGCACGAATTTCATGTCCTGGCCGACTCCGGCGAGGATGCGATCGCCATCTGCTCGCGCTGCGATTATGCCGCCAACGTCGAGCTGGCCGCCGCCCTGCCGCCCGTCGGCAAGCGCCCGGGACCCTCGGCAACCATGCAGCCCGTCGACACCCCGGGTCAACATTCGATCGAGGAGGTGAGCCGCTTCCTCAAGGTCGATCCCTCGCGTACGGTCAAGACCCTGCTCGTCAAGGGCGCGGGCAGCGTGATCGCCCTGATCGTGCGCGGTGACCATGAGCTCAATAGCTTTAAGGCCGAACAACTGCCGCAGGTGGCCAAACCCCTGGAGTTCGTGACCCAGGGTGAAGTGGCGCTGGCGGCCGGTTGCGAGCCGGGCTCGGTGGGGCCGGTAGGATTGAAGATTCCGGTGATCGCCGATGAAAGCGCCGCGCGGCTTGCCGATTTCATCTGCGGGGCCAATCAGGACGGCAAACACTACCAAAACGTCAACTGGGGTAGGGACCTGCCCGAACCCGAGGTGGCCGATCTGCGCAACGTGGTCGAAGGCGACCCGTGCCCGCATCCGCAACCGGCGGGCAGCGAGTGCGGCGGCACACTGACGATCCGTCGCGGCATCGAGGTGGGCCATATCTTCCAGCTCGGTACAAAATACAGCGAATCGATGAACGCCACCTGCCTGGATGAGGCCGGCAACACCGTCATTATGCCCATGGGCTGCTACGGCATCGGGGTCTCACGGACGGTGGCAGCCGCGATCGAGCAGAATCATGACGATCACGGCATCATCTGGCCGGATCCCATCGCGCCGTTTCAGGTCTGCATGGTGCCGATCGGCATGCACAAATCCGCAGCCGTCGCCGAGGCGGCGGAGAGGCTCTAGCACGCGCGGCAGGTGGTGGGCTTCGACGTACTGCTCGATGACCGCGATGAGCGGCCCGGCGTCATGTTCGCCGACATGGATCTGATCGGCATCCCTCACCGACTCGTCGTCGGCGAGCGCGGACTGAAAAAGGGACTGGTCGAATATAAGGACCGGCGCGAACAAGACACCCGCGAGCTCCCGCTCGAGGAGGTGGTGGACAACTTGCATACTATCGTCAACACTCATCAATAAGACCTCATAACAATCTCGCACTGGGAGTCGGCATGCAGCGACTGATCGCGGTGTGGTTGATCTGCGCCCTGGGCGGCACGGCGCCCACGCTGGCCGATGAGCCGGGGCGAGACAGGGTCAATCCGGAATTAAGGGCACTGCTCAAACAGGCGGCCAACCAGGCCGGCGGCTTTAACGACCCGTTCGACGCCGAGGTGTGGTTGACCGATATGTCCGGACGCCTGGCCCGCAAAATCCCCGATGACCGCGCCCGCGTCGAACTGCTCAAACATGTCCATTACGAGGCGACCCGCGCCGGGGTCAAACCCGAGCTGGTGCTCGCCGTGATCGAGGTCGAGAGCGATTTCGACCCCTATGCCATCTCCCGGGCGGGCGCCCGCGGGCTCATGCAGGTCATGCCGTTCTGGCGGGAAGAGATCGGCAGACCGGGCGACAGCCTGTTCCGGGTGCAAACCAACCTGCGCTACGGCTGCACCATCCTCAAATATTATCTCGACAAGGAGGCAGGCGACCTTACTCGGGCGCTGGCGCGCTACAACGGCAGCGTCGGCCGATGGGCCTATCCGAAGAAGGTCTATCAGGCCTTCAACCGGCGCTGGTATCCGCAGTAATACTCGTCTCGCAAAAAAACAATGACTGCGCCGATGGATTTGTATGAACGATCAATAGCGCACATCAAAATCTGAAAACAACAGACCACCAACCTCCTGCACCTCGACCTGCCTGACTTGCGCATGCGGCGGGCCCTGCCACAGCCAGTCGTGCAGCCGATCGAGCGCCGCGTCATCGCCACAGGCGACAAGCTCTACGCGTCCGTCATTCAGATTGCGCACCCATCCGGTCAGGCCCAGGCGTCGCGCGGTGTCGCGGGCGGAGCTGCGGTAGAACACGCCCTGCACCCGGCCGGACACCAGATATCTTCGACAAAGGCTCATGGCTTGCTGGACCTCCCGCTCTTTCTCCGCGACGGCAGCTCAACGCCGTTGAAATCCGACAGTGTTTCATCACCTTCGGTATCCACCTGAATGATACGAAAATGCTTGCGAAAGTAATCCTGCACCGTAACCTGGTTCAATACCGTGGCCTTCATCTTGGCGCACCACAGACATTCCGCGTTATCGAACATCACCAATATGCCGGCCTTGCCTTCTGTGCGGGCCATTGCCAGTTCTTCTTGCAAATCACCAAAACTAGGGTGGAAAAAATGCGCATCGAGATCGCGGGTGGCGGAGGCGGCCACGGCAGTGGACCACAGCCCCAGTGCAAAAAACACAAGAGCCGAAATCCTCAGTGCATTAAACCATCTAAAAGCACGTCGTTTAATCGAGCATTAACCGCGCTCGGCGGCCAGGGCACTCTTTGCGGCATCAGATTGCATGAACGCTTCGATGTCCTCTTGGGTCACCGGCCCGATGTTCTGGGCCAGCAAGGTCCCGCCCGGGGAGAAAATATAATAAGTAGGAGTGCCGACGAAAGACCCGGCGCCGAATTTCATCATCACCGCCTGCTCGGGCTCGGCAATCAGGTTGGGAAAACCGAGCCCATGGCGTTCAACGAACTGCCTCGCCTTGTCCTTTTTGGCAATGCCGTCAACAGAAACCCCGAGCACGATGGCGTCCTTGTCCTTGTGCTCATCGTGAAAAAATACCATATGGTGAATCTCCTGATTGCAGACATGACAGTCGTGCGCCCAGACAGCAACGACCACCCATTTCCCTTTCCCGATGTACTCGTTGACATTACTGTCGCTGCCATTGAAGTCCTTGAGCATGATATCCGGGCTGCCCGCGAAACCGGGCACCGCGAACAGCAACACAAAAATCATCCACCATCGATGTCGTTTCACCACCGCTTACTCCCCCACCATTTAGTTGCCATAACACCAAGACGATTCACGGCCCGGATGCATTCCCGGGTCATCCTACCTATAATCCGAATACTTCATTATTGGAGCAGCGAATGAGCGAAAAATTCCGCATCGAGAAGGACAGTCTCGGCGAATACCGTGTCCCGGAGAACGCCTGGTACGGCATCCAGACGGCACGGGCTGTGGATAACTTCCCCATCTCCGGGCGCCGGCCGGACCCGGATTTCATCATCGCCCACGTACGCATCAAACGAGCCGCCGCCAGCGCCAACCGGGCGGCCGGTTGGCTGGATGACAAGCTCGCCGACGCCATTATACGCGCCGCAGATGCCGTCATCGACGGGCAATATCACAACCAGTTCGTGGTCGACCGGTTCCAGGCCGGTGCCGGCACCAGCCATAACATGAACACCAACGAGGTCCTGGCCAATCTCGCCAATGCCGCCTTGGGCGGCAGGCTAGGCGCGTACTCCCCGGTCCACCCCAATGACCACGTGAACATGGGACAGAGCACCAACGATACCATCCCGTCTGCTATCCGCCTGGCGGCGCTCGCCAAGCTGCCGCGCCTGCTGACCGCGATCCACGCCATGGCCGATGGATACGCGCGCATCGCAGACGAGGAACAGGACACCATCAAGAGCGGCCGCACGCATCTACAGGACGCCGTGCCGACCACGATCGGCCGCGAATTCGCCGCTTACGCCTGGACCCTGCGCCACTGCGCCCGGCACCTGGAGGCCAGCGGCGAACCGTTGTGCGAGACCGGACTCGGCGGGTCTGCCGCCGGAACGGGGCTCAATACCTCGCCCGGCTACACCCAGCGCGTCGCCGAGGAACTGGCCCGGCTGACCGGCGAGCCGATCCGGCCTGCGGAGAATCTGGCCGCGCAAATGCAATCCATGGCCGATCTGCAACATCTGTCCAACGCGATACGTCAAGTGGCGCTCGAGCTCACGCGCATCAGCAATGACATGCGCCTGCTCGCCTCCGGCCCGCGCACCGGTCTGGCGGAGGTGCTCTTGCCGGCGGTTCAACCCGGTTCCAGCATCATGCCGGGCAAGGTCAATCCGGTGATGTTCGAAATGCTGAATCAGGTCTGCTACCAGGTGCTCGGCCAGGACTTCGCCATCGCCTGCATGACGCAGGCGGGCCAACTGGAATTGAACGTAATGATGCCGGCCCTGGGTTCAGCCCTGTTCGACGCCATGGACTGGCTGAGCAATGCGCTCAACGCGGTCAGCGTTAAGAATCTGGGGGGACTGCGCGTGGATCGGGAGCGCTGCCGCGACTATGCCCACCGCAGCGTCGGCCTGGCGACGTTGCTGAATACCTCGATTGGCTACGCCAAGGCGGCCGAGGTCGCCAAGGAGTCGGAGCAAAGCGGCCGGCCCGTGCGCGAGCTAGTCAAGGAGAAGGGATTGATGACGACCGAAGCGTTCGACCGCCTGGTGGAACAGGCGGCCCGTGAGGGCAACATCGAGCATAATCAGGGCAAATAAACAGCCCTGCCCGGGAGAAAACGAAACCGCCACACGCATCCCGGCGCCGCTCCGTATGAGCAGCGCCGCTGACGACTGGCCTCGCGACACGCAAACTGGCGTGTCGGTCAATACTCGGCCTTAATTGCCGTACGGTGTTGAGATGCATCAACGTGGTCTGGAACCGATAAATTGCCAGCGACGTGATGGATCGTTAGAATTTTGCAAAGATCTTTAGAGGTGTTGGTGGGGGCTTAACCGGGGATATCGAATATGAATTTGAGTCTTACCATACCCGAATTGATGCAGGACTCGCGCGCCGAAGTGCCGACCCAGCCCTCGAGCCTGAAACAATGGTTGGAGTCCTTACCCTTGCTCAATACCGCAGAGACGGGTCAGCAGGTGCACAAGGCCCTGATGCTCACCAACCGGCTTGAACTTGATCAGGAAACCCGCTTGGGGCTCCTTGAATTGTACCGTGAACCGGTCGAGTTGATAGCCAATGAATTAAGAAAACAATACACCGGGCTGTCGTTACCCTTATCGGAGAAGAACAGGCTGATCGCTGATCAGGTAAACCACTTTCAGATTGAAATGGCCTATGGATATAAGCGGTTTCTGCTGGATATAGACCGCACAAGCAAGGCGGCTGAAAAACAAGGCGCGAAGTTGGCCACACCGATTCAACGGGCCATCCGCTATTTGACCGGTGTACTGGTCCATGCGTATCAATTCTATACGCCCTATCCGGCCGGGACCCTGCGGGAAATCCACGAGCTGTTTCGCTACGCTGAAAAGCTCGGTCTTGTCGACACACCCGTACCGGACACCTTGAACGACACGATAGCCCAAAGCAGCGTCGGCCATGCCTATAAGCAGGCATTGCTCCTGGACTTAAGCGATCCCTACCACCTGCCCGCACATATGATCGGCAAGATCCAACACTATCTCGACCGCTGGGCGCCGCTCGCAATCATCACCGGGGTGACCGCGGAACCCGATCCGCGATGCCAGTTCCTGATCGATTTGCAGACCGACAGGGCGGGTTATGCCTACCTCGGCGGTTCCAGGATCAGCGACCCCGAGCATTTTCGCCTGCTGACAACGCTCGAACTGGTGCGCGTCGCCCACGAACAGCGCTCGCTCATGCAACAGGGCGACACACCGGCACACAAAGGACTCGGCGAGGGCTACTTCGGTCACAATGCCCAAGACATGCTGCTGCGCCTGATCAATGTCTGGGGCGTTAATCCGAAGCGGGTGTTCCCGAGAAAAACGCAGGCCGGCGGCCAGATCGAGGCAGTCATCGGGCTGGCGGCGATTAATTATTACATCAATGGAGAGCGCAGATTTCTCACCAGCGCGAAGCGCATGGGTCCAATGCCGCCGCAGCACAACGCCGGCACGCTGTTCGGCGCCTCGCAGCCGGACCGCGCCGCGCGCAGCGGCTACGAGGAAAAACGCCTGGAGGACAAGATCGGTCCGCATCGCTGCACCCTGTGGGAATTCGTCGACGAGAGCGCGGGTGGCCTGGCCCTGGAGCGCCGGGGATCGAACGAGATTGACATCAAGGTTGGCGATCTTATTGCCACCCGGATAGCGGAGCAATCCGGCGAGTGGAATATCGCGGTGGTGAGGTGGATGAAATACCCCGGCTCGGACCGGACCGAAATCGGCGCTCAACGGCTTGCGCCAAAGGCGACCCCGGTCGCGATCAAGACCCTGGATAAAGACGGCAAGGAAAGCGATTTTATGTATGCGCTCATGGTGCCGGAGCTCAAAGCGCTGAAACAGGCACGGACCATCATCGCGCCGAGGGGGGTGTTTAACCCAGACCATCCTGTCTATCTGGATGACGGTGAGTTGCTGCGCCGGGTCACGGGTACCAAGCTCGTTGAAGTGACCGGTGTGTTCGAACGGTTCAAATATCGGTTTACGGACTTTTGAGGACTTTTCGCCGGCTTCAGGCCAGAACGGGAGAGAACCAACCGCTGCTCCCAATACAAAACAAGAGGGCCTCCCGCAGGAGGCCCTTTTCAATGAGATCTGTTGCGACTGGTGCGAGCCAGTCAGGCGTGTCTCAACGTGCGAGATATGCCCGGTCCGACTCCTCGACGACACCAACCGACCAGGCACCACGACTGCGCGCATGGCGCACCGCGGTGTCGATTTCGCTCGATGAAGGATTATCGTCAATCGCCAGAATCTGACCCGGATAGATCAAATCGGCATCCTCGATCTTATCGGTGTTCGCCTTGTATATTAGCGGCCACTGATAGGGGTTGCCGTAGATGCGTGGGCTGGCTGAAATACCCCACAAATGATCGCCGCGGACCACGGTGTAGCTGAGTCCCTCGTCCGTCACGACGGGCGTCGGTTCTTCCATCATCCCCTCTTCCTCCGGGACCGTGGCGCAACCACCGACCACCAGTAACGAGAAGGCAAAAATCGATGCCATGATACGCTTGTCTAATTGTTGTGCCATGCTGAGGATCTCCTGAGCTTTTTATTTAAGTTCTGCTGGCGCGGAAGCCATTTGTCTTATCACCAATTTCTTGTTCAACTTCATTAAAATAACGCTAACACCAGTCATATAGACTGTCAAG
Source organism: Acidiferrobacterales bacterium (assembly GCA_947258385.1). Classification (GTDB taxonomy): domain Bacteria; phylum Pseudomonadota; class Gammaproteobacteria; order Acidiferrobacterales; family SZUA-150; genus CAMYII01. The sequence goes on from CAMYII010000081.1 coordinate 45,047, forward strand.
AACGCTAGCGCAAGCAAAATGTGCAACAGCAACCGTTCATCGTCTTGTTCTTTCCGGAGGTCGTAATGCAGGTGCGAATCTACCACAATCCCAGGTGTTCAAAATCCCGACAGGCACTGCAGCTATTGCTGGACCGCGGCATCGAACCGCAGGTCATCGAGTACCTGAAGACGCCGCCAACCCATGAGGAATTAGCGCGCATCCTCCGGCTGCTTGATATGCAACCCCGTGATTTGATACGCAAAAAGGAAGCCGAGTACCGGGAGGCGGCGCTCGATAACCCGGACCTCAGCAATGACGCACTGATCGAGGTGATGGTCAGGTTCCCCAAACTGATCGAGCGGCCCATCGTCGTGGTTGCCAACAAGGCAGTCCTCGGCCGTCCCCCGGAGAGGGTGCTTGAGCTGATCGCGCAATGAGGCGGCGGCAACACGGATCGGCCAGCGGCCAGGCCCTCCGGTCGCCAGGCGGGGCATCCGCGCCGCGAGCGCGGTTGCCCAAGGAGGCTCTCAAAAAGTGCGTTTGTGGACTGAATTGCTTCCTCGGCTCCGCCGGCGGGACTGCCGTGTACCGCTCCTTTAGAGTCGCTTCGGTGCGGCGCAGGTCTGCGGTGCAGGACGCACGAATGCCGCGACGGCCAGGGACGACGCCCACGGACGGGCTAGTGTCGCGAAAGGCCACGGATGGCTGGAGCGACTGGCCGAGAGCGGCCGCGCCCTGCTCCAATTTTCAAAACGCTGACGTGTGTGAAAAATCACGCCCCGCCGCTGGACCGCAGGCAACCGTGACTGACATCAGGGCTTCCTCCAAGGCACATTGCTGCACAAATCGGTGATAATAGAAATCATGGCCGATATCCTGATCCTTTATTACAGCCGCCACGGTGCGGTCGAGGCCATGGCCCAGCAGCTCGCCCGCGGCGTCGAGGGTGTGGCCGGCATGCAGGCCCGTGTGCGCACCGTCCCTGAAGTCTCCCCGGAAACCGAGACCAGCGCCGATACTATCCCGGCCGCCGGCGCCCCCTATGCCACGCTCGATGATTTACGGGAGTGCGCCGGGCTTGCGCTCGGTTCCCCCACCCGCTTTGGCAACATGGCGGCGCCCGTGAAGTACTTCCTCGATCAGACCAGCCCGCTGTGGCTGTCCGCCGAGTTGGTCGGGAAACCGGCGGCGGTATTTTGTTCCAGTTCCAGCCAGCACGGCGGCCAGGAATCCACGCTGTTGTCGATGATGCTGCCGCTGCTGCACCACGGCATGTTGCTGCTGGGATTACCTTACAGTGAGAGCGCGCTTTCGCGGACCACGACCGGCGGCACGCCTTACGGGGCGAGTCATGTCGCAGGCCCGAACAATGACCGCCCCTTAAGCGAGGAGGAAAGAACGCTATGCCGGGCCTTGGGCGCCCGTCTGGCCGCGGTTACCAAAACCATGGGGATGGGGCGCTGACGCCCACACCGCTCAGTCCTCGGCCTCGAGGCTACGGATAAAGGGGATCGTGATCTGGCGTTGCATGGCGAGCGAGGTCTGATCCATCCGCTCCAGTAGGCCAAACAGGGCGTGCATGTCTCGGGGATAGCGGTTGAGCACGTAACGGGCAACCGCTTCGGACAACTCAAGCCCGCGGTTGCGCGCCCGCAGCCGCATCGCCGCGACCTTCTCGTTGTCACTCAGGGCGTGTAAGGGATAGACGAGCCCCCAGCCCAGACGCGTCGCCAGATCCGGCATGCGCAACCCCACATCCGCGGGCCTGGCGCTGGCCGTAACCAAAAGCGCTGCTGTCGACGCGCGGCAGTGCTCACAGACGTTGAACAGTGCGGTCTCCCAATCGGCGAGGCCGGCGATACATTGCAGGTCATCAATGCACACGAGATCCGCGGCACCCACGTCCTCAAGCACCCGCAGCGAGAGCTTGGCGGCGCAATCCAGCGGTATATACAAGACCGTCTGACCCGCTTGCTGGGCCGCGCGGCAGGCGGCCTGCAGCAGGTGGGTCTTACCGGTCCCGTGACCGCCCCAAAGGTAGGTGACCGGGGTCCGGCTCGACCAGCCCGGTCCATTATCGCCAGCCACCGCGGCCAGGTGGCTGACGGCCTCCCGATTCGCGCCGGGAAAGAAATTTTCAAAGGCGGCGCTGTCGCGCAGCCGGATGTCGAATGACAGTTGCGTGCTCATGGGCGACGTGCGCAGACATTCGCACTAATCATCATGATTTTTTTGGACCGGCAACGGGCTCAAGCTCCCTTTTTATGACCCATTGCCATATATAATGACCGCCGCTCGCCACCGTCGTGAACAACACCAGAAAAATCAGCGCTTGCGTGATCCGCGGAAAACTCAAGGCGGCGGCCTCCTGCGTCAGAATGACGATCACCAACAGAATCTGCACAAAGGTATTCAGCTTGCTGAGATAGCTGGGATGCATCTGCACCGCACCCATCATGGAGGTGACCACCAGATAACCGCCAATGATCAACAGATCGCGGAAACCCACGGCCAGCAACAACCAGAAAGGCACATGGCCGATAACGGTCAACATCACATAGGCACTGACCAGCAGCACTTTGTCCGCCAGGGGGTCCAGCACCGCGCCAAACTGGCTGACCGAATTGAAGCGTTTGGCGATATAACCGTCGAGCGCATCGGTAATACCGGCGATGATAAAAATGATGAGGCCAGACAGATATCTGTGGTCCTTCAATGCCAGGATAAGCACCGGCACCAGAAACAGCCGGGACAGGGTAATAGCATTAGGTATGTATGCAAGCTTCATCAGGTCTCTCGGCCTCAAGCCCGTCGCTGCCGCGACTGCACGGCAGACGGGCCGCCGCCTGCCTGCCGCCCGCTCAAACTGCCGCGTCCCACGATTCCGGGATAGGTTGACATTATAATAGGGCGCGCGCAATCAAGGATAGGTTACAACCGGCGGCCGGCCGCCGCCTTTGGCACGACCCACTCCCGCAAAAGTGCAGTGTCCTGAATCCCACGCCGCCAGGATGCGCACGTTAGCCCCGATGTTGCATCAGCATCCGGTTGTTGGCGCCGGGCGGGCGAACGGCCGAAAAGGCCCGCTGTGGCCCCTCCAGGGGCGTCGCGGCATTGGTGCCTGGCTGTCCGTCACATCGCCGTCGCGATGGTGACAGGCCGTTCGTTCAAGCTGGGTGCTCAGGACCCGCCGAAAACCGGATAGGCTTTTCTGGGACATGTCGTAAATCGCTACCATAGCCATCACTGACTCAAGATTAAGATGATTTTTCCCATTTTCCGCTGGCCTGGT
>CAMYII010000082.1 GCA_947258385.1 Acidiferrobacterales bacterium
AACCCGAAACGTTGCATGCTAGCCTCCGCCAAGAAACTGAAACACCTGCACCCGCTGATTGTAGGAATCGGCGACGTAGATGCGGTCCTGGGCGATAAAAAGCCCGGAAGGCAGCCAGAAATTCCCCGCCTTGCCGCCCTGGCCGCCAAAGGTCAGCAGGTACCTGCCCTTGGGGTCGAAGATCTGCACCCGGTCGAACAGGGCGTCGACCACATAGATGTGCCCCTCGGCATCCACCCCCACCCCTTTGGGCTGGGCGAAGTGCCCGGAGCCGTCCCCGTGCTTGCCGAAAGAAGACCGGTATTTGCCCTGCAGATCGAAGGCCTGCAGGCGGAAATTCATGGTGTCGTTGACGTATAAGGTTTCCCCGCGGATGAACAGGTGCGAGGGAAAATTAAACCGGCCGTTTTTATCGCCCCGTTTGCCGAATGCAAACTGCTTCTTTCCCCGGGGATCGAACACCGCGATACGGTGGCCCAGGGTTTCGGCGACATACAGCCGTTTGCCCTTCTGGTCATAGGCAAGGCCAGTGGGTCGCGCCAGACCCTTAATCGTCGACAAATGCTTGCCCTCGGGATCGAACACGAACACCTTCCCCAGAAAAGAATCCGAAAGATAAATCTTGTCCCCGGCAAGACTCACACCCACTGGCGAGCGCAAATACGTCTTGCCCGCCTTGCTGATGCGCCAATACTTGTTGCTCGCCATGTCGAACACGTGCAGCGCACGGGCCCCGGGATCGGCCACCGCGATCCGCTGCCCCTGCACAGCAATGGCGTAGGGCTTGATCATACGGCGGTCTTCCTTGCCCGCGATCACGCCCCAGACCCGCTTCAGGAACGACTCCTTGAGCCCCAGATCCCGCGGCTCGCGGAAGTCGTACAGATATTGGATCCTGGCCTGCTCGGGCGGCTGCGGCCACACCAGCGGTTCCTTGCTGCCACGCTCCGTCGGACCTTGTCCGGCCGGTGCGCAGGCGCCCAGAAGCGCGTAGAGCAAAACTAGCCAGACACGGTTCATCGAGACCTCCTCGTGAAGGTGAACATCAAGCGGTTTTCATCCAGATTATTTGTGGTTCCACTCCATTCATTATGTTGCACGCTGACCTCGGCCACAAGCTTGCGTACAAACCAGCGCAGATCCACTCCCACGGTCTTGAAGCGGTCGTCCGAGATTCGCCGTTCTTGCCTTCTCCAGGTTCCTATTCTTGGCTCAACAATCAGATTACGCCGCGCCAACCACCGCATGGCCAGATCCGCATTGTGGGTGTCGGATTTTCTGCCGTCATTGTTCGTGGAATCCCGGGTGGCGGTCAGGGTCAGTGAGGCCCTGGGAGACCAGCGATGGATCCCCGACAGCCGAAAGGTATCAGTGTCGGAATCGAAATCCCCATAACGGTAAGAACGCGTTTCCGCGCCGAATGTCATGCGGGTCGCCTGTTTGGGATTCCATGTGAACCGTAACCCTGTCGTGGTGTCCCGCCTGTCTGACAGGAAGCTTTCGCCTTGCTCGGAAACGAGATCCTGGTCCTGATCGTAGGTACGGTGAAACACATTGACCCAACCGTAATCGAGGCCTAAGCGATACTCCACAGAAAAAAAAAAATAAAACGGGATTAGTACTGCAACATATTGCCGTTAAATAAAATTCGGGTGAGATTTAGCTGCAGGCACCACCTCATAGTCCGTACCCGGACCCGTGCCTGGTGTACAGGGGGAACACCCCGGCGCGGTGACCACAATGGTGCTCGTGTCAATAAAACGCTCATTCAGTATTATTATGTAAGTGGCGTCAACGAGTTGGGGCTCGTCGAAAACCTGAAGCACGACGAGTTCTTCGACATCGCGATCAACGGTGCCCTCGGCAACGCCCAGGCCCGCCGAAAGCCTTCCGCCGTGCGGGATTTTCTTGGTGTAGCTGAGGTCCAGCCTTGCCTCACGTTCCTTCTCCTCGCCGAGTTGGACCGCACCACTCTCAAATTCGTTGTCGGATCCCTTGAGATAGGCGCTGGTGGTCAGGTTCCGGTAGAACTGATGGGTGAGGCCCGCGCGCGCGTAATTGCGTTTCGTGTCCGCCCCGTTTTTGACAGATGAGTAGTTATAATCGTATGAACTAAAAAGATTTCTGGTGTGCTGCAGGCGCGCGCTTTCGTCGATCGAGACCCTTTCGTAAGGCAAAAAATCTTCCCGCTTGTAATAGTCCAACAGGGAATGCAGATTACTACCCTTGCCCCAACGGAGGGAGTGGTTGAGACGGCCAATCTCCGAATTGTAATCATTATCCTTCGGCAGCCGGTCGTCGAAATCGATCTGCTCGAGCAACAGGTCCATTTTGCTGCTATGGCCTCTGAAGGTTACCGTATCCACAGCCTCCTCGCGGTCGGTCGTGGCGCCGCTGATCCCTGAGCGAAACTTCTCGTCCAGGTCGCGCTGCGAGAAGGTGATGGTGGAAGGAAAAAATTCGTTCCTTGCGTTCAAGGTTATGGCTTCATTCGAGGTTTTGAGATCGGTGCGGCTGCCCAGATCGCCATCGAGCGTCGCGGTGTTTTGCCCGGCTCGCGCCTCGAAGCTGAACGGCGCAGGTGTACCGTGCAACAGACTCAGACTCGCGTTGTAGTCCAAAAAGCTGTTATCGAAATCCTCGTCATCACCGCCGTTCTCAAAATCGACTTGCGCGAGTCTGGGGTGAAGATCGAGAAAAAAACTGGCGATCCGCGGGTCCACGCTATGCCCGCGCTGCCGCAGGCGAACCCCTTCTTCAAACTTGGTCTGCTGGGTATCCGCCGAATCCTTATAATCCCGCCAATAACCGTCGAAATCCAGGACCAGCGCCCAGTCCAGCGGGTCCAGTACGAACCATTCCTGGGCCTTTGCGTCGCTCATGATGCCGAGGAACGCCATCAGCACGATTAAGCATCTCTGCCATGCCGTTGCTTTCATGCGGCTCCCCACGGCGCCCGATGCGCAGCCAATAGCGCGCAGCGGCCCGTTCGACGCCCGGGCCTGTGGTAGAAACGACATGCCATTTCTGCAAAGGCCATAAAGTAATGATTCCGCTTTTCACTACGGCTTCCGTTGCCATTCGTCTCAACGCCGCTTTTTCGCCGCCGCCTGGTGGCAGCGCGAGCAAGCCTGAAATCCCGCTTCGAAAGCTGTCTCTCCGTTGTGGCACTTGCCGCACGACTCCCTTTGGTTGATCTTTTCCATCGTGATCTCGTTGGCCCCCTTCTTCATCTCGAAGATCTGCTCGTGGCAGACCGAGCAACGAAAATGGATCCGGTGCACCCAGTGCGGGAACACCACAGGATCAAATCCCGTCGCCCGCGTCTTCTTGTCCAGGACAAGGTCCCCAGGGGCGGCCCATGCGGTCGCCACTACAACGAAAAGGCCGATCATTAAAGCCAGGGCCATATTCATCGCCGTTTTCATACGTACAGTCACTGCACATGCGGCCTGGCGAACCGCCCCCGGATCAGCCATCCTTTTTCTGTACTTGTTGGCGGAGAACCGGCGCATCATCACGCGACATGCCTCGGCTGGCTGGGTTCCCCATATCCAAGTCTTTGCATTGCCGTTCCTCATGGCGTCCTCGCTACCGACGGCATGTGGCAGCGGGCGCAGTTCTGGAATTCCACGTTGAAAGCGACCTCACCGTTGTGGCACTTGCCGCAGAATTGCCCCTGATCAATTGTCGTCATCGTGATTTCGCTGGCGCCGCGTTTCATTTTGAAGACCTGCGAATGACACACGTAACAACGAAAATGGATCCGGTGTCGCCAGTGCGGAAACACCACGGGATCAAATCCCATCGCCCGCGTTTTCCTGTCGAGGATCAGATCCCCCGGGGCACGCGCGCCGGCCGTCCCGGCAGGCGCAGCCTGGATCTCGTTCCCCGCCGAATCGCCGACGGGCGGGGTGGCGCTTGCCGCGACAATTGCCGGCGACTCCGCAAGCGCCATTTCAACGGGTACTTCGACGACTTCGACTTGCTTGACCACAACGGTCGGCGCCTCAACCGCTGCCGCGGCAACGCTGGCCGCAACCTTAACCGGCGGTTCTTTGCTGACCGGCGCGACTGCAATCACTCCCCCTGGAGGTGCCTCCTCGGACCTGGCATGGACCTGGGGCGCCTGCCCCGCAACCGGCGCAGGCTGCGCCACCAGTCCCGCCATAGGCGGGTTCACAGCCGGCGGAACGGCCTTGGGTGCCGGTTCAGCGGCGACAGCCGGTTGTTCGACGCGCTTCTGGTTCGACCCCATACGCATCACCAAGACAGCGCCGAGTACGAGCAAGCCGATGAAAAGCAATGCGGTCAAACCTGTTCTCGCTTTCACCTATGGCCTCGCCACCAGTGCACTCACCCGCCCATCTTCGTGTGGCAGCGGGCGCAGTTATCCGCGCTGAACGCATACTGCCCGTTATGACAGACACCGCAGTATTTGCCCTGGTTGATCTTCTCCATGCTGATCTTCGCGCCGCGTCTGGGGAAGATCCGGGGATGACAGCTGCCGCAGGCCAGCCACTCGGTGTGCGCGGAGTGCGGGAAATAAGCATCGAACATCGCGTCCGGCCCCGGCAGGAAAAAATCGAAGCCGAAGAGCAGCGCATCATCCCGCTTTTCGGTACCGGGGATCGCCTTCCTGGGCCTGACCACGCCCTGATTCAGCGCCTGCATCCAGTCAGGATTGCCCATCGCGTCCTTGGGCAGCAGCTTCCTGGCCTCGGGCCAGGTGGCGGCCTTCTCGATCGGCGGCCGGCCTTTCTGCTGGCTGACAGGAACCAGCTCAGGCGCGGCGGCGGCCGTCTTCTTCGCGGCCGCGGCCGAGCTGTCCTCACTCGGAGGAGGAACGTCAAAAAACAGTGACAGCGTCCGCTGGTTACAGGAAACGGAAAAAAGCAGGGGAGGAAGGAGCAGCAAGTAGATCAGACGATGCATTGCCTTCCTCCCCATGGGCCGCCTCATTATTTAATATGACACGTGGTGCACAACGCGCTGGCCGTGTTGGCGATGCGCAGGAAGGTCGCATTAGTCGCCTCGTGCGGGTTGTGGCAGCTGCCGCACTCGACCCGGTTGGTGTACAGCGGCAGGGTACCAACCTTCCCAGCCACGGCCGCGTTAAACGCGGTATCCGCCACGTTGTCGTAGGTGATCGAGATCGGATGGTCGCCCGTCAGATCGTTACCGAGATGCGTCACTCGGGTGTTAGCAATGAGGTCACCATTGACACCCCAGGCCCAGCCCTGATCGGCACCGGCTGGATTGAAGCCGCCGGAACCCGCGCCGTTGATGAGCACGTCGAACGCCACCGTGCCGTCGTGGCAGGACAGGCAGGCCAGCGACACGCCGACCGGTTGCGCCTCGACCGTCATGTCGATGGTCGAGCTCACGGTGTTGTTATACATCGTGTACGTGGCGGCACTCGCGCCCCTGTTCCACAGCGGCTTGGGCGCGGCGGTGGTGGTATGGGGCGAGTGGCAAAATACGCACACCGAGGCCGTCGAGGTGGTTTGGTAAAAATTGGTAACAGGCGCGCTGCTGGACAGGTTGTGTAATGTATTCACAATGTCCTCAGCCGCGAGCGCCGTACCCCCCAGGCCCATCAGGGCCAACGACAAGACTGCTGATAGAGCTCTTTTCATTTCTCAACTCCTAACGTCGTTAGAAATCTGTTGCTTAAAAAGCCGCAACCCCGCTAAAAGGAAAAAGGTTTCCGTACACTGTGCGCACCTCATCCTGTTTTATTCTGTGGTTCTTCTATGGCCGAGCTCGGCCCGGCCCGATTCTTGCCCGTACCTCGCTCACCGAGATACTGGAAGACCTGGACCCGGAAGTTGTACTGGTCAGCTACGTAGATCCGATTCTGATCGTCGACATAGGCGCCGCCCGGCAGCCAGAACTGACCGGGTTCCCGGCCGATGGAACCGACGAACAGCAGCAAGCTGCCCCGCTGATCGAAGATCTGGAAGTTATTAAAGGCCGCATCGACCACATAGATATGGCCTTCGGAATCGACACCGATGCCTTTTGGACGGGTGAACTTGCCGAGGCCGTCACCGATTTCCCCGAAGGTCCTCAAGACCCTGCCATCAGGGTCGATAATCTGTACCCGGAAATTCATGGAATCCACGACGTAGAGCTTCCCCTGCCGGTCGATCGCAACATTAGTCGGGAAATTGAACTGGCCGGGTTTGGCCCCGCGCCTGCCGAGGGTCGAGACCCGCTTACCCTTCATATCGAAGACGGCGATGTGGTGCTTCTTGACGTCAACGACATAGACCCGCCCCAGTTTTTCATCGACCGCAACGCCGACCGGTCTTTCGAGCTGCCCCTTCTTGCCGATGCCGCGGAGGAAATTCCCGTCGCGGTCATAGACCACGACACGCTTCTGCAGCAGATCGGTCACGTAGATCCGTTGTTGACTATCGGAGGTGATCCCCGCCGGCTTGGAGAGTAATCCGCGCCCTTCGATCCCCCAGACGGAGAACTGCTTGTTCTTGAAATCAAACACCAGCACCTTGCCCCAACCCGTGTCGGTGACAAAAAGCCGTCCCTCGCGGTCCGCATGCACCCCGTAGGGCTTCTTGATCGGGATAATCTCGTCCTGCCGGCCGAGCAGGAAATCCTTGAGTTTGCCCGATCTGTTCCGGGTCGCACCGACATCGGCCTCCGAACGCACGGTGCGCACGAACTTGACCCGCGGCTGCTCCGGCGGCAGCGGCCAGACCAGATCCACCGGCTTCTGCGCATCTTTCGTGGTGGCGCAGCCGGAAATCGTAGATATAAGGAGGCCCATGGCGAACGCCATGCAGAGGGTGCGGCAGCCGGACGTCGTGGTGCGGTCTTGCAGCATGCGCATCAAACTCAATTCAGAACTGCTTTAACTTCTCTAAATTCGTGCGCCTACCCGGGTAAACAACACGCCCGGGACAGGGACGTGCAAGTCCGTTTGAATGGCAGAATTTCATTCATTTAAGTGTAGTTGACAGATTAACAATGGGGTAATCAATAGACTTGATATATGTCAAATTCCCTACATTTCATTGGTAAATGTTTCACTAGGGGCATTAATGATTTTTATATTAGCGATTAATTTATTAGCTTATTAGAAATTGATTTAATTCAAAAACAGGTTGATTGAGTGGAGTTCAGGCCGACATGAATTTGGCCGATGCCTGTCCTAGGGGTATGAAGTTCTAACGCAGAGACGCAAATACGCAGAGTTCTATTAAAATCAGCAACTTCCCGCTACATCTTCGAGTTAAAGGCTCTTAATTATCGGAGAGCCGATGGACTTCCAACGCAGAGGCGCAAAGACACAGAATTTATTGATTTGAATTCGGGTTTTCGCTTTGCGCCTCTGCGTCTTTGCGTTGAAGGTGCATGGCGGAACCCTTACGTGAGCCAGTTCCAGCGCCAAGGCGCAATCGCTGCGTGGCAAGGCAACGGTTTCCGTGCATTCAGGAAGAATGTGCCGGGTCACGGTTTTCCGCGGGGATGGTTAGAAAAGTCGCCAAGCGCGGTCAATCGGTGGGACCAGGCCCTGGGGCATGGGCCTGGTGGTCTGCGTTCATCAGGTGTTAGTTGTTCTTCGCCCCCTGATCGATCCAGGCCTTGAGCATCTGGATTTCTTCTTTCGACAGTGGAGAACCGGTACGCGGCATGGCGATGGAGGCGTGGGTCTTGCCTTCGATGGCGCGCGCCAGGGTGCTGGACACGCTCGATCCGGGGATGACGACCGCGCCGAATTTGGTGCCTTTCATCAGCGTCTCGTAGCTGGCGACGCTGAAGCCGCTGGCGGCATACCCCTCGCCTGCCCCGTTGTGGCAGGAGGCGCACTTTTCCTTGAGTACCGGGTGGATGTCCCGCTTGAAGCTGTACTCTTTGACGCAGCCTGCGCCCAGGAGGGGCAGCACGAGCGCCACAGCGATCACCACATTCTTACTTCTCATTTTTTCTCCTCAACGACTGATCTTAACGGGCATTGATCCGACCCTGGCTGAATTAAGCACCGGCTTTTCGGCTTTTGCAAGCGTTACGGGCAGCTTGAACCCGAACGCCAATCTGGTCTCAAGAACTAAGGAACCTCTGATTTATTCCGTCATTCCGGCCAGGGCCTGCCCCCGCGAAGCTTGTCCCCGCGAAAGCGGGGGGCGGGGGGGCGAAGGCCCGCGCGCCGGAATCCAGGAAAATCATATTAACTCTGGATTCCCGCTTTCGCGGGAATGACAGAATTTGGAATTAACCAGACCCTTCTTATTATAAATTAGCCGCCATCCATCGCAAAATTGATAAATCGCAATTTCTTCGGCGCTAAAGATAGGGAGCGCCATCCCTGAGCTTGAAAAACTCTGCGCCTTTGCGTTGAAAACTAATATAAAAACGCGCAGGCGCGCTCACGCCCGCTGGCTACCCGCGTCCCAGGGCGGGAACAGGCGCGTCAGGGCCCAAAGGACAAAAAACGGCGCGATGAACACTGAGGCCGCCACCACTATCCCCTCTCTGCCCCAGATCGGCGCGTGGTAGGTCAGCAGGCCTTTCATGGTCTTGGACAGCTCCTGTCCGCCGATAACCACGTTCCAGCGCATGGCGAGGACGGCAATCATAATCAGCGCGGCCGAGACGGTGAGACCAACGACCAGGGGTGTGCCCTGGGTTTTGCGCCAGATCATGACCGTCAGCACCACGAGCGGGATGACCGAGCCGACGAGCTGGATGTTGAGGCCCAGCGCCAGCGGCCCCGCGATCAGCGCCATCACCGTCTCGATGCCCTCCCGGCCCTTGTAGATTAGGTTCACGAACTCCAATAACTCCAACACCAGGGTGAAAATCAGAAAACCGAAGAGCGTATAGGCGAGCCCCCGCATGCACTCGTTGTCCAGCGCGAACTTGCGGACCTTGGCGACAGCGACATAAAGCAGGACTAACAGGGCGATCCCCGAAATGACGGCGGAAGACAAAAAGATCGCCGGCATCAGATCCGACGCCCACCATTCCCTGGCCTTGAGCGAGCCGAAGACAAAGCCGGCATACCCGTGCAAGATGTGCGCCCCGGGCATGCCGATGAGGGCGAGGGCCCGGATCCACTTGCGGTCATAGGCGAGCGCGTTCTCCGACACATCATCCGAACCGAAGGCCAGGATGCGGTAGAAGCCTCTCACTACCCCCGTCGTTGCCTGTGCCCGGGCGACGATATGCTGGCGAAAAATGAATCCGGTCTCCAACATCAGCAGCAGGATGTAAAAACCGGCGGTATACCCGAAGGCCGCCATGGCCGAGGTCAGGTGCGGGGTCCACAAGGCATTCAGCGCCCGCTCCGGATGCCCCAGGTGAAACAATAAGGGGGTGGGCACGAAGATCATGAACGACAACGCCGTCAACAATGCAAAACGGGCCACCGGCTCGAAGCGCTTCATGCCGAAGACGTGATAGAACGTGGACACGGTGAAGGAGCCAGCGACGAGCCCGGTGATGTACGGGTAGATGACGATCAGCACGCCCCAGGGAAACACGGTCTCGTTAGGATAGACGTAGCCGGTGTACGGCGCGACGTGATACAGCTCTTGCATCACGACACCTCCTTGTCGATCCCGATATAAAAGCACGTAGGCGCGTTGCCGGTTTCAGGCTTGAGCACCTGCACGCGGTTCTCACGGATAAACTTGCGGATCGCGCTTCCCGGGTCCATCAAATCGCCGAATATCCGCGCGTTGACCGGGCAGACCTCCACGCAGGCCGGCTGCAGCCCCTTGGTGATGCGGTGGTAACACCAGGTGCATTTATCGGTCACCTGCTGCTCATAGTTGAACGTGCGCGCCCCATAGGGGCAGGCCTGGACGCAATACTGGCAGCCGATGCAATAGGTATGGTCGATCAGCACCGCGCCGTCCTTGGTCTTGAAAGTCGCGCCCACCGGGCAGACCTGAACGCAAGACGGATGCTCGCAGTGGTTGCACAGTTTGGGCACAAAGAAGGCCTTTTCGACCTCCGCGTCCTTGTACCGATTATCAAAGCGGTACTCGCCCTGCGAGCCGGCGGCGGCGATGTTTTGCGGATCGCTGTGGCTGTCGATACGCGGTTTGTCCTCGCCCTTCAGATAGACATAGCGCTCCACCCAGGTGCGGAAGTGGTGTGCGTCATTGGAAACGCCATTCTCGATCTTACAGGCCTCGACACAACGCAGGCAGCCAATGCAGCGGGTCGCATCCACACCATAGCCCCAGCGGTGTTTTGTCCAGTCATAATCGGCCGTCGGAAACGAGCCGGCAGCGGAGGACTCCCCTTTGGCCAGCCCGCGCGCCGCGCCGAGCAGGGCGCCGGCGTAAACGGCGACCTTGCCGAGCTTGCCAAGAAATACACGCCTTCCGCTTGCAGTCTTATGCGTTTTGTTTTTCATCGGTCGGACCCTCCGCTGCTGGCGATGCGGGGCGCATGCGGATTGTGGCAGGCGATACAGGCTTGCGTGCCGGAGTGCTGGCTGACAACGATCTGGGGCTGGGCCGCGGGCCGTGCCGGCATGGCCTCATGGCAGGTACTGCATAACTTCACGGTATCACTGGGGATGGGAAGCTTGCCGGTGGCGGGGTGTTCCCCGGCAGGCCCGTGACAGACCTCGCATTTGACCTTACCGTGGCGATGCGCGGACCACGTCGCGTGGCGCTCGCTGTGGCATAACTGGCAATAGTCCGGGCCTTTGTACTTCGGCGTATCGGACGCGATCTCGGGAACGGCATTGGCCCGGTAGTGGCCGTAGACGCCGAATGAGTCTGCGGTGAACAGGGCCTTGGAGCCGATCACCAGCAGGATCACGATCCCGAGGCTCATAATGAGTCGAACGATGTGTTTTGGCATGGTGTGTCCCTTTCGTTGGGCCCTACCTGAAAACAACTAACCCGCGCTCATCAAAAACCTCTTACCTATGCAAATAATGCTTTAGCGTCGTTGCGTCCGAAAAAAGCCAGACGGGATTATGAGTCCCGTCTGGCTGGATGCAGCCCTTTTATTTCGACCGTACGCGATTTATTTCTTCGTCTTTTCGAGGTCCGCGACCTTCTTCTCCAGCTTCTTGATCTTCTTGTTGACACCGGCGAAGTTGTACCACTGCTCGCCCTCGACCGGGTAGGCAAGCTGCGACCCATAGACGCGCCAGGACTCATCCCAGTTTGCCGGGTCCTTGAACCCGAGCAGCCGCAGTTGCAGATAGCTCAATGTCGAACGCGTGCCGGTCTGGCAATGCACGACCGTGCGCTTGTTTTTGTTCAGCCCTGCATAGGCTTTTGACGTCGTCTCCGGATCGAGATAGGCAATCGGCTGCATTTTCCCCGTCTTCGGGTTCTTGGCCATGGAGAACGTGTCGATGTGCGAAATATTCGCTGCCGTGTTCGGGATATGACCACCGCGGATGGCCCGGATATCCTTCCCTATATGCTCTTTCGCCGTCCTGGCATCGACGAGCTGGGTGCCCTTCGCCCGTCCCTCGGCGATCTTCAGAATCTCATCCGTGGTGCTGTAACGGCCGGCCATTACTTTCGCTTTGAAGGTGGTGGATTTTTTCATCACCGGCTTGTTGTCCAGGCGGTTGCCGGCCTTGCGCCAGGCATCGAGCCCGCCGTTGAGGACATGGGCCTTGTCATGGCCCAGGTACTCCATGACCCAGAAACCGACGGTGGCATCGGTGAACGTCTTGATGTCCCCATGATAGAAGACCACATGGGTATTGTTACCGATACCGACTTTGCCGAATAACTTTTCATATTTCGAGGGGTCCCGGAACACTCTGGATGTCGAATCCCTGAGCGCCTTCTTACAGCGCTTGCCGAGACTGATGGCGCCCGGGATATGACCCTTGGCGTAATCTTTCAAATCGCGGCAGTCCACCACCACCCAATCAGCCTTATTGATATTCTTCTTGACAGTTTCCGGGGTAACCAGAAGATCAGGATTGGTCCACTGCGCCGCCGCCGCGGTTCCGACCCATGCGGCCAGCAAAAGGCCGAACACCCCAGCACTATACTTCTGCCACCTCAATAGCCTACTCATAATCTGCCTCCGTTAGTTGAATGTTCGTTATCATTAGTAGTTAATAAATAGTTAATTAAGTCCATCCGCGCCTTGATCCTGCCTTCCTGTGGTCGGGAGCGTCTTGCGTGCACTGGTACGCGTCTCTCTGTTTTCTGCGATCAGACGGTGCACTGTGTTCTACCACAGTATCAGGTGCAGGCGCCATTGCGGGGCAGTTGGGGCGGTTGCCTCCCACCGGAGACATTCGCGCGGACGCACGCAAACGATGCTGGGACGTACACCCTTTAATTATATACGATTAGTACACCGTCTACATAACCAAGGAAATGATGTATTTGCATCATTTCCTTGGCAAAACACAGTGACAGTCGGCAGGCACGGCTGTCAAGCAATTGTCGGCCCCGGGACGGGCCCACACATCTCTGGTACCATCATTAAATACTAATACGGTTCGCGGCACGAACGTGGCAGAACTCATTTCCGTGATTATCCCCAATCACAACGGCAGCGGGACCATCGGCGACTGCCTCAAGGCCGTCTTTGCCTCTGATCATGGAGATTTCGAGGTCATCGTGGTCGATGACTGTTCCGTCGATGACTCCATTGATGTGATCAAGCGGTTTCCGTGCAAGCTGGTGCGCCTGGACCAGCATTCCGGCGCCGCCAAGGCGCGCAATGCGGGCGCCTGGCAGAGCGACGGCGATATTCTGTTCTTTACCGACGCCGACTGCCTGCTGCAGCACGACACGCTGACCGTTGCCAGCGAGGCCGTTGCATTAGAAGGTCCTAATGTTATTGTCGGCGGGACGTATACCCCCGTTCCGCATGACAATCGCTTTTTCAGCCGCTTCCAGTCGGTTTTTATAAACTACTCGGAGACCAAACAGGCCGCAAATCCGGATTATCTCGCGACCCATGCGCTGGCAATCGATGCGCGCACCTTTCGCGACAACCTCGGCTTTGCCGAGGGCTTTCTGCCGATACTCGAGGATGTCGAATTCAGCCACCGCCTGCGCCGGGCGGGCTATCGACTCGTGTTGTTGCCCACGATCCAGGTGCGGCATATTTTCAACTATTCCTTGTACCGCTCGCTGCGCAACGCCATCCGCAAAGCCATGTACTGGACCCTTTATTCCCTCCGTAACCGGGATCTGCTCCACGATTCCGGCACCGCATCGACCGAATTAAAGCTCAATGTGGCCGCTTATTTTGCCAGCGCACTGCTGGTTTTTGGTTATTTTTCAAGTGGAAATTCCGTCCCGTTACTGCTGGCCGTACCGGTGCTCGCTCTTAATGTCATCGTCAGCCGCGGGCTGCTCAAGGCGTGTTATCGCGCCGGCGGGCTGGGATTCGCGAGTGCCGCTACGCTATACTATGTATTACTCTATCCCCTTGCCGTAGGCATAGGCGCCGGCATCGGAGCAGTAAAGTCCCTTGGTGCCGGGTACAGGCGAAGAGAGGCCGGATGATGTATTCGCTGTTGCGCTACGTGCCGTCGATATTCTGGAAGCGGAAGCCGATCCAGCTCACCTTTTTTGTCACCCGGAAGTGCAACGCGCGCTGTCCGTTCTGTTTTTATCTCAAGAGCGCCGACCAACCGGCCAACGGCGCGGCCGAGTTGTCGCTCGCGGAGATCGAGCGCCTCGCACCCTCCCTGGGCCGCCTGCTGTGGCTCGCCTTCTCCGGTGGCGAGATCTATCTGCGCAAGGACCTCGTGGAGATCAGCAAGGTGTTCTACGAGCGCAACAGCCCCGCGATCATGCTCTATCCAACCAACGGCCTGTTACCGGAGCTGATCCGCGAGAAAACCGAACAGATTCTGGAGCACTGCCGCCGCAGCGTCATTGCCGTGAAGCTGTCCATCGATGGGGTGTACAGCGACCACGACGCCCTGCGTGAGACGCCGGGTGGTTTTGACAAGGCGATGCGCAGTTATGGTCTGCTAGAAGAGCTGCTCGCGGAGTATCCCAACTTTGAGCTCGGTATCAATACAGTTTTCTGTTCCCGCAATCAGGACAAGATGGATGAGATCATCGATTTTGTCAGCGATCTGAAGGGCGTCAGGACGCACACCATCTCCCTGGTGCGGGGCAATCTTGAGCAGGACGATTACAAAGATATCGATGTCGGCAAATACCAGCGCGCGATCGAACGACTGGAGAAGAATCTGAAGGCCAAGACGGCGAACATCTATCGCTTCAAGGGGGCACGCTTAAAGGCGGCGCAGGATATTCTGCAGCGCCGGCTGATCGGTCAGACCCTGGTGACGCATCAACGAAAACACCCGTGCTATGCCGGAAGGCTGAATCTGGTGATGACTGAATCCGGCGAGGTCTACCCCTGCGAAATCCTGAGCACCAGCTTCGGCAATATCAGGGATCATGACTATGACATGCCAAGGCTGGTCCACTCCAATGGTGCCCTGTCAGCCCTGGAACCCATTGTGGACAAGCGATGTCACTGCACGCATGAGTGCAATTTCATTACCAACATCTTGTTCAACCCCAGGATGTACCCGGGCCTGCTGCGGGAGTATCTACAGCTTTAGCCATTCAACCCGTGCGCGCCGCGGGACCCCGTTGACGCCTGTGAAACAGCTTTTTGTCCGCCCACAACCAGAACAGACTCTTCAGCCCCGCCGCCGCCACCTTGCAGTCCTGCCACGTTCTGATCGCACGCAGCCTTCTCAGCAGAAACGTGGGCCTGGAGTAGAAACGCTTGAACGCGAGCTGCCGCAGCGTGAGAATTTCGTCGCGGCTCATGCTGTGGGGGATGAATGCCGCGCCCTGATAGGTGTAGTCCCCAAGATCTCCGGAAACCGTGCCAAACTCGTCCAGATGGTCATGCAGATAGGTGCCTGGGAAAGGGGTGATGGCATGGAAATTCGCCAGGTCCGGATCGAGCTCGATGGCAAAATCAATCGTTTGCAGACCCTCATCAAAGGTCTCCCCGGGTATGCCGAACAAAAACGGCGTACTCACATGCAATCCGACCGCTTTTGCCGTCCGCACCGCCCGGCGGATCTGTTCGAGGGTCGAGCCCTTTCTGAGCGTGTTGAGGTTCTTCTGCACCCCGCTCTCGGCACCGAGGAGAATCGCCCAGCAACCCGCCTCCTTCATGGCCCGGAGCAGCGGTTCATCCACCTGATTGACACAGGCCGAGGCGAACCAGGTGAAGTCCAGCCCCCGGCGCTTGATTTCCCCGGCGATCGCCATGGCCCGGTGGTAATCGGCGGCAAAGGAGTCGTCGATGAATTTAATCTCCCGGTAACCCTGCTTTAGACAGAGCTCTATCTCCTGCAGCACGTTACCGACACTGCGCAAGCGCACACCGCGCACACCGGCTTTTCTGTGCTTGTCGATCTGGTAGCAGAAGATGCAGCGTCTGCTGCAGCCCCGTGAGGTGATCATGACCGCGACCGGCGTTCTGCGATAGGTCGCCGGGGGCGGGATATAGTGATCGACATCATCCAGCAGCTCGCGCGCGGGAAACGGCAATGTATCGAGATCGTCGAGCAGCGGCCTTGGCGGGTTGTTTATGATGTCGGCCCCGCGCCTGAACACCACGCCAGGAACACCGTCGAGCTCCCTGCCGGCCTGCAGTCCCGCCAACAGCTCCACCATGGTCTGCTCGGCCTCGCCCGTGACGACGGCGTCGATGTGCTCGCCGCCCTCGCGCAGGCACTGCCCCTGCATCGCGATCGGATACGGGCCGCCGACGACGGTAAGAATCGCCCTATCGAGCCGCTTGATATCGGCGGCGGCGCTCATCGCCTTGGGCCACCCGAAGGTCGTCGAGTAAATGCCGGCCACATCGGGCCCGAATGCCCGCAGCCGGTCGAGAATCTCCCGGTGGGTGAGGAAAGCGCCGTTCAGAAATTCGACTTCGTGCCCGGCGTCGCGCAGACAGGCCGCCACATACAGCGTACCCAGCGGCTGCCAGTAATTGATCTGGGAGCCGGCGGTCTTCGCCGGAAATATCTCCTCCGGGGCCCAGGCCGGGATGATCAGCGCGCATTTCATGAGTCTGTTCCCGTGGCGGCCAGCGGCGATTGCTGCGCCGGTTGCGTACCGGATGTTCTTTCCAATAGCTCATTGGCCGCGGCCAGGCCCGAGGCCATGGCGTGATCCATGTTGTAATACCTGAACTTCCCCGCCCGACCTGCCAGATGCAGGTTACGAAACCGAGCAAGGTAATCACACAGCGTGTCATGGTACTCGCCATAGCCCACTTCAAACAGCGGGTAGGCGCGCGGGATTCTGACGACGACGCCCTCGATGACCTCGTGCCGGTGGATGAACCCGAGCCTCACGAGATGCGCCACCGTGCGTTCGATCAGCGACTCATCACTCGCGCTCCAGGTATCATCGCCGCGGAAACAGAAGTGCTCCGTCACGAGCAGCGTCTGGCCTGGCGGCGCCATTTGCGCGCTCCAGTTAGTGGGTTCATGGATCCGGCCGAATGGAATCTCCGGTGAGGGAATGTAAATCCAGGTCTGGTCGGTGACCCGTTCGCGATTGATCATTATGGTCACGACCACCAGATCTCTGTATCCAAGCCTGCAAGCGGCATCGAGGACCTCGGCAGGCGGTGCGGGGTGAAGCAGTTGCACGAGCGCCGTGATCGGGATACTGGAGATGAATTCCTTCGCGCGATAGCCGCGGTTGTGATCGGCGTTTCGGGCGATTACGCTTTGAATGCGATCCTCGCTGTGGTGGATGCGCACAATGCGGCTATTGGTATGAACCTCGTTATAACCCGCAATGGCCTCTGCAAACCGCTCGGCAATCTGCCCTATCCCCATCGGCGGATACAGGAACCCCTCGGCCAGCGTATGCTGATCGGGGCGAGCCGTTTTTAGCAAGGCGTTTTGAACGGCCTGCCTGAGGCTGAGCCCCTGAATACGCTGCTCCACCCATTCCATGCAAATGCGCTCGCACCCGATACCCCAAACCTTTTCGCTGTATTGCCTGAAAAAAATATCAAACAGGCTGCGTCCGTAATGACGCACGACCCAGTCCTCGAGCGAAACCAGCCGGCGGTCGATCACCCGGCCTTTGAGCTGTTCCGCGGCATACTCCAATAGGATCCTTAGCGTCTTCGAGATGCCCAGGCCGAGAAAAGCATTAACCGGTCTCAACGGATAATCAAAATATTGGTCCCCCAGCAAGATCTTGCTGGAGCGGCGAACGCTGAGCGCCTCGCCCTGCAGCAGCTCGCGGACCAGGTGCTCTATGTCAGGCTCATTGGTAATAAAGCGGTGGCCGCCCAAATCAAACCTGAAACCGCGATGATGCACCGTCCTGGCCAGGCCGCCGACACGCTCATTGCCTTCTATCACCACGGTCCGCATGCCTGAACCGGACAAGGCATAGCCGGCGGCGAGGCCGGCCAGCCCGGCACCGAGGATCACCGCCTCCTTCGTTGTATCTCCGCTGACCTCCAAGAAGTCTCTCCGGTGCGTCAAGGCAGTAAGGCTATCGGCATCGACCGGCGTCGACTGCTTACTCGGCCGTCAAGCCTTTATAGTAGTCCTGCTCTTCCTCACTGATGCCTTCCGGGGCCGCACCCTCGGCGCCGGCGCCGTAACCTGCCGCCTCTGGCGCCTCGAAATAGCCCGGCTCCACGCCAGTAGAAGTCGATATGCTGTAGCCTGAGAGAAAACCCAGGAGTCCTGCCACTAGAACAATCGCTAGCCAAAGCCCGTTTTTCAATGTTTGTCCTCCTTATCATCAGGCCGTTCAGATAGAGGATGGTCCGCCACTAATCCAGACGAGGATCCGACGCGGGCCGCATGCCCCGCTTGTCGCGTTACGGCGCATTGCGGGCGAGTACTGCACTGCTGCGTCGCGGCCCTCGCCACCGGCATCATTCCTCTTTAAGCAAATTTTTGTAGTAGTCCTGCATGTCCTGATCGATCTCAGGCTTGATCTCGGTCTGCTCACCCTTCACCGCGCTGAGACCGACCTCGGCCATGGGCGATACACTATAGCCCAGAAAAAAGCCCAGAAATACGGCGACTACGGTAACTACGGTCCAAAGCGTGTTCTTCATTGATACCCTACCTCTCCACAATAACGTTTTTCGCCGACGCCTGATCTGTATACGGCGCTACCCTTGGGCGCGCCGCCAGAACGGCGATCAACGCTCGCCGGCACACTCAAGCCTTCTTGATATCCCAGACAAACTGTCCTCCCTCTTCCTTCTTTTCAACAATCTCATCACCGGTGTTGTCACACATGGTGGCGATCGACTCCCCCGAGGACGGGTTGTCGAACACGACTTCGACGACTTCGCCCGACTGCACCTTGGCAAGCGCCTTTTTGGTGTAGATCTGTGGATGGGGACAGACATAACCCTTCACATCGAGCATGTAAACGCCTTCGGACTTCTTTTCAAATTTCATAACAAGATTACCTCCTGCAAAAGTTGGTGGCGGCCTAGATTTCGGCCCCGGCAAACTCCTTCTCCATCTTTCTCGCGGTCCACCAGTTGAAGAATTTCACCCCGATGTAGGCGCCGGCGATCATGCCCAGGCCGAACAGCCACCCGGAAGCGTCGCCCTGGGAGACCCTGACGAAAAAGGCGCCGACATTACAACCAAGGCCAAGCCGCGAACCGATTCCCATCAGTATGCCCCCGATAATCGCCCAGGTCGCGAGCTCCAGGGTCGGCTTCTTGAACTTGAACTCATTGTGCAGCAGGGCCATCACCGCCGCGCCGCCGATGAGCGCGATTGACATCCAACCGGGCGCGTTGATGAGTGGGTTCGGGATGCCGTTGGCAAAACCAAAATAGATATTGTCCATATTCTCCGCGCCGAACTTGCCGAACACCCAGCCCATCCATTGGCCTTCCTGCGTGGTCACATACCAGTACCCGGGATCAAATACGGTCCCGTTCACGGACAGGCCGGAATCGTAACCCAGCCGCTCGAAGAGCGTTCCCACGTTCTTGGCGCCGAACTTGATACGCAGGCCCTGAATCACGAACATCTGCAACCCGGCGGCGATGCCCAGTATGAGACCGGCGATGGCGGTCCTCTTGGATGCCAGGATCATGGTCCAATATCCGGCCGCTTCATTTTTGAACGTCATGCGGGTAAGGCCTTGCTTTTTTTGTTTATTGATATAGCTGCGGCGCGACCAGAAGATATAAACGATGACCAGCAATATGGCCGCCGGTATGATCACGCCGACCAGCAGGTTGCCGAAGAACGCGCCGGCCACCGATTGATCGGACAGACCGAACATGCCGGCATAGGTGATGATCGGCTGGTCCCAGATAAAACCGGCAAGATACTGATCGAGCCAGCCGTCACCGGCATTGATGGTCTCAGGGAGGCCTTTGGCTACCGCGGACTCGTGCCAGGACTGGGGTACGAGTTTGTTAAGAAATCCGCCGGCGGGCGCGAACAGCGCTATCGTGGTGCTGAGCGAGAGAACGACGAGCAGTGCCGAACCGTTGCCTTCGCCGGTTTTATACAGAGAGCCCGACGCGCACCCACCCGCGAACACCATGCCCACACCGAACACAATGCCCGCAACGACGGCGTGCAGACTCGTGGGCGCCGCATGGAAGGTGCTCATCCCGGTCGCGCTCACGAAAGCGCCCACGGCGGCGAACAGCACCGTGGCGATCATGATGCCGACGAACATCCTCGGCACGCCGACGGCGAACAGATCCCGAAACGCCGATGAGAAGCAGAATCTGCCGTATTGCAGACACATGCCGTAAATAAAACCAAACCATATGTACACGGCAATATAGAGAAAGTACTCGTTAACCGCATAGGCCCCGATACTGAGTACGCCGAAGAACCCCAGGATCCCTAAGGCCCATAACTGCCTCTTTCTTTCGCCATTATCCATTTAAAGCACCTCTGCAGTATTTCTGTTAAAACATAAATGCCGATTCTGCGCTCATAGCGGCTCGTACACCTTGATTATAGTCGTATATTTAAACACCTTATGAGCTTCCATGAGCTGCTTTGATAAGCGGTAGCCGGATCGCCGGTACCCGGCAAGTCGGTGCGCAACCTCCTCCGGCAGAACCTGGTTGGCATCACTCATAATAAGCGCTATTGCCGTGTCGGCCCCCATGGCCCCGTCGCCGGCGTCTACGTATCGCGGGTGTTTGTATTCCCATGTGAACCGCAACGGCGACCTGGCGATGACCTCTGGCGGCGGCGGCGCAATCTGTCCATTGCTGGAATTAATCGTCTTACGCGTAAACAAATCCAAAATAGGGACCGCGACGGCCGGATTCACCGAGGTGCGCGCCTGCGGCAGCGTGATGACCTCAACCCGTTGCGCGGCAATCGAATCGAGATACTCGCCGGCCGCCTTTAGATTCGCCGCACTGGTTTGTTGCAGGAACGGCAGATAGGCAAAGAGCGCTATGACCAGCGCCGAAATCACCGCGCACGACGCTATATATCGGCGTATCTCGGGCTGCCTGATTTCCCTTAGTCCATAGGCCGCCATCAAAGCAAGCATGGGAAACGCCACCAGCACATACCTGCTGCGCTTGATATCCAGCACAACGACGAGCAATAACATCCAGCTGATGATCGCGTATTTCCAATCCCTTTTCTTCACGGCGACGTACAGAGAAAACATTGCGGCGATCGTAATATATGGGTGGATCTGAAAGAAAAACGTGGATACCAGACCCTCTTCCCAGCGTTTGAGACCTGGTAACTGATAGCTCTGAAGAAACGCAAGCTGTTCAGCGATGACGGTGAACTTCCACAGCAATATCATTGCGAACAGCGCAGCCGTACCGAGCGCTATGATGCCGGCGCGCCTGAGAATGGTCCTCCACCCGAGGTTGAGATGACACAAAACAATAACGGGGATGATGGTCAGCATGAGCCAGGCCGAGAACTTCGATAACATGGCCAGCGTAATCGCCCCGGAAGACAGCAGCAGCAGTCTGATTTCGCCACTCTTGATTGCAGCGATTGTGGCAAAGACCGCCAGGGTGAGAAAGAACATTGTCGGCACGTCCACCAGCATCAGCGGCACCTGGGTAAACAGGTAGGGCATACCCAAGAGCAATACCCCGGCATAAATCCCAACCGTTTCATCCCACAGGGTTCTTCCAATCATATAGGTCAATACGACAGTGCCGGAGAACAGCAGCGTCGTTAGCATCTGTATGCCGATCCTGACCTCGCCAAACCAGCTGAATACCAGACCGTAAAGAAAGGGGACCAGCGGCAAGTCGGTCCACGCCGTGATCTCTCCGCCCCATTCCTGGAGGAAATAGCCTGTGCCGTAGAGCTCGAGGTGCTTCGCCTGGGTGAAATAACGGGCAGTGTCAACGATGACCTCCGGCGCCGGCCAGAAGAAGCTGGCTGCGATAAATGCCACGGAAAAAAGCAGGGGCGCCGGCTGGCGCACGGCGAATGATCTGCGGGAGAGCGCATACGCCAGCATCATACCGAGCACGAGCAGGATCATAATCTTGAACAGATCGACGTGGGCAACTGTCCACTGCCAGCTTGTCAGCCGGTTGTCATCCCATGACCGAAGAGCAAAAAGACCGAGGAATGTGACAAGCGTCAAGAGTGAGATGAGGACGATTGCGAGGACATCTTCGGTTCGCCTCGCCTTGGCGCCTTCGAGACGCGCGCCCGCCCGCCCCTGCATGATGGCGCACGCCAACGCCCGTATGGATCCCGTTATTCCCGGGCCTCCCGTGATTGCGCGATAGTAATCTCTGGCTAAGCGAAAATATGGCCTGGGGGATATGACCGTATCGGCCTTAAACAAGCGTCGCAATGGATTCACGCTGCACATCCGCGCCCTGCGATCCACTAAAAAACCGGGTGCCGAACACATCGTATGGCCTCGTCGCCGCCCGCCCCGTTACCAGGATGCGACCCTGTCGCACGAGCAAATCTTATCGACCAGGTCATCATACGATACGTCATCTTTCGTGAGATCCACGATCTCCACTTCATGTTCCTCGGATTGCACCTTAATGATCTGATCGGATAGCACACCGGGGCCGTCATTCAATATGTGAAGTATTTTCAAATTTTTCCACCCTTACATAAAATTTGTCTTTGCCAGGAAACTGCAGCCGCTAGAGCACGACAACCCTGTCACAACGATTATTCATCATGGAATTGTAGAGCTGACCGCCACAGGTAATGTTCTCACCAAGCGCGTCGGTCTTGACACCGTAAGTCTTCGCGCTGTGCTCGCACAGGCTCATCGAGACCCCTTTAAGCCCAGACAGTTCGGTAAAGGAAGTGTTGTCGAGTAACCGCGTCCCTCCATCCATCGTGAAAATCTCGACGTCGTGCTCTTTTGCCAGCGCAGCCATCGTCAATCCTATGACATGGGCAAGGTGCCTATCCGTATTGACCAGAATCCCCAATTTCATACTGTAATCCCCAGTAACGCGTTGTACCGTTGGTTGACTCGATATACGCCGACGCGATTTTCCTTATCCCTGGTATTTAGACAGCAATTACACCTTGCTCGCCGGCGTTCTGAAATTCAGCAGATATATCGGGGTGCCGCAACCCCTTTTTCCCGCGCGTCGAATCATCTAAAAATACTATGGTCACAAATTGAGGAAGGAAATGATGCATTTGCATCATTTTCTGGAACCCTCAGCGCACACTCGCCAACAGGCCGCCAGCATAAGCCCTGGTCAACGCTGGCGGATGCATTCAGTGACTTGCCTCCTTGCCTTCGTCAGCATTAGACGCACATACATACCGGGAGACGGACAAATCAGGTCCCGTATTCCCGAAAGCCGGGAAAACCGCGTTTCAACAACCGATCTAATACGCCAGCACATGATCGTAGTCGGGGAGTTTTCGCGCAATCTCCTCGGTGGAAAGGTATTGCATATCCGTATTCTCTTTATGGTTTGAATACAGACTCATATCCATCTCCTGCAGTAATTCCACATTGAGCGCATTCTCTTCGGTTTCTTCCAGCTTCCCATCAAGAACGTAGACATCGATAACGTCATCCATTAGCGTTAGGCCCACTGACATCCTGACAGCTTCGCTTTGCCGATCCCTCACCAGTACTGCGATCTTTTTCGTCATTCCGCCCCCTTTCCTGAAACATCAAATTTGATAACTTGAGCGATCTCTACACGAGATTATTCCGGTAAGCATAGGCGACGGTCTCCACCTGGCTGTGGACTCCTAGCTTCGCCTGGATATGCTGCAAGTGATTGCGCACGGTGACGGGGCTGATGTTGAGTAACTTGGAAATCACCGAGGTCGCGAGACCTTCGGCCAACAATTCGACGACCTCCTGTTCCCGTGCGGTTAACAGGCCAGTTCTGTGGTCGCGGTCCTCGTTTTCCCCAACCCCATCGCGTATTACCTTAGCGGAAGGATATTCCAGGGCCTCCAAGGTATCCGAGGCCTCCCCGCGGTGCAGCAAGTGCACACAGGTCCACATATCCTTCTGCCGGGAAGGTACCAGAAGGATACTAACGGAGAGATTCAGTTCTTCGCCGTGGGTGTCGGAAACCCGGAGCGGAAACGTCCTCGGCGCGTTGCAGCCTTCGGTTAACCGCGCCACACAACATCCTCCACGGCAAAAAGTATCCCCGAAGGTATCCTTCCCTCGCACAACTTCACTGCAGGGTCGTCCGGTCGCCACCTTGGAGGAGATTCCGAACAACTGCTCGCAGGCCGTATTCCAGAAAATAATCCGCTGCTTCGCGTCAACCGCGAAAACCCCATCGACCGACTGCAAAAACAGCTCTGAAAGATTCGGCATGGACTCGTCCTCTGTGTTCTTCTGTTTCATGGATGCTGGATTCCCTCCCTCCATTTCCTCGCCAAACGACTGGCGGTCGCACAGCGAATTACCCTAGCCGCAAGCTCAGGTATCAAACATTAAAGTACCTGAAAGTCCTCTTTAACATCTTTGATATATATCAATTTTAGCCGACATAAGGCGGCTGAGAAGGCTCCGGACCAGGCGCCTTCTGACACCGCAAATCTGCGGCTAGTGCTGCGCCTCTGGCACGAACACGGCCGGGGTGCGACCGCTTGACGTTGTTAATCGGGGAACCATGCTGCATGGGTTTATTGTTAAGCACCAGCTCCGCTGTGATCGACCGTTGCTGCCGCTGAGCCGCCTACCCGAGATCGCGCCCGGAAAGACGATCCCGCGCTGACAGCCGCTCCATAATGAGCGCCTTTGTGTCTTAAGAAATCTCTGAATAACTCCATCCATAGACTTATTGCATCCTTAGCTCCGCAGGCGGTAGATCCGTGTACCGCTACTCTAGCATCGCTTGGCCGCGGCGCAGGTGCTCGCTGCCTCCCTGCGGCTCGCCCCTTAAGGGGCTGGCGCGCAAATTCCATCCTTATTCGCATTCGGTACGTGCTTGTACACCGCTTCTCGCTCCCGGCGGATTTGTGCTCGCCTCGCTCCATTATTCAAACACTTACGTGTTTGAATAATAACGGTCCGTCCCTGGACCACAGGAAGCTCTGACTTAATCAGAGCTTCCTTAACTAGATAACGTCTTCCTCGACGTTGAGCTCGAGAGCACCCTTGTAAAACCACATCTGGTAGATTGACACCACCCATTCAATGGCGAAGCAAACGCCCATCATCGCACCGCTGATCAAGACGATCCACGCGAACGGCGCATAGATTTTCGTCAAATACCAGGAGGCGATATCGGCGATGATCGCCAGAAACGGAATGGCCACGACCACGGATTTTACCCACGGCGGATTCATATGGGCATGCGAGAAGATAATGCTCACGATGAAGAAAATGAAAGTAATGCCGAACAGATGGATATGGGAGACCCGGATCAACGTGAAGATTGTCATGCCGGTATCGAGCTGCACCATTTCCATCGCCTTGGCGTATCCCACCAGATTCGGAATATGGGGGTTGCTGCCGTCATGACAGCGGATGCAACGATTCTCCATGACCTTATCGATCTCGGCATCGTATTGCTGGCGTGTCGCGCCGCCGCGCACCCAGGCCGTGATCATAGCCGCTTCTTCCTGCGGCAGCATGGCCGCCATCGGGCCTTTAATGGCCGCCTCCATCCGGGTGTCCTGCTTGCTGCCACTGTAGGCGATGATCAGGTCGTCGACCGACAGCATCGGATTTCCGTCGCGCCCCGCATGGGACCCAAAAACGTGAAGCATGGCAAACATATAGCCGATACCCAGTACCACCAGAGTCAGCGTATACGCCACCCTCATCGCAGGCGGCAGCAGGGAATAATGTAGCCAGGGATTCGTATTCATTCAGGGGCCTCCTCGTCACCTTGCGTCGTACTCAGTTGTTTTTCGCGCCCTGATCGATCCATGTCTTGATAAGCTTGAGCTGCTCTGGCGCTAACGGCTTGCTGCCGCGGGGCATGGCGACGGGGTCGTGCTCATACTCCATCATGATCACCAGCGTGCTGGCACCACTGTAGCCCGGCTTAGTGACGCTGCCGAATTTCGTCCCTTTCATGAGGTTCTCATAGCTTTCCATGCTGAGACCGCTGGCCTCGTAGCCGGGGCCTCCGGGCTGGTGGCAGGCCAGGCAGTGTTGCTCCAGAATCGGCATCACGTTCTTGGAGAAACTGACCTCCTTGGCACATCCTGCGCCCAGCATGACAAGTACAAGCATTAGTGCAGCTGCGAATATCATGTTTTTTGGAGACATTATTACTTCCCTCGTCAATGGATTGCACTAATTCATAATATTATTTAATTGCGATACATTGTATCAATTGTTCGTGATTTGCCTGAGCCATGTCAAGCTGGGTGATTTCTGCAACGATTTGATAATTTCATCAGACCTTCGCTCGCGCGAGTCCGCGCGCACGGCTGCAGTACAATCATGCCGAGAGTCGCAAGGGAAGCGGCGCAGGTGATCTCCTGCACGCAACAACACCCCCTCCCGCCTGTTGAGAACAGCGTCCATGATGCCTTCCAAGCGTCGGCATAATACTAAAAGAGCCCCGGCTCCGTTTTGATAAATATCAATTCGATGGGCCGATAGCCGTCGCGTGTTCCACCGCACCGCGGCTCGGCGGCCGTACGGTTCGTCGAAAAGGCGCGACAACTGCGTCATTACCGGCCCAAATACTCCAGCAAATCAGCAAATTACCCAAGTTACTCGTCGCCCCGCAAGTTCTGGTATTCTATAATTAATTTTTGATCATATTTTTGCAAAAGATCGGTATTCCCGACCGAAACGATCAGGTAAAAACGCGAGCCCGTGCTATCCTGCCACTGCCAAATCGGCCAATGCATCATGTGTGAGGCACACCTGTTCTCGGGACTTGGTGCCGAACAGGTCTGCCAGATCCAGGGAATGGTTTCTAAACGCAGTTACCGGCCGCACGAGATACTTTTTCGTGAAAAGGATCCGGATGCTTACCTTTTTCTGCTCAGGGAAGGACAGGTCAAGTTGACCACATCGCTGCCCGACGGCAGGCAGCAGATTCTCGGTCTTCGGGTCGCGGGGCATCTTCTCGGTTTCGCGACCCTCGATGACCGTGCCTATCCCTATACGGCGGAAGCCCTAACAGCTGTGCAGGTATGCATCATCAGGCACCGAAGCATGCTGCGGGTGCTGCGGCAAAACCCGGAGGTGTCCCTGCGCCTGATCAGGATGCTGAACGATGAACTCGAACGATCCCAGGCGCTGATCCGCGACCTGGGTCTGAAAACCGCCAGCGAGAAAGTCGCCTCTTTTGTGCTCTCATTGGTCCCGCGCCGGGCGCCGTACCCGAAAAGCGTTTCCTTGGTCTTGTCCCGGCAGGAGATCGCCGGCATGCTGGGATTGACCGTTGAGACGGTGAGTCGCACCATCGCCGAATTCAAACGCACGGGGGTCATCCAGACACCGCATAAACAAATCCTTATCCTCGACATGGGCCGTTTGAGAACACTGGCGGGATCCAATCCCGAGCTCAACGAAGACAACAAGCAGGTCATCCCCATTAACTAGTTTATTACGCCGATCACAACACCTCGCCTTACACGGCAACGGGTGGTCCACACCCTGGTTCTCACGGCCGTCCCCCTATTTCATGCGCAACGTCAAGGGCGTGCTCGAACTCAATATCGACTTACTGGAAGCGGACGCCGACATTGACTTCGTCGGCCAGGAAACCAAAGAAGACTAGATACGGTCGGGCTTCGATGTTGCCTTTTAGCGGGTAAGGATCGGGCAGATGCTGCCGTTCACCCGGGGCCTCTAAGCGTCGGGACATACTACCAGACTCCCGCGGTACATTCGCATCTGGCAGGTGAATTCGTACTCGCCGGGTGTGGGCAGCGTGATCGTCATGTCGACGGGCTCGTTCAGCGGCAGCTCGGCGCTGATCCCAAGCGCGTCGAATAGCACTTTTTCCGCGCAGGGGCTCGGGTCCTTGCGGACAAAACGCAGCGTCACCGGCCGACCCGCGGGCACCTCGATCCGCGCCGGCGTATAGACGCCATCGGCAACCAGCACCTCTACGGGCGCATCGGTCCCAACGGCACGTGCCCGGGGTTTGGATAGCCAGAACCACCACACGATCAGGCCCATCAGGCCGACGCCGCCAAGATTAACCAGCCAGGCGCTCACCTGCGTGGCGCCCTTCGCGGATCGTGGCCCGCAACGGTGCGGGCTCGCCGATACGCCGCCGCGCCACGCGCGCGTCCACCCGCAACAGGAACCCGAGGGTTTTTCATGGCTAGAAACAATGCTGCAGGCCAAGCTTAATGGCCCACGACTCCCAGTTGACCTCGTTCAAACGCTGAACGCCCACGCTGCCGTCAGAACCGAAAAACCGGATAATGCCGGGATCGGTGGACCAGTCCTCGAACCTGAAATCGGCGCTGAGCGAGGTGGTGCCTCTTGTCTGATAGCGCGCACCAACCGACAGCACATAACCGCTGCCGTCCGCCTCATGCTCGAAGCTCTTGGGGTGGGCAAAATCGTTGCGCAGGTTCCAATTCGCCTCGGCGTAGTAATCGGCCAGATGGTACTCGAAGCGCCCGGACACCGTGAAGCGCGTGCCGGTCTCGGCCTGCAGCTCGATACCGAACCAGGGCCCCCACCATTCCGCATCGAAGGTGCTGTTCAAGCCGGGAAAAGGCCCGACCGGCGGTGTCGGCGGGACATGAGCAGGTGATGCGATGGTCTGATAACCGTTCGTCATCCGCAGGTTCTGCTCGTGATAGGAGAAGCCGATCAGCGGGGTCACGCGCAGCGTGCGTCCGGTCGCCGCATTGGGATACAGCAGCCGGGGCCCCCAGCCCGCGGCGAAGTCCAGCACGTCATCACCGTCGCCGTCATTTTCTGAACGCGACCATTCGAGCGTGCGATCATTGCCATCATAATCGGAGTCCTGATTCTTGCCGTCGGTGATCGAGCCGTAGGTCAATGACGCCTCGAGATAGGACTCATTCGCCAAATCAAATGTGAGCTTACCCCTCAACTCGATGATTTCCAGGTCGCTCCAGGTGAGCTCCGAGATGATGTTCGGACCTAAGACACCGCCGCCGATGTTCCAGTCCAACTCCGCGCGGCGGTAGCCGATGCCGAAATCCAGCGCTTTCTCGCTGGCGGCAGTGGCCGCATCCGCAAGGGCTGCGGTGGCCACCAATAATATCGCGCCAAGTTTTACCCACCGCCGCATCAGCCAGCTTTTTCCCTTGTCATTCTAATACGCCCGGCCATTGGGTTCATATCTGAAGTTTAGCCTTGTGATTGACCGGTGCGGTGCCTTGACAGCTTATAGGCCGTACCGTACGGCCAAGCGACAACCCTGGGGCCACCCTTGCGGCCGCGCGCCGCGCGGGATTCATGCGGGCCGGGTGCCGGACTTGAACCAACGCAGCCGGTTGGCGTTGCTGACGACGGTCACCGAGGACATGGCCATGGCCGCACCTGCAATCATGGGATTTAGTAAGCCGGCCTGGCCTAGAAGGGGGAACAAGACGCCGGCCGCGATGGGGATGCCGAGAGTATTGTAGATAAAGGCGCCGAATAGATTTTGCTTGATGTTACGTACCGTGGCCTTGGATATGCCTATGGCATCGGGCACGCCGTGTAAGGAGCCGCGCATCAGCGTCACATCGGCACTCTCTATCGCGACATCGGTACCGGTACCGATGGCAAAACCGACATCCGCCCGGGCCAGCGCCGGAGCATCGTTGATACCGTCTCCCACCATACCGACGACTTCGCCCCGCGCCTGGAGCTCGGCCACCTTGTCGGCCTTGTCTTGCGGCAAGACTTCCGCCATGACCTCGTCTACACCCACCTGCTTTGCCACCGCTTCCGCCGTCACCGGGTTGTCCCCGGTGAGCATCACAACCTTGAGCCCGATTCCATGCAGGCGCTGGATCGCCGCGGTGGAATCGGCCTTGATGGGATCGGCCACCGCAATAATCCCGGCGACACGTCCATCCACCGCCAAATACATTGCTGTCTGTGCCTGCGCGGCGAGCGCCTTCACGCGCTCCGGCATGTTACCCAGCGCAATGCCTTCCCGCTTCATCAGCTTCACGTTGCCAAACAACACAGCGCGGCCATCCACCAGTCCCTTCACACCGTGACCGGCGATGGCTTGAAAGTTGGAGACTGACAGCGGCTGTAACGCTTTATGCTTGGCCGCATCCACAATGGCCTCGGCCAGTGGATGCTCGGATCCGGTTTCTATGCTGGCCGCCAGGCGCAGTAACTGCTCCGGATCAAAACCCTCACCCGGGACCAGGCTCGTCACCGTCGGCCGGCCCTCAGTGATGGTACCGGTCTTATCCAAGACCACCGCGGTGAGCCGGCCTGCGGTCTGTAAGGCCTCCCCCTTACGTATGAGCACGCCGAATTCCGCCGCCTTACCCACGCCCACCATGATTGACATCGGCGTAGCCAGCCCTAAGGCACAGGGACAGGCGATGATAAGCACGGTCATGGTTGCCACCAGCCTGTACACGGACTGTTCCACGGGACCAAAGTTGTACCAGACCAGAAAGGTCAGCACAGCGACCAGCAACACCGTCGGCACAAACACCGCCGAAATCCTGTCCGCCAGGCGGCCGATGGCCGGCTTGGCGTTCTGCGCTTGGCGCACCATCTCAATGATGCGCGCCAGGGCCGTGTCCTTGCCGATGCGCGTGGCTTTATAAAGAAAAGTCCCGCTCTTGTTCAGCGTGCCGCCGACGACCTCGTCACCCACCGCCTTTGCCACCGGCATGGGTTCACCGGTTAGCATCGATTCATCGACGCTGGAATGGCCGTCGATCACGACACCGTCGACCGCGATCTTCTCCCCCGGCCGCGCGCGCAGGGTCTCATCCAGACCGACCTCCTCGATCGGGACGTCCTGCTCCCTGCCGTTGCGAACGACACGCGCGGTCCTGGGCCGCAGGCCGATCAGGCGCTTGATGGCCTCCGAGGTCTTGCCGCGGGCACGCATCTCCAGCGCCGAGCCGAGATTGATCAGCGCGATAATGATGGCCGCCGCCTCGAAATAGACATGGCGTGCCGCCGATGGGACAAGATCAGGAAATAAGGTGATCAGCGTGGAATACACCCAGGCGGTGCCGGTGCCCAGCGCTATGAGGGTATCCATGTTGGCGTTATGGGTCTTGAACGCCTTCCAGGCGCCGGTGTAGAAATGCCCGCCCGAGTACACCAGCACAAACAGGGTGGCGGCGGCGATCGCCAGCCAGAACACCCGCTCGCCCGGCGAGGCCAGCCCCGGCATGACGCCAAACAGTCCTGCAAGAAACAGTGGCACACCGATCAGACCGGCAACCAACGTCTTTCGCAGCAACCCGCGGTAATGCGCCCGCTCGGCGCTTTCTTTTTCGGCCTCGTCTTCCGCCCCGCGCAGCTCGGCCGCTTCATAGCCAGCGTCAACGACCGCTTTGATAAGTGTGCCGGCATCGGCGGATCCGCTCACGGTCGCGGTGTGCTCGGCGAAATTGACCGACGCCTCGGAGACCCCGGGAACGGCTTTCAGCGCGTTCTCGACCGTGGCCACGCAGCCTGCGCAACTCATGCCCGAGATCGACAGCCGGTGGGTTTCCTCGCTTGGTGCCGTCATCGGTGTCATCGTTGCGCTACACCTTCAGCGGATCACCGGCTTTTGACCACCGCCGGATACCCGACCTCGGTCAGTGCCTGGGCCACGGCCTGGGGATCGACATCGCCCCTGACCACCGCGGTGCCGGCCTTGAGGTCGAATTCGGCGCCCACATAACCGGGCAATGCCGACAAGGCCTCCTTGGCCTTGGCGATACAGCCGTCGCATTTCATTCCGGTGACGTGAAACTGCGTCTCGGCTTGCGCGTTCATCTTAACTTACCTCCTGCGATCACTAGTTTGTTGAGATCGACAGACTCATTCCGGAACAGCCTTGATCTGGGGACGATATTACGGAGTTCAAGCGAGCGCGGCCAGGACGCCCGATTGACCGGGTTGTTTCTGCACCTGCCACCTATGGAGCACTGTTGTATTGAGCGAACAGGCAGAAGAAGCCCGGCACACGCCTGCTTCGTACCGCACCGCGCCGACACAGGCACCCGGCAAAGAAGATTGTCAGTTAACAAGCATCAACCAGTTCAGCCCAGGCTGTCGCGTACTCGCTCCAGGCGCTGACGCACCTCGGCGCCCAGCTCGTTGAGCTCATCGCGCTGCACGATGCCGAGCACCGCCGCCGGATCCATGAAGGCGACCGTGATCTTGCCGTCCTCCTCTTCCCGCACCACCACATTGCACGGCAGCAGCAAACCGATATCCGGCTCCGCCGTGATCGCCCTGTGAGCGAGTGGCGGGTTACAGGCGCCAAGAATGCGATAGGGCCTGCCCTCCACGCCTAACTTGGCCTTCATGGTCGCCTGCACGTCGATTTCGGTAAGCACGCCGAAGCCTTCCACCTTCAACGCCTCCGTCACGCGGTCGACCACAGAGCCGAACTTACCGGATACCTGAATGCTAAATCCATAATTCATGCGAGCACCTCATATTGTCTCTTAATGTTCGTATTGAAAACCGCGGACTGTGCTTGTCGCCCGCTTATTTATCCATGAGCAGATATTTAATCAAGGCGGCAATAACCAAAATGACAATAATCCAGATCGCAATACCCATTATTTATTACCCCAAAAAAATTCAGGAGCCGCGCTTGGCCGGCCCGGTTTCGGCCTGCGCCTTCTGCCACTTCTCATAGACCTCGGGCGGCCACAGGGCCTGAAACCAGGTAATGGCATCTTCGATTTCCTGGTCGCTCAAACGGCCTTTCCACCCCGGCATCACTGGCGTATCGCCGCGGCGCACGCCGTTTTTGATCATTTCCACCATCTCCTGCCGGCTGCGCTTCCATGTATTCCCATTGCCGTCCAGCGGCGGCGAAAGGAGCAGCTTCTCGCCATCGTCGTAGCCCCATCCCGGATGCCCCTGGGCCTGCGGCCCGTGACACTCGGCGCAATGGGCTTGAAACACCCCGGCACCACGGGTAATGGCCTCCGGAGAAAAAATGCGCGTCAACGCCAGCTCCGGTGTTGATGGCGGCGCGACCGCGGCCACCGGCTGGGCATCTTCTTCAGACTTGCTGCAGGCCGCGGCCAGCAAGGCCACGGCCATCATCACGACGGCTTTTTTCATACCTTGCTGAGTATCGGACGGACGCTTCATTCAGGGCAGAACACCAGTATCGGCGTATTATGCCTATATCGGCGCGCCGCATAAAGGCGCCAAATCCGGCCGCCCGGACCGCACATCAGAAGAGCCGGCGTCAATGGCCCGCGTGAGAGCCGTTCTCGGAATGATCGACTTGTTTCGGCTTTGCCGGACCTTCATCCACACCCTTGGGTTTGCCGCCGCACCGGGCCCACGTAACGTTGTCCAGCATGATCAGGCCGCGGCTGGCCTGGGCACAACGCGTCGCCAGAGTGTTGGAAATGGATGTCGGCTCCATCGCATAACGCCCGTCGAACCCGGCCTCGCGGGCCTTGCCGCTCTGCGGTTGCGTGGTCAACACCTCAAACCGGCCTTTATTGGTCTTCACCGGCTTGTAGCCTTGATGGGCGCTGTGATTCATCGTCGAGTGATCGACTTCGGCCGCGGTAGCGACCAGCGGCAGGGCTGCAACGAGGATCAAAATCAGCCTGGAAAAGCTGGGATCGGGAAACATGTCATGGCCTCCTTTACTGGATATAACCGTGTTCAAGATTCAGAATAGATGCGCGTTCGCCAATGTTATCGTTGAAAGTCGCGCCCAGACCAAAGGCGATACCCACTTGCGCCACGTTGTCCGTGAGATCCCCGAGCGCATCGCCATAACTCGTATGGCGGTACTGCGCCAGCAAATCAACGCCCTGACCCAAACGATAGAACAGGCTCGGCGCGATGGTCGTCTGCTCCGCATCATCGAAGTCGCTATAGTCCTTGTAACCGACAGTCAACGCCGCCTGCCAGCGCGTGAGCAGATTGGGCCGGGCGGTGTAGCGCAGACTGGCGACATAAGACCTGTACTTGGCGCGGGCGCGGTTGGCCACACCGTCAGTTAGATCGAGCAGATTCGCCAGCGTCAGACCGTCGATGCCCTCATTGGCGATGCCTTGTACGGCGAAAGACCAGTTCGACTGCGGATTCATTACCAGATTGAACTCGGCCCCGGCAATAACCGCTGTCATCCACTCCTCCTCACCAAGTGTCTCCACCTTCTGCCGGTCGGCGAGCAGGCCCGCGTGGCGCAGCCATGTCACATAACGCAGATCCTCGCTCTGTTCATAGACGTAGCCGCCGCCGTAACTGTCGGCGCCGTCGGGGGCATTGTCAAAGGTAGGCGTCTCTTCACCATTAATCCGGGTACCTGCCCAGACCCCCAATGACTGGATCTTGCGGTCCAGGAACCAGTTGAGCGACACCGTGCTGCCGTAGAGCTGGTCGAATTCCTCGTTGGACGAAGCGTTGCCCACATAGGCATAGTCCAACAGGTCTTCATCGCGCGCCACCGGAAATTCCAGCAGGGTGTTGGGCAGTCGCGTACGCCCAAGGCTGACCTCGAAGTCGCGGTTCCAGTAAAACGCGTGCAGCTGATGGAACACCACCTCTTCGTCGTGCTCCTTGAAGCCGATCACCGCACCGGCCACGCCGTCGTCGTACATGCGCTTGTCGAGCCGCACCAGCAGGCTGGAATCGGAAAGATTGATCTCGTCATCGGCGCCTTTGTCGGTTTCAAGATCGACGTGATCCAGCGTTGCGATCAGCCGCCCACCGAGCGTGATCCTGGGCATGACCTCGCGGTCGACTTCCAGCGCCAGCGCCGGCGGCGCCACCAACAGGGCGCACAGTCCGCCGGCCAATAGCCAATTACTTATATTCATCATGCACCTCGGATAATCACTCATTGATCCACAGACACGGACGGCACATAGGTCGGCTCAAAATCCTCGTATTCGAGAATGGTGAGCATGCCACCGGGATAGATGCCGTTGTTGGTCGCGCGCGTCGTCTTGTGATCGTGGAAGG
>CAMYII010000083.1:0-22083 GCA_947258385.1 Acidiferrobacterales bacterium
CAATGCAGCAAGATAATCTGCCTCG
This sequence comes from Acidiferrobacterales bacterium, assembly GCA_947258385.1. GTDB lineage: Bacteria > Pseudomonadota > Gammaproteobacteria > Acidiferrobacterales > SZUA-150 > CAMYII01. The sequence continues at coordinate 26 of CAMYII010000083.1, forward strand.
AGGCTTGATGAAACGGGAATCACGGTTTTTGTGAAAAAACCGCTTGCCACGCCGCCACCGCCACCGCCACCGCCACCGCCACCGCCACCGCCACCGCCGGAGTCGGAGTCGCTGGCCGCGCTGCCGCAGGCGGAAATTGTACTTGCTACTATTATCAATACGAGCAGACCGGCTAGTCTGTTCATCGCACGCCTCCCAACTGACTTAATCAGTCTCTGTGGTATTAACCCTGTTTTTTCGCCCGCTGCAGTCTACAGCCTGGCGTGGAGTCTCGCCCGCAGACTTGGTCGAATGCACCGGTCGGCAAGAACCCTCATCCCGAACATCCTATTCTAATACCGCGGCGGAGCAGAACAAAGCACCATCTGCCGCCTCAACGATTTTTGCGCGAATTTTGCGTGGACGCATCACGGTAGCGGCTGTAAGCCGGGTGACGTTTCGTTTACGGCATAGGTCCTTGATCTAGTGGCAAAATTTGGCCGCCATGAACGGTATGCTGCAAGACACGTCGGATCTTTTCTGTATCTGTAGATCGTGAAATCCCATCTATGCACGTACCGCCCAAAAAATACGGGCGCATCCTGATGGATGCGCCCGTGCCGCTACATCGGACTCACCTAGCGGTTGACGCGGCGACGCCGGCGCAACAGGTACGCGGCCGACAATGCCAGCAACAGAGGCAATACCGGGTCGACTCGCGCGTTGCGGCCGAAACTGCAGCCCGCCCCGGCGCTGCTACCATCGCCGCTGTTGGCTGCCAGCCACGCGGGCACCGGGGGTGTGTAGACCTCGTCCGAAAGCACATGAGTTGTCGCACACTCTTTACGCGACTTGTGGTCATCATCGTCATCGTCGTGGCCTGACTTGTGGTCATCATCGTCATCGTCGTGGCCTGACTTGTGGTCATCATCATCATCGTTATGACCTGACTTGTAGCCATTGTAATGCCCCGCCTTGTCGTCATCATCGTCATCGTCATGGCCCGACTTGTGGTCATCGTCATCATCGTCATCGTCATGGCCCTTCAGCTTGACGACGACGGACCGCTTGCCGATGAACGACAGGCCGCCGTTGGCAAGGGTGCCTTGCAGGTAGATCTCCCGCACACCGGGGGTGAGGACCTGCTGCAGGGCGCAGCGGCTGAATTTTACCTTCAGGTCCGGGATCCCGTCTTCGTCGAAGTCGCCGATCTTAGGTTTGGCGATGGATTTGGGTTCCACTTCGATGGGAGGGGTCACCAATTGCCCGTCGACGGCAATGATTGCCAATGTATCCAGGTCGATGTCATACGGGCTATAGCCGTATGGCAACTCGATATAGGCCTTCACGTAGTTGCCGTTGCTCTTGAGGTTGATGGTCTCCGGCCCGTATTCCACTGTGGCGACAATGTAATCCGGTACGTTCGACACCACGGCGGCGGTGCTGGTCGCACGCGTAAACGGTGGGACTGGGCGCGAGCTGCGCGGCTGGTCGACAAACAGTGGTTCGCCGGCAAAGGTAACGCCGGTTTCGTTTGTCACGCTGAGCTCAAAGGTGTATGCACCGTCCTCGTTATAGCTGTTGAAGCGGGCGCTATACACACCGTCATTGGCCCGTACGTCACCATGCCGCTCCCGGCCGTCGTCGAACAGGACGACAGGTACCTTCGAGTCGTCCGGACGGGTCACAGTGCCTGTGACCTTCGCGCCGACCACGCTTTCACTGCGGAAGGTGGGGAAGGCATGCACCACGATCGGCTCTGGGAACGCGGGCGTACCGTTGTCCACCAGGGCGGTCAGCCGCACACCACTGTTCTCCGCCATGGTGATGGCCTCAAGCTCGAGGGTGCCGCTTGGGATCTGGCCGGCCTTGATGATCATGGTCCAGACGCCGCTTTCCGGATCGGCGATCTTGAAGGTGCGGGTGCGGTCCTCGGTCAGAAAATCGACGTTCGGATCGCCTGGTCCATCGTTCTTGGTAATTACGGTGCCGGAGGGGGTTTGCAGCTCCAGCTCGATACTGGCGTTGTATTCGGCCAGGACGATCGAGAATGTGGCGCCGGTGGCGCCGGCCTCTATCAATACATCGGTCGTCGCGGTTTCGCCTGAGCCGATGGTAAGAGGTGCCCTTTGCACGATCTCTGACGGCGTGGTCTGCGCCACCAGATCGAAGCTCAGATTGGTCAGGTCGGCGAAATCGGCGACCCGGAAGAACACGCCGCCGCTGTCGCTGGCGAGATTCTCCAGCCGACCCAGACCGGTGTCGCTGATGGTATCCCCGACGCCGACGGTCAGGACCGCCACACCTTCCTGCCGCAGGTCCGGAATGACATTAAAGGGATCTTCGCCGGTGTTGTGGTCACCGTCACTGACCAGGATGATGAACTCGACGCAGGAGCGGTCCGCTTGGATGGACAACTGGCCCAACGCCACTCGCATACCGTCACCGAAATTGGTATTACCTGCGGCGACCAGTAAGTTAACCGCGGTCTGGGCATCAGTCTGGGTAGTATCACCCGTTTGAATCTGGGCCATCGGGAAGTTCACAACGGTGTTCGGCGGCTGATCGCCGGGTGTTGCGAAGTCGGTAAAGCCGAAGGAGGCGACGCCAAGATAATCGTCGACGCTCAGGAGACTGATATAGGTATTCGCCGAATCTTTGGCAAATTGGAGCCGGTTCAGTGCACCCATGCTGCCCGACCGGTCAAGCAGCAGCATTACCCGGGGTTCGCCGGCCCCTATCCGGAAGACGGGGTCCGGAATACCTACTGGCGCAAGATCCACCGGCAGCAGGCCGGGAGCGGGTGCCGTTGCCGGGCGGGTAGAATGGGCGGCGATCACCTCCCAGGCGGAAAGCGCGGTTGCTGGATCCACGGGATCTGTTCTATGTTCCTCTGATTGCCAGGTGTCCCGGTCCGGATCGTGGTTATGCGGTACGCAGAATTCGTTAAGCGTATAGCCGCCACCTAACGCGCGGCCGCCCCGGGTGTGAAAATTGTCCATCAGCGAATAGCTGAGGCTTGCCTCGTCCGGTGTGTCCGGATCCGAGGCGACATCGGCGCATTCGGCCGGATCGAGTGCCGAGTTCACATACTCATCCAGCAGGCCGTAAGCGTGGTGCGCGTGCTCGTGGGCGATGGTGTAGGCATCGCGGTCAGCGTTTACCGGGTCGGCGGAGAAGTTGCTGTCAAAATACAGGTTGACGCCGACGCCGCGGACGCTGTACATGCCGTCCCTGTTCCACGGTACATAGGGGTCTCCGGTCCCGAGATGTATGGAATACTCGGCCGCCTCGGACGCGCCGGCATCGGGGACGAGCGTGATCACACCGAAGCGGTGTTGGCCGTCGGTGGAATCCGCCACGACCTGGTTCCCATTGCGGAACGTCGTCTCGATCCGCGCACGGTCAGCGGGATCAGCGAGGGAGAAATCGGCGGATACGCAAAAGTTGAAAACACCGCCTGTGGATGTACCACTACCAGCATAGGTGGAAAGTGGTAACAGTAAAGCGAGCGGGACTACCACCAGCAGCTGCCGTAGGTATCTCCCTGTGCGTGAGAAGCGAGTTATCATTGTAACACCCCCTGTTGCTTAAAATAGTTCCATTCTGGTCGCCTGGCGATGTTCCAGGCTCTTTAGGACCGCTGCGTTGCCCACAGGCTGACGGGCCGTGCGCATACAGCGGCGGGGCGGCTGGCGAAAAGAGGTCGATTGGGAAACCGATGGTCAGGCTCTGGCAACTGGCCCGGCGGTTTGGACGGAAGCAGGTGCGGGCTTGCTTCGTTATTATTCGGGTCCTTTCCCTCCCTTTACCGGCCTACACCCCTTAGCCGGATAGCTATAACTGTATACTGCGAAGGGAGGTATTTCCAGCTCTGATCCAAGAAATAAGGCGTATGAAAAATCCGACCGATGGGTGAGTACAAACTCAAATCTCAACAAATCAATCGCGTTACCTCGCTTTCTCAGGTATGAATTAATATGATGAATATAACTCCCTGATTTCGGGATAGTTTGCCACAATCCCCCGGGCAAGGCGGGGCGCCGCCGGCGGTCCCGTGGTTTTACGCGGCGCAACGGCCCGTCGTGCTGATGCGCAGGCGTGGATTGTGTAAGATTACCGCGCGTGCAAAATCGGAACGCGCTATAATCCTCACGGCCAGGCGTGCGTGGGATGAGCCTTAGGGGTGAAGACGCCTTGTCTTGCACCGGACCAACCGGGGTTGTCCTGCAGAATAACAAGTCTACGGGAGGTGTGGATGAAAAAACTATTCCTTATTAGCGCTATCGTGCTGAGCACCTTTGCGGCCGGGGTGGCGCGCGCGGATTATGGTGATCAGTACCTGATGGCCAAGGTCGGCGTAATGTTTCTCGACATCAACGATGCCGACGATCTTATGACCGTGGGGTTGATCTACGGATTCGGGGTGACCGAGAACATTACCCTTGAGGGCGAGTACAATACCACCGTGTCCGGTGGCGAGTACGATATCGTCACGGACGAGGGCGAGTTCTCCGTATGGACCTTGGCGGCCTACGGCGTCTATCGCCATTCCTTTACCGATGCGATATACCTCAAGGCCAAGCTTGGCATCCTCCACGAAGAGGTGGACCGAGACGGTTTGATCGACAGCAAAACCACGTCGGATACGGGTGGCGCCGGCGGCCTGGGTCTGGGTTTCGTCGTGGGCGAGTCGTTGACAGTCGAAGCGGAATACACGATTGTCGAGGAAGACATCCAGTTCTTCAATGTTGGGTTGCACTACGCGTTCTAGCCATTTGGCTGGTTAAATATAAGAACGACACGCTGGTGCTTCCATGCAAGGTCTCGCGTCGTGGCAACGGTGGGAGCCAGTAGATAACCGCGAGCGGTATGAGACGGAAAAGACGGGCTAAAACGATGATTCGGAGGCAGGGCGTATCGCTGGTGGAAATGCGATTTGGGGGGCAAGAGATGACGCTACGCCATTTTTTCTTATTGCTTTTGTGTCTGCTGGTCGTGTCGTGCGGCACCGTGCCGGTGCCGGGCACACACGGCCGCGCGGCGTCCAAGGACGCCGCCGAGTCGAAAGGGGAGGCGCAAACCGCCGCGGGCGGCGCCGAGACCCCTGGGCAGGACGGGCCGGTCACGGAATACACGCTGGCGAAGAGACTCTATGACCAGGGCAGATACCGCCAGACCATCGTGATCCTGGAGAATTCGATCACCGGCAATATGGAAGCCCAGGTCGAGGCCAAGCAGTCCGAGGACCTCCTGGTCCTGGCCTACAGCACCTATGCCAGCTATCTGATCAAGCGTAGCCGATATTCCTCGGCGAGGTCGCTGCTGATCAAGGCGCAGAACATCCAGCCCAACAATGCCAAGGTCACACGGCAGATGCGGCTGGTGGAGGGCAAGCTCGGCGTGGACCGCTACTACGAGGCAGGGCTCGAGGCGCTGCGTGTCGGGGCGAAGGAATCGGCCTATGAATCCTTTCTGAAAGTCGTTGAAATACAGCCGAACCACAAGCTCGCCAACGAGAAAATCAACGAGCTCAAACCCGAGTTTATCGACACCTATTATAAAAGGGCGATGGCGGCCTACCTGAAGCAGGATCTGGATACCGCGATCAAGGGTTGGGATAAGGTCCTGGAGTTGGACCCCAATCATGAATTATCCCAGCGCTATCGCGCCCGGGCGGTCGGGCTCAAGGAGCGCCTGGAGAAGTTTGAATGACAACAGGCCGCGCGCAGGCCTGTGTTGTACCGTGCTTATTGATGCCTCGATAGTTTGCGCAGCGCATCAGCCATCTCATCAAAACCTTCAAAGAGTTGACCGAGCTCATCATTGCGTTTTATGGCAATGCGATGGCGCAGATTGCCGTCCCGCAATTCGTTAAAGGCGTGCTCCAGGATTCTGACCGGACCCGATAGCAGCCTCGCGAACAGATAGGCGATGATCGTGGTCACCGCGATCGCCAGGCCCGTGAGTGTCAGCAGACTGTACAGCGATTTCGACGATGCTTTGTTATAAGCCGTTTGCGGGATCCCCAAATGGACGCGGCCGATCTCTTTGTCCTGAAACAGCACCGGGGCGCTAAAATCGAACACCGGCGGCGCGTCAACGCGCTCATGGCTCAGGACCACAACACCGTTTATCTCGGCGACCGGCTGCGCCCCCGGGAGTTTCTGATATCGTTTATTGACCTTCTCGGGTTGATTGCTGCCGCGGATGATGCCTTTGTGGTCGACCACCAGGAGGTAGTTTGAGGACTGGCGTTTCGCGACCTCGTCGATAAAGGTCTGCATCTGCAGCCAGTCCTGGCTCAGAAGCGGAATGGCATTCTGTACGGCCAGGAACTCGGCGAGCGAGCCTCCGCTTCCGGCAACCTGATCGAGCAGAAACCGTTGTTGCTGGTGGTGTATGTAAAAGGCGCCCGAAATCATGGGGATGGATACCACGACCGCCATGATCAGCGCCCATTTCACGCGCAGCGGTATTCTGCGCCGGTGGCTCTGCGCCTGCGGCCTGCCCTCGAGTTGATGCAGGATTCTCGTCAGTTCATTCGCCAGTTCCCTGCCGCTTTGGATTCTTTTTTCCGGTTTCTTTTGCAGCAGCTTGTCTATGACTTTCTTGAGCGGCGTTGGGATGTTGGGCGCCACGTCACCGACGGGTTTGGGGTTATCGGTTGCGATCTTGAACAGGAGCGTGGCCAGCGAGTCGGAGTTGAAGGGCCGTTGCCCGGTGACGAGTTGATAGAGTATGACCCCGACGGCGAACAGATCGGAACGGGCGTCGACTTTCTTGCCCAGGACCTGTTCCGGCGACATGTATTGCGGGGTGCCGAGCACTTCACCGGCCAGGGTCTGATGCGTCTTGTCGGCGCTTTCCATCCGGGCAATACCGAAGTCCGTCAGCTTGATCGTGTTCTGGTTTCTCAGGCAGATAATGTTGCCGGGTTTGACATCACGATGCACGATGCCGCGGCCGTGGGCGTAGTGCAGCGCCTCGGCCAGTTGGATGCCGATAGTCAGAGCCTCGGTCAGCGGGAACTTGGGCTCGGCCTGCATCAGCCTGTCGAGCGGGGTGCCCTCGACCAGTTCCATCGCGATATAAGGATGATCCTCGACCTCGCCGATGTCGTAGATCGGCACAATGTTCGGGTGCGACAGTACGCCGGCGGCCTTGGCCTCCTGCAGGAAACGATGGTGATACTCCGGGTCCGCGCCCAGGACCTTATCGTCCTTTAAGATCTTGATGGCGAGCGAGCGATCGATTCTTGGATCATAGGCTTTATAAACCGTGGCCATGGATCCCTGACCCAGCTCCTCCTGGATTTGATAGCGACCGATTTCCTTAGGCATAAAATCTGGATCCTTGGCGCACCGTCATAGGGACTATTTCTTGCGAAACGAGTCGATCAGTCCCTTGATACCCTCGTGACTGTCGCCTGGCATATCTTTACGACTGCCGGCATCGGCACCGCCAGTACTTGACTGGCCGGGCGCGGATTGGTCCGATGACTGGAGCACTTCTGCCAGGCGGCCGGAGCCGAGATAACGCAGCTGCGGCCCGCCCTCGGCGAAGGTGATGACATCGTTGTCCTGCAGCGGGGTTTCGGTTCTGACCGGCCTGCCGTTGACAAGGGTCGCCTGCGAGCCGGTCAGGTCGCGCAGATGGTACCGGTCCTGCTGGAAAAACACTTCCGCGTGCAGGTCAAAGACCCGGGGATGGCTCAGGACAAAATCGCAGGATGGCGCCTTGCCGAGCTTTACCGAAGGCTGCTTGTAGGACCGGATATTGGTTCCGAATTGTATGGTGAACGGTGCGGATTGATTGCCCAAGGCGGACGGTCCCGCGGGCGGCTGGACGCCTGCCGTGCGGCTCGGCGCGCGCGACTGTGGCGGACGGGCCGCGGGGCGCGAAGCCGGTTTGGCCGGGCCGGCCTGTGACCCTGCCCGTACGGAATACAGAAAGCTCACCTTCGGCCCGCCTTCGGCGAAGACGATAACATCCCCTTGTTTCAGGTAGGCCTCTTCGACCTGTTCGCCGTTGACGAAACAGCCGTTTTTCCCATAGGCGACCAGCAAGAAACGGTTTCCCTCCCTTTTTATCTCGGCATGTTTGCGGGAAACCATGCGCGTCTCGTTTGGGAACGCGACATCGCTGGACGGATCACGCCCGATGCTGATACGCGACCCGCCCGACTCGTCGATCTGCCCCTTGCGTGGGCCGTCGATGTGGACGATCTGAACCAGAATCTCCGGGACGTTTGGGTTATTGGTATTCAAAGCCATACTCATTAATATAAACGATCTTACTCGATCAGATCCGGCGCCACCAATATGGCGGGGCGCATCGGCGCTGCACTCACGGCACGCTTTGTCTGAAAGGGCGCCTGTGACAAAAAAGAAATTCCTGGAAAATCAGCCGGCACTCCTCCCATGTTATTCCCCCTTAGAGCAGTGCGACCCGGTGATGTGAGCCGTGCTTAAAAGCATCAGACCCTGAAATAAACTGTAATAATAGCATATAGCACTGTCAAGGGATTGTTTTTCAAGCACATTACCGGTCCGTGGGCCGTAACCACGGGGCCGGACGGCGCGGCCGCCGCCGCCGCTGTGATACACTCGTGGTTTGCCGGTTTAATTGTCAAGGCGCCCGGCTTATGCTGTTGAAAAGCTGAAAATAGGTCATATATAGCAGGCTATGGTACAACCAGAACAGATAAAACAGTGGATCGAAGCGGGACTGGACGGGGCCCGTGTGACGGTCGTGGGTGACGGCCACCATTTCGAGGCCGTTATTGTCAGTCCCGCGTTTGACGACAAGAGCATGGTGCAGCAGCACCAACTCGTCTACCAGGTCCTGGGTGAGAAGATGAAAGAGGAGATCCACGCGCTGTCGATGCGCACCCTGACGCCAGAACAGGCGGCGCAGCAGGGCGAGTGACGGGGCCGACGGCAGGACGGCAAGCGCGTCCCAAGCGTGTCTTTAGACGCCTTCGCCTTTTTGGGGGAGTTGGGGCACCCGGTCGGAAACACGATGAGACACGAAGTTAGAGATTGAGAGGATAGGGCAATGAGCGTGCAGGACAGAATCAAAGAGCAGATTGTTTCCGAGAAAATTATGCTCTATATGAAGGGCACACCGCAGTTCCCGCAATGCGGGTTTTCGGGTAAAACCGTACAGATTCTGCAGGCCTGCGGCGCCAGGTTCGGGGCCGTCGACGTGCTGGCGGATCCCGAGATTCGCCAGGGCATCAAGGACTACTCCAACTGGCCGACCATTCCGCAGCTGTATATCAACGGCGAATTTATCGGTGGCTGTGACATCATCACCGAGCTGTATCAAAAGGGCGAGTTGCAGAAAATGGTGATGGCCGCACAGGGCTGATACCTGGCGGTCTACCGCACCGGCACCGCAACGGGCCGCCGCCGCTGTCGGCGGCCTTTTTTTTGGTTCTTTCCCTGATTACCGTTTAAGATTCGGCTTTCGGGCCTCTGATGAGCGCCAACCACAGAAATTGCTAATTATTTATGGATAAACTGATTGTGAACGGGGGCGTGCCCCTGCGAGGCGAAATCCGCATTTCGGGGGCCAAGAACGCTGCCTTGCCGGTGCTGGTTGCATCCTTGTTGACGGATCAGCCGCTGGTGATCGGCAATATCCCGCACCTGCATGACATTACCACGACCATGGAGCTGCTTGGCCGTATCGGCGTAGGCCTCATGGTCCACGAGAAAATGACCATCGAGGCGGATGCCAGCACGGTGAACTCCTTGCGGGCGCCCTATGAGCTGGTCAAGACCATGCGCGCCTCCATTCTCGTGCTCGGCCCCTTGCTGGCGCGCTTCGGCGAGGCCGAGGTCTCCATGCCCGGCGGCTGCGCCATTGGCTCGCGGCCGGTGAATCTGCACATCAAGGGTCTACAGGCCATGGGCGCCGAGATCACGCTCGAGGACGGTTACATCAAGGCCCGTGCCGGCCGCCTCAAAGGCGCGCATATCTTCCTGGACATGGTGTCTGTGACCGGTACCGAGAATCTGATGATGGCCGCCACGCTGGCCGACGGCGTCACCACCATCGAGAACGCCGCCCGCGAGCCCGAGGTGATCGATCTGGCGCGTTGTCTCAGCGCCATGGGCGCCAGGATTTCCGGGGCCGGGACCGATGTGATCCGCGTCGAGGGCGTGAAGCGCCTCGATGGCGCGTATCACAGTGTGATTCCGGATCGAATCGAGACCGGCACCTATCTGGTGGCCGGCGCCCTGACCGGGGGCGATGTCAGATTGCGCGATGCCCAGCCGGAGATGGTGGACGCCGTGCTCGAAAAGCTGCGCGACGCCGGCGCCGACATCGAATTTGGTACCGACTGGGTCCGCGTACGCGCCGATCGCCGCCGCTTGAAAGCGGTCAATGTCCGCACCGCGCCGTACCCGGCCTTTCCCACGGACATGCAGGCGCAGTTCGTGGTCTTGAACAGCATCGCCGAAGGCACCGGTTCGGTCACCGAGACGGTGTTCGAGAACCGTTTCATGCACGTGCAGGAGCTGCAGCGCATGGGCGCCGCCATTGAGATGCAGGGCAATACCGCCATCGTTCACGGGGTGAAAAAGCTACATGGCGCGCCGGTGATGGCGACCGATCTGCGCGCCTCGGCCAGCCTGGCGCTGGCGGGCCTGGTGGCGGACTCCGAGACGGTCGTCGATCGCATCTATCACATCGACCGCGGCTATGAATGTATTGAGGAGAAGCTGGCGCAGTTGGGTGCCTGTATCCGCCGGGTCGCGGGTGCAGCCGCCGCCGGCGCCCGCGCAAGCCAAACGGCCTGACCCATGACCGCTTCCCTCAATATCGCCTTGTCCAAGGGCCGCATACTGGACGAGATCCTGCCGTTGCTCGGCCGTGCCGGGATCGAACCGCGCGAGGATCCAGCGGCGAGTCGCAAATTGATTCTTGATACCAACCTGCCGGACATCAAGCTCACCATCATTCGCGCCGCCGATGTGCCGACCTATGTACAGTACGGCGCCGCCGATCTGGGCGTGGCCGGCAAAGACGTGCTGATGGAGTCTGAAGGCGACGGCTTGTACGAATTGCTGGATTTGAAGCTGGCGCGCTGCCGGCTGATGGTGGCGGAGCCGGAGCGGCTGGCCGCCCGGGACGATCCCAAGAGCTGGACGCGGCTGCGCATCGCGACCAAGTATGTCAACATCACCCGCAGGCATTTCGCTGCCAAGGGCATTCAAACGGATATTATTAAGCTGTACGGTTCCATGGAACTGGCGCCGCTCGTGGGTCTATCGGATCGCATCGTCGATCTCGTCAGCACGGGGCAGACACTGAAAGCCAATAAGCTGGTCGAGGTGGAGCACATCGCCGATATCAGCGCGTGGCTGGTGGCGAACAAGGCCTCGATGAAGATGAAACACAAGCCGCTCACCTCACTGGTCAGTCGGCTGGCCGAAATCGTGGAACAAGGCTGATGGGCGGGCTCGATATCCGTGTACTCGATAGCCGTGACCCGGGGTTTGGGGCGGCGCTTGACGAGCTGCTGGACCGCACCCAAGGCGAAGATGCGCAGGTGCTGAACGTAGTCCGTGAGGTGCTGGCCGAGGTGCGCGGCCACGGCGACGCCGCGCTCCTGGACTATACCCGCCGCTTTGATGGCATGAACGTGACCTCGGTCAGCGAGCTGGAAGTGCCGCACGAACGACTGCGGCAGGCCGCTCGCACATTGCCGCTCGAACAGCTGGCGGCGTTGCAGGCCGCGGCCGGGCGCATTCGCCGCTACCATGAGCGCCAGGCGGCGCAGTCCTGGCACTACACCGAGGACGACGGCACGCTGCTGGGCCAGCAGGTGACGGCGCTGGATCGCGTTGGGCTGTATGTCCCCGGGGGTAAGGCCGCCTACCCCTCCTCGGTGCTGATGAACGCGATTCCGGCCAAGGTGGCGGGCGTGCCCGAGCTCGTCATGGCGGTGCCGGCGCCCGGAGGTGTGCTCAACGACATGGTGCTGGCGGCGGCCGACGTGGCCGGGGTGGATCGGGTGTTCACCATCGGCGGCGCCCAGGCGGTGGCCGCGCTGGCCTACGGCACGGAGACCATCCCCAGGGTCGACAAGATCGTCGGCCCGGGCAATATCTATGTGGCCACGGCCAAGCGCCTGGTCTTCGGCCAGGTCGATATCGACATGATCGCCGGGCCGTCGGAGATCGTGGTGCTGTGCGATGGGCGCACCGACCCCGAGTGGGTGGCCATGGATCTGTTCTCCCAGGCCGAGCACGATGAGCTGGCCCAGGCCATCCTCATTACGCCGGAGCAAGGCTTCGTCGCGAAGGTAGCGTCCGCGATGCAGACGCTGCTGCCATCGCTGGGACGCGGGGACATCATCCGCGCCTCGCTGCGAGGCCAGGGCGCGCTCATTGCCGTCAAGGACATGGACGAGGCGCTGCAACTGGTCAACCGCATCGCGCCCGAGCACCTGGAGCTGTCGGTCGACAACCCCATGGAGGTGGCGAAACAGGTGCGTCACGCCGGGGCCATCTTTCTCGGCCGCTACACCGCCGAGGCGGTGGGGGATTACTGCGCCGGACCGAATCATGTCCTGCCCACCGCCGGCACGGCCCGCTTCAGCTCGCCGTTGGGTGTGTACGATTTTCAGAAGCGCACCAGCCTCATTCAATGTTCCGCCGAGGGTGCCGACCGGCTCGGGCGCACGGCCGCGGTGCTGGCTGAGGGCGAGGGCCTCACCGCCCACGCACGGTCCGCGGAGTACCGGATCAGCGGTGATGCCGCGGACAAATAGTACGCCGTGCCTCCGCGGTAACGCGGATGCTTACTGAATCGACACGTGTGGTTCCGCGACACTGAGATCGGTTAGTCTTTAGTCCCATGGTGACGACAGTCCAGGAAAAAATTGAACGCCTGGTGCGCCCGGAAGTGCACGCCATGCGCGCCTATGGCGTGGCCGATCCCGGTGATCTGATCAAGCTGGATGCCATGGAAAATCCCTACCCGTGGCCCGAGGAGATCAAAAAGGCGTGGCTTGAGCGTCTTTTAACGGTTGAGGTCAATCGCTACCCCGACCCGGCGGCGCGTCACCTGAAAACGCGCCTGCGCGAGGCCATGGGGGTGCCGGTGGGCATGGAGGTGCTGCTCGGCAACGGCTCGGATGAGCTCATCCAGATGATCCTGCTGGTGCTGGCCAGGCCGGGCGCCAAGGTCCTGGCGCCGACGCCGACCTTTGTCATGTACGAGGCCACGGCGCGTTTTGTCGGCATGCAATTCATCGGTGTACCCCTCAACCCGCGGGATTTTGCGCTCGATGTGCCGGCGACGCTGGCGGCGATGGCCGAGCACAATCCGGCGGTGGTGTTCCTCGCGTATCCGAACAATCCAACCGGCAACCTGTTTGCCCAGAGTGATATCGAGGAGATCATCCGCGCAAGCCAGGGGCTGGTGGTGATCGATGAGGCCTATCATGCCTTTGCCGGCCGAAGTTTTATCGCCCGGCTGGAGGAGTTCGACAATGTCGTCGTGATGCGCACGGTGTCCAAGCTGGGACTGGCCGGCCTGCGTCTGGGTCTGCTTGCCGGCGAGGCCGCCTGGCTCGCCGAGTTTGATAAAGTACGGCTACCATACAACATCAACAGCCTGACCCAGGCCGGCGCCGAATTCGCGCTCGCCAACCGCGGCTTTCTCGACGAGCAGACCGAGAGCATATGCCGTGAGCGGGATCGCTTGTTCGACGGCTTATCGACGTTGCCGGATCTCAAAGTCTGGCCGAGCCGGGCCAACTTTATTCTTTTTCGCCCGGCAAGAAGGAAAGCGGCCGAGGTCTCTGACGGTCTGCGCAAGGCCGGTATCCTGATCAAGAACCTCGACAAGTCGGACCCGGCGTTAACAGACTGCCTGCGGGTGACAATCGGCACGCCGGAAGAAAATGTCGCGTTTCTGGGTGCCTTGAAAAAGCTGATCTAGATGTCGGTGATCGCCGCTTTATCTGATAGTATGCTTAAATTAAGACTTTATCATTGAGACGCTTTAGCACTGTGGCCGAACGCGAGGCAACCATCACCCGTAATACCAAGGAGACCCAGATCACGGCGTCCGTGAAGCTGGACGGCAGCGGCGTGGCCAAGCTGGACACCGGCGTGCCGTTTCTGGAGCACATGCTCGAGCAGGTCGCCCGCCATGGTCTGATCGATCTGGAGATAACGGCCAAGGGGGATCTGCACATCGATGCCCACCACACCGTCGAGGACATCGGGATCACCCTCGGGCAGGCGGTCGCCGATGCGGCCGGCGACAAGACCGGCATCCGTCGCTATGGCCACGCCTATGTACCGCTGGACGAGGCCTTGAGCCGGGTGGTGATCGATTTCTCCGGGCGCGCGGGGCTGGAATACCACGCGGATTTCCCCCGGGCGCGTATCGGTGAGTTTGACGTGGACCTGTTTCACGAGTTTTTTCAGGGCTTTTGCAATCACGCCCAGGTAACGCTGCACGTCGACAGTTTGCGCGGTCAGAACGCGCACCACGTGGCCGAGACGGTCTTCAAGGCCTTCGGCCGTGCCATGCGCATGGCGCTGGAAGTCGATGCGCGCATGAGCGGCGTGATTCCCTCAACCAAAGGTAGCCTGTAATACCGAGCGGCCCATCTGATACATCACTTCGATTGGTCATGTCTGGTGAATGTTTTACGCACGCACGGCTGCTGACCCTTGAGCCTGTATGAGCACGGTAGCGGTCATCGATTACGGCATGGGCAATCTGCGCTCGGTGTGCAAGGCCATTGAGCATGTCGATGCCTCGGTGCGCGTTGCGCTCACCGCCGATCCCGAGACCGTGCGCGGAGCCGACCGGGTCGTGTTCCCGGGGCAGGGGGCTATCGGTGGTTGTATCGCGGCGCTGGATGCCCACGGCATGCGCGAGGTCTTGCTGGAGGTCATGCGCAGCAAACCGTTTCTTGGTATCTGCCTGGGTCTGCAGGCGCTGTATGAGTTCAGCGAGGAGGGCAACGGTACCCCCGGGCTGGGGATCCTGCCCGGTCAGGTGCGGCTGTTTCCGCGCGCGCAGATGCGGGATCCGGAAACCGGGCTGGCGCTGAAGGTCCCGCACATGGGATGGAACGGGGTGCAACAGGTCACGGGGCACCCGCTTTGGGAAGGAATCCCCCAGCAAACGCGCTTTTATTTCGTCCACAGCTACTACGCCGATACCGCCGACAGCGCCTATATCGCCGGTGAAACAGCATACGGTGTGCGGTTTACCTCGGCGGCGGCCCATGAGAACATTTTCGCGGTGCAGTTTCACCCGGAAAAAAGTCAGCACCATGGGCTGCGGCTGCTGCATAACTTTATCAACTGGGATGGAGAGAGTTAGGAAACAACCATGTTAGTCATACCGGCTATTGATATCAAAGATGGAAAATGTGTGCGCCTGCGCCAGGGACGTATGGATGACGCGACGGTGTTCGGGGATGATCCGGTGACCATGGCCGAACGCTGGGTCGAGGCGGGCGCGCGTCGCCTGCATATCGTCGACCTCAATGGCGCGGTCGCGGGCCAGCCGGTCAATGCCAAAGTGGTCGAGGCGATCGCGGTGCGCTTCCCGGAGCTGCCGATACAGGTCGGCGGCGGCATCCGTGACGAGGACACGATCCAGGCCTACCTCGACAGCGGTGTGGCGTACGCCATCATCGGCACCCAGGCGGTCAATGCGCCGCATTTTGTCTCCGATATGTGTGCCGAGTTTGCCGGGCACATCATCGTTGGTCTGGACGCAAAAGACGGCAAGGTCGCGACCAATGGATGGTCGAAACTCTCCGGCCATGATGTGGTCGATCTGGCGCAGCACTTTCAGAACGATGGCGTTGAGGCGATCGTGTATACGGACATCGGCCGTGACGGCATGATGACCGGCGTGAATATTGACGCGACCGTGAAGCTGGCCAGCGAGATCAACATCCCGGTGATCGCCTCCGGCGGCATCACTGATATGGCTGACATTCGCCGTCTGTGCGAGGTGGCCGAAGAGGGGATTATGGGGGCCATCACCGGTAGGGCGATTTACGAGGGATCCCTGGATTTTGCCCAGGCGCAAAAGCTCGCCGACAGCCTCACCGGTGAAGGTGGCTGAGTGCCGGTGCCTCTCCGCGTGGTTGTCCCCGGTAACGCGACAGACTGCCCGTGGTCGGCGCTGATGGCGCCGGGCGTTGCGCAAACGCCGTTTGAATAAAGTGACAGCAATGGGTCTAGCCAAGCGCATCATTCCCTGCCTCGACGTGGATAAGGGGCGTGTGGTCAAGGGCGTGAAATTTGTCGATATCCGTGACGCCGGGGACCCGGTGGAGGTCGCGCGCCGCTACGACGAGCAGGGCGCCGACGAGGTGACCTTTCTCGATATCACCGCCAGTTCCGATGATCGCGATACCATGGTACACGTGGTCGAGGAGATGGCCGCCGAGGTGTTCATCCCGCTGACCGTGGGGGGCGGCATCCGCACCCAGGAGGACATCCGGCGCATGCTCAATGCCGGCGCCGATAAAGTGGCGATCAATACCGCCGCCGTATTCAACCCGGAGTTCGTGCGCGAGGCATCCGCGCATTTCGGCTCCCAGTGCATCGTGGTGGCGATCGACGCCAAACAAGTGCAAGACGGCGAGCACCCGCGCTGGGAGATCTATACCCACGGGGGGCGCAAGCCGACCGGCCTCGATGCGGTGGCCTGGGCGCGCAAAATGGCCGAGTACGGCGCCGGCGAGTTATTGCTGACCAGCATGGACCGCGATGGCACGCGCGACGGCTTCGATATTCCGCTGACGTGCACCATCTGCGACGCCGTCGGCATCCCGGTGATCGCCTCCGGCGGGGTGGGAAATCTGGAGCACCTGGCCGAGGGCATCCTTGACGGGCACGCCGACGCGGTGCTGGCCGCCAGCATTTTCCATTTTGGCGAGTTTACCGTAGCGCAAGCCAAGCAGCATATGGCCGGCCGCGGGATCGAGGTCCGCCTGGCTTGAGGCCCGAAGGCACGCCGGCGTGGTGTTTATACATGATGATTGATGCCCATGACTGAGAACTGGCTCGATGCGGTAAAATGGAACGAACACGGTCTGGTGCCGGCCATCGCCCAGGAGGCCGGTAGTGGCAAGGTCTTGATGGTGGCCTGGATGAACCGCGAGGCCCTGGCGCTCACCGCCAGGCACCGCAAGGCGGTATACTGGTCGCGTTCGCGCCGCAAGCTGTGGCACAAGGGCGAGGAATCCGGCCACGAGCAACGGGTCGAGGATATCCGTCTGGACTGCGACAACGATGTGGTTCTGCTGCAGGTCGAGCAAAAGGGCGGCATCGCCTGTCATACCGGGCGCCACAACTGTTTTTTCCAGCAGTTGCAGGGCGATCGCTGGGTGGCCGTCGAGCCGGTGCTCAAGAGCGAACAGGAGATATACGGCAAGAAGTGACCGCGGCGCCGGCGTGGCCCGCGGCTAATGAGCGAGATCAACGGCGATGTCTGATGTCTTAACCAAACTGGCGGCGGTACTGGAATCCCGCAAGGGCGCGGACCCGGCGAGCTCCTATGTCGCCAGTCTCTATGACAAGGGACTGGATGCCATTTTGAAGAAGATCGGCGAGGAGGCCACCGAGACCGTGATCGCCGCCAAGGCGGGCGTTCCGGCGCAACTGGTGCATGAGACAGCCGATCTGTGGTTTCACACCCTGGTGCTGTTGGCGCAGCAGGGCCTGGGTCCTGGCGATGTGCTACAGGAACTCGAGCGGCGTTTCGGCTTGTCCGGCCTGGACGAGAAGGCCGCCAGGACGCGGCAGGAGTAGCGGGGCGCGTGTCGTTCAGCAGGTTCGACGTGCGAGCATCGGTCGCGGAATCCCGCTTAAATTAAAGACTAACGACGGAGAACAGATATGGGTGGTATTAGCATCTGGCAGCTTCTGATTGTGCTGGCCATTATTGTCCTTATTTTCGGTACCAAGAAACTGCGTAATATCGGCGGCGACATCGGCGGGGCTATCAAGAACTTCAAACGGTCGATGAAAGAAGGGGGTGCGGAAGACAGTGGGGAAGACAGTGGGGAAGACAAGGATAAGGAAAAAGTGGAGAACTCATCGGGCCGGGTCATTGAAGGGGAGGTGACAAAGAAAGAAAAGGACAGCACCCAGGTCTGACACCGGCCCGGGTTGATCCTCGCGCATGTTTGATATCGGATTCTGGGAACTGGGGCTGATCGCCCTGATCGCCCTGCTCGTCCTCGGGCCCAAGCGACTGCCGGAGGCGGCGCGCACCGCCGGGCGCTGGGTCGCCCGGCTGCGGGGGTTCATCGCCAATGTCAAACAGGACCTGGACCGCGAGTTTCAGGCCGAGGAGCTCACGGAGCTGCGCAAACTCAAAGAAGAACTGGACCAGGCGCGGCAGGTCATCGGAAAATCCTCCAGCGATCTCATGCAGGACCTGGCCGACTCGGCAGGCCCTGAGGTCACGCCCGATTATCTGGTCAAGGCCCTCGACGACACGGCTGACGAGGCCAAGACTGACAAACGCGAAACAGCTCCCGAAACGAAATCGCGCCCCAAGGCGGCAAAACGGAGCAAAAAGAAGAAGGCCGTAAAAGGCGGCTCGAGGCCCCCAACCCGCAAGCGGAAGGCCGGCAGTGGAACGAAATCAGGATAACACCGAGGGCAGTTTTCTCTCACATCTGCTGGAGTTGCGTAACCGGCTGCTCTACTCGGCCGTGGCGGTGCTGGTGGTATTTATTCCGCTGGTCGTATTTGCCCAGGATATCTACACCCTGGTCGCCAGGCCGCTGATGAGCGTGTTGCCGGAAGGCGCCAGCATGATCGCGACCGAGGTGGCCTCGCCGTTCCTCACCCCGCTCAAGCTCGCCTTTTTTGTCGCGATCGTAATCGCCATTCCTTTCCTGTTGTATCAGCTGTGGGCCTTTGTCGCGCCGGGCTTGTACCGCCACGAGCGCAAACTGGTCTTTCCGCTGCTGGCGTCCAGCACCCTGTTGTTCTACTGCGGCATGGCGTTTGCCTATTTCGCCGTGTTTCCGCTGGTGTTCAGTTTTTTCACCCGGGTGGCGCCGGCGGGCGTACAGATCATGACCGACATCAAGGCCTACCTGGATTTCGTGTTCTCCATGTTTCTCGCCTTCGGGCTTGCCTTCGAGTTGCCCATCGCCATCGTGCTGCTGACGCGCGCGGGTGTGGTCGAGCCCAAGACCCTGGCCACCAAACGCCCTTATGTCGTTGTGTGGACCTTTATCGTGGCCATGTTCCTGACGCCGCCGGACGTGATTTCGCAGACCCTGTTGGCGATCCCGATGTTGTTGCTGTTCGAGATCGGGCTGTTCGTGGCGCGGCGCGTCACCCCGGCGGCCTCGGGCACCGGGCGTGACGATGAAGCGGACGAGGACTCCGAGGCCGAGCTGGAGGCGGAAATGGACCGCGCCGAGGCGGAGCTGCTCGCCGACGAAAAGAAAAGCGGAGACTAGCTCTGGGCGACAGGACGCGCGCGATACCGCGCGATGTTCCGGTCCCAGACGTCGAATACGGGAATAAAAGTCTCGCGGTCACGGTCTCATCAACTATGAGATTGCCCCGTATCGGTTGCCGCACGCTGCAATGGTTGGTCGCGGTGTGGCTGTGTTGCGCCATTACCCCTGCATTCGCCCTGGCCAATCAGCTCGCCGGTCACGCCTCACCCTATCTGGCGCTGCATGGGGAGGATCCGGTCGCCTGGCAGCAGTGGACGCCAGCGACCGTTGCGCGGGCGCGGCGCGAGAACAAGCTGATTTTCCTGTCCATCGGCTATTTTTCCTGTCACTGGTGTCATGTGATGCAGCGCGAGAGCTACAAGCACGCCGTCATCGCCAAGTTCCTCAATAGGCATTTCATTCCAGTCAAGATCGACCGCGAGCTCGAACCGGCGCTGGACGCGCGCATGATCGCCTTTGCCGAGGCCACGCGCGGGATGGGCGGTTGGCCGCTCAACGTGTTCGTGACACCTGACGGTCACCCGCTGTACGCCATCCTCTATGCCCCGCCCGAAGAGTTTTTTGCGGTACTCCAGCGCCTGCAGGCGCTCTGGACGGCGCAGGATGAACGGCTGAAACAGCTGGCGCGCGGTGCCGCGGTCACGTCTCAAGGTCCGGGCAAGCCGCGTCTGGACGCCGCCGTCGTGCAGACCTATTCGGCGAAGATCGTGCGCGACGCGCTGGTGCTGGCCGATTCGTTTCATGGCGGATTCGGTGAGGAGAGCAAATTCCCCTCGGTGCCGCAGCTCGAATTCCTGCTCTCGCATCTCACCTCGGCAGAGAATCGTGAGCTGGAGAAATTCTTATTGCTGACGCTGGATCAGATGGCGGCCAACGCCTTGCAGGACCATCTGGGAGGCGGCTTTTTCCGTTATACCGTGGATCCCAGCTGGGAGACGCCGCACTTTGAGAAGATGCTCTATGACAACGCCCTGCTGGCCAGGCTCTATCTGCGCGCCTGGCGGCAGTTCGGCAAGCCCGGCCACAAGGCCATCGCCATGCGTACCCTGGACTTCATGGCCTCGCACATGCGCGGGGATCCTGCGACCGCCTTTATCGCGGCCCTGTCCGCGGTGGACGCCCGTGACGTGGAGGGCGGGTATTACTTGTGGAGCAAGGGCGAGCTGAAGAAACTGCTGACTCCCGAGGCGTTCCGGGCGATCGTGTTGGCATGGGGATTCACAGAGCCCCCGCCGTTCGAGCATGGTTATTTGCCCATCCCCACCATGTCGGCGGTCGAGGTCGCGCAGGAGATGAAGTTGACGGTGGCGCAGGCCCAGAGTCTCTTGGCCGGCGCGGAGGCGAAGCTCCGCCAGGCCCGCGGCAAGCGCGGCCTGCCGCGGGACACGAAAGTGATTGCGGGCTGGAATGGTCTGGCGCTGGCGGCCTTTGCCGAGGCGGCGCGCCTCACCGGCGAGAAGCGCTACCGGCAGACCGCCGGGGGTCTGCGCGATTATCTCATGCGGGCGCTGTGGGACGGACAGGCCTTGCACCGTTCGGTCGCGGGCGGTAAGCCGGCGGGCCGGGTGTCGCTTGAGGATTATGCCTATGTCGCCGACGGGCTGCTTGCCTGGGCGACGCTCACGGGCAAGCGCGCCGATTATGCCGTGGCCGGGCGCGTTGTCGATCAGGCCTGGCGCCGGTTTTACGGTCGCGACGGCTGGCGCCTGGCCGAGCATAGCCTGATTGAGGCCGAAGCGCCCCAGGACCTACTGGCCGACGGGCCCATGCCCGCTCCCTCGGCGGTGCTGGCGGCAGTCAGTTTACGGCTCGCGGCCGTCACCAATGACCGCAAGCTGCGCGACCGGGCGCTGGCGGCCCTGAATAGCGGGCATGAGCGTCTGGCCGCCGAGGCCTTCTGGTACGCCACCCACGTCGCGGCCATGACCCTGGCCCTGCGGACGCACTAAGGATTATCTGCCTACTGGGTCGTGGGGCGTGCCACTGGTCGTTCGCTGACCGTGGCCGAGAGGGTCATCGACTGGCTGTTGCGAATGAGCGTGAGGTGGATCTCGCTGCCGGGTCTGTGCGCGGAAATGGCGAGCAGGGTCTCATAGGCGCCCGCGACTGGTTTTCCGTCGATGGCAATAATGATATCCCCGGGTTCAATCCCCGCCCGATGCGCCGGGCTGCCGCGATAGATACCCATGACGATAATGCCGCCACGGGCCTTCGCCAGCTTGCGGTTGCGGGCGATTTCCGGGGTGACGGGTTCCCCCTCGATCCCCAGCCAGCCGCGCAGGGGACGGCCGTGGCGAATAATATCCGCCAATACCGCCTCGGCCAGATCCATGGGAATGGCAAAACCGACACCCTGGGAACCGCCGGTGCGCGAGAAGATGGCGGTATTGATGCCAATGAGATTGCCATAGGCATCGATCAGGGCGCCGCCGGAATTGCCCGGATTAATGGCCGCGTCGGTCTGGATGAAATTCTCAAAGGTATTGATGCCGAGCCGGTTGCGTCCAGTGGCGCTCACAATGCCCATGGTCACGGTCTGGCCGACGCCGAACGGGTTGCCGATGGCGAGCACCACATCGCCGAC
>CAMYII010000083.1:22203-54600 GCA_947258385.1 Acidiferrobacterales bacterium
CCACCTTGGCCGAGGCGCTGCGCCCGTCACGCAAGGCAACGGTGATTTCATCCGCACCCTCGATCACGTGGTGGTTGGTCAGAATGTAGCCCGCGGCGCTCATCATCACCCCGGATCCGAGACTGGTCTGGACCTGCTGCCGCGGCGCGATCAGACCATCCAGACTGCGGCCGAAGAATTCCCGGAACACCGGATCGTCGAAAAACGGGTGAGAGCGGACCGTCACCACCTTGGCGGTGTTGATGTTGACCACAGCGGGTGCGGCGGACTCCACGGCGGCGGCATACGACACGGGGCCCTCGCCGCGCGTCGGCCGTGCGCTGCCGGTCGCTGTGGTCTGCTTGATCTCGATGGCGTGCGGCGCGGGTGGCACGCTTATTACCGACGGCCAGAGCATGGTGACGACAAAGGCGATCGCCAGGCCCAGAATAACGGCCTGGCCGATGTAGATGAGTGTGGAACGTCGCGGCATCGATTGTCTTGAATGATGGCTTTCGTTGTTGGGGAGATTCTATCGCAAAACGCGCAAAAGCTAACGTCGCTGCGCAATCCTGAGGCGATCGCACACTCGCGCGGCCGTCCCGCGCCCGGCCCGGCGTGTTTTTATGGCGGCATAGGATCTTTCACTTGACTGATGCGGGCCATTATATGATCCTATGCCGCGCTAAAGAGTATAGAAGTATTTGCTAATATACTTCTTTCAGTCACTCGAGGAACCCCCGGTTCAGTCAGCGCGGTCCGGGGACGAACCGCCATTTTTCCAGAGGGTTCTTTTAAGTGACATCAACAATACTTGTTCCGGTTCTTTCCTACACGTAAGTGCCAATTTTTGGGGGAATCCATGAGTGATGACGGGGTAAACCGTACGCGACGCCGGCTGATCGGCATTACGACCGGTCTCGGGGTCGTGGGGACGGCGTTTGCCGCGGCGCCTTTTGTTTTGAGCATGACGCCGAGCGCCCGCGCCCGCGCCGCCGGCGCACCGGTCGAAATTGATATCAGCAAGCTCGAACCGGGACAGATGCTGACGGTGGAATGGCGCGGCAAACCGGTGTGGATCGTGCGCCGCACGCTGGAAATGCTCAATGCCATAGACCAGTCGAATAAGCTAGTCGCCGATCCGAGCTCTGCCGTCGAAGGCCAGCAGCCCGCGTATGCGAAAAACAAGTTCCGTTCCATCAAGCCGGAATACGTGGTACTGGTCGGGATCTGTACCCATCTGGGGTGCTCGCCGCTTGCGAAACTGCAGGCCGGGCCGGAGGCCGGGCTGGGTAGTAACTGGCCGGGCGGGTTTTTCTGTCCGTGTCACGGCTCCAAGTTCGACCTGGCCGGGCGCGTGTTCAAGAATGTGCCGGCGCCCACGAACCTCGAAGTCCCGCCCCATGCCTATTTGGCTGACGAGCGTACCGGCGTTAACCGGATCATCATCGGCGTCGACCGGATCGGCAAACAGCGCCGAGAAGGAGTTGCCTGATGCAGAAGCTGCTTGAGTGGGTCGATGACCGTTTTCCCCTGATCAAGACCTGGGAGGAGCATCTCGCCAAGTATTACGCTCCCAAGAACTTCAATTTCTGGTACTACTTCGGATCGCTGGCGCTGTTGGTGCTTGTCATTCAGATCGTCAGTGGCATTTTTCTGACCATGCACTACAAGCCGGACGCCGGTCTGGCGTTTGCATCGGTCGAATACATCATGCGCGATGTGTCCTGGGGCTGGCTGATCCGCTACATGCATTCCACCGGCGCATCGTTTTTCTTCATCATGGTCTATCTGCACATGTTTCGCGCCTTGCTTTATGGCTCGTATCGCGGGCCACGCGAGCTTTTGTGGATCATCGGTATGGTTTTGTTCATTGCGCTGATGGCCGAGGCCTTTATGGGCTATCTGCTGCCCTGGGGCAATATGTCCTATTGGGGGGCCCAGGTCATTATTTCAGTGTTCAGCGCCATCCCCTTGATCGGCGACGGGTTGGCGGAATGGCTGCGCGGCGATTTCGTTGTGTCCGACGCCACCCTGAACCGCTTTTTTGCCTTTCACGTCATCGCCCTGCCGCTGATTCTTGTCGCGCTCGTGTTTGTGCACATCGTGGCCCTACACAAGGTCGGTTCCAACAACCCCGATGGCATCGACATCAAAAAGAACAAGGGACCGGACGGCAACCCGGCGGATGGTATTCCCTTCCACCCCTATTACACGGTGAAAGACATCGTCGGTGCGGTCGTATTCCTGATGGCCTTCTCCGCGGTCGTGTTCTTCGCCCCGGAGATGGGCGGCTGGTTCCTGGAGCACGACAACTTCGCCCCGGCCAATATCTTGCAGACCCCGCCGGAAATCGTGCCGCTGTGGTATTTCACGCCATTCTACTCGATCCTGCGCGCGACCACGGAAAGCATCATGCCCGTGCTCTCGGTGATGGTGGCGCTGCTGGGGCTGCTTAGCGTTTTCACCGTGCGCGGCGTGGTGGCCAAGTCGGTGATGATAGCGATCGCCGCGGTGCTCGTCATCGGGTTGTACGCCCTGGAAGCGAAGCTGTGGGGTGTGATCCTGATGGGGGCGTCGCTGGTGTTGTTTTTCTTCCTGCCCTGGCTCGATCGCTCGCCGGTGAAATCCATACGCTACCGCGGCTGGATGTACAAAACCGCCCTGACGATTTTCGTTATCTCTTTCGTGGTGCTCGGGTATCTCGGCACCCAGCCGGCGGAAGGCCCCAAGGTCCTTATGGCGCAGGTTGGCATGGTGCTGTACCTGCTGTTCTTCCTGCTCATGCCCTGGTACAGCAAGTATGATAGGACCAAGCCGGAACCAGACAGGGTGACAATGAAATGAAAAAAATCCTTGCTTTATTGTTTCTGACCGTGGTCCCGGTGACGGGGCTGGCGGCAGGCGGCGCTGCATGCGGGATGGTCCAATGCGACGCGGTCGACATCGATCTTGGCGACGAGGAATCCCTGCAAAATGGGGCGCGGATCTTCGTTAACTTCTGCCTGTCCTGCCACAGCGCCGCCTATATGCGTTATAATCGCATGGGCCAGGACCTGGGCATCAGCGATGAATTGGTCGAAGAAAACCTGCTGTTTGCCGCCGATAAGGTCGGTGATCTCATGAAGGCGGTGATGCCGGCGGATGACGCCAAGGTGTGGTTTGGCACCGCCCCGCCCGATCTGACTCTGACCGCCCGTTCGCGCAGCCCCGAGTGGATCTACACCTATTTGCGTAGTTTCTACCGCGACGAGACCTCATTCAGTGGCTGGAACAACGCGGTATTCGAGCATGTCGCCATGCCCCATGTCCTGTATGAGTGGCAGGGTGAGCAGCGGGCGCTGTTCCGGTTTGAGAAGAGCACCGTCACCGTGGAACAGGATGATGGTGCCAAGGTCGACAAAGAAATCGAAACCAAGGTATTTGATGGGTTTGAGATTTCCAAGGCCGGCACCATGACGGAAGCGCGATACGACGCCGCGATCCGTGATCTCACGAACTTCATGGTTTATCTGGCCGAGCCGGCCAAGCTCGTCCGTTATCGTATTGGAATTTTTGTGCTGCTATTTCTTTTTATTTTATTCGTAGCGGCGTATTTGATGAAAAAGGAATACTGGAAGGACGTACACTAGGCGCGGCAAAACCGGCTTCCGGATCCAAAGGGGGCACATGCCCCCTTTCCTCGTTAATGATCTCTTGCGCTGATAGAGAGGCAGTCAATGGCATCCCCGACAAATAAAAAACCCATCATGACCTTATATACCGGCACGATGGATCCATTTAGTCACCGAACGCGCATCGTGCTTTTTGAGAAAGAAGTCGAGTGCCAGTTGATCGAGGTTGATGTCAACAACAAACCCCGCGAACTCGCTGATCTGAACCCGTATAACGAGGTCCCGACGATGGTGGATCGGGACCTGGTGATGTATCAATCGCTGATCATCAACGAGTATCTGGACGAGCGTCTGCCGCACCCCCCGCTGATGCCGGTTGATCCGGTATCGAGGGCGCGCGCCCGTCTGATGCTTTTTCGTTTCGATCACGACTGGTACCGCTTGCTGCCGGACATCTTGAGCGGCGACAAAAAGGTGTCCAACGACGCGAAAAACGCGCTGCGAGACGGGCTCACGGTGATTTCACCGGTGTTCAAGGACCAGCAGTTCGTGTTGGGCGATGAGTATTCCCTGGTTGATTGTGTGCTCGCCCCAATCCTGTGGCGTCTGCCGCTGTACGGTATAACCCTGCCGCGCCAGGCCAAGCCCGTGCTCGATTACGCCGAACGCATATTCTCCCGCAAGTCTTTCAAACTCAGTCTGACCGAGGCGGAACGGGAAATGAGATAGATCACGGGAGCGGAAAAAGTGGCAAACGGAGGCGGAAAACACGCCACAGGTGTACTAGACTTGAATTAGATCAGAACTGGCTGGGGTTATTTGCGGGTTTTATGCCTGAATATTATTGCGTGAATTGGTGCTTTTTTACTGCTGACATTTTTCGTTATCCGTGAACCATGTCATCGATAAAACCCTATCTCATCCGCGCCGTCTACGAATGGGCCGTCAATGCGGGCCTGACGCCGCATATCGTCGTGGATGCGACGACCGAGGGTGTCGAGGTCCCGCCAGGGTATGTGGACAATGGCCGCATTGTGCTCAATATCCACCCGCAGGCGTTGCGCGACCTGGAGATCGGCGAGGAATGGGTGCTTTTTTCAGCGAGGTTTTCCCGGAAGCCCTTCGCCATCGAGGTACCGGTGCCTGCGGTGCTCGCCGTTTTTGCGGCGGAAAATGGCCAGGGGATCTCGTTTCCGCAAGGCGCGTCGGCCGATGACGGTGTCGAGGACATGGAAGCCCTTGAGGACAATGTCGGCAGCCGCCGCAAGGTCCCGAAACGGGCGAAAAAATCCAGCAAGAAAGGGCCGACATTACACATTGTAAAATAGCCATAACAATAAATACGGATAAGAAATAAGCAGTCTCATACAACGATGTGAACCAGGCCGCTGTATCAGTGCCAATATAGCGATATGAATAACGAGAGAGACTCGTTGTGATCAAGGCCATAACCGCCGACATCACCGCCGTTGAGGTCGATGCGATCGTGAACGCGGCCAATCCAAGCCTGCTCGGGGGTGGTGGGGTGGATGGCGCCATCCATCGGGCCGCCGGGCCGGAGCTGCTCAAGGCTTGCCGCCAGCTCAACGGCTGTGCTGTCGGTGAAGCGCGCATCACCCCAGGGTTCCAGCTGCCCGCGAAATGGGTCATCCATACCGTGGGCCCGGTGTGGCATGGCGGGGCCCATGGCGAGTCCGAGTCGCTCGCGTCCTGTTACCGCAATTCATTTGAACTTGCAATGCAACATCAATGCAGGAGCATCGCGTTTCCGGCGATCAGCACCGGTGCCTACGGTTACCCCAAGCGTGAGGCCGCGGAGATCGCCGTTTCAGTCATGAGAGAATACCAGGGCCGTTTCGAAGAAATAATCTGCTGTTGTTTCAGGGATGAGGAAAGGGTGCTGTACGAGGACATTTTGGGGCAAGCATAGGCGCAGGGCCCCGCCCGACGGGGCCCTGCGATTAATTGTTAGAACCTGAATCCGACCTTGACGCTGTAAGAGGTCGAGTCACCCGTTTTATCCGCCTCGAACGCAAGGTTCAGCAGCGCCAGATTCACATTAAGGCCGGCGAAGAATTTGCTCAACTGCGGGTCTTCTTCATCCAGAATAGACGCCTCTTTCTCCGGGGTGGCGTTGACCCAGACGACGCCGGCGCCGGCATACGGTGTCAGCATCACAAAACCCTTGGAGATGGAAATATCCAGACTGGCGGTATCCATCTCGAGCTGGTCGATTCCGTCGAGCTGGGTGTAGGCGGCGCGCAGCCCGATGGCCGGCTTGGCAACCCCGCCTTTCAACAGGGCGTATTTTACTTCGACGCCGAACAGATCAACGTCGGAATTGGAGGATGAGCCCAGGAAGCCGCCGACATCGATGCCAAACGGCAGTCCTTTGTGGAGATAGAGCTTCGGGGCGATCACATAATCCAGGTCGCTGCTCGAGGAGACCGCGTTCTGCCACTCTTCGAAATTTTCGAGCTCGGTGTAGGTGATGGCCGCGCCGAGATCGAACCCCGTCAAGCCCAGGTGCTCGGCCGGTGTGATCGAGCGGTAGCTCAGGGCCGCGCCGAGGTCTTCCGACAGGCTCTCGAACTGCTTCTGGGTCAGGAACTGAATCAGGTCGATCTCCCTGGCGGATGCCAGATTGGTCATCGAGAACAGGGCGAAAAAAATAACTAGATAACGCTTCATCATGCTTCTCCCGTTTGTTGGCGCCATATTACGTAAAGGTAGCCACAGATTCGGCGTTGCTCAATAGTCGAACGGACCGTTCGTCATGCGGATTGCAGCCGCCAACGCCGGCGTGCGCCGAAAAAACTACGATGTTACATCTATATTAGCCCGCCGAACCGCCTGCGCAAGAGTACTATTCAGGCGTCGAATAATACTGAGAGGGAAAAATTTTTTCCGGGTTTAATATGCAACGCGGATCAAACTGCTGTTTGATCCGCCACATCAGATCCAATGTCACCGGGTCGATTTCACGAGCGATGAACCCGCTTTTTTCAAAACCTATTCCATGTTCACCCGACAGCGTGCCTTTGAGGTCCAAGACCAGATCAAACACGCGGCCCAGGCAGGGCAGGGCGTTTTTTTCCTGTATCGGATCCTGGGTGTCATAAAGAAGGTTGACATGTATATTGCCATTGCCGGCGTGACCGAAGTTGACAATGGGAATCGCGAACTCACGGCTAAGCTTCTCGAGTCCCTCGATCAGATCGGGAATACGGGAGACCGGTACCACCACGTCTTCGTTGAGCTTGTTCGGGGCGATGCTTCGCAGCGCGGGCGACAGCGTCTTGCGCATCTTCCAAAGGCCCTGCTCCTGGGCATCCGTCCCGGCGGCGATGAATTCGAGCAGGCCTTGATTGCCTGCCGCTGTGCGCACGGCCGCAACGGCCGCCTCCATGGCGCTGTCGGGCCCGTCGACCTCAATGATAAGGGCCGCACGGGCCTCGGGCGGGATCTGCAGTTCCGTATAGTCCCTGACGATGCGAATGGCTTCGGCGTCCATGAACTCGAGCACGCAGGGTGTGATCGGCTGCCTCATCAAACGGGAGACCGCCGTGGCCGCGTCATGAATATTGGTGTACACGGCCTGCAGCGTGCGCCGGGACTCCGGCAGCGGGGTCAGTTTCAGCACCGCCTCGGTTGCGATCGCAAGTGTGCCCTCCGAGCCGATGATCAAGCGCGTCAGGTCGTAACCGACGACGCCTTTGGTCGTCATCACGCCCGCATGTATTTCCCGGCCATCGCCCGTTACTGCCCGCAGGCCCAGCACGTTCTCACGGGTCCCGCCGTACTTCAACGCCCGCGGACCGGCGGCGTTCATCGCTAGATTACCGCCAACCGTGCAGTACTCGGCACTGGTGGGATCCGGGGGCCAGAACAATCCGTGGTTGGCCGCGGCCTCTTGTACCGCTTGATTGGTGATGCCGGGCTCAACGCGCATGATGCGATTCGCGGGATCCAGCCCGATGATTTGATTCATGCGTTCGAGCGAGAGTACCAGGCCGCCGTGCCGGGGCACCGTCCCGCCCGCCGTGTTGGTCCCGCGCCCGCGTGCGGTCAGTGGGATCGCATGCTCGTTGCAAAGCCGGACAATCGCGAGGACCTGTTTGTGCTCTGTCGCGAAGGCGACAACATCCGGCGGGTGGTGTTTGCGTGAATTATCATAGCCATAGGCCCAGCGATCGGCGGGTTGGTCAAGCACGTTACTATTGCCGACAATCCGCACCAGGCCGCGAACAAACTGCCTGGGGACATCAACCATGTTGGCGAATGCGATCGATGAGGGCCGTCGTCGAGCGTTGGTAGGTGATGGGAATCGCGTGCACCTGGCCGCCGTAGCCCTTGACGAACTCCGCGCCGACGATCTTGTCCGTTGACCAGTCACCGCCCTTGACCAGGGTGTCCGGCCTGACCGCTTGGATGAGTACGAGCGGCGTGTCTTCCGCGAACGGTACGACCAAAGACACGCATGACAACGCGGCGAGTACGGCCATACGATCTTCCAGCGGGTTAATGGGGCGGTCCGCTGCTTTGTTCAATCTCTTGATCGACGCGTCATCGTTGACGCCAACCGCAAGGCTCGCGCCCAGCCGGGCGGCCTTCTGCAGGTAATCGACGTGGCCGCGGTGGAGGATGTCAAAGCAGCCGTTTGTGAAGACAAGGGGGCGCGGCAATGCGGCCACGCACTCCCGTAGCCGGTCAAGATCCGTGACAATTTTTTCGTGACTATCAGTCAATCGAGCCGCTCAAGCAGTTTGACGATCAAGTTGAACGCGCCACTGTGTTTGTATCGTGGGTCTTGGCCGCATCCGCTGCGGTACATGCCGTGCGGGAGCCGCTCGGGGTGCGCATCACCTACCCCTGGCCCAGTAATTGATGGTCGATAAGGTCACACATGCAGTGGATGGCGAGTATATGGACTTCCTGGATGCGCGCGGTCGAATTTGCAGGCACGCAGATATTGACGTCATTACCTTCAAGTTTAGTGGCTAATTCGCCCCCGTCGCGACCGTTTAAGGCGATGCAATGCATCTCCCGCTCGTGCGCCGCCTCGATGGCGCGAATGACATTGGCCGAGTTTCCCGAGGTGCTGATCGCAAGCAGGATATCGTCAGGTTGCCCCAGCGCGCGCACCTGTTTCGCGAAAATGTCATCGAAGTGGTAGTCGTTCGCGATTGAGGTCAAGGTCGAGCTGTCGGTTGTCAGCGCTATCGCGGGAAGGCCGGGCCTCTCGCTCTCGAAGCGGTTGAGAAGCTCGGAGGAAAAGTGCTGCGAGTCGCTGGCGGAACCGCCATTTCCGCACACAAGAATTTTCTTGTCGGCAAGCAGCGCCTTGATCATCAGGGTCGCGGCGTCCGTGATCACCGGCGCGAGCGGCTCAATGCAGTCCTGGGCCGTCTGCAGGTGTTCCTTGAAATTGGCCTTCACGCGAGCGGCCAGCATCGAGACATCGAATGGGCTATTGTTTGCTGTCATCATTACTGTTGTGCCTAGAAAGCATTCTTCAGCCACAGGAGATTCTTGTCGTTCACCTCTCCGCTGATTGCGACGACATCGAACCGGCAGGGCCTGTCAGCCGCGTGTTGGTTGCTCTGTATGTAGTATTCTGCGGATGCGCGTAATCTGGCCTGCTTTCTGGAATCGATGGTCTCCGCGGGCGACCCGAAATCCTCCGACCGGCGGAATCGCACTTCGATGAATACTACCGTTTCCTTGTGTTGCATGACCAGATCAATTTCACCAAAGGGTGTGCGAAAATTGCGCTTCAAAAGCTTAAGGCCATGCTTTCTCAGGTAGTCAGACGCCCGCTTTTCGGCGCTATGACCCCGCTGGAGGTGCTGCGCTGTATGCCGCGCCATCTTGAAGCTCAAATTGTCCTGAATATTTGAAATAGGTATCAATCATTCGAGGCACGCCGCGCCTGAAACGGGCCCACAGCAATTGCCTTTGCAATTGGCCCCACTGATCGACGCTCAAACTGCTCGTGACACCGTTAAAGCGGATGGCGCTCTCCGCGCTGATGCGGTTAAGGTGAGGAACAATCGCGTAACTGTCCATGCCCAAGGCATAAAGCCTGTCCAAATGGTTGTTGGCATAGGGCCGGCCGGCCTGGGCCTGCTGCAGCCGCGTAATCGCACCGTCTTCGACCAGCATCCAGGGCATGTCGCCGAACATGATGCCGTCGAGGTCGGCATCATAAATCCGGTCGCGTTTGCCGGTGAAGATTTGCGACGTCGAATAGACGGGTATGGCCGCCGCATGGTGGTAATTCAACTGCGGTTTGATCAGGCGCCCGTTGCGCGCATCGGCCGCGAGAAATATACAATCGATATCCTGGCGCCGCCGTGGCGAGAAATTTAAACGCGTTTTCAGCTGGATCTCGAGGGCTCTTTTGCGCGCCTCGCTCTGTCTGACATTAAGCACCTCTTTGATCGGTTCAGAGAAGTCAGTTTGTTTCGGGTCGTAGGCCCTTTCCGCCAGGATGATGCCACCGAGTCGTTGCCAGTGATTGGAAAATGCGCCGTACATGCGTTGGCCCCAGGCGGTCTCCGGGTAAAGCACCGCGGCCTGACGACGCCCGTCGAGATAGGCGCGCTCGGCGGCCTGTATCGCCTCTTGCTCCGGCGTCAGGCCAAACTGGAAAACCGGGCTGTCCGCGAAGTCGGTGTCCTCCTCCGTGTGACTAAGCAATACGGTCGGTACAGTAAAATTACTGCGCTTCACCAGGTAATCAACGGCCTCCCGGCCCATGGGGCCCACGACAAGCTGCGCGCCTTCCCTTACGGCGGTTGCATAGTAATGTTTGACGTCTTGCGGCTCCTCGCCAATGTCATAGATACTGACGCTGGGTTTATCGGGCCTGCCGTCCAATGCGTGCATTGCCATAAAACCGTCCCGGACAGGTTCGGCCCAGCGTGAGTATTTTGACGACAGTGGCAGCAGCAGGGCGATCCGGTCAACGCGGCCGATAAACCGCGGTGCGGGGCTCGCAAGGGTTCTGAGCGTGGTATCGGTGACGGGGTGCTCCGCGTTGGCCTTTTTCCACGCCCTTGCCTCCCTGGAAAATCGCCGTGGATCCTCGGCGTAAATGATCGCGAGCTCCAGCCATCCGGCCAGCACGGGGTCGCGCGCGAGCAGCTGTTCGTGTTTCAGGGTCGCGAGCGACAGCGGGCCGAGGATTTCCCAGATCGCCATCTGGTTCTGGTCCTTGGCGATGTCCTCGACCAGGTATTGTTCCCGACGGATGAGGTTATTCACCGCTGCGATTGGATTGCCCAGTGTCTGTTCGGCCTCTGCTTTAATGCGAAAAATCTCGCCATAGAGCTGCGGACTCAAGCCGCGCGGGTGGCCCGCGCGGTCAAGAAGGCGTATGGCCCTGACATAGGCGCCCTCCTGCGAGGCGATCAGCGCGAGCGCGATGCGCCGGCGCGCCTCGAAGTCAGGTGCCAAGCCGCCCACTTCGATGGCGCGGATTTGTTTTTTCGCCTCATGGGTCTGGCCGGCCTTGATCAGGGCATCGACGGCCTTGAGCTGATAGTCCTGTCTCGCCGGCGGTGTTACCGTCTCCGCCAGGCGCCCGAATTCGCGCGCGGCGAACACATATTCCCCTTCCCGCAGTGCTTTGACGGCGATGTTCTCGCTGGCGGGCTCGGCCGCGGGGAGGCCGGGTCTCACCCGGGCTGTCTCGCAGCCCTGTAGCACCAGTATCGCGCCGATGGCGACAAGCCCCGGGATAAGCAATCGTCTGTACAGTTTCATTCGCAATATGTTAGAAGCAAACAGGGTTGTATCGTTTCGATGATCAAGTATCTAGAGCGGAGGCAGGCGTGTCAAACACTGCTGGGATTTTATATATCGTGGCTACGCCGCTTGGGAATCTCGATGATATCTCCACCCGCGCTGTTCGGTTGCTGTCCGAGGTTGATCTGATCGCCGCCGAGGACACCAGGCACAGCGCGAGACTGTTGCAGCGTTATGGTATCCCCGGCCCCGTCACGGCGCTGCACGAGCATAACGAACGCGCAAAAGTCCCGGAGCTGATCAGGCAAATGCAGGCGGGCAAGTCTATCGCGCTTATCTGCGATGCGGGTACGCCGCTGGTCAGCGATCCCGGCTATCATCTCGTGCGCGCGGCCCAGGATGCCGGGATTACGGTCAGCCCGGTCCCCGGGGGCTGCGCCGCCATCGCCGCCCTGTCTGCCGCCGGTCTGCCTTCTGACGCCTTTGCGTTCGAGGGTTTTCCGCCGTCACGGCGTGCGGCGCGGCGCGCCTGGTTCGAGGCGCGCCGCAGCGAGCCGCGCACCCTGATCTTCTACGAAAGCCCGCATCGGATCCTGGCGTCGCTGCAGGACATGGTCGAGGTATTTGGCGGCGCGCGCGAGGCAACCCTCGCCCGGGAACTCACCAAGAAATTCGAGACGATCAGACGCGCGTCTCTGCAAGAACTGTATGACGGGGTGGCGCGGAATGCGGAGCAGACCAAAGGGGAATTCGTGATCATTGTCCACGGCGCCGAGAAGCCAAAAAACACCGCGATCGACGCCGAGGCCGAACGAATCCTGCGACTTCTTCTGGCCGAGTTGCCCGTGAAGCAGGCGGCGGCCCTGGCCGCCCGCATCACCGGAGCGAAAAAAAGCCAGCTCTATAAGCTCGCGCTCAGCGGCTCGCCCACCCGTCGGTAGCCCGTAACTAAAAACCGCCGGGTCCCGGTGTGGGTGGTGGGGCCCCTGGCACGGCCGGCCCGGGAGTGACACCGCTTCCCGGCGTTGGCGGGGCTGGCGGTGGCGGGGGTTCCGGCACGGCCGGGCCGGGTGTCGCGGACGGGCCAGGAGCGACAGGGGTGTCTCCTGCGTTCCCTTCGGCTCTTTCCTCTCTTTCCTCTCTTTCGGCTCGTTCTTCCTCTTCGGCCGCGCCCGCTTCCAGGCCGCGCCGCTTGCGGTCTGAGTCACGGTTTGACTTGTCCTTTTGAGAACCTTTCCCTCCTGCCAGCCTGCCCTTGTCCGCAGCAGGTGTTTTGCTTGTCGAGGGGGGCGTGGTTTTGATGACGTTGCGGTCCGGATCGATGTCTTTTTCCTCGACCTTGCCGGCGTCACCCGGGGGCGGCCGGTCGTGGTAACTGACGTTGCCGTGCTCGTCGGTCCACTTGTAAATCTTGGCCGCGTGGCCCGGGGTGGCCACGCCGCCGGCCAGCAGGACACTCAGCAGAAAGATCAGTTTACGGTTTGGCATCGTGCTCACGGCAAAGGCCGTCGCTCCCAAGCGAAGTCTGCGGCCAGTATACCTGTTTTCGCCGTATCTTCGGCGGGCGCCGGAGAGCGGGCTTGTGGGCGGGCGATCGGATCCTTGGCGCGGCAAGGGGTCTTCCGGGGCTGTGGTATAATCAGCCCTTGAGTCGGCCAGGCAGCCGCTCCACGTCAGCGACGTGGGGAGGAAAGTCCGGGCTCCACAGGGCAGGGTGCCAGGTAACACCTGGGGGGCGTGAGCCTACGGAAAGTGCAACAGAAAAGATACCGCCTAAGCACCGTTTGCGGTGCCGGTAAGGGTGAAATGGTGCGGTAAGAGCGCACCGCGCCGGCGGTAACGTCGTGCGGCAGGGTAAACCCCACCCGGAGCAAGGCCAAATAGGGGAACCAGGGTGTGGCCCGCACCGTTCCCGGGTAGGCCGCTTGAGGCGTGCGGTGACGCACGTCCCAGATGAATGGCTGTCCGCGACAGAACCCGGCTTATCGGCCGACTCATTTAACCCTTCCCAGGGCATCGGTTAGTTAGCGCTCACGCAGCGGCACATTTGATCAAATTCGCTTGGCTTTCCCGCTATGTAGGTACTTACACCGGTAAATCCCCTGATTTATCAACATATCCTGCTTCGCCTTTGATCTGTGTCCGCTAAGCGCCTGTCTGAAAAGGGAAAAGGTCACTCGAAATTCGCAAAAATGGCTTGACCCCGCATTTGCCGATATCTATAGTGTCAGATAGTGGGAAAAAGTGGGTTTTTGTGGATTCCAAGGGGCCTGAGGTGGGTTGAATGTTTCGTGGCGTTAACACGCTGAGTCTGGACAGCAAGGGGCGTATGGCGATTCCGACCAAATACCGGGATGCCTTGACGCGCCAATGTGAGGGCCAGCTGGTGTTGACGGTCGACAGCCGTGACCGATGCCTGTTGCTGTATCCTCTGCCTGATTGGGAAGAGGTGGAACGCAAACTGGTACGACTGCCCAGCCTGAGCCGGGCGGTGCGCCGCCTGCGGCGTCTGCTGATCGGCCATGCCACCGAGTGCGAGCTCGATGGCAGCGGTCGGATTCTGATGCCACCGCCGCTACGCGAGTTCGCCGGGCTGGACAAAGAGGTTGTGTTGATCGGTCAGGGCAATAAGTTCGAGATCTGGGCCGAAGATACCTGGAATACGCAACGCGCCGAATGGTTGAGCGCGAGTGAGGGTGACGGTGAGGATGGTGATATGCCAGAGGAATTGGGTTCCTTATCGCTGTAGGCGGGTTGGTGAATGCGCAGCAACATTACCCCGTCCTGTTGCATGAGGCCTTGGATGCGCTGCAGGTGCAACCTGGCGGGATCTATGTGGACGCGACCTTTGGACGCGGTGGGCATGCTGGTGAACTGCTGCGCCGGCTTGGACCGGAAGGCCGCGTGCTGGCCTTAGATCGTGATCCGCAGGCCGTGGCGCTGGCCCGCGGGGCCTTCGCCGGTGATGCACGTTTTACGATTGAGAAGGGGCCGTTTTCGATGCTAGGGCGCATCTGTGAAAGCCGGGGTTTGACGGGCCGTGTCGACGGTATCCTCGTGGACCTGGGCGTGTCTTCGCCGCAGTTGGACGACCCGGCGCGCGGCTTCAGCTTCCGCGCGACCGGCCCGTTGGATATGCGCATGGATCCGGAGGCGGGCGTGAGCGCGGCGGACTGGCTGAACCGGGCGAGCGAACAGGACATCGCCACCGTCATCAGGGAGTATGGCGAGGAACGCTTCGCCCGGCGCATTGCCCGGGCAATTCTCAGGCAGCGCGACCAGGCCCCGATTACCACCACCACGCAGCTCGCCGCCCTGGTGGCACGGGCTGTGCCGACACGGGAGCCGGGCAAGGACCCGGCCACGCGCACGTTTCAGGCCATTCGCATTCATGTCAATCAAGAATTGCAGGAGCTCGAGGCGGTCCTGCCGCAGACAATCGATATCCTGGCCGTCGGCGGCCGACTGGTGGTGATCAGTTTTCATTCGCTGGAGGATCGCCTGGTCAAGCGCTTCATGCGCAAGATCGCCAAAGGCGACGAGTATCCGCCTGATTTACCTATACCGCAGGCGGCGCTGCGGCCCCGATTGAGGATCATCGGCAAGCCGGTACGCCCTGGCGAGCCAGAGCTCGCGCGCAACCCAAGGGCGCGCAGTGCGGTGATGCGCGTCGCGGAGCGCATCGAGGTGCACGGTGCTTAGCCGCGCGATCGTGGTGTTGTCTTGCGCGGTCCTGGCGGCGACGGCGACGGCGGTGATTCATTCGCGTCACAGCAGCCGGCTCATGTTCGCCGAATTGCAGGAGCTGAAGGCGGAACGGGATGCGCTCGATATCGAATGGGGCAAGTTGCTGTTGGAGGAAGGCGCCTGGGCGCAGCACCGTCGCATCGAGCGGACCGCACGCACGCGCCTGGGCATGGCGCTGCCGCTGCCAGATCAGGTCGCGATCGTGTACGCAGAGGCGGACAAGAGCAAATGAGCAATCGAGCGCAGACCAAGACGTCCTCGTTCCGCCACTGGACCGTGCTGCTCCTGGTGGTGTCCGGCTTGGGACTGCTCGTGGTGCGGGCGGTTTACCTTCAAGTACTGAGCTCAGAGTATCTGCAGGCCCAGGGCAACGCGCGCCATCTGAGGGTGGCCGAATATAACGCCGTTCGCGGCATGATACTGGATCGCAATGGCGTGCCCCTGGCAATCAGCACCCCGGTCGATTCGGTGTGGGCCCACCCGCCGACGCTGATGCAGGCCGGCGGCCGGTGGGGGCAGTTGACCGCGCTACTCGACCTGGACAGGCGCGATTTATCCGACATGCTGGCGCGCCATGCGGCGCGCGAGTTTATGTATCTAAAGCGGCATGTGACGCCCGAGATTGCAAAACGCGTCATGGCGTTGCAGGTGCCCGGTGTGGCCCTGCAGCGGGAATACCGCCGTTATTATCCGGCCGGTGCCGTGGCCGGACACATTATCGGCTTTACCAATATCGATGACCAGGGGCAGGAAGGACTTGAGCTTGCCTACGACGAGCGCTTGCGTGCGATTCCGGGCAAAAAGCGGGTCCTCAAGGACCGACTAGGCAATATCGTGGAGAGTGTTGAGAGTTTGTCGTTGCCGATACCCGGAAAGGATCTGGTCGTCAGTCTCGACCGGCGCATTCAGTACCTTGCCTATCGCGAGCTGAAGCGCGCAGTCGCCGCGCACAAGGCGCGTGCCGCTTGGGCCATTGTGCTGGATGTGCGTACCGGCGAGGTGCTGGCGATGGTCAATGAGCCGGGGTTCAATCCCAATAATCGCGCCGATCTGCGCAGCGCGCTATTCCGTAATCGTGCGGTGACCGATGTCATAGAACCCGGCTCCACGTTAAAACCCTTTACCATTGCGGCGGCGCTGGAGAGCGGCAAGTACACGCCCGACTCGCTCATCGATACGGCCCCGGGCGTTATCCGCATTGGACGCAAAACCATCAAGGATGTGCGCAATCACGGGCGGTTGAGTGTCGCCGGTGTGATTAAGAAATCCAGCAATGTGGGCGCTACCAAGATCGCCCTGGGTATCAGCAAGAACCGCCTGTGGAACCTGTTAAGGGGGGTGGGCTTTGGCGAGACCACCGGAAGCGGGCTGCCGGGGGAATCGGTCGGCATCATCAATCCGCCGGAGCGTTGGGCCGCCATCGATCGTGCCACCCTGTCTTTTGGCTACGGCATTTCCATCACCCCCCTGCAACTGGCGCGCGCTTATACCGCGATCGCCAACGATGGTGTGCTGGTTCCCGTGTCCTTGTTGCATGGCGACGGCGGCGTGCAAGGCGAGCGGGTGATGGCAAAAGCGACCGCTTTGCAGGTGCGCAGGATGCTCGAGATGTCGGTCAGCGGGGGAGGCACGGGCACGGCGGCCCAGGTCAATCATTACAGTGTGGCCGGAAAAACCGGGACTGTACACAAGCTGATCAATGGCAGCTATGCGCAAGACAATTATGTGTCCTTGTTCGCCGGGGTGGCACCGGCCTCCCGTCCCCGCCTGGTAATGGTGGTCGCGGTCGATGACCCGAAGCGCGGAGGCTACTTCGGCGGGCAAATCGCCGCCCCGATATTCAGCAAGGTGATGGCCGGCGCTATGCGGCTGCTCAATATCTCGCCGGATGCCCCGCAGCCACAGCAGCCGACGATCGTCAAGGCCAGTGAGAGGAGGGCGACATGAGCGCATCGTCCCCCGCAACGGCCGCGTGGAAGCTGAGCGAGTTGCTGCACGGACTTGTGGACGTCGGTGCGGCCGATGACCGCGTGGTCCGTGGGTTGGGCCTTGACAGCCGCACGTTGCAGGCGGGCGAGCTCTTTTTCGCGGTGCCGGGGGTGAAATCCCACGGGCGCTGTTATGCAGAACAAGCCGTATCGCGCGGCGCGGTGGCGATCGTGCATGAGGTGGGCGACGACGATCCGCTGCCCGGTCTATCGGTTCCGGTCTTTGGCATCAAGGACCTGAGGCAGCAGATCGGCTTCATCGCCGACCGCTTCTATGGGTCGCCGTCGCGCGCGCTGTTTGTGATCGGTATTACGGGGACGAACGGCAAGACCACGTGCACGCAGTTGCTGGCCAGGATCCTCGATAAACCGTCCGCGCGCTGCGCGTTGATCGGAACGCTGGGCAGCGGTTTTCCCGATGCCCTGGAGAGCGCCGAGCACACGACCCCCGACGCGTTGACGGTGCACCGCCTGTTGGCCGGTTTCCTCGAGGCGGGTGCCGCCTGCGTGTGCATGGAGGTCTCCTCGCACGCGCTGGTGCAGCACCGGGTGGCGGGGGTGGCCTTTGATGTCGCGGTCTTTACGAACCTGAGCCGTGATCACCTGGACTATCACGGCGACATGGCCGCGTACGGCTCGGCCAAATCGCTGCTATTCGCCGTCGAGAGTCTGGGGCATGCCGTGATCAACCGCGACGACGAGTTCGGTCGCGAGCTGCTGGCCGCCATCGATGCGCGCGGCAAAGCGGGCGACGGCGCGCCCACGGCGTTGAGCTATGGCGTTGACGGCGGCGATGTGCGTGCGCTGGCGATCCGTGCGCTGCGCGATGGGCTCTCCCTCGATGCGGTGACGCCGCAGGGCGAGGCGCATTTTCACAGCCGTCTGTTCGGACGCTTCAACGCCAGCAATCTACTGGCCGTGCTGGCGGCTGGGCTCGCCTGCGGTCGTGACCTCGATGAGGCCGTGCAACACTTGAGCCGTGTCCGGCCCGTGGCGGGCAGGATGGAGTGCTTCGGCGGTGGCCACGGCCTGCCTCTGGTCGTTGTCGACTATGCCCATACGCCGGACGCGCTGGAGAAGGTGCTGGCGGCCCTGCGCGAGCACACCGGGGGGCGGTTGTGGTGCGTGTTCGGCTGCGGCGGGGATCGTGACCGTGGCAAGCGGCCGCTGATGGGCCGGATTGCTGAAAGCCTGGCCGACAGGGTCATCGTCACCGACGACAACCCGCGCCACGAATCTCCCGATCAGATCGTCGAGGACATCGTCGCCGGCATGC
Organism: Acidiferrobacterales bacterium; assembly: GCA_947258385.1. Taxonomy (GTDB): domain Bacteria; phylum Pseudomonadota; class Gammaproteobacteria; order Acidiferrobacterales; family SZUA-150; genus CAMYII01. The sequence continues at coordinate 40,560 of CAMYII010000083.1, forward strand.
GTGTCCATCCCAAAATCATCCGGGACCGCATCGCGGCAATCCGTTTTGCCCTCCGCGGGGCGGGCCACGATGACACCGTGCTGGTGGCGGGCAAGGGGCATGAGCAATATCAGCAGGTCGGCGATGAGCGCCTGCCGTACTCTGACCGCAGGACCGTGAGTGAACTGCTGGAGGAAGCGGCTTGATGTCTTTGTCAACTGTCGCCGAGGTCCTGAAAGCACCCTTGATCGGTGAGGATGCCGTGTTTGCCGGAGTGTCGACCGACACGCGCAGCCTGCAGGCGCAAGAGCTGTTCGTGGCCCTCAAGGGGGAGAGCTATGACGGGCACAACTTCCTGGCCGCAGCGATGGGCGCCGGGGCCGTCGGCGCGATCGTGAGCCGCAGTGTCACAACGCCGCTGCCGCATATCATGACCGAGGACACGCGTCTCGCGCTGGGCGATCTGGCGGCCTTCTGGCGCCGGCGGTTCACGGTCCCGGTGATCGCCGTGACCGGGAGTAACGGCAAGACCACGGTGAAGGAGATGATCGCCGCGGCGATGAATGAAACCGCTGCCGGGCTGGTGACCGAGGGCAACCTCAACAACGAGATCGGCGTACCGCTGACACTGCTGCGGTTGAGACAGACGGACAACTATGCCGTGGTTGAAATGGGAATGAACCACCGCGGTGAGATTTACTACCTCACCATGCTCACGCGTCCGTCGATCGCCGTGATCACCAACGCCTCCGAGGCGCATCTCGAGGGGCTCGGCAGCGTGGAGGCGATCGCGCTTGCCAAGGGGGAGGTCTACGCCGGCCTGCCGCCGGACGGGATCGCGGTGATCAATGCCGATGATGCCTATGCCGGTTTGTGGCGGGAACTGGCGGAGAATAGAAAATGCCTGACATTCGGGCTGCAACACAGGGCCGATGTCCGTGGGGAGTACGAGCTCACGGCGACCGGAAGTCTGGTTCACCTCAACACAACGCAGGGAGATATCGACATGCGACTACGACTGCTGGGCAGACATAATGTCATGAACGCGCTGGCTGCGACGACTGCTTCACTGGCGGCCGGTGCGGGACTGGTGGATATCAAGAAGGGCCTGGAAAAGCTGCGCGCGGTCTCCGGACGCTTGGAGGTCAAGACCGGCATCAGCGGGGCGCGTATCCTCGATGACACCTACAATGCCAATCCGGCCTCGGTCGCCGTGGGGCTCGAGGTGCTCAGGGAGGTCTTTGGCGAGCGCGTGCTGGTGCTGGGCGACATGGCCGAGCTGGGCGAGGCGGCCGCCGGGATCCACCAGCGCCTCGGTGAGCTGGCCAAGCGTGTCGGGGTCAACCGCCTGTTTGCCGTGGGCGAGCTCAGTCAATACGCCGTCAAGAGTTTTGGCAAGGGCGGCCGGCATTTCGCCAGCCACCAGGCGCTGATCGAGGAGCTTATGGATTGCATGCATACCGATATGACGATTCTGGTGAAAGGCTCCCGCATCATGCATATGGAACGCGTGGTGCAGGGCATTCTCCCCAGAGACCCTGCCGGCGGAGAGAACTAAGTGCTGCTGTATCTTTTCGACACTCTCGCGCACGACATCTCGTTTTTTAACGTTTTCCGATATTTGACCCTGCGGGGAATATTGGGTGTGCTGACCGCGCTCGCGATCTGCCTGCTGATCGGTCCGGGGATGATCCGGCGACTGGGTCACCGCCAGATTGGGCAGACGGTGCGTGATGACGGCCCTGAGACGCATTTCGCGAAGGCGGGCACGCCGACCATGGGCGGGGCCTTGATCCTGGTGGCCATCCTCATTGCGACGCTGCTGTGGGCGGACTTGAGCAACCGCTTCATATGGGTAATTTTATTGACGACGCTAGCGTTCGGAATTATCGGCTGGGTCGATGATTACAAGAAGCTCATCCACAAAAACCCGCGCGGCATCGGCGCCAGGGCGAAGTTTTTCTGGCAGACGGCGGCCGGGCTGGCCGCGGCCGGGTTCATCTATCACACGGCGCAGTCACCGGTCGAGACGCAGCTCATTGTCCCCTTTTTCAAGAATGTCGCGGTCGAATTAGGGCCGTGGTTCATCGTGTTCACCTATCTGGTGATCGTCGGATTCAGCAACGCCGTGAACCTGACCGATGGCCTGGACGGTCTGGCGATTATGCCGACGGTCATGGTCGCCGGCGCCCTGGCGGTGTTCGCCTATGTGACCGGCAACACGCAGTTCGCCGGCTACCTCGGCATCCCTTATATCGCGGGGGTGGGGGAAGTGCTGGTGTTCTGCGCGGCGATCGTCGGCGCCGGCCTGGGTTTTCTTTGGTTCAATACCTATCCGGCGACCGTATTCATGGGTGATATCGGCGCGCTGGCGTTGGGCGCGGCGCTCGGTATTGTTGCCGTGGTTGTCAGGCAGGAGATCGTATTGCTGATCATGGGCGGTATCTTCGTCATGGAAACGGCGTCGGTCATCCTGCAGGTCGCCTCCTACAAGCTGATCGGCAAGCGCATCTTCAAGATGGCGCCGCTGCACCATCACTTCGAATTGAAGGGTTGGCCCGAGCCCAGGGTGATCGTGCGTTTCTGGATCATCACCATCATACTGGTGTTGTCGGGCCTGGCAACCCTGAAGCTACGTTAATGATGCAGGCCGCACTAATGACAAACGAGCATCCACGACGCGCGCTGGTGGTCGGCCTTGGGCAGACCGGGATGTCCTGCGTGCGCTATCTGCGCGGCCGTGGCTACGAGGTGGCGGTGACCGATACCCGCGACGAGCCGCCGGCGCTGCCGGCCCTGCGTCGCGAGTATCCCGATGTCCGCGCGCATACCGGCGGGTTGCCGCCGGTGCTGTTTGACGCTGCGGATCTGGTCGTCGTCAGCCCCGGCTTACCGCTCAAGCAGCCGGTGATCGCGCGTTGCATCGACGCAGGCAAGCAGGTGCTGGGCGATATCGAGCTGTTCGCCCGTGAGGCGTCGGCGCCCATCGTCGCGGTCACCGGTTCCAACGGCAAGAGCACGGTGACGACGCTGGTCGGCATGATGTGCCGCGCGGCCGGTCTCGACGCCGCCGTCGGCGGGAATATTGGCGTGCCGGCGCTGTCGCTGTTGCGGGATCCGGAACCGGATGCCTACGTGCTGGAGCTTTCGAGTTTTCAGCTCGAAACCACCCATCGTTTGAATGCACGCGCGGCGGCGCTGCTCAACGTCAGCTCCGATCACATGGATCGCTACGAGGATGTGGACGCCTATGCCACGGCCAAGCGGCGCGTCTTTCAGGGCAATGGCGTGATGGTGCTCAATGCCGACGATCCCCTGGTGCTGGCGATGCAGCGCGAGGATCGCCCGTGCGTGCGTTTCGGTCTGCAGGCGCCGCGGTCTGATCACGACTACGGGATCCGGCGCATCGGTGATGAGGATTGGCTGGTTCGTGGCGGGCGCGCGTTGATGCCCTGTCGCGCCGTGAGGCTTCCGGGCCGGCACAACCAGGCCAACGCGCTGGCGGCCACCGCGCTCGCCGAGGCCATGGGCGTGCCGCTGCCCGCGATAACACGGACGCTGGCGGAGTTCGAGGGCCTGCCGCACCGCACGCAAATCGTCATGGAGCACGACGGCGTGCGGTGGATCAACGATTCCAAGGCCACCAATGTGGGCGCGGCCACGGCCGCGCTCGCGGGCATGGACCGGCCGGTGGTGCTGGTCGCCGGCGGGCAGGGCAAGGGCGCGGATTTCAGTCCCTTGAAGTCGGCCCTCGCCGAACACGCCAGGGCGGTGGTGTTGATCGGGCGCGACGCGCCGCTGCTCGCCGATCTTCTAAAAGACACGGTCCCGGTGCACAGGGCCGCCGACATGCACGCCGCGGTGGCCTGCGCGAAGCGGCTGGCGCGGCCGGGCGATACCGTGTTGTTGTCACCCGCCTGTGCCAGCTTCGACATGTACGACAACTTCGAGCACCGTGGTGAGGCCTATGCCGCGGCCGTTCGCGAGATCAACAGGGACAACGCCACGGGCGAGGGGGCGGACCGGGATGATCGCTGAGGCCGCCGTGCACAAGCAACGCCGCGAGGCCGGACACGCCGCCGATGCCTGGGACATGTGGCTCATGACGAGTGTGCTTGCGCTTCTCGGTTTGGGTGCTGTCATGGTCTATTCGGCGTCGGTATCCGCTGCCGAGCGCGCCACCGGCAACGGCGCCTATTATCTCATGCGCCACGCCGCGCATATCGTGCTCGGGCTGCTCGCCATGTCGCTCGTCATGCGCAGCCGGCTGCAGCATTGGGAGCGGGCGGGCCCTTATTTCCTGTTGACGGGCATCGCGTTGCTGGTGATGGTGTTGCTGCCCGGTATCGGTGTTCACATCAATGGCAGTACGCGTTGGATCCGCCTGGGCACGATCAACCTGCAGCCTTCCGAGTTGGTAAAGGTGTTTGTCGTGGTCTACGTGGCCGGTTACCTCGTGCGCAAGCAGGCGGTCTTGCCGAACTTCGTGCCCGGGATCCTGATGATAGGCCTGGTCATCGGCGTGATCGGACTGCTGCTGTTGCGGCAACCCGATCTGGGTACGATGGTGGTGATCTGTCTGACAATATTGGGCATGTTGTTTCTTGGCGGCGTGCGCCTCGGCCATTTCCTTGTCATCGTTGCCGCCGGCGTCGCGGGTACGGCCATGTTGACGCTGGCCTCGCCCTATCGCTTTGAACGCGTGACCGGATTTCTCAACCCCTGGGCGGACCCGTTCAACAGCGGCTTTCAGCTGGTACAGGCCCTCATCGCCTTTGGCCGTGGCGAGTGGTTCGGCGTGGGCCTGGGCGCCAGTGTGCAGAAGCTGTTTTATCTGCCCGCGGCGCACACCGATTTTATTCTGGCGGTGCTTGCCGAGGAACTGGGGCTCGTGGGTGTGCTGCTGGTGATCGCCCTGTTCGCCGTATTGATCCTGCGGTCCTTCCTGATCGCGAGACGGGCGGAGCAGGCGGGTCACGTGTTCGCGGCGAGACTGGCACAGGGTATCGGCCTGCTGTTTGCCGTGCAGACATTGATCAATATGGGCGTGAACATGGGCATGCTCCCGACCAAAGGGCTGACATTGCCGTTCATGAGCTACGGTGGCAGCAGCATGCTCGCCAGTTGCATCGCCGTGGGACTGTTGTTGATGGTCGAACGTGAGGTTCGACTGCATTCGTGGGCTCGCCATTGAGCGGTGTGATGATTATGGCAGGTGGCACCGGTGGACATGTATTTCCCGGCCTGGCGGTCGCCGAGGTCCTGCGTCGGCAGGGTGTCGCCGTGGTCTGGCTGGGTACCCGTCAGGGACTGGAGGACAGGCTCGTGCCCGACAGCGGCATCGAGTTGGAATGTATCACCATTCAGGGTCTGCGCCGCCGCGGGCTGTGGAGTTGGTTGACGGTGCCGTTCCGCTTGCTGCTCGCCATGTGGCAGGCGCTGCGCGTGCTGCGCAGGCGGCGGCCCGATGCGGTGCTGGCGATGGGCGGGTTCGTTGCCGGGCCCGGCGCGCTCGTGGCCTGGCTGCTGCGCCGCCCGCTGTTGATTCACGAACAGAACGCGATCCCGGGATTGACCAATCGGATTTTGTCCGTGTTTGCCCGGCGCGTGTTGTGCGGATTCCCCGGTGCCTTCGCCGGTTTGCCCGGTACCCGGATTGTGGGCAATCCCGTGCGCCCGGAAATCGCTCGTTTGCCTGCGCCGGAAGCACGCCTGCGCGGCCGCGAAGGGCGCCTGCGCCTGCTCGTGGTCGGCGGTAGCCAGGGCGCGAGGGTGTTCAACGAGCGCGTGCCGGAGGCGGTGCTCGCGATGTCCGCCGAGACGCGCCCGCAGATCAGGCATCAAAGCGGTCTCAAGTGGGTCGACGAGACGACGGGCGTTTATGCGGAGATGGCGACCCTGGTAGAGGTCAAGGCCTTTATCGATGATATGGCGGCAGCCTATGCTTGGGCCGATCTCGTAATCTGTCGTTCAGGCGCGATGACCGTCGCCGAGTTGGCGGCGGCGGGACTCGCGTCGATTCTGGTGCCATATCCTTATGCCGTGGACGACCACCAAACGGCGAACGCGCGGTTTCTGGCCGATCGCGATGCCGCCATCCTGCTGCCGGAACCCGAGTTTGCGGCGGCGAGGCTGGGCGAGCTGCTCGAGGAGTTCGCGGCCAATCGTGAGGTATTGCTGCGCATGGCGGTCAACGCCCGCGGGTGTGCCACGCCGGATGCGGCGGAATCGGTGGCGTCGCTGTGTATGGAGGCGGCAAATGCGTAGCTGGGTGAGGCGAGTGCACTTTGTCGGGATCGGGGGTGTCGGGATGTGCGGCATTGCCGAGGTACTCTACAACCTCGAGTTCCAGGTGTCGGGGTCGGATATCCAGGACAATGCCAACACCAAACGGCTGCGTGAGCTCGGAATCGCCGTGCACATCGGGCATGATCCCGGCTACGTAAAGAACGCCGATGTCGTGGTGGTTTCCTCGGCGGTCGATGACTCCAATCCGGAAGTCGCCGCGGCGCTGCATGAGCAGATACCGGTGATTCCGCGGGCCGAGATGCTGGGCGAGCTGATGCGCTTGCAGCAGGGCGTGGCCGTCGCCGGGACGCATGGCAAGACGACCACCACCAGCCTGATCGCGAGCCTGCTGGCCGAAGGCGGTCTGGACCCCACATTCGTGATCGGCGGCCGCCTGAACAGCGCCGGGGTCAACGCCCGTCTGGGCCGCGGGGAATACCTCGTTGCCGAGGCCGATGAAAGCGACGCCTCATTCATGCACCTGCACCCGCTGATGGCCGTCGTCACCAATATCGATGCCGATCATATGGAGACCTACGGCAGCGACTTCTCGACGCTCAAACGGACGTTCATTGCTTTTCTTCATAATCTGCCGTTCTACGGGCTGGCCGTGCTGTGCATTGAAGACCCGGTGGTGCGGGAGATCCTGCCTGAGGTGCACAAACCGTTAATGACTTACGGTTTCAGTGAAGACGCCGATGTGCGCGCGCGTGATATCGAGCAGGATGGCCTCGCCATGCGTTTTACCGTTGACTTGAAGGGTGAGCAGAACTGGCTGCAGGTCACGCTCAACCAACCGGGGTTGCACAATGTCTTGAACGCGCTGGCCGCGATCGCGGTGGCGCGCGTGCTGGAAGTTGACAATGCGGCCATCATCGCCGGTTTCAGTAAGTTTGCAGGTATCGGCCGTCGCTTTCAGGTCAACGGCAGCATTGCGCGTGCCGGCGGGGATGTCGTTTTTGTCGATGACTACGCGCACCACCCCCGGGAAATCGCCGCCACCGTCGAGGCGGCGAGACATACCTGGCCCGGCCGTCGCCTGGTGGTCGTGTTTCAGCCACACCGCTACAGCCGGACGCGTGATCTGCTCGACGACTTCAGCGCCATCTTGAGCGCTCAGGAGCCGCTGCTCATCACCGAAGTTTACGCGGCCGGCGAGCAAGCACTCAACGGCGCCGACGGCCGTGCCCTGTGCCGCGCGATCCGCGCCCGTGGCCGCGCGGATCCCGTCTTCGTCGAGGATGTCACCCAGTTACCGCAGGTGCTGCAGGATATTTTGCGGGCGAACGACGTATTGCTGACCCTGGGGGCGGGCAATATAGGCCAGGTCGCGGCGGGCCTACCCCATGATCTGGCCGCGGGGCAGCGCTCATGAGCGTGATGCCGGCAACGACAGGGCTGCGTGGCAGGATGCGCTTGAGCGAGCCGATGTCACGTCATACCAGTTGGCGCGTGGGTGGCCCCGCGGAACGTTTCTATGAGCCCGCCGATGTGGATGATCTGGTGATGTTCATGAAAAACCTGCCACCGGAGGAAGCGCTGTACTGCATTGGTCTCGGCAGCAATCTGTTGGTCAAGGACGGCGGCGTGCGCGGCACGGTCATCGGCTTGAGCGGTATGTTGAACGGCCTGGCAGTGACCGACGACGGCGTGGTGCGGGCGGAGGCCGGGGTGGCGAGCGCCAAGGTGGCGCGCTTCAGCGTGAACCATGGTCTTAGCGGTGCCGAATTCCTGGCCGGCATCCCGGGAACCATCGGCGGGGCGCTGGTCATGAACGCAGGCGCCTTCGGCGGTGAGACCTGGAGCATCGTGCAGAGCGTGGAGACCCTGGACCGCGGTGGTGGTTTGCACACACGGACCCCGGTGGAGTATGAGGTCGGGTACCGATCCGTCAAGGGTCCGCCTGATGAGTGGTTCGTCGCGGGCCGTTTCGCGTTGGCGCCGGGCACGGCGAAGCAAGGCAAGGCCTTGATCAAGTCGATGTTGGCCCGACGCGGCGCCAGTCAGCCGACCCAGACGGCCAACGCCGGGTCCGTGTTCAAGAATCCGCCGGGTGATTACGCCGCGCGCCTGATCGAGCTCTGCGGACTGAAGGGCGTGTGTGAAGGCCGCGCCTGCGTGTCAGACATCCATGCCAATTTCATTGTCAATACCGGCGGGGCCACGGCCGCCGAGATCGAGACGCTGATCGAGCGGATCCGGCGGGAGGTCGAGGCCCATCAGGCCGTCAGGCTGGAAAGCGAAGTGCGCGTGATTGGGGAGGCACCATGAGCGCGGATCGCTTCGGTAAGGTCGCGGTGCTAATGGGTGGTCTGTCGGCCGAGCGCGAGGTGTCATTGAACAGCGGCCGGGCGGTGCTGGAGGCGCTGCGCCGGAAACACGTCGACGCCCATGGAATCGATGCCGATCACGAGGTGCTCAACACGCTCGCCACGGGTGGCTTCGATCGCGTGTTCATCGCCCTGCATGGGCGCGGGGGCGAGGACGGCGCGATACAGGGCGCGCTCGAGGTGCTGGGTCTGCCGTACACGGGTAGCGGCGTGCTGGCCTCGGCGCTCGGTATGGACAAACTGCGCAGCAAGCGGCTGTGGGCCGGCGCCGGGATCATGGTGCCGGAGTACATCGAACTGCGCCGCGACCGCGATCTGCAGGACGTCGCACGCTGGCTCGGATTCCCGGTGTTCGTAAAGCCGGTGCGCGAAGGGTCCAGTCTCGGCATGTCCAAGGTTTATGACGTGGCCGGACTGGATCGGGCCTGGCGAGAGGCGGCCAGATACGACCGCCGCGTGCTGGTCGAGCGCTGCATCGACGGCCCTGAATATACGGTGGCGTTTCTCGGTGACGAACCCTTGCCGCTGATAAAAGTGGAGACGCCGCAGGAGTTTTACGATTACCAGGCGAAGTACCAGCTGAACACGACCTCCTATATCTGTCCATGCGGCCTGGACCGCGAGAGTGAGCGCCGGTTGCAGGAAATCGCGGGACGGGCCTACGAGCTCGTCGGCTGTCACGGTTGGGGCCGGGTGGACTTCATGGTCGACCGGCAGGGCACGCCCTATGTGCTCGAGATCAATACGGTGCCCGGCCTGACCGATCACAGTCTGGTGCCGATGGCGGCCAAACACGCGGGGATAGGCTTCGATGAGATGACCTATCGCATTCTGGAGAGCAGTGATGTCGAGCGCTGAGATCACGGTGGGTGGGCGGGACATTACCTACAAAACGGGCATGGTCGCGGCGGCGGCGGTTGTGCTGGCGGCGCTGTCATTGCTGTTCATCGATTGGTCGTTGCGGGCCGAGACGCTGCCGGTCAGGCAGGTCAGCTTTGAAGGCGAGTTCAGGAACGTATCCCGGTGGGAGCTCGAGAAAGCGGTGCTGGCGCACGCTCACAGCAACTTTCTGGTGCTTGACCTGGGTCTCATCAAGGCCGATGTCGAGGCCCTGCCGTGGGTGCGCCGCGCGTCCGTTCGCCGGGAATGGCCATCTGGCGTGCACATCGTGTTCAGCGAACAACGCTTCGTGGCGCGCTGGGGCGAAGCGGCCTGGTTGAATGCGTATGGCGAGCTTGTGCATGTGGGTGAGCTGCAACCGAGCGAAGGGTTGCCGTCTTTGTCGGGACCGGAAGACAGCCATCGGTATGTGCTCCAACAGTATGCCGGCTTTGTCGCGATCCTCGAAACTGCAGGCCTGCGGATATCCGCTCTGGTGCAGACGGCGCGCCGGACCTGGGAGATACGGCTCGACAACGGCGTGCTCGTGATACTTGGCAAGGAGCAGCCGGACTACCGCCTGGAGCGTTTCGCGCGCGTGTATCGATCCGCGCTTGGCCGTCATAGGGAGGCGATCAAGCGCGTGGATCTGCGTTATAGCAACGGGTTCGCCGTGCAATGGGCGAACACAACAAGACCCGGACCTGCTTCGTTCCCGAAAACTGGGGATGACAGAGCAAAGGGGTGAGAGATGGCAAAGAAAGAAGATGAAAAATTGATTGTCGGCCTCGATATCGGCACCTCAAAGGTTCTGGCCATCGTCGGCGAGCTCCTGCCCACCGGAGAGATCGAGATCATCGGCGTCGGGCATCATCCTTCCCGAGGGCTGAAGAAAGGCGTGGTGGTCAACATCGAGTCGACTGTACAGTCCATACAGCGTGCCGTTGAGGAGGCCGAGCTGATGGCGGGCTGCCAGATTCACTCGGTCTATGCAGGGATCGCGGGCAGCCATATCAGCAGCATCAATTCCCACGGGATTGTCGCCATCAAGGACAAGGAGGTTGGCCCCAGCGACGTGGACCGCGTGATCGAGGCCGCGCGCGCGGTGGCCATTCCCGCGGATCAGAAAATTCTGCATGTCGTGCCTCAGGAGTTCGTGATCGACAAGCAGGAAGGTGTGCGCGAGCCGATTGGCATGTGCGGCGTACGTCTGGAGGCCAAGGTCCACATCGTGACCGGCGCGGTCAGTGCGGCGCAGAACATTATCAAGTGCGTGCGCCGCTGCGGACTGGAGGTCGACGATATCATTCTCGAGCAGCTCGCCTCCAGCATCTCGGTATTGACCGAGGACGAGAGGGAGCTCGGTGTCTGCCTGGTCGATGTCGGAGGCGGGACGACAGATATCTCGGTCTTCACCGACGGGGCCATACGCCATACCGCCGTCATACCCATCGCCGGTGACCAGGTGACCAACGATATCGCCGTTGCGCTTCGCACCCCCACGCAGCACGCGGAGGATATCAAGAAAAAATACGGCTGCGCCTTGACGCAACTGGCGCGCAGCGACGAGAGCATTGAAGTGCCGAGCGTCGGTGACCGGCCGCCGCGCCAGCTTTCCCGGCAGACGCTGGCCGAGGTGATCGAGCCGCGTATCGAAGAGCTCTTCGGTCTGGTGCAGGCCGAACTTCGCCGCAGCGGTTTTGAGGATGTCATCGGATCGGGCATCGTGCTGACCGGTGGCAGCTCAAAGCTCGAAGGCATGATCGACCTGGCCGAGGAGATTTTCCATATGCCCGTGCGCTTGGGCATACCGCAGTTCATCGGCGGGCTGACCAATGTCGTGTACAACCCTATCTATGCCACGGGTGTGGGGCTGGTGATGTTTGGAGCGAGAAGCCAGGACGGCAAGGATTATCTGTACCACGGCGAGCCAGGGACCGGGCTCAAGGCAATAATCAACAAAATGAGAAGCTGGTTTCAGGGAAATTTCTGATGTCCGGGATTAATCAATTAAACACGGTAACAAGAGCAACTCACAGGAGGCGCTGTTATGTTTGAGCTGATGGATACCTACGGCCAGCAGGCCGTTATCAAGGTCATCGGTGTCGGAGGTGGAGGAGGCAACGCCGTTGATTACATGGTTGCCGCCAACATCGAAGGCGTCGAGTTTATCAATGCCAACACGGACGCGCAGGCGCTGAAGAAAACCGGCGCGTCCAGCGTGCTGCAATTGGGCACGAATCTGACCAAGGGGCTGGGTTGTGGCGCCGATCCCAAGATCGGCCGCCAGGCGGCGGTCGAGGACAGGGAGCGGATCGCCGAGGTCCTGGACGGCGCCGATATGGTGTTTATCACCGCGGGCATGGGCGGTGGCACCGGTACCGGCGCCGCCCCGGTCGTGGCACACGTGGCCAAGGATCTGGGGATACTCACGGTCGCGGTCATCACCAAGCCCTTCCCCTTCGAGGGCCGCAAGCGTATGGCCGTGGCCGAGCAGGGCGTGAAGGAGCTCGGCGAGTATGTAGATTCCGTCATCACGATACCCAATGAGAAGCTGCTCAGCGTGCTGGGCAAAGAGGCCAGCCTGTTGGGCGCCTTCGCCGCGGCGAACGAGGTCTTGCAGGGCGCGGTTCAGGGTATCGCGGAGCTTATCACCCGGCCCGGGTTGATCAATGTCGATTTTGCCGATGTGCGCACCGTCATGTCGGAGATGGGCATGGCCATGATGGGTTCGGCCCTGGCATCGGGCGAACAGCGCGCGACGGACGCGGCGCTGGCGGCCATCTCGAGCCCCTTGCTTGAGGACGTCAACATTGCCGGTGCCCGTGGTATCCTGGTCAACGTCACCGGCGGTCCGGACATGTCGATCGGTGAATTCGAGGAGGTCGGTAAGACGGTCAAGGAGCTGGCCTCCGACGATGCCACGGTGGTGATCGGGACCGTAATCGATCCGGAGATGCAGAACCAGTTACGCGTCACGCTGGTGGCGACCGGCCTGGGGACCGAAAAGAAACGGCAGCATCCCTACAAGGTCGTTAAAACCGGTACGGGCACGGTGGCCTACGAGGAGCTGGACACACCGACCGTGATCCGGCATCGACGCAGCGACCGGACGGGCGTGGCGGCGGATTCGAATCTGGAGTATCTGGATATTCCCGCTTTCCTGAGAAAGCAAGCGGACTGAATCGCCGCAACAGGGTCGCCGAATTGGCGTTAGGCCGTTGGTCGGTCTATCTTTACCGGTGGCGCGGTCCTGAATGGGCGGAATATGGACGGCGTTCGGGGTTTGCCCTTAAATGCTATCCAAATACCTGGGCTATACTGTAAGATTTCAGGGTCCCGATGGGGACGGCGTGAGGGGCGAATAGGGAATCGGTCCCCAAGGTTTTTAAAGGGTTCACTCGGACGTTGGACCCGGAAAAATAAATAACAGTATTAAACAACAGAGAATCTTCGAATACAGAATGATAAAACAGCGCACGCTGAAGAATACCATTCGGGCAACGGGAATAGGGCTGCATACAGGGGAGAAGGTCTATTTGACCTTGCATCCGGCAGCTATCGACTCGGGCATTGTTTTCCGTCGCGTGGATCTGACGCCTCCTGTGGCGATACGCGCCTGTCCTGAGAACGTGAGCGACACGCGGCTGTCGACGACATTGGCCACCGACGGGCTCACGGTATCGACCGTTGAGCATCTCATGTCCGCCTTCGCGGGACTGGGAATCGATAATGCCACCGTCGAGCTGACGGCCCCGGAAGTCCCCATCATGGACGGCAGCGCCAGTCCGTTTGTGTTCCTGATCCAGTCGGCGGGTATCCACGAGCAGGACGCGCCGAAGCGCTTCATGGCAATCAGAAAAAAGGTCCGCGTGGAAGACGGCGACAAGTGGGCGATGTTCGAGCCCTATCAGGGGTTCCGGGTCTCTTACACCATCGAATTCGATCACCCGGTTTTCACGGATTCCTGCCAGACAGCCAGCATTGATTTCTCCACGACCTCGTTCGTCAAGGAAGTGAGCCGCGCCCGGACCTTCGGGTTTCTGAGCGATCTCGAGCTGCTGCAGCAGGCCGGGCTGGCGCGCGGGGGCGGGTTTGATAACGCCATTGTCATGGACAATTATCGTGTGCTAAACAATGATAATCTGCGGTATAAAGATGAGTTTGTAAAACATAAAGTGCTGGACGCCATCGGCGATCTCTATCTTTTGGGCCACCCCTTGATCGGTTCGTTCAGCGCGCATAAATCGGGTCACTATTTGAACAATCGTCTGTTGCGCAAGCTGCTTGTCAGTGAGCAGGCCTGGGAGCTGCTGACGTTTAACGAAGTGGAGCAGTCTCCGATTGCATTCACGCAGGCGGCCGCGGCGATTTAGTGCTATACCACTGGGAACAGGCAGGTAAACAATAAAATCATGAATATCATTTTTTTGTCCAGGAAGGCCGGCAGCAACCGGCACGTGAGCCTCACCCACCGCCAGTTGCTCGTGATGACATTGGCCGGCGGGGTGTTTTTGCCGATATTCTTAGGGGTGTTGCTGTTCCAGATCCAGGGCATGGTGGCG
>CAMYII010000084.1:0-40031 GCA_947258385.1 Acidiferrobacterales bacterium
GGCCCGCGGGATGCGGAGCGTTCGGCGTAAAGACGGTCTTCATTTCAAATCCCTCACTTCTTGTTCGGCGACTTCGGCAAAAGCCGGGAGGTAACACCTCTCGCGGTCCCACATGTCCTCTATTCTCCGATGTCTTCCTTCCACAGCTCGGGATGCGCGGCGATGAAGTCGCGCATCAGCCGACGGCACTCCGGGTCGTCTACGACCGTCACGGTCACTCCGCGGCTCCGCACGTAGTCCTCGGGCCCTTGGAACGTATCGTTCTCGCAGGCGCTACGGGCTTCCCGCACCTTCCTACCCGCCTCGCCGAGGTGGTCCTTGCAGGCCTGCGTCAACTCGTCCTTGTTGGCCTTGAGACAGCGCGCGATGCGCCCGCCGCCCGGCGGCACGCCCTGGCATAACCTCGCCACGTCGTCGGCGCACGGGCCCGTGCCCTCGGCCGCGGCGCCCGTTTGTGCCGACAGACCGAGCGCGAGCGCCGCCATTGTCACGGCCAGACATTTTGTCCATGTGCCAATAACCGCGTGAGTTGCCTTCATAGTGTCTTCTCCTTGCGTTTAGTTATGTTGTTGGGCAGTCAATCATAGCGATGTTGCGTACCGGCCGGCACGGACCGTGCGGTGCGCCTTTTAGAATCCTTGTGCAAACCGCAATGCAAAGATACCGCGGTCGCCGCCCATCAACCATTGCGACCCGGCCGCCAATGTGCACCGTTGATCGGTCCGGCGCCATCGGCGCGGTCATGACGGCGACCAATCCACGCCGACGACCCCTTCGGCCATGGCCGGGCCTTGGGACAACCGCGGGTGGACCGACGCCATGGTAATAGTCCGCCACCTCACTGTCCAGCCGGATGGTAGTCAAATCGGGCACGGCGGTCCGGTTATCCGCCGGTTGATATACCCGGAGAATCTCAGACCTGGCGGCCGCCCGGGCTGTCCTCACCGATATCGCCTGCCCGGGCGCTGCCCGACGGTCATCCGCTGGCCTGGCCAAGGGCAGGTTCACGGGCGTTCGCGGCACCCGAAAGGGAGCGCTCCGAACCCCATAATCACGAGGGTTGGGTTCAGGGCTCCTTGCCTGAAGTCGCCAAAAGGCATGGCCGCGCCGCTGCTTGCGCGATACTCATCATAGAAGGGGAGAGCGTTGTGAAGATAAAGCTTTATTGTCCACGGACGGGGCCGAGCCCGACTCCATCAGCGGGATAGAATGGTTGGTTCTCTCCAGGGGTGCTTTCGATAAAGCCCGATAAACGGGTGCGTGCCTCATCTTTTCCACTTTATCGTTTCCGAAAAGTTGTTCAGCACCCGTATCGTTTGGTCAGACAGATCGCGGGAGATATGGGTCTGCACAACTGAGATTTCTGCCCTCGCGGCGTTCAGTCTTTTGCTTCCCGATTCCGTAAGCTCTAAATAGAAAGATCGTCTGTCCGACTGATTCTCTACGGTAACGACAAGACCCGCCTTCAAGAGCTCGTTGACAAGCACGCTGGCCGTCGCCCGGGTAACGTTCAGTTTACGGCTTAACTCAGAGACTGTTGTCCTTCCGGATTTCTCCAGGAAACGCATGGCCCGGAACTGGGGCATGCGCAAACCGGAATACATGATGGCCAAAAAAATTTTCCGCTCTATGACTTGAACCCCTTCGAGCAGATCAAGAACGTTCAACAGATGCATGGCATGGACCTTTTTAATAAAAAAATTTCTGTTTGTTAGATTAACTAACAAAATATTTTCTTTGGCTCTTTTTGTGGGTTGGTATATTCTTTTTCTCTTAAGATAGAAACAAGGCACTCAAAGACTGTGGGTAGTAGAAACATTGCCCGGAACCTATTGTTTTTTACTAAACCAGGAGAACCAAAATGGAAGCGACCGTTGCGCGAAAAGACTCAACCGATTTAGACCTTGTGTCACGAATCTCTGCCTTGGAAGATCAGATCGTTGATCTTAAGCAAAGGGTGCCTGAAGATAAAGTCTCTATCATTCTGTTGTCCAGTGATTTTGATAAGGCCATGGCGGCCTTTTTCATGGCAAACGGCGCGGTCGCCATGGGAATGGAAGTCACCATGTTTTTTACCTTCTGGGGCTGCACCGTCGTCAAAAAGGGCAAGAAATTAAAAGGAAAGAAATTCATGCATAAGATGATCAACCTCATGCTTCCCGGCAGCAGCAAGGATCTCGCGCCTTCCAGAATGTCTTTCGGCGGTATTGGTCGCAAGCTTTTTAACTACATGATGAAAGGACAGATGTCTTCGCTGGAAGAACAGATCGAATTGGCGAAGGAGGCCGGCGTAAAGTTCCAGGTTTGTTCTCCCTCATTGGGCATCATGGGATTTGACACGGATGAATGGGTTGTTCCCGTCGAGATCTGCGGCGTCGCCGCCATGTACGACTCCGCCCTCAACGCCAGGACTGCCTACTTTATCTCATAACTCTTGCAGCGGCGGCATGTTGTGAGTTATATGCACACGCTCATCTCGGGCATTCGCACACCACAAGGACAGACGCGAAAGAAATTGCGCTTGCGGATATACAGCGCGCACTCACAGCCGCTATTCTACGGTCACCGACTTGGCGAGGTTACGCGGCTTGTCGACGTCGGTGCCTTTGAGCACCGCCACGTGATAGGCCAGCAGTTGCAGCGGGACGGTATAGACGATGGGCGCGATGCTGTCATCGATCGGCGCCACTTCCAGCACCTGGGTGCCGGGCGTGTGCTGCACCCCGGCCGCGCGATCGGCGAACACGAACAGCTCCCCGCCGCGGGCGCGGACCTCCTGCAGATTGGATTTCAGTTTTTCAAGAAGTTCGTTATTGGGCGCCACGGCAATGACCGGCATCTCCGCATCCACCAGCGCCAGCGGACCGTGTTTCAATTCACCGGCCGGATAGGCCTCGGCGTGTATGTAGGAGATCTCTTTTAACTTTAAGGCGCCTTCCATCGCCACCGGATACATCGCGCCACGCCCCAGAAACAGGGCATGGTGCTTGTCGGCGAATTGTTCGGACAGGGTGTTGATCAGGGAGTCGAGCTCCAACACCCGCTCGATGGTACCGGGCAGGCTTTTCAATTGCTCGACGAGCCTCGTCTCCGTCTCAGGCACCATGCCGTGGCGACGACCCAGCACAATGACCAGCAGCATCATCGCCACGAGCTGGGTGGTGAAGGCCTTGGTCGAGGCCACACCGATCTCAGGGCCGGCGCGTGTCATCAACACGAGCTCCGATTCCCTGACCAGCGAACTCTCCGGCACGTTGCAGATGGTCAGCGAATGCCCAAAACCAAGCCGCTTGGCCTCCTTCAGGGCGGCGATGGTGTCCGCAGTCTCACCGGACTGGGACAGGGTCACCACCAGGGTGTTTTTGCTGGCCACAGGCCGGCGATAGCGGAATTCGCTTGCGACCTCAACGCGGCACGGTATCCCGGCGATGGATTCGAGCCAGTAGCGTCCGACCATGCCGGCGTGATAGCTGGTCCCGCAGGCGATGATGTGCACGCCCTCGACCGTATCGAGGACGCGCGACGCGTCCACTCCGAAGGCCTCTTCCAGCACCCGGTCATTGGCAAGACGGCCCTCCAGGGTCTCGGCAAGCGCCTGCGGCTGCTCGAAGATCTCCTTGAGCATGTAATGACGGTAGCCGCCGCGGTCGACCGCATCAGCCGTCAGTTCGCTCTTGCGCACCGGCCGTTCGACTTTCTTGCCGGTGGAATCGTAAATCGTCACGCTTTCCTGGGTTAGATCGGCGATATCGCCCTCTTCGAGAAAAATAAAGCGCTGGGTCACCGGCAGCAGGGCGGCGACGTCGGAGGCGATAAAGTGCTCGCCGATGCCGATCCCGATCACCAGCGGGCTGCCCAGCCTGGCGGCGACCAGCCGCCCGGGCTCCTTGTTGCTGATCACGCCCAGGGCATAGGCGCCGCGGAGATCGTTGACGGCCAGACGCACCGATTCCAGCAGATCCTTACCCGCCGCCACATGATAATCGTAGACCTGATGGACGATGACCTCGGTATCGGTCTCGGAGGTGAACTCGTAGTTCTTTTCTTGTTGCGCTTTCCTCAGTTCCTCGTGATTCTCGATGATGCCATTGTGCACCACGGCCACGGATTCCCGGCATACATGGGGGTGGGCATTGGACTGGGTCGGCTCGCCGTGCGTGGCCCAACGGGTATGGGCGATGCCGAGCCGGCCGTGCAATGCGTTGTTGATCTCGCCCTCCAACGCCGCGACCTTGCCCGGCTGCCGCACACGGGTGAGACAACCTGCGTCGTCGACCACGGCAATGCCGGCCGAGTCGTAGCCGCGGTACTCGAGCCGCTTCAGGCCTTCCATCAGGATGGGCACCACATCCCGCTGCGCGGTCGCGCCGACAATGCCACACATATCAGAATCTACCTCGCTATCACGCCTTGGTTATATTACTTGCCGGTTGAGCCACGCTTCTTGGGCCGCCGCCAACCTGCAATCGTCCGCTGTTTCACGCGGCTCAATGTCAGCTCACCGGAGGGAGCGTCGCGGGCGATAGTCGAACCCGCGCCGATAAAGGCATCATCGCCGACCGTCACCGGCGCGACGAGCTGCGTGCCCGAACCGATGAACACATGGTCGCCGATGATCGTCCGGTGTTTGTTCACACCGTCATAGTTACAGGTAATGGTCCCTGCCCCGATGTTGACGGTTTTGCCCACTTCGCTGTCGCCGACGTTGCTTAAATGGTTGACCTTGCTGCCCTCCCCGATGTCGGATTTCTTAATCTCGACAAAATTGCCGATGTGGGCGGCATCGGCGATGCGGGTCTCGGGCCGGATGCGCGCAAACGGGCCGATGCGGCAACGCCGACCGATGTCGGCGCCTTCGATGACACAGTTCGCCTGCACGACGGTACCGGAGTCGATGCGGGCGTCGCGAATCAGGCTGTTGGGACCGATCTCAACACCGTCGCCGAGCTCAACCCTGCCCTCCAGGATGACATTAATATCGATCATCACGTCACGCCCGGCGCTGAGCTCGCCGCGCAGGTCGAAACGCGCCGGATCGCGCAAGGTGACGCCCTGCTGCATCAAGGCATCGGCCTGATTGCCTTGGTAGATGCGCTCGAGCTGCGCCAGCTCCCGCTTGCTGTTGACCCCCATGATCTCCCACTCCCAGGCCGGCTGAACGGTGGCGACCTCGACGCCGTCGGCCACCGCCATGGCGATAACGTCCGTGAGATAGTATTCGCCCTGGGCGTTTTCATTGTTGAGGCTCGCCAGCCAGCCGTTGAGCAAGCGCGCCGGGGCCGCCAGAAAGCCGGTGTTGATCTCCTTGATCGCCAACTCCTCCGCCGAGGCGTCCTTGCGCTCGACAATACGGGCAACCTTACCGCCGCGCTCGCGCACGATCCGCCCGTAGCCGCCGGGCTCATCGAACTCGGCCGTCAGGATCGCCAGGGTGCGCTCGCCGGCGGCCGCCAACAACTGTCTCAGCGTACCGGTCTGTATCAAAGGCACATCGCCGTACAGGACCAAGACCATGGCATCCCGGGCCACCTGCGGCATGGCCTGCATGAGCGCGTGACCGGTGCCCAGCTGCTCGGACTGCAGGACCCACTTGAGTGTCTCGCCGGCAAAGCGCGCCGGCACTTGCTCACCGCCGTGACCGTAGATCACGTGAATGACATCGCCGCCGATCGCCCGGGCCCCGGCGACCACATGGGCCAATAGCGGCCGGCCGCCGAGCTCATGCAACACCTTGGGCAGCTCGGAATACATGCGCGTACCCTTGCCGGCGGCAAGAATGACTATTTCCAGGGGAGATCGCTTGGTCGTCATACGGTCGGAGATTTAACCACAGCCCAGCTACGGATAACAAAAGGCGGGATAGCCCGCCCGGTCTCAGCTTGCCAATATTATTAACGAACCCCTGAATAAGTCCATCCCGGGACCGCGGGAAGCTCAACTTAAGCCAGATCTTCCCTAACTAGAGAATATCTTCCCTAACTAGAGAATAGTAGAGCAGCAAACTCAGAAACTGAAAAGGTATTTTTTAGGGGTATGCGCGTATTTCCGCCTCGGAACCTAATGCAGCATCGGGGCGAACACCGATTCGGTCTTGCCCGTTTGCACCTCCTCCGGGGTGGCATCGCGGATATCCTGAATGGTCAGTTGGAAACGCACCGTCTGTCCGGCGAGCGGGTGGTTGGAATCCACCGTGACCATCCCGTGTTTGGTGTCGATATCGGTGACGACGAACTTCAGCACTTCACCGTTGGCGCTCTGCGCCTCGAAGTCGGTGCCGACCCGGCGCAGCTCCTGGGGGACGTTTTCCAGGTCATCGGTAAACGTCAATGCGGGATCGTGGTCTCCAAAACCCTCGCTCGGGCTGAGCTCCACTTCCACCTTATCGCCGACCTTGTGCCCTTCCAGGGTCTGTTCGATTTTTTCAAATAAGTCGCTATTGCCGCCGTGCACATACGTGACGGGCAAATCGGTATACTCAAAGATTTCGCCGCTCTGATTGTGCAGCACATAGGTCAGGGAGACGACTTTGTTCTTTTCCACTACGGATTCAATCATGGGCTTTTCCACCGTTACTGTTACTCGGAGCAGATAAAAGTTAAAACAACGATCGGGGCAGCGGTCGGCGTACTGCTTTGGAATTATAAGGCTACGGAATACGGGGCGGGGCATCCACAGCCGCGGCACTGGGCTGTAATGGGGCGTGACACTTGTGGTCTCATGCTGCGGATGAAATACGCACGTCGTGCTCTGTCCATGATGCACCTTGTCCCGGTTTTCAATGACTGGGTCGCTTACTTTTGCGTCCGTTTGCGGATCTTGTCGATGGCACGCAACTGGGCCATGGCCTCGGCCAGCTCGGCCTCCACCCGGGCGTAATCGACCTTGGACTTCTTGTCCTTCATGGCCTCCTCCGCCCGCCGTTTGGCCTCCAGGGCTTGGGCCTCGTCCAGGTCCTTGGCGCGTACGGCGGTATCGGCCAGCACGGTCACCACATGAGGCTGGACTTCCAGCAGCCCACCGGAGACGTAGAAGGACTGCTCCTTGTCGCCGAGACGGACCCGGACCTCGCCGGATTTGAGCGGCGCCAGCAACTGCGCATGGCCGGGCATGATCCCGACCTCACCGCTGATGATCGGGGCCACCAGGATCTCGGCCTTGCCCGAATAGATCTCTTCTTCGCTGCTGACAATATCCACATGCAGGGTCATGGCCATAGTTTATCACCTTCCGGTTACAGGGTCTTCGCCTTTTCGACGGCCTCGTCGATATTGCCGACCATATAAAAGGCCTGCTCCGGCAGGTGGTCGTATTCGCCCTCGACAATGCCGCGGAAACCGCGGATCGTCTCCTTAAGCGGCACGTACTTGCCCCCCTTACCGGTGAACACCTCGGCCACGAAGAACGGCTGCGACAGGAAACGTTGGATCTTACGCGCCCGCGATACCGACAGCTTGTCATCCTCGGACAGCTCGTCCATGCCCAGGATGGCGATGATGTCTTGCAGCTCCTTGTAGCGCTGCAACACCGCCTGCACATCGCGGGTGGTACTGTAATGCTCCTCGCCGATGACATTGGGGTCTACCTGACGACTGGTTGAATCCAAGGGGTCCACCGCCGGATAGATGCCGAGCTCCGAGACCTGGCGCGACAACACCACGGTGGCATCGAGGTGGGCGAAGGTGGTGGCCGGTGACGGATCCGTCAAGTCGTCCGCCGGCACGTACACCGCCTGGATCGAGGTGATGGAACCCGTCTTGGTCGAAGTGATGCGCTCTTGCAGCGTACCCATTTCTTCGGCCAGGTTGGGCTGATAGCCGACCGCCGAGGGCATGCGCCCGAGCAGGGCGGAGACCTCGGTGCCCGCCAGCGTATAGCGATAAATATTGTCAATGAATAACAGCACATCGCGGCCTTCGTCGCGGAAATACTCGGAGATGGTCAGGCCCGTGAGTCCCACTCGCAGGCGGCTACCCGGGGGCTCATTCATCTGCCCGTAGACCAGCGCCACCTTGTCGAGCACCTTGCTGTCTTTCATCTCATGGTAGAAGTCGTTACCTTCACGGGTGCGCTCGCCGACGCCGGCGAACACCGAATAGCCGGCATGCTCGATGGCGATGTTGCGGATGAGCTCCATCATATTCACGGTCTTGCCCACGCCGGCGCCCCCGAACAGCCCGACCTTGCCGCCCTTGGCGAAGGGGCACATCAGGTCGATGACCTTGATCCCGGTCTCAAGCAGCTCGGTGGAGGCCGCCAGCTCTTCGTAGCTTGGGGCGGCGCGGTGGATGGGCATGCGTTTTTCCTCGCCGACAGGCCCCTTCTCGTCCACCGGCTCGCCGAGCACATCCATGATACGCCCCAGCGTCTTTTCCCCCACCGGAATCGAGATCGGGGCGCCGGTATTGCTGGTCTTCATGCCGCGGCGCAGCCCGTCGGAGGAGCCCATGGCGATGCAGCGCACGACACCGTCGCCCAGCTGCTGCTCGACCTCCAGGGTCAGGCCCGCGTCATCCACTACCAGGGCGTCATAGACCTTTGGCAGGCCCTCGCGCGGGAACTCCACGTCGACCACCGCACCGATGATTTGCACAATCTCGCCTGTACTCATTGCTTACCCCTCTAGAGCTCAATCTGCCAAAAAAGTCGCTATACCGCCGCCGCGCCGCCCACGATCTCGGAAATCTCCTGCGTGATGGCCGCCTGACGCGCCTTGTTGTAGCGCAACGTCAGCTCATCGATGAGCTTGCCGGCATTATCGGTCGCCGATTTCATGGCGACCATACGCGCCGACTGTTCCGAGGCCAGATTCTCCACCACCCCATGAAAGACCTGCGCCTCAAGATAGCGCGTCAGCAGCTCGTCCAGCACCTCCTTGGCATCGGGATCATAGATGTAATCCCAGTGATGCTTGAGGTTTTCTTCGACTCTCGCACCGCACGGCAGCAATTGTTCCACCATCGGCCGCTGGGTCATCGTGTTGATAAAGCGGTTGTAAACGAGGTGAATCTGGTCCAAACGGCTTTCGGCGTAGGCATCTAACATCACTTTGACCGCGCCGATCAGATCCTCGATCCGGGGCCTGTCGCCGAGTGCGGACGCCTGCGAGATGACATTGGCGCCCACGCGTTGCATGAACGCCAGGCCTTTGGTGCCGATGGCGCAGACCTCGATCTCGACCTTCTTATCGTGCAACAAGCTCATGGCGCCGATGGCGGCCTTGTGGACATTCGCATTGAGACCGCCGCAGAGCCCGCGATCGGAGGTGATGACGATGAAAGCCGCGCGCTTGACCTCGCGCTCCTCCAGGAACGGGTGGTGGTATTCGGGATGCGCCTGGTGCACATGACACAGGACGTTGCGAATCTTCTCCGCGTAGGGGCGGGAGGTGCGCATCTGCTGCTGGGCCTTACGCATCTTGCTCGCCGCCACCATCTGCATCGCACGCGTGATCTTCTGCGTGTTCTTGATGCTCTTTATCTGGTTGCGGATTTCTTTGCCGGTCGCCATCGATGATCCCCTACCAGCTGTGGCTGGACTTGAATTCGTCCAACGCCGCCTTCAAGGCCGCGGCCACCTCGTCGGTATAATCGCCCTCCTGATCGATCTTCTGCATCAACTCGGCGTGGCTGGATTTCATATAGGCCTGGAGTGCATCCTCAAAGTCGCGCACCTTCTCCACCTCGACGTCATCGAGGTAGCCTTCATTGGCCGCGAACAACGTTACCGCCATCTGCGCCACGTTCATGGGCGAGTACTGCGGCTGCTTCAAGAGCTCGGTGATGCGCTGGCCGCGCTCGATCTGCTTGCGCGTGGTCTCGTCCAGATCGGAAGCGAACTGGGCAAAGGCCGCCAGCTCGCGGTACTGGGCCAGCGCCAGGCGCACGCCGCCACCCAACTTCTTGATAATCTTGGTCTGCGCGGCGCCGCCGACGCGCGAGACCGACAAACCGGCATTAATGGCCGGACGAATACCGGCATTGAACAAATCGGTTTCCAGGAAGATCTGTCCGTCGGTAATGGAAATCACATTGGTCGGCACGAAGGCGGAGACGTCACCGGCCTGGGTTTCAATAATAGGCAACGCCGTCAACGAGCCGGTCCTGCCCGTGACCTTGCCTTTGGTGAATTTCTCGACATAATCGGCATTCACGCGGGCCGCGCGTTCCAGCAGGCGCGAGTGCAGGTAGAACACATCCCCGGGGTAGGCCTCGCGTCCCGGCGGGCGACGCAACAACAACGAGACCTGACGATAGGCCCAGGCCTGCTTGGTCAGGTCGTCATAGATAACCAGTGCGTCCTCGCCACGGTCACGGAAATACTCACCCATGGTGCAGCCGGCATAGGGCGCGATATATTGCAAGGCCGCGCTTTCGGCCGCGGTCGCCGCCACCACGATGGTGTGCCCCATGGCACCGTGCTCTTCCAGTTTGCGCACCACGCTCGCGACCGACGAGGCCTTCTGGCCAACGGCCACATAGATGCAAACGACGCCGGTGCCTTTCTGATTGATAATGGTGTCAATGGCAAGCGCGGTCTTTCCGGTCTGGCGATCGCCGATAATCAGCTCACGCTGCCCGCGTCCGATCGGCACCATGGAGTCGATGGATTTCAGGCCTGTTTGCACCGGTACCGACACGGACTGGCGCGTGATCACGCCGGGGGCCACTTTTTCTATCGGTGAGTGAAGCTTGGTCTCCACTGCGCCACGGCCATCGATGGGATGACCCAGGGAATTGACCACACGACCCATGAGCTCGGGACCGACGGGCACCTCAAGAATCCTGCCGGTACACCTGACGCTGTCGCCTTCGGAAATATGCGTATAGGGACCCATAATCACCGCGCCGACAGAATCGCGCTCCAGGTTCAGGGCCAGGCCATAGGTGTTACCGGGGAATTCGATCATTTCACCCTGCATGACATCGGACAGGCCGTGGATACGGCAGATGCCATCGGTGAGGGCCACGATGGTGCCTTCGGTGCGGGCCTCGGCCTTGGCCTCGAATTTCTCGATCCGCCCTTTGAGGAGATCGCTGATTTCGGAAGGATTCAGTTGCATTTAGCCCATCCTTTACTGATTAAACTGTGATGACAGGTCCTGTAAACGACCCCGGACCGACCCGTCGATGACCACATCACCGGCACGAATCACGATACCGCCTAGGAGCGATTTGTCCACCCGCGTTAACAGGGTGACCTCACGACCGAATTTTTTCTTCAACGCCGCGGCAAATGACTTTGCCTGCGCGTCACTGACCTCGAAGGCCGAGACCACTTCGGCCTCGATGGTCCCTTCGGCGTCGGCCTTGAGCAAGTCGAACAACTCCGAGATGTCTGGCAGCAGCACCAGCCGGTCGTTTTCCACCAACAGACGGATGAAATTGATCCCGTCCTGGTCCTGCTTGCTGCCTCCTAACCCGGTAAACAGCTCAACCAGCTCGTCGCGCCCGACGCGTGGATTACCAACCGCTGCCACGACACGTCCATCCGCCGCCACCGCCGCGGTCAATCCTAACATCTCCGACCACGGCGCCAGCCTGCCACGCTGTTGCGCCAGCTGGAAGGCGGCTTCGGCGTAGGGGCGTGCCAGGGTTTTCTTTTCTTGGGCCATGGAGGTTTTTTCCTAAAGCTGCTTCACCACGCCTTCGAGAAGCTTTGCGTGCGCCTTGGCGTCGATTTCCTTCTCCAGGATCCTGCCGGCCGCCGCGACTACGAGATCGGCGACACGGCCCCGCAGTTCCTCGCGGGCGCGAATGATCTCCTGGTCGATATCACCCCGCGCGCTGGCGAGGATGCGCTCGGCCTCGGCCTTGGCGTGCGCCTTGGCCTCGTCGCTGACCTCCTTCTCCTTGGCGTCGCGCAGCATGTCGGTCGAGCGTTTTTCCGCCAGCTGCAGTTCGCGCTTGCCCTTTTCCGCGGCCGCGAAACCGTCGGCGATGCGTTTCTGGCGCTCGGCCATGGCCTGCACCAGGGGCGGCCAGACATACTTCATGGTAAACAAGACCAGAAGCCCAAAGGTAATCATTTGGCCCAAGAGTGTCGCGTTGATGTTCACTGTGCGCTCCCCGCTGATTCCGGATTGGTCAAATCAAGGACTCTTAAGTCGTTTCCTTAGCCACCGGCGGCCGCCTTGACCGCATCGACAAACGGGTTGGCGAAGGTGAAAAACAACGCCAGACCCACACCGATCATGGTCACCGCGTCCAACAGACCGGCGACGATAAACATCTTGACCTGCAGCATGGGAACGATCTCCGGCTGGCGGGCGGCGCCCTCCAAAAACTTGCCGCCGAGCAGACCGAAACCGATCGCGGTACCCATGGCGCCCATGCCCAGAACGAGACCTACGGCAATGACAGTCATGCCTTGCACGTCAGCGATTAAAGAAACGATTTCCATCTTGCCTCCTAAAGCCAGGGTTTAAAGTAACTAATGGTCTTCATGCGTGGTCTTCATGCGCCATGCTGAGATAGACGATGGTGAGCACCATGAAGATAAACGCTTGTAAGGTGATGATCAGGATGTGAAACACCGCCCACGGCCAGCCCAACAGAAACTGCAGATACCAGGGAAGCAAGGCGATTAATATAAATATCAGCTCACCGGCGTAGAGGTTACCGAACAGACGCAAGGCCAGTGACACGGGCTTGGCCAGCTCTTCGACCAGCTTCAGCACCAGGTTGACCGGTATGAAGTACCATTTGGGAAAAGGGCTCAAGGTCATCTCCTTGGCGAAGCCCAACGGCCCCTTGATCTTCAGGCTATAGAAAATGATCAGCGCGAATACGGTAAGCGACATGGCGAAGGTGGCATTGACATCCGTCGTGGGTACGACGCGGAGATAGTGAACGCCCGCCTTTTTGGCGGCCCACGGCAACAGGTCGACCGGGATCAGGTCCATGAAGTTCATCAGGAACACCCACACGAAGATCGTGAGCGCGAGCGGCGCGATCAACTCGCTGCGGCCGTGAAACGTATCCTTGACCTGGGTGTCGACAAAATCAACAAGGATCTCGACGAAGTTCTGGATTGGCCCGGGGACATCCGAGGTCGCGCGACGGGCGGCAGTACGGAACAGGGCCAGGATAACCATGCCGAGGACAAAGGAGAACGCCAGGGTATCGAGGTGAAAGGTCCAGAAACCTTCGCCCACGCTAAGGTTGGTCAGGTGGTGCCGGATATAGTCTGTTGCCGATGAACCCGTCTCAGCCACATTGCTCTCCCAACGGCCGTCTTCAGCCGTTCTTAGCGTACCAAACCTCGGATAACGACGAACAATTTCGTCGCGGCTTTCCCCTCGGCCTGCAACCGCGCGCCATGCTGACGTCTAGCAACGACTCGCGGCCAACACGTAGCCAAATTGCGCGGCGGCAAACGCCGCCAATAGTGGTAACGGGCTCAGCTTCAGCACACCCATGCCCACGATAAATGCCACTACAATAAACACAAAACGCTGGGCTATCCCCGAATACAGCACCAGCCCACCGCGGGACGGATTGGCCCTGCCCAGCTCACTGGCCCGGCGAATGCGCAGCCCCAGCCACCCTGTGGCGGCCATGGTCATGGCTCCGCCGTAGACTGCTGAGAACCCCTGGAACCAACCTTGCGCAATGAGAAATACGGTCGCCGCCACGAGTGTCAGCACTAACTGCGTCATCAATACCAGTCGAATCCCCTGATGCAGTCTTTGCGAAGCGCCACTCATGCCATGGCCTTAGGCCGACACCTTTAGTATTTTCAATGTATCCCGGACGATCCGTGTGGGCGAGTGTAAAGTCAGCCATAGCGCACGGTCAACATGAGGTCAGCTGACATGTTAGTATATAAGAGAATCATAATAAAGCAAGCACTGATATCTAAAACCGAGTGCTGCGCTAGGTAAAGACACGCTGCGCGGGCCACTGCCGGCGCACACGTTCAAACGTTACAACCGACATCATAATGGGCGGACTGTACTGAAACACAAGCCACCCAGTAGGGAAGGGGAAGCAAAGGACGCAACAGCAAGGGCGGACGGCACACGATGACCGTCGTCGCACGCCTTGCGCCAGGAGTGCGCATCGCCTTAACGCGGCCTTCGCGCAAACGGCGATGTAGCGGTTTATTGCGGCTTAGCGGGTGCTCGTTGCGGCTCGCCTTGCGGGGCCGGCGGCCGTGCGTCCGCCTTCACCAGTGTCGGCCCGAGCCGCTGGGCCTGTGCGATTTCCGCCGGCGTCATGTTGCGCTTGAGCTTGTCCCGAAGCCTGGCGGCGCGCTCGCTCCCCTGCTCCGCGGCCAGGATATACCACGCCAGCGCGGGCACCTCATTTTCCGCCATGAAGAAGCCGTACTCGTACAAAATGCCCATTTCCAGTTGGGCCTCGGGATTGCCCTGTCGCGCCGCCTGCCTGATGTCCTCCGGGCCCTTCCATTCCGCGGCGGCCAGCGTGCCGGAGACCAGCGAGAGGATGATGCACAGCGTCGGCAGGATCCGCGTCATGAACAGTTATCCTTTATTTTACGAGCGCTTAGTCGGCTAACTTAATATATAGTCTCAACAATGAGGCAACACCAGTGCGTGGCTAGCGAATGTGCGCCAGGATGCCCTCGAGCTCATCGGCACTGTGGTACTCGATGGTCAGCTTGCCGCGGCCGTCCTTGCTGTGCTGGATCCGAACCTTGGCCCCCAGCTTCCCGGACAGATCGTCCTGCAGAACACGGATGTCCGCATCGACGGCCGGTGGCCGGGTCTTGTGTTTCGCCGGCGCCTCCAGCAACCGCCGCACCATACGCTCGGTTTCCCTCACGGACAGGTCCTTGTCAACAACATGGCGCGCGGCTTTGCTTTGTGCCTGGCCCGAAAGCGCAAGCAGCGCCCGCGCATGCCCCATATCTATCTGCCCCTGCTCCACCAATTCCCGCACATCCGCGTTCAACGACAGCAGGCGCAGCAGGTTAGAGACCGCGGCGCGGGACCGGCCCACACTGTCCGCGGTCTGTTGGTGGGTCATGCCAAATTCATCGATCAGTCGCTGCAGTGCCATGGCCTCTTCAACGGGATTGAGATTCTCCCGTTGGATGTTCTCGATCAGGGCGATGGCGATCGCGGCCTCGTCCGGGATCTCGCGCACCACCGCCGGGATAGTCTCCAGCCCCGCCATTTGCGCCGCGCGCCAGCGCCGTTCGCCGGCGACAATCTCGTACTCTCCCGCGGGAAGCTCGCGCACGACGATAGGCTGAACCACGCCCTGCGACTTGATCGAACTTGCCAGTTCCTCCAATGCGTCCTGGCGCATATGGGTGCGGGGCTGATACTTGCCGCGCTTCAGAATCTCAACCGGCAATTGACGCAACTCTTCCTTACCTTGCGCCGCGGAGGACTCCAAACTGCCACCCAACAGGGCGTCCAGCCCACGGCCCAATCGCGGTTTTTTCATGCTCATGCGTGTCTGCCCCATTTAGGCGGCCTGTTCGCGCCGCAGGATTTCTCCTGCCAGCGCCAGATAGGCCTGCGCACCTTTGGACGCCATATCATAGGTAATGACCGGCTTGCCGAAACTCGGCGCCTCGGCCAGGCGCACATTGCGCGGGATAATGGTGCGGTAGAGCTTATCGCCGAAGTGCGCCCGCAGCTGCGCCGAGACCTCGTTGGATAAATTGTTGCGGGGATCAAACATGGTACGCAGCAGCCCGGCGATCTGCAGCCGCGGGTTCAGCCCCTGCCGCACCTTGCTGATGGTGTTGAGCAGCGCCGTCAGACCTTCCAGGGCAAAATACTCGCACTGCATGGGAATCATGACCGCGTCCGCGGCGACCAAGGCATTCAGGGTCAACAGATTCAATGCCGGCGGACAATCGATCAGAATATACTCGTAGTCGTCGGCAATCAGCTCGAGCGCCTTGTGCAGGCGGCGCTCACGGCGGTCAAGGTTGATCAACTCGACTTCCGCGCCGGACAGGTTCCCGTTGGCCGGCACCAGGTCATAGCCGCCTTCCACCGTGAGCAAGGCGTTGTCAATGGTGGCAATGCCGATCAGCACCTCATAGGTGGTGGTATTGATCTCATCCTTGTTGGCGCCGCTGCCCATGGTGGCGTTGCCCTGCGGGTCGATATCCACCAGCAGGACCTTGCGCCGGGTTCTGACCAGTGACGCCGCCAGGTTGATACCGGTGGTGGTCTTACCGACCCCACCTTTCTGATTGGCGATCGCTATGATTTTGCCCATCGGGCAGTCCCCTCTGTCGAAAATTATTGTACCGAACGTGGCGTTATCACCACGACGTGCCGCGCTGCCTCCAATCCCGGCACCAGCAGTGCCTGCACGGTGCTTACTTTATACTCACCGGGGATGGCGGCAAGCTCCGCGTCGGGATAGACGCCCTTCATCGCCACGATGCTGCCCCCCGCTGCGCACAGGTGGCCGGCGGCGACTAGCATATCAGCAATCGTGGCAAAGGCGCGAGACACCAGGGTATCGAATTTCTCCGCCGGGTGAAATTGTTCCACGCGTTTGTGAACAACTGTCACGTTATTCAAGGCCAATTCCGCCACCGCGTGCACAAGAAAGCGGGTCTTTTTGGCGTTGCTGTCCAACAGGACAAAACGCCATGCCGGCAGGGCAACGGCCAGGGGAATCCCCGGAAACCCCGCCCCGCTACCGATATCGAGCACCTGCGGACCCTTGATATAAGGCAGGACCGCGAGACTGTCCAGCAGATGCCGCGGGATCATCTGTGCAATGTCGCGCACCGCCGTGAGATTATAGGCACGGTTCCATTTCTCGAGCACAGCCAGGTAACGCAGCAGGCGCTGCTGATCGCCGCGGTCAAGCCGCAAATCGAGCCGTTGCAGACCCTCCGCCAGGGATTGCCGCAAGGCGGCGGGCACTTAAGGCTGTGTCGCCTTATCGGTCAATGTGTCCAGGGCCTTGGTCATTTTTCCGATCACCTCGGCGCGGTTACGGATTCTGTGGCGATCGGCGATATATTGCGGGTCATTGTAGGTCAACCAGACATTGCCCTTACCGTCCTCCCAGGCCAAGGCCTTCATCGGCAGGTCGATGCCGGCGCTCTGGCGGCTGGTAAACAGATGGCTGCCGAGCTTGGGATTACCGAAAATCAGCAATGCCGTCGGCCTGAGCGGGATGCCGACTTTTTCAGCGCCCCCAGCGTGGTCCACGCGCGCGAACACGGTAAGGCCCTTGTCTCTGAGCAGGGCTTCCAGTCGGTCCAGGGTCTGGCTGGCGTTGTAGTGGCTTTTCTTGGTGATCAACCCGTCTCCGGCATGGGCCGCCGGGACAAGGCATAAGAGCAGAGTGGCAATGACAATACGATGCATGGCTAAGGGCCTCCTATCTGAGGGGGATTTGTTGTTGTTCAAGCCCGCTGATTCTAAACCACCGGCGGACCAGGCCGAAATAGGTCAAGGTCCGGGCGGCACCACAGTTTGTCACAAAAATTGCCCCCTTCGTCTATTAGTGCTGTCGCCTGTCTGAAATTGCGCTAGTATGCGGCGCTGTGGGGGACCTGCCCTGCACATTTATTACAACAACGTCCGCAGAGGACATGCGAAGCGAAGACATATCGAGGAGAACAATCATGAAACACCATATTGCAGCTGCAGCCACGATGCTGGCCATGGTGGTGCCTGCCTTTGCCGAAGAAGGCGAGCAGGCCACCGGCAAACAAATGGAATCTGCGACTGAGCAGCAAACTGCCCCGACCGCGGCCCCGGCGGGTACCGTCGCCCGCTCGGCCTTCACCAGCGGGATTGAAGACCGTGAACCGATCGACGAGGTGGGCAACCTGGAGAACACGCAGAACAGAATTTACTACTTCACCGAGATCCGCGACATGTCCGGCCAGACCGTGACCCACCGCTGGGAACACAACGGCCAGGTAATGGCCGAGGTGCCTTTCGAGATCGGTGGCGACCGCTGGCGCGTTTATTCCAGCAAGAGCCTGGAGGCGTCCTGGACCGGCGAATGGAAGGCCTCTGTGGTTGACGGCTCAGGTGCGACCCTGAGCGCCAACACCTTTAGCTACACGGAAGCCGAGGCGGCGCCAGCAGCACCGGCCGCGACCCCACAGACGGAAACCCAACAATAAATAAAGCCATCTCGTAACAAGGCGTACCTGCAAAAAGCCAGCCTATCGGTTGGCTTTTTGTTTTGCCGCACAGCCGCTCAACACGGGCGCCCCGCGCCGCTGCATTCACTCAGGGGCACAACGTCACCCCGCGCCGCTGAACCACAGCAGGACGCCACACACATACAGCGCCACCGCGGTGATGATTCCACCCCAGAGCCGTGGATGCGCACGGATGGCTTGGTCGAGCCCCTGGTAAGGGGTGTCGATGGGCCTCATAGCCCGTCGTGTGGACAACCAGCGGTTGGCCACCTCCGAGAGCTTTCGTGCGAGCCCAACGTCAAAGACCATCAGCGTGCCGACAATCAGGGCCAGCACCGTCGCCAACATCATAAAGATGACGAAGCTGACCCACAGGGTCTCCCACAGGTTGCTCGGAAGCTGGGCACCCTGGAACAACCGGGCGAGCGCCCTGCCGCCTTCACTGGCTTGCACCTGCGCCACCAGCAAACCGCCTCTGATCAGAATAAACGCGGAGGCGGCAAGGATGATGGCACCGAGGAGACGTGCGTAGCGAAAGAAAACCGCATCGGTATCGCGCATGATGTCCAACGGCTTGGTGAGTCTGCGCATGTTGATGCGACTGTCGGCACGCTGCAGCCAGGCTGTTACCCGGTCCGGAATGGCCAACAGCAGGACACCGATAAAGGCGGCAACCACATTGGCGGCGAGCAGCACCAGTATGATGGTGTAGATGATATCTCCGGTTATTTCCCTCAACATGGTCTTGGTCTCCTGATTGCGGCATGTTCTTCGTTGTTATGGCGACACCGGTCCGCGTCACCGCGGGCGAGCTGACGACCTAAGGCAAGTGTAGCCGAAACAAAGCGGGCGCGAGCGACGCCGGTCCGCGCTCAGGCGCGTCTGCGTTTGAGATGAATCATCAACAGGGAGATGGCCGCCGGGGTCACGCCGGAGATGCGCGCCGCCTGCCCGAGCGTTGCCGGCCTGTGGCTCAGGAGCTTCTGCCGCACCTCGGTCGACAGACCGCGGACATTGTCGTAGTCAAAATCAGACGGCAGGACGGTCTCTTCGTGGCGCCGCTGGCGCTCGATCTCCAGCCGCTGGCGCTCGATGTAACCCGCATACTTGGCCTGGACCTCCACCTGCTCGGCGACCTTGGGTTCCATCGCCGTGGCCTCCACGCCCGCCAGCCGCACGAGCGAACCGTAATCCACCCCAGGCCTGCGCAGCAGCTCCAGCAGAGTCTGCTCGCGAACCAAAGGTTGCCCGAGCACGCGTTCGGCCTCGGCGTCGGCCACCGCCTGCGGCTGCAGCCAGGTTTTCTCGAGACGGGTCTGTTCGCGCTCGATCGCCTCGCGTTTCTCGCAATACTGGCGCCACTGTACCTCCTCGACCAGACCCAGGCGGCGGCCGGTCTCGGTCAGGCGCAGATCCGCGTTGTCTTCGCGCAGCAGCAGGCGGTACTCCGCGCGCGAGGTGAACATGCGATAGGGCTCGGTGGTGCCACGTGTGATCAGGTCATCCACCAGCACGCCGAGATAGGCCTGGTCACGCCGCGGCCACCAGGCATCCTTCTGTTGGACCTGCAGCGCCGCGTTGATGCCGGCGAGCAGCCCCTGGGCGGCGGCTTCCTCGTAGCCGGTGGTGCCGTTGATCTGACCGGCAAAAAACAGTCCCGGCATGGCCTGGGTTTCCAGCGTCGGCTTGAGGTCCCTGGGATCGAAGAAATCGTATTCAATCGCGTAACCGGGCCGGGTGATCCTGGCCTGCTCAAAGCCCTCGATGGAGCGCACCAGCTCCCACTGCACGTCGAACGGGAGGCTGGTGGAGATGCCGTTCGGATAGACCTCGGTGGTGTGCAGCCCTTCCGGTTCGACAAAAATCTGGTGCGCGTCCTTGTCCGCAAAGCGCACGACCTTGTCCTCAATCGAGGGACAATACCTCGGCCCCGCCCCATCGATGAGGCCGGTATACATGGGCGAACGCTCGAACCCCCCGCGTATAATCTCATGGGTGTGGGCGTTGGTACGGGTGATATGGCATACGATCTGCCGCGGGTGCTGCGCCGCCGATCCGGTAAAGGAGAACACGGGCACCGGTTCATCGCCGGGCTGCGGTGCCAGCTTGCGGTAATCGATCGACTTGCCGTCAATGCGCGGCGGCGTGCCGGTCTTGAGCCGGGCGACGCGAAATGGCAGCTCCCGCAAGCGGGCGGCGAGCGCATTGGCCGGCGGGTCACCGGCCCGGCCGCCCTCATAGTTGGACAGGCCGATATGGATACGGCCGCCGAGAAAGGTGCCGGCCGTGAGTACCACCACCGGGGCGGCAAAGCGCAGGCCCATCTGCGTCACCACCCCGGCGACCCGCCCCTGCTGCACGATGAGATCCTCAACGGCCTGCTGGAACAGGGTGAGGCCCGGCTGATGCTCGACGAACTGGCGCACCGCCTGCTTATACAACGCGCGGTCGGCCTGGGCACGGGTGGCGCGCACCGCGGGGCCCTTGCGCGAGTTCAGGGTGCGGAAATGGATACCGGCATCATCGGTGGCGCGCGCCATCATCCCCCCGAGGGCATCGACTTCCTTTACCAGATG
The DNA here is from genome assembly GCA_947258385.1 of Acidiferrobacterales bacterium. GTDB lineage: Bacteria > Pseudomonadota > Gammaproteobacteria > Acidiferrobacterales > SZUA-150 > CAMYII01. Next base: position 20,685 of record CAMYII010000084.1, read on the forward strand.
CCCCTTGCCGATCCCCCCGATCGCGGGGTTACACGACATCTGGCCCAGGGTTTCGATGTTGTGCGTCAGCAGCAGCGTGCGCCCGCCCATACGCGCCGCCGCCAATGCGGCCTCGGTACCGGCATGGCCGCCGCCTACCACGATGACGTCAAAGCTGTCTTGATAATTCATTCTTGCCTGCTTGCCTGTCAGGGTCCTGCGTAAACGCCCTATTGTATTGGCCGACGCGGCGCCCGCCAACACCAACGCCAGCGCGATTTAAGGGCCCTGCGCCGGGCTATTGCAGCGTTGGATGCCCGGTCACCGTGCGCGCATGGTCCTCGATCACCTGCAAACGCGCCCAGGCGGCCGGCACATCGATGCCCTGCTGCTTGAGCCCGGTCAGCAACTCCCGGCCGCGATGACGCAGGATTTCCGCCTGCGGGCCGTCAAACAGCGTCATCGCCGCGTGCAACGATTCGTCCGCTTCGCTCAATAAGGTGGCGAGGAGCTCATGCTCGCCGACCGGAGAATCGGCGCGCAAGAGATGGGCGACAATAGGATACTCGAGCAGCTGCAAGTGGATCTTGTGCGCGGCCTGCTCCTGCTCGATCTCCGCCAGCGCCACGGCGTCACTCGCCGTCGCCCGGCGCAGCGCCGTCATCAGCGCATCGTGGAGCTGGAGCAGACCCTGTTTCTCACTGGTGAAATCCCCGCCGAAGCCCATGCACAGCAAATACAGTTTATCGATGCGTTCTTTGAGCTGCAGTATCACGTCATTCTCGACATTGGCATCGAGCTTGACCGCCTGCCGCAACAGGGCATGAAATTCCTGCCGGAACCGCGCTTGTTCGGCCTCATCCTGTTGCCGCGCCTCATTGACCTGTCTCTGGGTGATGGCGCGATCCGCCTCCGGAAACAAAGGGTTATTGTGCTTCCTTTGCAGATGGCGTTCCCGGCATCCGGGGTCTGTAGAAAACGAGATTCGCAAGGGCGATCCTTTCAGGACTGAGCTCACAACTGGATTCGGCAAACCGGATTGTAGTGGAGCCTCGCGGATAATGGGCGTTGCACAGCGTTGATAAAACCCATGCTTTTAAAGGTATTTTGTGTACCGCCCGGCCGGCGCGCACAGTGCGCTATTTTACGATAAATAACGGCCGCGCGGCAGCGCTGCAGACGACACCCTGCCTCGCCATCGACCGACACCGGCGACACAAATTGTCTTTGCTCAACGGCGTTTATTGACCTGCGTCATTCACCGCAGGAATATCGGGCGATATAATGCGGTCAAAGGGTGCATGCGGATTCCGCGCTCGAGATACTTTACCTGTCGTGCGGGCAACGCGCGCACGGAGTGAGCGATGAGAGACAGGATCATCAAATCGTTGGCCTATGCGCGCTATCAGGTGCAGCAGCATCTTGAGCTCGATGACTGCCCGCACAGCGCTCAGTATGACCGGAAGGACCAGCGCTGCCAGAAATGCGAGTTCGGGCCGGAGTGTCAATGGTTGTGCAGCAACGACGAATTCGCCGCGCTGGAGCGCAAATCCACCGAAACCCTGGTCGATGCCCTGGTCTTTTCGCTCGGGTATATCGACGCCCTGATCACGCGCTGGGGACACGACAGCGATGAATGCCGCTGCGAGGCCTGCGCCTGGCTGAGGGAAGCAGCGCAGGTATTCGCCGAATGTCAGGAAGAGGGGGGCTCCCCCAGTTCCGCCGCGGCCTCCTGAGCCTCTTCGTTCACCCGGTCAATCCAGGCCCAGCATCGCGCGCTTGAGACCCGCGTCCACCGGCGCGTCGCCCAGCCAGACCTTGAACAGCGCCTGCATGAAGTCTTCGCCCGGTATCACGCCTTTTTCCCGGCCCTTGACCTCTACCCGCATGCCCTCCGCCGGCACATAATCCAGCACGATGGTGTCCCCGGCGCGCATGTCCTCGAACAGGGCGTTGAACTGCTCGAGCCGAGGCTTGATCGCATTGAACGCCTGCTCGCTGAGATTGGCCTGCATCCCTTCGCTCCAACCGCCGGTGATTTTTTCCCGGCTCACACCGTCATAGACAAAATGCATGACCACGCGCCTGGCGCCGGGGCCGTTGAGCACGCCGTCCACGCTGCGCGTCTTCTGCGGCAGGTAAAGCGCGCCCACGTACACCTTGATGAAGAACTTCTTGCGCACGCCGGCGCCGTTCAGCAGCAGCCTGGAGCCGTCGGGCGACATTAGCTCCTCGGCCAGCTCGACGCCCGCCACCTCCACGGCCTGAACGTCAGTCCCCCCCACTAGCGCGAGCAATGCGAAAACAAGGCAATAGTGTCTCATCGCGTCCTCCTCCGGAACTACCGGTTCTTTTCTTTGACCCTGCAGCGCGGCTGGCTCCCGATTGCGCCATGAGCCGCACTAACGTTACCCATCCTGGAACGCCTTTTCCGCCGCCGCGCGCAAGTCTTCTAACGGCACGGCGCCGACGAGCACATCGGTGCCGATGACGTAGCTCGGCGTGCTGTTTACGCCCAGCGCAACCGCCCACTGAAGGTTGAGCTTGAGCCGGGTTTCATGCCCCGGGTCCCGCCACGCGGACTCAATGATCTCATCGCCCACACCCGACTCCCGGGCCAGCGCCCGGAGCACCGGCTCATCGCCGAGGTTCTGCCGTTCGGTAAAGAATGCGCTGAAGAGACGCTCGTGCAGCGCGTAAAAGTGCTCGCGGCCGGCGTGCTTGGCGGCCTCGGACAGCAACAGCGCCTTGCGGGAGTTGGTGGTGAAATCGTGCGAACTGAAATCGATGCCTTCCGCGGTCGCCATCTCTTCCAAGACCGCCATCATCTGCGACCACTGCTCAGCGGGATAGCCCAACTCGGCGATGGGCATGCCTGCAGCCGGGGTCTCGGGATGAATCTCCAGGCCGCACCAGCTGACCTTGAGATCGAAATCCGCGTCCAGGCGCAGCAGCCGCCGGCTGCCGATATAACAGAACGGGCAGATGTAATCGGAGAAGACGCTGACTTTCAGTTCCGGTTTGGCGCCCAGCATGAGCACAGCTTACTACGGAAGCGTGTGAACGGCGAGCGGCGCCGAATTAAACGCGCCTATGCAACAGCGGATTTGCAGGGGGTGCCGCGCCTCCCGTAAGCCACAGATGCTGCATTGCACGTCCGTCCCAAACAAACAATCGGCTCAGGCCCCGACCGGCAGGCCGATACCGGCTGCGATCTCTTCCGCTAGTCCTGATGCACCGGCTTGATATTCCAGATCTTCTCGGCGTATTCGCGTATCGTTCGGTCGCTGGAGAACCTGCCCATATGGGCAACGTTCAGAACGGCCTTGCGCGCCCACTCATGGGGCTGCTTGAACAGCTCGTTCACCCGTTCCTGACAGGCAACGTAGTCGGCGTAATCCGCCAACAACATATACTGGTCGCCGCCGTGGGTCAGGGAATGCACGAGCGGCTGGTAACGGTCACAGGCATCGTGACAGAAATAACCCCTGCCGATCATATCAATGACCTGTTTGAGCTCGGCATTGCCGTTGTAGTGCTCCAATGGCTTGTAGCCGTCACGGCGCAGCGCCATCACCTCGTCGGCGGTCAATCCGAAGGTGAAAATATTGTCCTCCCCCACGGCCTCGCGCATCTCGATATTGGCGCCGTCGAGGGTACCAATGGTGAGGGCGCCATTCAGCGCGAGCTTCATGTTGCCGGTCCCCGAGGCCTCGGTGCCCGCGGTTGAGATCTGTTCGGAGAGATCGGCCGCGGGAATAATATCCGCCGCCGTGGACACGTCATAGTTCTGTATGAACACGACCTTTATCCGGCCCTTGACGGCGGGATCGTTATTGATGATATCCGCCACGTCATTGATGAGCTTGATAATGAGCTTCGCCATGTCGTAACCCGGCGCCGCCTTGCCGCCGAATATGAATGTGCGTGGTACGAGCTCCGCGTTCGGATCCGTCCGCATGCGATTATAGAGCGTGATGATGTGCAGCACGTTGAGCAGCTGACGCTTATACTCATGGATACGCTTGACCTGGACGTCGTACATCGAATGCGGATCCACATCGATGCCGAGGTGCTGGCGGATAACACCTGCCAGGCGCTCTTTGTTCGCGAGCCTGGCGTTCATGAACTCCTCGCGGAAGCCGGCGTCGTCCGCAAACGGCGCCAGTTTCGACAGCAGCTCGAGCTCGGTGACCCATCCGTGCCGGATGCGCGAAGAGATCAGTCGCGACAGCGGTGGATTGGCCTGGTTCAACCAGCGCCGCGGCGTGATGCCATTGGTGATATTGATGATCCTGTCGGGAAACAACTTGTGAAAGTCGGCAAAAATGGTGGTCTTCATCAAATGGGTGTGAATCTGCGACACGCCGTTGACCGTGTGACTGCCGACAATGGCCAGATGCGCCATGCGTATGCGCCTCTCGGGACCGTCAGTAACGATCGATATGCGCCGCAGCAGTTCGATGTCGCCCGGATAGCGGTGCACGACCGCCTGCACGAACCGCCGGTTGACCTCATTGATGATCTGCAAATGGCGCGGGAGGATACTTTCAAGCAGACTCGCCGGCCAGGTCTCCAGGGCCTCCGGCAACAGCGTGTGGTTGGTGTAGGAAAACGTCTGCACGGTGATGTCCCAGGCGGTCTCCCAGGAATAGTTATGCACGTCCAGCAGGATGTGCATCAGCTCGGGAATGGCGATCGCGGGATGGGTGTCATTGAGCTGGATGGCGACCTTGTCCGGCAGCTCGTCAAAGGCGTCATGCGTCTTGCTGTAGCGCATCAAAATATCCTGCAGCGATGCGCTGACGAAGAAGTATTGCTGCTTCAGGCGCAGCTCCTGCCCCATGATCGTCGTATCATCGGGATAGAGCACCTTGGACAGGTTCTCCGATTCGTTCTTCTCCTCGACCGCCTTGATGTAATTGCCCTCGTTGAAGCTGGCGAGATTGAAGTCGCGCGAGGCCTTGGCCGCCCACAGGCGCATGTTATTGACCGTGTTCGTGGCATAGCCCGGGATCGGCGTGTCGTAGGCCATGGCCATGACCTCTTCGGTGTCGGTCCAGTGATGGCGCAGACGGCCGTCCTGATCCGTGAACTGCACCACACGGCCGTTGAACTTGACCTGATAGAGCAGCTCGGCGCGTGGAAATTCCCAGGGATTGCCGTAGCGCAACCAGTTATCGGGGTGCTCGACCTGGTAGCCGTGCTCGATACGCTGATAAAACATGCCGTACTCGTAACGGATGCCGTAGCCGTAACCGGGCAGGCGCTGGGTGGCCATGGAATCGAGGAAGCAGGCGGCAAGGCGTCCCAGCCCGCCGTTGCCGAGCGCGGCGTCGGGCTCCTGCTCACGGATCGCTTCGAGCTTGAGTCCCAGTTCCTGCAGGGCCGCGCTGCACTCTTCGTGGAAACCCATGTTCAGCAGGCTGTTGGTCAGCGTACGGCCAATGAGGAACTCCACCGACAGGTAATAGACACGCTTGGCGTCCTCGCGGTAATAGCTGCGCATGGTCTCCATCCAGCGCTCGATCAGGCGGTCACGCACCACATAGGCGGTGACGTTGTACCAGTCGTAATCGGTAGCGGTGTAGGCGTCCTTGCCCGTGGAGTACTGCAGGCGGTTGGCCAAGGAATGCTTGACCGAGGCCACATCCGTGCCGAGATAGTCGTATTTGAAAATACTGGGTTTAGCCTTTGTGCTCATAGCTGCCTTCCTGTCTGCCGCAACACCACTCTCAAAGACCGGCTTGCTCCACTTCAAATAGACTCCCGGCGGCGGCAAAAGTGCCGCCGCTGTCTTGTTGCGCACTGCGCGCGGCAACGGCCGCCTGGAGGTATTGTATTGTCGTTTGAGTGGCCTTTTTGAGTGGCTTATAGATAATAATAACCCATGCAGCCAAAAGCGCGCGCCGACGCATCCGCGGTTGACGTCTGACAGCAATGGTTGCGAGCGAGGCGGGCATCCGATGTGGGGCGACAAGACATGGCGGCGGCGGCGAATCCTGAAGAGGGCCCGGGTTTCCGAGGACCTGTGGCGCCAGGCGCTCTCCGGCTTAGCGCTCCTGCGCCGGCTGTCGAGCGAGGAACATGCCCGCCTGCGTGAACTGGCGCTGCTGTTCGTGCACGAGAAGACCTTCGAGGGCGCCCACGGGCTGGTGTTGACCGACCGCATGCGCCTCGGCATCGCGCTGCAGGCCAGCCTGCCCATCTTAAACCTGGGGCTGGACTGGTACGACGGCTGGGTCGCGGTCATCGTCTACCCGGCCGGATTCGTCCCGGTGCGCGAATATACCGACGCCGCCGGGGTGGTGCACCGCAGCCGACACCCGCTCAGCGGTGAATCTTGGCTCCGGGGACCGGTGATTCTGTCCTGGACGGACGTCGCCAACGCTGGGGCGATAGACGGGTACAACCTGGTCATTCACGAATTCGCCCACAAGCTCGACATGCGCAACGGCGCCGCCAACGGCATGCCGCCGCTGCACCGGGGGATGAGCGTGCGCGCCTGGACCGAGGCCTTCTCGCGGGCCTATGCGGATTTCCAGGCGCGGCTGCGGCGCGGAGAGGCAACCGCGATCGACCCCTATGGCGCCGAGGCCCCGGAGGAGTTCTTCGCCGTGCTGAGCGAGCTGTTCTTCGAGACCCCGCTCGCCATCAAGCAGACTTATCCCGAAGTCTACCGGCAGCTGGGCCTGTTCTACCGCCAGGACCCGGGCGGGCGGGCGGCCCATCCGGGACTATGACAAACGGCGGTCTCTACGCGGGGCGCTTACCCGCGGCACGTCCCCGGCCGGATGATCGCGTCAACCCCTCGGGCTCGTCGCCATAGGGGTAGCGCACATGGCCATAACGGATCACCAGCACCGCGAGCGCCAGCAGCAACACGGCGGCACCGACCGCCATGATGCGCCAGTTGTCCATGGTCTTCATCTCCAGCACCAGATAGCGCGCCAGCGCCACCATGCCGATGTACATCGGCAGCCGCACCGGGAGCTGCCCGGACTTGAGATAGATCGCCGCCATGGCCAGGACTTCCAGGTAAATAAAGAGCAGCAGCAGGTCCGCCAGGGTGACCGTGCGCGCCCGGATCATCACCAGGATTTCCTGGCCGAAGGCGACCAGGGTGGCAAACGCGATGATCACGAGTCCCGCACCCTCCAGCGCGCTTAATGCCGTCTGGCCCATCTGCATGGTATTTTTCATTGTTGAGACCCTTGGAATCACAGGCGGCGACATTGTACCCCACCCGCGGCGCGCCCGCCTTTCTGGGATTGGACTAGAACCTATCTCAAAATACCTTCCGCCCTCAGGCGTTGGGGAACAAACGCAGAGGTCGCGGAGGCACAAAGTACGCTAAGAAAGCAGGAACGCTTTATATTTTGAAATATTCTCTGCGTCCTCCGCGCCTCGGCGTGCTTGGCGTTGGGTCCAGGGCGTGCAGGGTTGCTGAGCGTTTGATTTTGAGACAAGTTGTAGAAAGAGATATCAGAACCGAGTGCCGATGGGCCGCGGCCGGTTGAACTCGCCCAGGCCAGACCGGTCTAGAGGTAATAACCACAACCGGGCGGAAACACGCGATTCCCCAGCCGCTTTCCCGACCCACACCAAGCAGACAAGGCCAAGAGCGCAAAATGAAAATGAAAAAACTCCTCCTGGCCGCGGTGGTCCTCGCCCTGGTAACCGTGTTTTTTACCCTCGACCTGGGCCAGTACTTCAGCCTCGAATTCTTCAAGTCGCAGCAGGCGGGCATCGACGCCTACTACCGCGCCAATCCCTGGCAGACGGCGCTGGCCTATTTCATTATCTACGTGGCCGTCACCGGCCTGTCGCTGCCCGGCGCCGCGCTCATGACCCTGGCGGGCGGGGCGATCTTCGGCCTGCTGTGGGGCACGGTGATCGTCTCCTTCGCCTCCACCATCGGCGCCACCCTGGCCTTCCTGGTCTCGCGCTTCCTGCTGCGCGATGTCATGCAAAGCCGCTTCGGCGACAGCCTCAAGGCGGTCAACGAGGGCATAAAAAAAGACGGCGCCTTTTATCTGTTCACCCTGCGCCTGGTGCCGGCATTTCCCTTTTTCGTCATCAACCTGGTGATGGGGCTGACACCGATACGGGCCCTGACCTTCCTGTTCGTGAGCCAGATCGGCATGCTGGCCGGCACCATCGTCTACGTGAATGCCGGCACGCAGCTCGCCAAATTAGAATCCTTAAGCGGCATCCTGTCGCCGGGGCTGATCGCCTCGTTTACGCTGCTGGGCGTCTTTCCGCTGCTCGCGAGAAAGGCGGTACAGCTGATCAAGGGACGCAAGGCGCTGCGCAAGTACAAGAAACCGAGGCGCTTCGACCGCAACCTGGTGGTGATCGGCGCCGGCGCCGCCGGCCTGGTGACGGCCTACATCGCCGCGGCGGTCAAGGCCAAGGTCACGCTGATCGAGAAGGACAAGATGGGCGGCGAGTGCCTGTACCGCGGTTGCGTGCCGTCGAAGGCGCTGCTGCGCTCGGCAAAGTTTCTCGCCCAGGTGCGCCGCGCCGGGGAGTTCGGCTTCAGGTCGGCCAGTGCCGACTTCGAGTTCGCCGACGTCATGGCGCGCGTGCAGCGGGTGATTAAGGCCATCGAACCGCACGACTCGGCGGAACGCTACACCCGGCTCGGGGTCGAGTGCCTCGCAGGCGAGGCCAGGATCACCTCGCCCTACACCGTGGAGGTCAACGGCCAGACCCTGAGCACCCGCAATATCGTCATCGCCACCGGCGCCCGGCCCTTTGTGCCGCCGATCCCCGGCATCGAGGACACGGACTATCTCACCTCGGACACGGTCTGGGAGTTGCGCGAGCTACCGGCGCGCCTGCTGGTACTGGGCGGCGGACCGATCGGCTGCGAGCTGGCACAGGCCTTTGCCCGCCTCGGCAGCACCGTCACACTGGTGCAGCGGGCGCCGCGCCTGATGACGCGCGAGGACCCCGAGATCTCCGCACTGGTGAGGCGGCGTTTCGAGCGAGAGGGCATCGAGGTGCGCGTCGACCACCGGCCCAAGGCATTTCGTACTGAAAACAACGGCCGGGTGCTCATCTGCGAACATGAGGGCGATGAGGTCCGCATCGAGTTCGATCAACTGCTGCTGGCGCTGGGCCGCAAGGCCAACACCGAGGGCTATGGCCTGGAGCAGCTCGGCATCGGCACCAACGAGCAAGGCACCATCGAAGTGAACGAGTACTTGCAGACGGCCTATCCCAATATCTATGTCTGCGGCGATGTGGCCGGGCCGTTTCAGTTCACCCACACCGCGGCGCACCAGGCCTGGTTCGCCGCGGTCAACAGCCTGTTCGGGGCTTTCCGGAAATTCAAGGCGGACTACTCGGTGATCCCCTGGGCGACCTTCACCGAACCGGAGGTCGCGCGGGTCGGTCTCAACGAGCAGGAGGCCGGACAGAAGAATATCGCTTATGAAGTCACACGCTACGGCATCGACGATCTCGACCGGGCCATCGCCGACGAGGAGGCCCACGGCGTGGTCAAGGTGCTGACCGTCCCGGGCAAGGACAAGATCCTGGGCGTGACTATCGTCGGGGAGCACGCCGGTGACCTCATCGCCGAGTACGTGGCGGCCATGCGCCACGGCCTTGGGCTCAACAAGATCCTCGGCACCATTCACATCTATCCCACGCTCGCCGAGGCAAACAAGTACGCCGCGGGTGAATGGAAACGGGCCCATGCGCCGCAGACCTTGCTGCGATGGCTGGAGCGCTACCACCGATGGCGCCTTGGTTGAGGCCTTAGAACATAACAATCAAGTGACAGCTGCGCCAACCACTCGCGTTCCGCGCCCGCGCCCAATCGCCATTATCGTTTAATATCACCGGCTTGCTGCGCTCCCCAGGTGCCTGCCCAGTTAGACCTTGACGGGAAGGCACGCAACAATAAAGCTATGGGTTTGTTTGCGCGCGCTCGAGCCGCTGAAACAACCGCCACATCCGCCTGGAGACCGCTTTGGGAGGCGAGGTAGGACCTGAATGAATAAAAACGAGACGCGCCCATGAACGCACTGCAGAAACTGAGCGACTTCGGGCAATCGGTCTGGCTCGACTATATCCGGCGCAGCCTGATCACCAGCGGCGAGCTCAAGCGCCTGGTCGATGACGACGGTTTGAAGGGCATGACCTCCAATCCGGCGATCTTCGAGAAGGCGATCGCCGGCAGCACCGACTATCGCGCCGCGTTCGATACCCTGGCGGACGAGCAGGGCCTGGACGCCAAGACCGTGTACGAGCGCCTGGCGCTCGAAGACATCCGGCTGGCCGCCGCGGTGATGGAGCCGGTGTTTCAATCGACGCAGGGGCGGGACGGCTACATCAGCCTGGAAGTCTCGCCGCACCTGGCCCACGACGCCAAAGGCACCTGCGAGGAGGCCAGGCGGCTGTGGCAGGCGCTGGGGCGGGAGAACATCATGATCAAGGTGCCCGCCACCGCCGCAGGGCTGGCCGCCATCGAGGACCTCATCGCAGACGGCATCAACGTCAATGTCACGCTGCTGTTCTCCCAAACCGTCTATGAACACGTGGTCGAGGCCTACCTGCGGGGGCTCGAACGGCTGGCAGAGAGCGGGGGTGACCCCGGCAAGATCGCCAGTGTCGCCAGTTTTTTCATCAGTCGCATCGACTCGGCCATCGACGCCGCCATCGGTGAAAGGACCCCGGCGGAGCAGGGCCTGGTCGAACAGGTCGCGGGCAGGGTCGCGATCGCCAATGCCAGGCTGACCTACGCGCGCTACCAGGAGCTATTCAGCGGCGAACGCTGGCGGGCACTGGAGCAGCGGGGGGCCCGCACCCAGCGTCTGCTCTGGGCCAGTACCAGCACCAAGAATCCCGCTTACCGCGACGTGCTCTACGTCGAGGAGCTGATCGGGCCCGATACCGTCAACACCCTCCCGCCGGCGACCCTCGACGCCTTCCGCGACCACGGCCAACCGCGTGCGAGCCTGGAAGAAGGTCTGGAAGCGGCGCGGGCAAGCCTGGCGGCCCTGGAAAAGCTCGGAATTTCCTTGGCCGCGGTGACCGACCGGCTGCTCGACGAGGGCGTGCGCCTGTTCGCCGAGGCCTTCGACAAGCTGCTCGGCGCGGTCGCCTGTGCGCACGCCGCCGCCGCGGCCGCCCCTGTGGGCCGGCAGACCAGCGAGCTGCCCCAAGCGCTCGCCGCCCGGGTCAGCGCCACGCTCGAGGACTGGGAAGCACGGGGCAACAGCCACCGGCTGTGGGCGCGGGACGCGTCCTTGTGGACCGGCGGCGACGAGGCCGAATGGCTAGGCTGGCTGGGCATCACCGAGGACCAGGAGGGCTGCCTGGCCCCGCTGCAGGCACTGGCCGAAGAGGTCAAAAACGCCGGATTCACGCATGTGCTGCTGCTCGGCATGGGCGGGTCGAGCCTGTGTCCCGAGGTCCTGGCCATGACCTTCGGCGAGCTCGAGGGGTATCCGGCGCTGCACGTGCTCGATTCCACCGACCCGGCCCAGGTGAAGGCGACCGAGGACAAAATCGACCTGGCCCACACGCTTTTCATCGTCTCCAGCAAGTCCGGCAGCACGCTCGAACCCAATGTGTTCAAACAGTATTTCTTCGGGCGCGTGGCCGAGGCGCTCGGCGCGGAGCGGGCCGGCAGCCGCTTCATCGCCATCACCGACCCCGGCTCGCAGCTCGAGCGCGTGGCCCAGGCGGACCGCTTTCGCCGCGTCTTTTACGGCATGCCGAGCATCGGCGGGCGTTACTCGGCGCTGTCGCACTTCGGCATGGTGCCGGCGGCGTTAATGGGCCTGGACGTGCCCCGGTTCCTGGACCGGGCCGATGAGATGGCGCAGGCCTGCGCAGCCTGCGTGCCCGCCGGCGACAACCCCGGGGTGGTGCTGGGGGCTTATCTGGGCGCGCTCGGCGGCAGCGGCCGCGACAAGCTCACCCTGGTGACCTCACCTGCTATCAGCGGTCTCGGGGCCTGGCTGGAACAGCTCATCGCCGAATCGACCGGCAAACAGGGCAAGGCCCTGATCCCCGTCGACCGGGAGGCCCTGGGTCCGCCGGAGGTCTACGGCGACGACCGGCTGTTCATCTACCTGCGGCTGGACTCCGCGCCGGACGCCGGCCAGGAGGCGGCCGTGGCGCGGCTGGCGCAGGCGGGGCAGCCGGTGGTGCGGATCTCGCTCAGCGATCGCTATGACCTCGCCCAGGAGTTCTTCCGCTGGGAGATCGCCAGCGCGGTCGCCGGTGCCATCCTCGGCATCAACCCCTTCGACCAGCCGGACGTGGAGGCCAGTAAGGTCGCGACCCGCGCGCTCACCACCGCCTACGAGAGCACCGGCGCGCTGCCGCCCGAGACCCCGCTGGTGGAAGACGGGGAACTCAAGCTCTTTACCGACGAGGACAACGCCGCGACCCTGCTGCGGGCGGCAGGGGACGAGCCCTCGGTGGCGGCCGTGATCAAGGCGCACCTCGACCGGCTCGAGGCCGGCGATTATTTCGCCCTGCTCGCCTACATCGAGATGAGCCCCGCCCACGACGAGCCGCTGCAGGCCGCGCGCCACGCGCTGCGCGATGCGAAACGGGTCGCGACCTGTCTTGAATACGGCCCCCGCTTCCTGCACTCTACCGGCCAGGCCTACAAGGGGGGTCCCGCCACCGGGGTCTTTCTGCAGATCACCTGCGATGACACCGCCGACCTGCCGGTGCCGGACCAGCGGTACTCCTTCGGCGTGGTCAAGGCGGCCCAGGCGCGGGGCGATTTTCGGGTACTGGCCGAGCGCAAGCGGCGGGTGCTGCGGGTCCATCTGGGCAAGGACGTGCAGGCCGGCCTGAACCGCCTGTGCGAGTTGATCATGCAGTCCCTGTAACGCTTTATCATCAGGATTGAACAATGGATGACACACCGGTCAAAGACGGCGTAACCCTGGCCTCGCTGCTCGAAAACGGCGGCAGGAAGGCCTTGTCCCTGGTCATGTTCGGCCGCGAGATCCTCGCCAACCCCAGGGCCATGGGCGCCATCTGCCCGAGCTCGCCGGCGCTGGCCGCGCACATGGCCGCGCAGGTGCCGCTCAACCAGCAGGGGCCGACCGTCGAGCTCGGCGGCGGCACCGGCACGGTCACCGCCGCGCTGCTCAAACACGGCGTACGGGCACAGGAGCTCGTGGTCATCGAGCGTTCTGCGAAACTGGCGACCCATCTGTGCCGCCGCTTCCCGTCGCTGCGCGTCATTCAGGGCGATGCCGTGCAGTTGGGCGATCTCCTGGGTCCCGACGCCGGGCGGGTTCGCACCGTCGTCTCCAGCCTGCCGCTGCGCTCGCTGCCGCCGGAGACCGTGCGCGCCATCGCCGAACAACTGGAGGCGGTGCTGGCACCGGGCGCGCGCTTCATCCAGTTCACCTACAAGCACCGGGCGCTGTGCTCCATGCTGTCCGAGCGGTTCACCACCGTGTACTCCCGGATCATCTGGGGCAACCTGCCGCCGGCGCGCCTGGACGTGTTCCAGTATCAGCCCTAACGGCGGCCGCTCGGACTACGGGGCGAGCTTGCCGCGAACCGGACGTCTTTTTCGCGTGAACCGGAAAAGCAAACGCCCCAGGTGGTAGACGGCGGACACGGCCAGCAGCGGCAGCCACACCCAGAGCACCTCGGACCACAGAACCCCCAAAGAACGCCGCTGGAAAAACGCGATCGGGTCGACCGTGGCGGTGCGTATGGGCCGCAGCTCGTAGAAGATGCGCGCCTCACTGAATGGGATAAAGAAACCGATGCCGAGGCCGGCATCGGTGGCGGCATCCAGCAACCCGTGGGACGCGCCGGCCAGAAACGTCAGCGCCACTAGCGCCCACCACGGCCGCGTGAAGCGCGCAGGCCGCCGGAACACCGCCAGCCCCACCAGCAGGCTCACGATGAGCGCGAACAAAAGCGAGTGCGAGAAGCCGCGATGCCCAAGGGGACGCGAATACGGGATATCGAGCGAAAACGCGATGACGTCGGCATCGGGCAGGATGGCGACGATCATCAGCATCAACACGAGCTTCCATCGCGGCACACCGACCGGCGCCGCCTGCGCCAACGCGCCACCTACCAGGCCATGAGTGAATGCGGTGGGCATTTGGGTGCTCTAAAAGTTTTGTGGGTAAACGTCCATTAGGTCCGGCGGTATAACATCGTTGCCATATTCAGCTAGTAAACCTGTAATCTGAAGAAGCATCAAGTGCATTGGAAAGGTTTATACTCCCTTCGGATCAACGACCAATGGCGAGTGGTCTTCCGGCGGGAAAGCGGTGCCGCGCACGATGTCCAGGTGATTGATTACCACCGATAGGTAAATACGATGAGGCTACCCAAGAACCCATTCCATCCCGGCGAGATCCTGCTCGAGGAGTTCCTTGAGCCCATGGACATCACACAGAGCGCTTTCGCCGAGCGCATCGGTTGGACCAAGACCCGACTCAATGAGCTCATTAAAGGGAAACGTGGAATAACGGCCGGTGCGGCGTTGGATCTGGCCAAGGCGTTTAACACCTCACCGAAGTTCTGGATGACCCTGCAGGCCAGCAGGCACCGAGACGTGGCCTGAGACTTTATCGCTTCCCTTATTATAAGCTCGCATCATGGTGCCGTCTCGCGGAGCGAGCGGCGGAGCCGAGTGGCTTGGCTCGACTGAAAAACTTGAACCAACGTCTAAGCGCTGTAGCGCTTGAACACCAGGCAGGCGTTGGTGCCACCGAAACCGAAACTGTTGGACATGACACAGTTCAAGCTTACATTGTCCCGGCGTTCACGCGCGATCGGAAAACCCTCGGCCTCGGGGTCGAGCTGCGAGATATTGGCCGAGGCGCTGATAAAACCCGATTCCATCATCAGCAGCGAATAAATGGATTCATTCACCCCGGCGGCGCCGAGCGCATGGCCGGTGAGCGATTTCGTGGACGCGATGACCGGGATGGCCTCACCGAAGGCCTCTTTGACCGCCTGCAGTTCCGGGATATCGCCGGCGGGCGTGCTGGTGCCGTGGGCGTTGATATACTCCACCGGCTCGTCGACGCCGGCCAGCGCCTGTTGCATGCAACGCACCGCGCCCTCACCCGATGGCTGCACCATGTCGTAGCCGTCGGAGGTGGCCCCATAACCGATCAACTCGGCATAGATCCTGGCGCCGCGCGCCTTCGCGTGCTCCAATTCCTCCAGCACCAGCACGCCGCCGCCTCCGGAGATGACAAAGCCGTCACGCTTGGCATCGAAGGGCCGCGACGCCGTTTCAGGGCTGTCGTTGTATTTCGATGACAGCGCGCCCATGGCATCGAATAATACGGTCATGGTCCAGTGCACCTCTTCACCACCGCCAGCAAAGACGATGTCCTGCTTGCCCATCTGGATCAGTTCCGCGCCGTGACCGATACAGTGGGCGCTGGTGGAGCAGGCCGAACTGATCGAGTAATTCACGCCCTTGATCTTGAACGGCGTGGCAAGGCAGGCCGAATTGGTGCTCGACATGGTGCGCGTAACCATGTACGGGCCGACCCGGCGTATTCCCTTTTCGCGCAAGCTGTCCGCGGCCTGTACGATGTTCGCGGTGGACGGCCCGCCCGAGCCCATCACCAGGCCCGTACGGGGATTCGACACCTCACGCTCCTTTAGACCGGCATCCTCGATGGCCTGCGCCATGGCCACGTAATTAAACGCCGCCCCGTCACCCATGAAGCGTTTCAGCTTACGATCGATGAGCGCGTCGAGATCGATATCGATAGACCCGTGGATGTGGGAGCGGAAACCGAGATCGGCGTATTCCTGACAGAACGCAATGCCGGAACGCCCGTGGCGCAGCGACTCCGTGACTTCCTGCTTGTTGTTGCCGATACTGGAGACGATGCCCAGACCGGTAATGACGACACGAGGTAATGACATATTATCCTTCTATAAGTAGTCAGAGCTTTTTTTGGTCTACCGCGTTGATTATACCCGACCTTGGTCTTCAGCGTTCGTTCGATCCTTTTGCGATAATCGCCTTTGGTCGTACTAAACGTAGGGTGCGCTTGCGCACCAACACCGATAATTAATTATCCGACCTCCAAAATCGCCGGCTCTCCAAATTCCCTCGCTTCGACAGTGGCGTCATTCATCCCAGCCCAATCCTCCGGATAGACCCCTTGTGCCACGTAACGGTGAAACGTGGAATAAGGCCAATCCTTGACCCGCTTGACATACCCGTGCTTTACCGGGTTCCAATGAATGTAATCGACATGCCTCCGGTAATCGGCCTCATCCCGTATCCGGTGCTCCCAGAAGCGGCGTTGCCATAACACACCTTCATTACGGTGCTCTCTTGATTGACTTGCTCGAATTGCTAGATATTGCTCCATGCCGCCATGTTTCGTGACATGCCGTTTAATGAGGGGCCACCGGATCGAGAAGTCTCTATCATTCTCCGGCAACCGCCAGATACAGTGCAGATGATCGGGCAGTAATATCCACGCTTCAATGTCGAACGGATATGATTGTCTGGCTAGGCTAATGCCTTCGCGCAGGGCCCTGCGGATGCCGTCCTTGAGCAATAACGGCTGCCTGCGGTAGGTATTGACGGTGAAGAAGTACGTCCCGCCCGGCACATATTCCCGCCGATATGACGGCATCCTTGCCTCCTTTTTATTTTAAGATATGTAATTATCTCTATGCTGGCTCTAAAAACGGTGTGTGGTGCGCACAGCGCACCCTACCCGGCTAAAAAGAAAGTGCTAAAAAGTGTTCATCGTTGGATGTCGTGATGCACAATCCGAGAACTCAACTATGTAACGCGCGCAAGGCGTTTTTCGGGTCTGCAGCAACGATGCGCAGCAGGGCATGGCTTACTATCGATCAGGGCCGCTTCCCCATGCCTTTCATAAGCTCTTTTCCATTTATAGAAAGTTTCCCGGCATATTCCGAAATACCGGCATGTCTTCGCTATGTTGCCAATCTCTTTCGCGTAACTTAAGACCTTCAGTTTCCTGGCAATATCCTGTTGTTTTTTCCGATTCATAGCTCTCGACTCCAAAATAGGTGAATAACAGTATAAACTGTCTACCTAAGTCGAGACTTTCATAGTGGTGGCGTTCGCCGGCGCGATGGCGCCAAACGCAGCCAGACAGAAAAGCATCAGGCCTGCGCAACGGCTGGATAATGGCGTAGGGGCGGAAACGAAAGAAGACGGACGGCTAAGGCGCGCACTGGACATGCGAGACCCTCCCTCAACAGCGACTCGTTGATATGAATCCGCCGCTGTGCCAGGCAAAGGCCGGGTCGCGTGTTAACGCGGCTTGCTCCCCTTGATTCCGGTGTGCCCGGCGGCCTGCACCTGTGACTGCTTATTGGTGTTTCCGATGCGGCGGTGTGTTCGTTCGTATTGCCGGTCGATCCAAAACTTTACTGGAAAAGAACAGAGCCGTTCATTGATCTGGATCAATCGATAAAAAAAGAACCTCCATCAGGAGGCTCTTATATAGCTTTCTATTTTGTTGATCTTGCGCTCAAGCAGATAGGATCGTCTTTATGGTTGCCGTATGATGCGGATCAGCACCACAAAGGAAATGTTCAATTTAACTTCCCCGCACGCCAGCGGCGTACCAGATACAGCGCCGACAGGAGCATGAGCAGCGCAAGTACCGGATCGAACGCCGGGCGCCGGGCGAGGGTGCAGCCGCCGCTGACACTGACACCGTAATCCACATACCCGTAGTCGACATAGTCGTGGTCCTCGTCTTCCAGCGGCAGGTAATTCAGATCGTAATCCTCGAACGGTCCGCGACTCGCGACCATGTCCGGCCAGCCGACCTCGTACAGCTCGATGAGGATATCGTAGTCGCCCGGCGGGTAGCCGGAGATGAGCGCGGTCACGACTTCGTATTCATCGAAAGCGGAATCCTCGACAATGGTGAAGACCTGGGTCGTGAAGTAGTGGTTCCACGGCCCGCCATTCCGACTCAGGTATAACTTGGCGTACACGTCCGCGCTGCCAATGCTGACGTCCGGGTCGAAGATCACGCTGAAGTAATGGTAGTAGCCGTCACCGTCGTCATCGTGCAGCAGGAAGGTGGTGGCGTCAAAGATGGAAAAATCGTGGGTCACGTGCGTGTGCGATGGTGCATCGGTGATGCCCTGCAACTGCTTTAATGCTTGCGCCGATTCGGTCGAGCCGTCGGGTGCGCTGCGCGTGCCCTCCCGTCTCAGTTCCGGGCTCGCATCCGGCACGACCGTATACAGAAATGCCTTTTTGTCAGCCGGCGCCTCGCGCTTGAAAAAGCCCGCCGACTGGGTCTGACGTGCTGCGTCGCCCGGTCCCGCCGCGCCAACCGGTCCATCGTCGTTCGCGCCGGCGTAACGGCCGGCGCTCAACAACAGCACCAGCAACACGGTCCCGGCCCAGGGAAGGACGGGTGATCGCTGCGATGAAATCTTTGCGTTGGTGTTCATTGTAATCCTCCTTACCGGCCGGGCCTGGAATGCGTACTTGCCATGGTCCTCTCTCCCTCAAATGGCCAGTCTTTGCATTTATCCCGTACCTTAGGCCTCTGCGTTGTTGGTCAGTATGATTAAAGCCGAGGCAGGCTGAACCCAGGCTGAACGATCGAGCTCAAACGACCCGCCGTGTGAAACCGGCCTTATCTGACGGCCGGCATGACGCGGCCGACCGCCGTGGGCGCGGTTTTAACGGTCGTTCGTCGTGAGAAAAATGTGATGTTTGAGTGAGGATTGCGTGACCGCGACCGGCCAAGCTTGGTACCGGGCAAAGCGCCGCGGATCAGTCTGTGCCCCGGCCCTGTCCCGTGTTTGTTGTCATCGTCGGATCATCACTTTGGAGGAACTAAAATGCTGCGCAAACCTGCATGGATTACATCGCTACTCGCACTGGTGCTTCTTGGGGCCGCAACGGCCTACGCCGATCCCGGCAAACCGAACTTCATGCCGTCGCTCTACGGTGATGGCGAGACCTGGGGCACCAAGGCCACGACCACCCTGCCGGCCCCCAATGGCAATAATCTCCATTCGTTCGACAAGCTGTTCGTGATCACGAACACCAACAATCCGGCGGGTCAACTGCCCGTGGCCGAGGCCGCGCCGGGCAACTCGGCCTACAACGGCGGGCGCTGGTACACGCACACCGTGGAGTGGACGGCCGAGGGTTTCATGCATCACGGCATCGTGCCGGTGCTGACTTCCTATGATGAGGTCATGTTCCACTACGACCTAGGGCATCTGGCGATCACGCCGGGCTCGTTTCCCGGTGGCCCGCCGATTTATTTCCAATGCCCGCTGCTGCCCGTCAAATAGACGTCCTGATCGAAATCAAAACCATCTTTAGTCAAATGGGGCCGGTCTCGCGTCGCGTAC
>CAMYII010000084.1:40142-78727 GCA_947258385.1 Acidiferrobacterales bacterium
CCCCTGCAGCGCGCCACGGTCTCGCAGATATGGGGCAGGTACATGGGCTCGTTGCGCCGCGTGGCCGGCCTGGGGTCAAGCGTGCGAGGCAGCAGATAGGGCGCGTCGGTCTCGAGCATGAGACGATGGAGCGGGATATCGTTGACCAGCCGCTGCAGGTGCCGCCCGCGGCGCTCGTCGCAGATCCAGCCGGTGATGCCGATGTGCAGATCCATGTCGAGAGAGGCAGCGAGCTCGTCCGCGGTCCCGGTAAAGCAATGCGCCACGGCGTCCACCAGCCGATCGCGGTAGCGTGACAGGATTGTCACGAAACGCTCATGGGCGTCGCGCTGGTGCAGGAACACCGGCAGCCTGAGCGACGTCGCCAGCTCCAGCTGCGCCTCGAAGGCCTTCTCTTGCAAATCCCGCGGCGAGTAGTCGCGGTTGAAGTCGAGCCCGCACTCCCCCAGTGCCACCACGCCCGGCTGCCCGGCAAGCGTCTCCAGGCCCTTGAGCGTACGGTCCGACCATTCGGCTGCATGGTGCGGATGCACGCCCGCGGTGGCATAGAGCACTCGCGGATAGCGCGCCACTAGCTCCAGCGCCGCCCGGCTGTGGGCCTCATCGGTGCCGGTCACGATCATGACACCGACCCCGGCGTCACGGGCGCGCGCAATGACCTCATCCAGATCGTGCTGGAAGGCGCTGCCGGTGAGATTCACACCAGTATCGATCAGCATCGTTTAATAGTGTTCTGGCAATCGATTAAACAAGGGGGCATTGAACCGGATTTATCCCCGCGGCTCAATGGCGCCGGAAGGTACGCTAAATCTTTCCCTTCAGGTAGCGCTGCCGTTGCGCTTCGGGAAAGCGCTCGATGGCATAGCGCAGCATGGTCCGCGGCATCTTCTTGTAGTGCGTTCGCAGGAACTGTTCTGCAACGTGCCGCTCGCGCTTGCCCACCTCACGCAGCATCCAGCCGGCGGCCTTGTGAATCAGGTCCTGCCCGTCGGCGAGCAGCGCTCGGCAGAGCTTGAGGGTGTCGGCGAACTCATCGTGCTTGATGAAATGGAAGGTCGACATGATGGCGATACGCCGCTCCCACAGGCTTTTCGACTTTACCAGACCGTAAAGCGGCCGCCGGCTTTTATCCCTCAGATGAGCCCCGACGATATGCCCGGCCGAGGCATCGACCAGATCCCAGTTATTAACGTATCGGGTGTTCTTTAGATAAAGCCCGTAGATCCGTTCCCGGCCCGCATCATCCCCCTGGGCGAATTGCGCGACCAGTATGAACAGCGCCAGCAGGCGCTCCTCGTGGATCGGCGATGTGAGCAACTGCTTGGCGTCTTTGAGAGTGATGTCCCGGTATTCCTTCGCCAGCCTCCTCAACGGCGGGACGGTGACGCCGAGAAAGCGGTCGCCCTCGCCATACCCGCACGGGCCGGGCTTAGAAAACCAGTGCAGGTCTTTGGCCTTCTGCTTGTTGCCCAGCCTTCTGAGGCGGGCCTGGATGGCGGCGACGGTCATGGTCTCACGTGTTTTCTCGCGATTTTGGTGGAGTTACGTTCGCCGTAAACGGAACGAATATTGTTGGTGATGGCCTGTGTCGGCTGGGTCAAATAGAATAGCAGCGATGGCGGCCCAAAGTGAATTCGTTAACTACCTACTGGAACTGCTGGCGCCGCTGGGCGCGGTGCACGCCAGGGCCATGTTCGGCGGCTATGGCATTTACCGCGACGGGCTGATGTTCGGTCTCGTGGCTGGCGATACCTTCTACCTCAAGGCCGATGATGGCAACCGTGCCGAGTTCGAGGCGGAAGGGTCGCCGCCCTTTACTTATAAAAAGAACAACCGCGAGTACGCCATGTCCTATTACCAGGCGCCAGATTACGCGCTCGATGACAGTGAAGCACTCTGCCGTTGGGCGCGGCGTGCCTGCGAGGCCGCGGTGCGCGCCGCGGCGGGCAAACGCACAAAACCGCAACGCACTCGCGGACGCCCCAAACCCTAGCGCGGACAACGATCAGAACCATGGCGCAACGCATCTCCCACGTGATCGGCTTCGACGACGCCCCGTTTGATCGCCGCCACCGCGGCGACGTGCTGGTGGTCGGCGCGGTCTATGCCGGTGCCCGCCTGGAGGGCGTGGTCAGCGGCAAGGTCCGCCGTGACGGCGCCAATTCGACACGCACCCTGATCGAGCTGGTCTCGCGCTCGCGTTTCGCGGCGCACTTGCAGGCGGTGATGGTTCAGGGCATCGCCCTGGCGGGGTTCAATGTCATCGATCTGCACGGCCTGCACGACGCCCTGCAGATACCGGCCATCGCGGTCGCCCGCAGCGAGCCCGATCTCGCGGCGATAAGGCGCGCGCTGCTGGATCGGGTGGTGGGCGGCCGGCGCAAGTGGCGGCTCATCGAGCGCCTGGGACCGATGGAACCGGTGGCCAGCGTATACGTGCAGCGGGCCGGCATCTCGCTCGAGGACACCGGGCGCTTGATCGAACGCTTTGCCGTCCACAGCACCCTCCCGGAGCCGCTGCGCACGGCCCATATCGTCGCCGGCGGCATCACCCTGGGCGAGAGCCGTCACCGGGCCTGATGCGCATCCACGAGACAACCAAAAAAGGAGCTACGATGACGCGAAATATCCTCGATGAAACCCGGCTGCATCCCGCCATACGCGACACGGTGTCCGCAAACCATCGCGATATTGTCGAGGAAGTCGCGGCCGCCGTTGACCGCAACCCGATTGTCGTCGTCGGCATGGCGCAGAATCCGTATTGCCGTCGCGCGCGGATGTTGCTCGACGCCAGCAAGTCCCCGTACCTGTATTTCGAGTACGGCAATTATTTCACCGCCTGGCGCCGGCGCAACGCCCTGAAGATGTGGACCGGCTGGCCGACCTTCCCCATGGTGTTCGTTAAGGGACAGCTTGTCGGGGGTTCGAGGGATCTGGACACATTGATCCAGAGCGGCGAGCTGGATAAGCTGCTCGGCGACCGGAACAGTTGATTACAACAAGCCGTGATTTTGTCTCCCCGCCTCGGAGGGCATGACCAATGAAAAAATTACTGCTCACAGTATTGGCGATTATCGGCGGGTTCGTCGTCGCGCTTTTCCTGATCGCGATCATCGCCGGCATCTTTATTGGGGGCGAGCGCGCGGTGCCCGACCGGGTGGTGCTGGAGCTCAACCTCGAGCAGCCGCTGATGGAAACCATGCCCGACGACCCGCTGGCGCAGCTCGCGCTGCGGGACAAACAGGCGCTGCGGGACATCACCGACGCGCTGCAGGCGGCGCGCACGGACAATCGCGTGCTCGGCCTGGTCGCCCGCGTCGGCACCGCCCCTTTGGGCATGGCGCAGATCCAGGAGCTGCGCGATGCGGTCGGCGCCTTTCGCGCCGCGGGCAAGTTCGCCATCGCCTACGCCGAGACGCTCGGCGAGGCCGGCCCCGGCAACCACGGCTATTACCTGGCGACCGCCTTCGAGGAAATCCTGCTGCAGCCCTCCGGCGATGTCGGCCTGGTGGGCCTGCGCGCCGAGAGTATGTTCGTGCGCGGTCTGCTGGACAAACTCGGCGTGGTCCCGCGCATGGATCACCGCAAAGAATACAAAAACGCCATGAACATGCTGACCGAGACCCGCTACACCGCGGCCCATCGCGAGGCCACGCAGGCGATTATCGACTCCGCGTTCTCGCAGATCGTTCGCGGCATCGCCCGCGGCCGCGGCCTGGAGGAGGCGCAGGTGCGCGCCCTTATCGACCGCGGGCCGTTCCTGGGACCACAGGCGCTGGAGGCGGGCCTGGTCGACGCGCTGGCCTACCGTGACGAGGTGCTCGCCCGGGTCAGGGCCAAGGCCGGCGACAAGGCGGAATTATTGTTTGCCAACCATTATCTGCGCCGTGCCGGCCGGCCGCATCAGGCCGGCCGCAACGCGGTCGCGCTGATCTACGGCGTCGGCGCGGTGACGCGGGGGTCGAGCAACTACGACGCCGGTTTCGGCGGCGTGACCATGGGTTCGGATACCGTGGCGGCCGCCTTCCGCGCCGCCGTCGAGGACAAAGACGTGAAGGCCATCGTCTTCCGCATCGACAGCCCCGGGGGATCCTATGTGGCCTCCGACACCATCTGGCGCGAGACGGTTCGCGCCCGCGAGGCCGGCAAACCGGTCATCGCCTCCATGGGTAATGTGGCCGGCTCCGGGGGCTATTTCGTGGCCATGGCGGCCGACAAGATCGTGGCCCAACCCGGCACCATCACCGGTTCCATCGGCGTGCTCAGCGGCAAGGCCCTGACCTCGGGACTGTGGGACAAGCTCGGCGTCTCCTGGGACGCGGTGCAGACCAGCGCCAATGCCAACCTCTGGTCCAGCCTGAGCGATTACAGTCCGGCGCAATGGCAGCAATTCCAGGGCTGGCTCGATCGCATCTACGAGGACTTCACTACCAAGGTCACCAGCGGCCGCGAGCTTCCGCTCGAGGAGGTGCTCAAGGTCGCCAAGGGCCGGGTCTGGACCGGGGAGGACGCCAAGGCGCATGGCCTGGTCGACGAATTGGGGGGCATGGAAACCGCGCTGCGGCTCGCGCGGCGGGCGGCCGGACTGCCGGAGGACGAGGCCGTGCGCCTGCAACTCTACCCCAAGCCGCGCACCCTGCTGGAGGCCCTCACCGGGCAGGGCCCGGAACGCAGCGGCACGCTGCCGGAGGCGGCACTGGCCGAGGCGCTGGCGGTCATCGAGCCGCTGGCGCAGCTCTTGACGCAAACGGGTCTGCGGCAGCCGGCGGGCGTGCTCATGATGCAGGGGCCGGGCGCCGGCCTTTAAACTCGGCCGACACAGGTGCGGGCGAGGCCCGCGCCTTCGGCTGCGACCGCGCAGTGCAGCGCTTGCAAGCCTGCGGCCGCTCATCCATTATTGCCACGAACCCAGATAAAGATAAGCACATGGCCGTTCCCCCGAAGGACTACCTCAAGTCCCTGCCCTTTTATTTTCTGCCGCATCATTTGATCTCCTGGATCTCCTATCATCTCGGGCGCATCACCTGGGAACCGATCAAGAGGCGTTTTATTCGATCGTATCTGTCATTACATGCGCTCGATATGAGCGAGGCGCTGCTGACCGACCCCTACGCCTACGAAAGCCTGAACGCCCTGTTCACGCGCGCGCTCAAACCCCAATGCCGGCCGTTCGCCGACGGTGAAAATACGCTGCTGTGCCCGGTCGATGGCGCGGTCAGCCAGGCCGGCGTGATCGAAGACGGGCGTATCTTCCAGGCCAAGGGACGCGACTACAGTCTGCTCGAGCTCGTGGGCGGCAACAAGGCGCTGGCCGAGCCGTTCACGGGAGGGCGCTTTGCGACCCTGTATTTATCGCCCGTGGACTACCATCGGGTACACATGCCGCTCGCGGGTCGCTTGAGCGATATGCTCTACGTGCCGGGTCGTTTGTTCAGCGTCGCGCCGGCCACGGTGCGGGGCATTCCACGGCTGTTCGCGCGCAATGAACGGCTGGTGTGTCGGTTCGATACCGCGGCCGGCCCGATGGCGCTGGTGATGGTGGGCGCGATCAATGTCTCGGCGATCGATACGGTGTGGGGCGGTGCCGCGATACCGCCGAGCGCAACGCGCGTCCACCATACCCGCTATCAGTCGGGGATTACGATAGAACTGGACAAAGGCGCGGAAATGGGCCGCTTCAATCTGGGTTCGACCGTCATTGTGCTCATGGGCACCAAGACGCGCTGGGACGCGGCGGTCACACCCGAGGCGAAGGTGCGGCTGGGTCAGGCACTCGGCTATTACGACTGAGCGCCGGATCGAGCACGCTCGTGCGCTGTCGGTGCCATCATCCGGCGAGACGCCCAAATATCCGCAAGCCGGCCGCATACGTGCCGGCAGCGGAACCCAGCGTGCTCAGGAAAAAAACCAACAGGATGCGCGAGACCCGGTTGCGCCACCAGCCCCTGAGGTGGGCGGTGTCCCGGCGCAAGCGCCCGAAATCCCCGACATTGGGTCGGCGCAGCAGGGTCTCAACCGCCGCGGTCACCATTCCGGCGCCAATCATCGGATTGAGCGAGGTCAGCGGTGCGGCCACAAACGCCGTGACGATGGTGAGCGGATGTGCCCCGGCGATCAACGCACCGACAGCCGATAGGCCCCCGTTGATCAACACCCAATCGGCCACCAATTGCCAGCCAAGCGCGGCGCTGCGCTGAAACCCGAGGGCGAATCCGAACAGGATCAGGCCGACGACCAGCCAGGGGATCAGCCGCGGCCAGCGGCTCGGGGCCGGGATCCGGTCGAGCGCGGCAATGACCCCGGCCGGGGCGACCGCCCGTTGCCTGACCAGGTGCTCCTGGATCCCGCGCAAGTGCCCGGCGCCGACCACGGCCAACACGTGGCCAAAACCGCCGACGGCGATTTCATGCTGCAGGCGGGCGGCCATATAGCGGTCGCGCTCTTCGATCAACGGCTTGAGCAGCTCGTGCGCCTGATCGGCAAACTGGGAAAAAGCGGTCTCCAGTACATCGCCTTCCTTTAGCCGCTCAATCTCCTCTTCGGTGACGCGTTCACGCGAGATCACGCTGGCGAGCAAGCCGGACAGCAGCAGCAGGCGGCGCCACCAACGGACATTGCGGTAGACCCGCTTCAGGGTGGTGCCGACCTCGCGATCGATCAGAAGCACCGGCCGCCCGGAGGCTTGCGCGCCGGCAATCGCCGCGCGCATTTCAGCGCCCGGTTCAATACCGAGCTGTTCGGCCAGGCGCTGCTGATAGGCCGCGAGCGCCAGGCTGGCCATGACCATCGCGGCCTTGCCTTCGCGCAGCACGCGCATCAGATCCATTTTGGCCAGTGCATCGGGGTCGACGATGGCATTGTAGCGGCTGGGACAGAGCTCGACCGCGACGGCGTCGAAATCCGAGGTGGCAAGCAAATCCTTGACCGCGTCAACGCTGCGGCGCGAGACATGGGCCGTGCCCAGCAGCGTGATACGGCTGCCGTCCAACTCAATGGTGACAGTGGGTTCCTGCCGGCCGGTCTCGCTTGGTTCCGGGGAATTCACACAGCACTCCCTAAATCAATGTACTTTAAAGGATGTTCTGGTTGATCTTGCACGGCTCGGGGCCGAGGAGTATTTTCTTTTCGCGGTATGGACCGGAAGCCTTACCGTTGCGTTCGACACACCCGCGGCTCTCCCCTTGCGTCTGCCCCACTGCCTTGCCCTGCATCAACGACGGTTTTTCGGAGTATACATGCTTCACCTCCAGCATTATGTCCAAACGGGACCGGATGATGGTTAGGAAGCTCCGCCCTGATCAGAACCCCCTTTACTAATTGGCCGGGGCTCGCCTGCATCACTTTGGACGGTAACCGTTGAACCGCGTATGGCGGGCCACCCCAAGAAAGCGCAAGAATCGGGTGGTGCCCCGCCAGGCAGCCGATATAATGCACCGGTATCGACCACATACGATTTGAGACCCACCGAGAGCGTCAGCCGGGCCTGAGCGAGATCGCCCGGCACATCGGCCTGAGCGACTTCCACTTCCAGCGGCTGTTCTCGCAATGGGTCGGGATCACGCCCAAGCGATTTTTGCAGTTCCTGACCAAGGAGCACGCCAAAGGGCTGCTCGATGAGGCGCCGAATGTGCTCGACGCCGCCTACCGCAGTGGTTTGTCCGGCCCGGGCCGGCTGCATGACCTTTTTGTTAAAACCGACGCGATCACACCCGGTGAATACCGGGCGCTCGGCACAGGGCTGACGATTTCCTACGGTTTTCATCCGACCCCCTTCGGCGAATGCCTGCTGGCGCTGACCGAGCGGGGCATCTGCGCCTTGGCGTTTGTCGAACAACGCGACCGGCAGTCATTGCGTGACTGGCTGGCGGCGCAATGGCCCAGGGCGGCGCTGCGCCAAAACCCTGGCGCCACGCAGCCGATGGTCGACAAGGTTTTCACCGGCCGCGCATCACCCTCGCGCCCGCTGCCGCTGCTGCTCAAGGGCACGAATTTCCAGATCAAGGTCTGGGAGGCCCTGCTCAGGATTCCCCACGGCGCCGTCGTGTCCTATGAAACCGTGGCGGCGGCCATCGCCGCGCCAAAGGCCTCACGCGCGGCCGGCAGCGCGATTGGCAAGAACCCCATCGCCTACATCATCCCTTGCCACCGCGTGATCCGAAAAATCGGCGAATCGGGCGAATATCGTTGGGGCCGCGCCAGAAAGCAGGCGATTCTGGGGTGGGAGGCGACCACAAGATCTGGCCGGCATGGTCTGAAGCGCCACACCGGATCGTGAACGCCGCGCCGCTTCCGATTGAACAATCAACCTAAGGCCGATTTATTTCGCCGGAACAGCCTTGTAGTCGTTGTCGGTACGACTGCCGAGATCCCGACACGGCGGTTGCGGCCACGGGTAGTCGCTGACCTCCTTTACAATAAATGATTCCGCCGGCGGCTTTTGGACCAGGCGTCTGGCGTAGCCCCATTACAGGGTACCGAAGCGATCAATATCTTCGGAGGTGAACTTCCCGGACTGGATCTTTTTCATCTGCGCCTTGACCTCTGCCGGGTAGATCGCCGGGTTGCGGCGCACGCGTAACGTCTTGCCGGTGGAGACCTGCTGCACGATGAAATCCCCGCCCTTGAAGGACGTATCGATGTAGTGCGTGCCGAAACGGGTGCGGGCGCCGGTGAGATAGGCGGCGGTGTCGCCGCCACAGGCCGAGTTGCTGGAGACGACGCGCAGGTCGGTGCGATCGACCACACCGTCCGGGAACAACACCTCGAAGCCCACCTTCAGGGCGACCGAAGCCTCCACCAGTCCACCGCACAGGTGACCGTGGAACTTGATCAGATCTTTGAGCGTGATGGCTTTTGTTTTGTCGGCGTAGCGCCCGTACTTATGTAATGTGTCCCTGACCTGGAACACCGGTGCGTGCGGGGCGTCGATAACCCACTTCGGGGCATACCAGGTGGCCGTCGTTGCCGCTACGCTCGCGCCTCCCGGCGGCTGGGCAAGCGCGGGGTTGACCGACAGTATCAGCAGCGTGAGCAGCACAGACATTCTCATCGACCCACCTCCTTGTCCAGGGTGCCGGGCCGTGCACAGGCCCTCGGCTAAGGGCCCGCGCACGGTGGCATTCCCACTAGATTACAACCTATAAAATGTGGCTCACTATCGCGGCCTTGTCTAATAGCGCCCGCGTCCCTGTCCCGCACCGGAGCCAGCGCCAGTCCCGTCGCGCGGGCCCATGCCCAAACCCTTGCCCTGGGGCCACGGCTCGTCGGGCAAGGTCTTGCCCTGCTCCTTGGCGCGTGCCTGCATGCGCTGGTGGTGTTCCCGGCGATAGGCCTCGCGCTCTTCTTCCGTGTTGAAGCCTTGCATTTTGGCGCGGTGTTCGGTGCGCTCCTGGTCGGTCATGAGCTGCCAGCCATAGACGGTCTTGCTTTCCCCGGTGGCGAGCGATATGCCTGGGGTCGCGGCGAGCAGCAGTAAGGCCGTGATTCCGGTAACGAGATAGCGTTGCATGATTCCCTCCTTAAGGGGCGGGGGGACGGGTACACCGACAACGTCGGACTCACCCGGGCGTCGCCCAGCATTGACTAAGGTAAAACTCGACGAAACGATGTCGGCATTGGATCTTCCGGCGGCATCCGCCCTGTGGACAGGAGGGCCGACGGGAGTCGACGCAAGCCAGCGCATCGGGTCAGGATTATATATCTGTTTGACAATATATATCAAGTACCATATATTTTCGAATATGGATATAGATCCCGAAATCTTGTTCCGCGCCCTGGGCGATACCACCCGGCAGCGCTGCCTGGTGTTGCTGCAGCAGGAAGGGGAGCTGTGCGTGTGCGAGCTGACCCATGCGCTGGACGCGGCGCAGCCGAAGATTTCGCGCCACCTGGCGCATCTGCGCGAGGCGGGTCTGGTCAGCGACCGGCGCGAGGGCCTGTGGATCCACTACCGTTTGAATCCCGCCCTGCCGGAGTGGGTCCGGACCGTGCTGCGTGCCACGGCGGAGGGCGTGGCCGGGCACCCGCCCTTCGCCTCCGACAAGGCCGCGCTGTCCCGGATGCCCGACCGTCCCTTCAGCCGCGACTGGGCCTGACAGCGCGATAAAAACCGAGGAGGAAAGCCATTGACTGAGCCCGTTCAGCGCGTGTTGTTTCTGTGCACCGGCAACTCCTGCCGCTCGCAAATGGCCGAGGGCTGGGCCCGGCATTTTGGCGGGCCCGCGGTGCAAGCACGCTCGGCCGGCATCGAGGCCCACGGCAAGAACCCGCGCGCGATCGCCGTCATGCGCGAGGCCGGGGTCGATATCTCGGGCCAGGAATCGACGCGGCTGCAGCCGGAGATGCTGGAGTGGGCCGATCTTGTCATTACGGTCTGCGGCCATGCCGACGAGCACTGTCCGGTGCTGCCCGCCGGCACCCGCAAGGAACACTGGCCAATCGACGACCCGGCCAAGGCGAGCGGTTCAGAGGAACAGGTCATGACGGTCTTCCGTGCCTGCCGCGATGAGGTCCGCGACCGGATACAGCAATTAATCGGCCGTCTCACCCATGCGCCGGCCGTGGATTAGTAGAATACGGTTATTAACAGATTTCGAGCGAAAAATACGATGAGCACACAATGTGAAACGACGGCGAAGCGCGCCGCGGGCAATCCCATGGGCTTTATCGAACGTTACCTGACGCTATGGGTGGCGCTGTGCATTATCGCCGGCATCGTTCTGGGCCATTTCTTTCCCGCACCGTTCCGTCTGGTCGGGCGCCTGGAGCTGGCGCGGGTCAACCTTCCGGTGGCGGGACTCATCTGGCTGATGATCATCCCCATGCTGCTGAAGATCGATTTCGCGGCCCTGCATCACGTAAAAGAGCACTGGAAGGGCGTGGGCGTCACGCTGTTCGTGAACTGGGCGGTGAAACCGTTTTCCATGGCGCTGCTCGCCTGGATTTGTATTCGCGTTGTGTTCGCGCCCTACCTGCCGGCGGAACAGGCCGATGCCTATGTCGCCGGCCTGATCCTGCTGGCCGCCGCCCCGTGCACGGCCATGGTGTTCGTATGGAGCCACCTGAGCGACGGCGAACCGCACTTTACCCTGACGCAGGTGGCGCTCAACGACACGATCATGATATTCGCGTTCGCGCCCATCGTCGGCCTGTTGCTGGGCCTGTCCGCGATCCATGTGCCATGGGGCACCCTGGTGTTGTCAGTGGTGCTTTACATCCTTATCCCGGTGGCCATCGGACAAGGGTGGCGGCGTGTGTTGCTGCGACGCGGGGGAGAACAGGCCTTACAGGCTATGTTCGACCGGCTGCACCCGCTGTCACTGACGGCGCTGCTGGCGACACTGGTGCTGCTGTTCGGGTTCCAGGGCGAGCAGATCCTGGCCCAACCGTTTGTCATCGCCATGCTGGCGGTGCCGATTCTGATCCAGGTCTATTTCAACTCCGGCCTGGCGTACTTGCTCAACCGCCAATTCGGCGTCGCCCACAATGTCGCCGCGCCGTCGGCGCTGATCGGCGCCAGCAATTTCTTCGAGCTGGCGGTGGCGACCGCCATCAGCCTGTTTGGCTTCTCCTCGGGCGCGGCGCTGGCGACCGTGGTCGGTGTCCTGGTGGAGGTCCCGGTCATGCTGTCGGTGGTGAAAATCGTCAACGGCACCAGGGGCTGGTACGCTCGGGGTCTGCCGGCGGCGGGTTCCTTGCGCTAACTTGCCGCGGTGTTGAGCGCCGCCCCCCTGTCAGGTCTCCAAACAAACTGAACACCAGTACGTGTTTGCGTTATAATTCGCGCAGGCGTTGGACGGCCGCGCCAGCCATACCGGTCCCGCCCGCACCCGACCCACATACGGTACGCCCATGAACCGAAAAGCACACTGGGAACGCATCTATAAGGATAAGCTGCCCACCGAGGTGAGCTGGTACCAGACCGAACCTGAGCTCTCACTGGCGCTCATTGGCAGGACCGGTGTGGGTCCGACAGCGCCGGTCATCGATGTCGGCGGCGGGGCCTCGGTGCTCGTCGACCGGCTGCTCGCGGCCGGGTTTGCGAACCTGGCGGTGCTCGACATCTCCGGTTCCGCCATCGAGCACGCCAGGACGCGGCTGGGCCAACTGGCGGACCGTGTCGAGTGGTATGAGGCAGACGTCACCGCATTCGCACCGCCGCACCCATTT
This sequence comes from Acidiferrobacterales bacterium, assembly GCA_947258385.1. GTDB lineage: Bacteria > Pseudomonadota > Gammaproteobacteria > Acidiferrobacterales > SZUA-150 > CAMYII01. The sequence goes on from CAMYII010000084.1 coordinate 52,311, forward strand.
CAGCTCTGGCACGACCGCGCCGTGTTTCACTTTCTCACCGACAAGGAAGACCGCAAACGCTATGTCGGGACTTTAAAGGAGGCACTGGTGCCCGATGGCCATGTGATTATCGCGGCGTTCGCCATCGGCGGGCCGAGGAAATGCAGCGGCCTGGAAATCGTCCAGTACGACGCGGCGCGGCTATGCGAGGAACTGGGCGGTGAGTTCGAATTGCTAGAGGCCCACGATGAGATGCACATCACACCGGGTCACGCGGAACAGAAATTCAGCTTCTTTCGATTGATGAGAAAAGGTCGTTAACGCGGCTGAGCGTTGCTCTGCGTTCCAGGCTCTCAAAGATCACAAAATTATAATATGAGACTGCGCTAACGCTTCCTCGCCGGTTCGCGGCGCAGGTATTAATTTAGATGCCTCGCAGTTGTAATAGAACGCAAAAGAGCTAAAATTATTAATGCGTGTGTTGCCCTGTAAGCGTCTTAGAACCTAACCTGTTTGACCAGGGGCCGGATTGCAGATGCTGTTGTGAATGTCCGCCAGGCGGAAATCCTGATGCGTCTCTGAGGCCACCACCTGATTCGAGGGTTCAAGATAACAGGGCAGCACAGACTAAACCGCGCGGCTCGCCGCCCTTCCCTGGGCAGCGGTATTGTCGAACGCCATTGGCTTCATACAGCCTCTTACCGCCTTCCTGGCAAACAAATCACCCGCGCCAATCGATACGCTAGCTGATCATCCCCGATCTCATGGCCATATGCAGGAACGACGCGCTGACTACCGCGAGCGCTGTCGTCGCAGTGAAGGCCGCGGCATAGGCGCTGGAATCAAGACCGTAGCGGTCGCAGATGACAAAACCCAGGATCGCCGATGGCATGGCGGCCTGCAACATCAGTGATCTCAGCGTCTGTGGACCGGCAAGACCAATCACATTGGCCAGCGCCCATACCAGGAACGGCAGCAACAACAGCTGGATACCGGCCACGATTACCAGCACCGGTGCGAGCTGGCTCCATTGTGGCTGCCACTTTAGTGACAACCCTACGGCAATCAACAATAGCGGGGCGATCCCGATACCGCTGACCAATAGGCTGAGCCAGCTGTTCAGCCACGGGGGTATGCGCGCGTTCATTCCGTTCAGGAGGAGGCCGATGACCGCCGCCCAGACCATGGGCTCCTTTAACAAGTCAAGCCAGGGCGCCTCCCGTCCACCTCTGCCGCCGGCGCTGCTGGCCACCATGACACCGGCGGTGAAGATCAACGGAAAGACCGCGAACATCTCGAATTGCATGGCGGCGCGCGAGGTCCAAGTGGCGACAAAGGTCTGCGTCACCGGCATCCCGATAAACACGACATTGCTGAACGCCGCGGCCAGAATCATGGCGCCCTTTGCGCCCGGCGACAACGGTTTGTGGCGCAGCAGAAACCAGGCGGCGGCCAAGGCCAATCCGGTGCTGCCTGCGACCACCACGGCGACACGCAGGGTGTTGGCATTCAGTGGCATCTTCCAGAACACCATCAGGGCCAGCGCTGGAAGAAACACAGAGTAGAGCAGCGCCATCAAAGGCCGCTGTAATGCCCCGGCACTGAGCTGCCAGGGTTTGACCACCCGCCAGAGCAGGCCGATGCCGACAAAGGCGGCGAGTTTTGTTAACGCGTATAGCATCGTTAGTCACCTTTTTGGTTCGGTTGTTGTTTCAGGGATACCCCTATAGGGAATAACGGACGCTTGCCAATGCGTCATTGAATAGCATAGGCGGCGCGGCCGCCCGCCACAAGTACACCGATCGGGCCAAATTGACTGTTTGGTTATCGGTACCCGCTCAGGCAACTGTGATTATCATCCATCATGAGATGGGCGAACAGCCAGGTGGTCGTCATTCAAGGGGCATATGGCGCCGATGTGACGGACACCGGTATTACCCGGCGCCTCGCCGACTTTGGAGTGTAGTGAGTCTTTGTCGAGCCGAAGGACAGTATCATCAGCCGACAGCACAGCCCCAGGCGTCTCGACGAGTTTCGAGACACGCAACTGCCCGCACCCGAACCGGCGGAGCTTGTCCGCTCAGGAAGTCGCCGCTTTCGCGAGGCTATGTCGAGCAGAACGGCCCTTGGTGTCAGTGACTTCAAGCGAGAATTTCTTTATCGACTTGATTTCGTCGTTGTCCAGGGTGTCCAGGCTGATGGTGAAGAAGCCTTTCTTGTCCGTTTTCGCGAGCTCCATCATGATGCCATCGGGGTCCAGCAGCTTGACCGTAGCGCCCGCTACGCTGTTCCCGCTGGCCCGGTTGACGATCCGTCCCTCGATCTGGCGGGGCAGGACCTTCAGGCCGACGAAGCGAAAGGGATCATCCGCCGCAACCGTTGTCGAGGCTGTCGTCTGATAAAAAACCGGGTACCCGACTTCGGTCTGCTCTTCCGATGCAGCGACTTGGTGAAACGCGCCCGGACCAACAAGCCCGGCCAAGCGGGTCTCAGCGCCCTGTACGTTTCTGCTCTCCCGGGCGGAGAGCGGCATTGAAATCGCCAAGCACAAAGTTGCTAATATCAGAGTTTTAATGGGGTTTCTCCTTCATTCCCGTGAAATGCAAATCTACAAGCGATACTTTGATTTATTTGTGGTTCCGCCAGCTACCGCCTTCTGACCAGCGTTACTAAAAGTGTATTGGTTTCAAGGTCAGAGTTCCAGTTGTAAGTTTGGCAAAAACCGGAAAGACGAAAACGTCCACAACCACCGTGCGCGTGCGCCAGGGCAAAACGATCGGTCACCGAACTATTCACCGCGATTTCATCCCCCGCGTCCTGGGCCGAGGACGCCGCCGCCCATGCACTGTGTCGGGATTGCCCGCTAAAGTACACGGAAAGAAGGGAAAAGGGCGCCCTCCCGGCGTCCCATCACCGTCGCTCGCCGTGCCCGAGCAGACTCAATCGCGAGACGACGTGAACAGGTAAGATCGGGCACAAATACCTGCGTCATTGGTGCCACAAAATGAACACCAAGCCTGTACCCTGAGCTTGCGGATAAGTTGCCGTGGACAATTGATTTATGCGGCGTCGCCGAGCCTGTCCCTTGCCGCCGACACGCGTTGCTGGAATGCCGCGATTTCCTTGTCCATACCCAGACCGAATTTGCTGTTGCAATACTTCAGCAAAGGCATGAAACGAAGGACAAGGACCAGGGCATGTGGCGAGACGGTCGAGGTTTTCAGGCCACTGAGGATTTTCATCCCGCGATCAATGTGCGCGACGGCATCTTTGAGACTCCCCGCGTCTGTGTTTGGCACGAGAGCCGGTACATCGGTTGACGGCGGCACCGGTGATCTTGGTGCCATCGATGCCTGGGAGACGGTCGCCTCCTGGTATTCGGCGACATGCGCACGGACGCAGCCGATGAGCTGTGCCTCATCGATAGGCTTGAGGATGAAGTCATTGGCGCCACAGGCGTAGGCGCGCTCCTTGGTGATCTCGTCCTCGGCGCTCGTGATCACAACAACAGGGATATCGCGCAGCCCCGGATCCTCAACGGCGCGAATGCGGCAGATCAAGCCATAGCCGTCCAGTTGCGGCATCTGGATATCAGTGATTACCACATCGATATGGCTGTCGTGCGCGAGTGTCGACCAGCCAGCGGCGCCATCCGCCGCCTCGATGGTATCGAACTCTGAGCCGAGCAGCTTGGTGATCATTCGGCGTATCACACGCGAGTCATCGATGACCAGCACGCGCGGCCTGCCTGTCGTTGCACTGTTTTCTGCCATTTAAATGCCCTGTTTGCCGCTTAACCGCTTGATTTAATACACATGCAAACATCGGGCCAATAAGACCGTTTCCGGCCACCTGCCTGGTCTGCCGTCAGTCGCTGTTTCGGTGCCCACCTCCAGCAGCCCCAAAGGCATTGAGACTATACGGCGAGTGCGGACGTGGCTGCAGCACGACCAGAAGCAAGGCTCGCGTACGCGGTGCGTCGAGACCGCAGGGTTAGGCCCTAAGCATCCAGGTCCACCAGCAACGCCGTCGCAATCTCCTCCCACTCCCCTTCCAGTGAAAGGCTTGACGGCTCGCGGCCGGCACGCGAGTACCAGTAGTCGGCGTTGGTGAGGTCCCCCTCCTGTCGATGCAGGTAGGCGTGCACCCAGGCCCCCGCACGGTCGTGCCGCGCCTGGGCAAGCTGATGGGCGTTATCCCATTCGCCTTTGGCGGCTCGCCACAGGGCCTCGAGCGCGGCAGCGATACCTACGGGCGGTGTGTCGCAGGAAAGTGACGCCTTGAATTGTTTAATGTCCATATGCATGTCCACGTATCGGCGGTATCTCTTCCCTCACCGAACCGCAATAATCGCTGTCCTCTGCTGCAATGCCTCCAGGCGGCGATTTTCTGCGTCACGGTCTTTGGCTCACGACCAACTGGTGAAACAGGCTGGATTCGCGCTGGTAGAAGCCGTCGGCATGAAACGATTCTTCCACACCCAGGAGCTCGTCGTCCAGATGATGACAGAGCTCGTGCAACAGCGTGCGCAGGAAGGCGCGGAACGCAACCACCTGGCGGCGGCGCGCAGTCCGCATCCAAAGCGTGATGCGGGCCGCCTTTCTGACTCTGGCCGGGCTGTAGCACCCATGCATTTCCTCCCAGTCGTTGTGCGGACGCACTGCCAATACATCGATGCGTACCGGTGGTGTCTTTAAACCGGTCGTCGTGCCCGTGGTGAGCCTCTGGCACGCCGATTGCGCCATCTTTCTGTCTTGCTGTTTTAATGCCGCGGCAAGCGCCATTGCGACCGGCTGTAGCTGTCACGCATTCGGCAAACGAATGGCGCCCACCGAATTGCTCTTTCGATATATGCTCCTTTGCCGCCCGGTTAAACGGTCGTAGTAGGCGAAAACCAAGGGTCCCCCCAGAACACGGCCATGGGCCATAGGGTGACTGGCCCCTGAGCCTGTTGCACCCTGTTGCCGTACAGGCCCGGTCATTCACGAACCGCCGGCCGTGAAGGGGCGGTCTAAACAGGGCCTTCCCTTGCCCGGCGTGCGAAGATAGCGCATCGGCCAATGCCCGTCGACTCTTGCCCTGCCTATCTTGTGATAAACTGAAAATATCATGCAGGATTTTGACCTTCAGTATATTGAACCGGTATTTCGCCCCCCCAGCGAGGCAAACTCTTTGATACTCCAGGTGACCAATGGGTGCTCCTGGAGCCGGTGCACGTTTTGCGAGATGTACACCGAGCCGCAGAAAGAATTCAATATAAAAAAGAGCAAGGAAATCATTGACGAGATCCGACGAAGCGCTCAACAATTCCCGAGCACGAGGAGGGTATTTCTGGCCGATGGCGACGCCATGGTGCTGTCGACCCGCCGTCTGTTGAGTTTGCTCACAGCAATCCGGGAAACTTTTCCTTCGGTCACGCGTGTCTCGTCCTACTGTTTGCCGCGTAACGTCCGCCATAAATCCGTTCAGGAATTGCAGGAGCTGCGCGATGCCGGGCTCGGCATGCTTTATGTCGGCGTCGAATCCGGTGACGATAAGGTGCTAAGGCGCGTCAATAAGGGTGAGACCCGCGCGAGCTGCGCCGACGCCCTGCTCAAGATCAAGACCGCTAACATCAAAAGCTCCGTGATGATATTGAATGGGCTTGGCGGCGCTGACCTTTCCCGGCAACATGCCCTGCATTCGGCCCATTTGATTAACGAGGTCCAGCCTGATTTTCTCTCGATCCTGGTCGTCAGCTTACCCTTGGGAGAAAAACGCTTCCGTTCGGGGTTTCCCGCTAACTTCCGGCTCTTGGATAAGAGGCAGTTGTTTCAGGAACTCGGAACTTTTATCGCCAATACCGAGCTGGACTCGACTGTGTTCCGCAGCGACCATGCCTCGAATTACCTCGCACTCAAAGGTGTCCTGCGTAAAGACAAGGGGCGCCTCTTATCAACGATCGATAATGCGATCCATCGACCAGACACGGTGCCGTTACGGCCGGAATGGCTGCGGGGCCTGTAAGAAATCCGCTCGATCTATCCTGTCAGCGAACCGCCTGCAAGACCCCTAGATCCGCTTTTCAGAACCAGGGTCCTGATCGTGACTAAACCGCGTTCACGGGATGCCACTGTAGCAACGTCTGCATCTTCCTCGGGTGCGCCATCAGATCGGCAAGCGTGTACTTGTCCAACACGCCAAGAAACACGTCCCTCGCCTCGTGCAACACGCCCCTCAGGCTACAGCCCGGCAACAGCGGGCATTCCGGCTGAAGGCAATTAACCACTTCCAGGGTCGTCTCCACGTCGCGGACAACCTCGCCAATACCGATTGACCCGGCCAACCTGCCCAGACGCATCCCACCGCCTTTTCCTCTCACCGTGCATACATAACCGAGCTGACCCAATTGGTGGACGATCTTCACCAGGTGGTTGCGCGGAACGTCAAAATGCTCCGCAATGTCGGAGACCGTCACCAGCCTGTCATTTTTCTGTAATGCCAGAAACATAAGCACACGCAATGCATAGTCGGTGTGACGTGTTAACTTCAATCCCGGTTATCCTGTAGAGAATTATTCACCATTGCTTCATGCGGCCGCCTTGCGGGCATCTGCCACGGACAGAAACGGATCAGCGTAGATGTCATTGATTCTCGCTCCCGCCAGAAATATCTTTTTACGCAACTGGTTGACCAGTTGCGGCACACCACAAAGATAGATTTTCCAGCCTGCCAGGCTGGGTGCCACGCCAAGGGCCAACTCATCAATAGCGCCAAGCTGTATCCCCTCCGGCAGCGGTCCGTCTGACACGAGCACGCATGAAATATAACGAAAGTTCTCATGCGCCCGCGCAAGCGCCGACAGTTCTTCACGCAGGTACAGCCCGGACGGCTCGGGGGCGCCGTGCAAGAGATAAATGTCTCCCTGGTGTCCAGCCCGCAGCGCGTCCTTAGCGATACCATACAGGGGCGCGAGCCCGGTCCCGGTGCCTGCCAGCAGCAGGTTCTGCTGCGGTGCGCCGGGCACGTAAAAACAATTTCCGGCAGGGCCCTGCAGCAGCAAGCGGTCGCCCACATGCAGGTGTTCGTGCACCCACCGGCTCATGCGCCCATCCGGCACAAGCTTGATATGCATCTCCAGATGGTCATCCCGCCCGGGCACACTGGCCAGGGAGTAGCTGCGACCAAGCCGGGCGTCACACCACAGCGTGACGTATTGGCCCGGTCGATACACAAAGTCCGCTTCCGGCCGCACGCGCACACGCTTGACGTCCGTCGCCAGCATGTCCTCTTCTATCACCGTAACCGGTATGCGAACCGCACCCGAAACCGGTAAGCGCACCTCCATGTCCTGGTGGGGGTAACAGCGGCATGCCAGCAGGTAACCCTGCGCTTTCAGTGTCTCTTTGAGGCCGGCCTGGGCCTGCGCCGGTATTTCGCCTTTTGTCGCCTGCATCAAACAGGACTGGCAGGCCCCGGCCCTGCAGCTATTGGGGATTTCGCAGCCTTGCGCAAGCAAGGCTTCCAATAGACTGGTGTCAGCGTCCGTATCCACGATCTGTCCGTTATAAGTCACCTTTGCCACGCAGCACGCTCCTTCAGCGGTTTAAAACATCGTCCCTGACGCTCTCCGCAATCGCGGCAACCTCCTTTATGTCCTCCTCGGCGGCGCGCAACTCCTTTAACGTCTCACCCAAGAGCTCAATCACCGCGTCCACATGGCCGTCATTCAGGCCTTTTGCAACCAGGTGCCTGTGTCCCTCACGCAAATCTTTGCCGGTATAGTTGTTCGGGCCGCCGAACACCATGGTCAGGAAACCTTTTTGTTTGGCGATCTGTCGATCCATGTCCACGTCGCTAAAGAAGTGACTGATGCGGTCGTCGGTGAGCACTTTACGATAAAAATTCTCCACCGCCTGATTGACTGCGGCCTCGCCTCCCAGCCGCTCGAATAAGTTTGCCATAGGGGCCTGTCCTTTGAAGATGTAAATAATATATATGTTTATCATACATTAAGATGTATTTTTTATGCAAGTTTAAACCCAGGAGCGAAGCCAGGGGCACTTAGGGAGCGGGAGGGTGATGCCGGCCTCCTCACGGAGGCCGGCAGACACGATCCGTATGCGATCGACCGTTTAGCAGTCTTAGGAAAAATCCGTATGCGCGCGGAAAATTACGACAACAACACGGGCGCCCGCCGGCAACACCGTCCGTCCCTCGTCTAGGGCGGTGGGCGGACGGCTTGCAAGCGCACGAGGCAATCAGGCGGCCTTGCCGATTTTCATGGCCTCCGGCACGGCCACCAGTACACCGGTTTTGACATCGTAAATAAAACCGTAGATCGTGATGTCACGGGGCACCAGTGGATGGGCGCGGATACGCTGCACGTCGTCGCGCACACTCCCACGCCGATCGCCAATGGTGAGCCAGTCGATATAGGCCCCTTCGGCCGAACCCGGCCCCTCGCCCGTATCATGCCAGCCCTTATCGTCGATGACCGCAGGCTCGAGGCTTTGCGCCAGCAGAGTCCGAATGGTCTTGTCATTGAAGGTCTCCATGCCGCAATCCGTGTGGTGGATGACAAACCATTCGCGGGTACCCAGCAGTTTGTAGGAAATGACCAGCGAGCGGATCGCATCATCGCTCGCGCGGCCGCCGGCGTTACGGATGACATGGGCGTCGCCCTCGGCCAGACCGGCATACTTGGCCGGATCGAGCCGCGCATCCATGCAGGTCAGGATCGCGAAATGGCGGCCCGGCGGCATGGGCAGTTCACCTTTCTCGCCAAAATCCGCCGCATAGGCCGTGTTTGCGGCCAGTACCTCTTCGAGGATCTTGCTCATGGTGTGGCCTCCTTGAAAATGTGGGTGGAGGGGATCGGCGTCGGGTCAAACCCGAGCACATCACTCAAGTATACGCCCGGACAAGCGGCGGTGCCCCACCCTGGAACCCTGCGAACAGTACTATTAATAAATACATGAAATCAGCGGCTTGGATCCGGTGGCTGGCTCAAGCCGTGGTGAACAGCGTCGGCTCAAGGCAAGGCCGTTTCCGGCGACGAGCCCGCGACACTTCGGCAGCAGCGATACCCGGGTCGCGGTTGCGTATATCGGTACAGAAGGCACGGCGGGGGCTGGGCAAATCATCTCCCTGTTGTTATCGTGATCTTGGTTCACGTGGCGAAACTCACGCAGTCTCGACGAAACCACTGACGACGGAGGCATCGCATGGACCGGCCCCTGAAATCCGATCACCTCTATCCCCACCTGGTGGAGCTCAGACGCGCGTTCCATCGCCAGCCCGAGCTCGCTTTCGAAGAGGCGCATACGGCCCAGGCCATCATGGCGGAACTGGACCGGCTCGGCATCCCTTATGAGTACGGCGGCAAGGGCAGCGGGGTGGTGGGCCGGCTGGCGGGCGGGGGTGACAAGGCCCCCACCGTTGCCTTGCGTGCCGAGATGGATGCGCTGCCGGGGGCCGAGAACACCGACCTGCCCTTTGCCTCGAGCATCGAGGGCAAGATGCACGCCTGCGGCCACGATGCCCACATGGCAATGGTGCTGGGCGCGGCGGCGCTGTTGAAGGCGTCTCCGCCGCAGGGCAATGTGGTGTTCGTCTTCCAGCCGGCGGAAGAGAAGGGTGGCGGCTCGCGGGTCGTGATTCACGCCGGCGCCCTCAGCGGCGTTAGCGCAATCTTCGGCGGCCACGTGACCCACCACTACCGGGTGGGCGAGATCATGGTGGCCGAAGGCGTCATCACGGCGCAATCGGATCGCTTTTTTATTAAGGTGCAGGGCAAGGGCGGGCACGGGGCGCGGCCGCACGAGGCCACCGACGCAGTCGTGGTTACCGGTTTACTGATCGCGGCGATACAGACCCTGGTCTCGCGCGAGATCAATCCGGTCTACCCCTCGGTGGTCACCATCGGCCGGGTCCAGGCCGGCAGCGCGCCCAATGTGATTGCCGAAGAGGCTGTCCTGGAGGGTTCGATCAGGACCACACTGTCGGAGGTGCGTGATCATATCCATAGCGGCCTGCGGCGCATGGCCAAGGCCATGGGCGAGTTGCACAACGCCAAGGTCAACATCACGATCACCGAGGGGTATCCGCCGGTGGTCAATACGCGGCGGGAGGCCCAACTGGCCTATCGCGCCGCCGCAAAGGTGGTCGGCGGGGCAGGTTTGATGGCAATGGACCACCCCAGCATGGGCTCGGAGGACTTTTCGTATTATCTGCGCGAGATCCCCGGCTGCTACGTGCGTTTCGGCGCGCGCATCGAGGAACACGAGTATATCCCGTTACACAGCCCGGCGTTTGATATTGACGAGGAGGTGCTCAAGGTCGGGGCCGCCTTTTTTGATGAAGTGGTGCGCGAGGCATTGGACGAGTACCGTCAATGACAGGGCAATGGAGTTCAAACCTTCTGATCCGTCGTTGATCGGTATGGAGCTGGAGCTGCAGCTTCTGGACGCCGGGACCCTGGATCTCAAGGACGGCATCCTGCCGCTCATGGAGCTGTATCCCGGCAGCCCCTATGTCAAGCCGGAGTTTATCCAGAACACGGTGGAGGTGGCATCCAGGATCTGCACCAGCCTCGGTGAGCTCGAGTCGCAGATCAAGTCCTTGATCTCCGACCTTAAGGCCAAGTGCAAGGAATTAGGAATGACATTGTGCGGGTCAGGCTGCCACCCCTTTGGCCAGCGCCTGGCGCTGGTCACACCGCTGCCGCGCTACCGTAATCTGGATGCGACGAGCGGTCTGCTCAGCCACACACAGATTACGTTCGCGACCCATGTGCATATGGGCATGACCTCGGGCGACGAGGCCATCGCCGTGATGCGCGAGCTGAAGGCCTATCTCCCCCTATTGATCGCCTTATCGGCCAACTCACCCTTCTGGCGCAGCTACGACACGGGCTATGTGTCCTATCGCCACCGGATCCTGGCTGCATCGCGCAGCTACGGTATCCCGCCGTCGTTTACAAGCTGGAATGAATTCTGTGCGTTTCTGACGACCACACACCATGCCAGAATATTCGAGACCGTTCACGATATCCACTGGGACATACGCCCGCGACCGCATTTGGGGACGCTTGAGATCAGGGTGATGGACGCGCAGTCCTCGGTCAGCCGGGCCGTGGCGTTGGCGGGGTTCGTGCGCACGCTGCTCGCCTATCTACGACGCACACCGGTTAATGAGCGCGCCGCCGGTCTGCCAAAACCGCTACATTGGTGGCTGGAAAAGGAGAACCACTTTCAGGCCTCGCGCCTGGGCCTTGGCGCAAACTACGCCGAGGACAGCCAAGGCACGGTTCGACCGCTGCGCGCGGTGCTGCAAACGGTCATAGAAGCCATCTGGTCCACGGCCAAGGGCCTGGACGAGGCCGTTTACCTCGAACGGTTCAGAGAGTTCGCAGAGACCGATACCGGCTATGCGAAACAGAAAAGCGTCTACGGAACGACGGAATCATTCAAGCAGGTAGTGGCGTCGCTGGTGGATGAGCTGGAACGGGACGTGACGGAGGCCGCCCGCGGTCAAACGCACGACTAATCGTATTGCGCCAAGGCGCACAAGACCTATTTTATTCGCGTCCCAACGAAACTTGCCGAATCAGCCATCATTGCGGGCGGCCATCTCACCCTGGCGTCCATGGAGCAGCTAATGCCTAAGCGGTTCCAGCGTACCGCCCAGGTTAATGTCGTCACAGAAACCGGTGAAGGCCTCGCGCAGTCGATTGATCTGCTGATCCGCCGGCACGCTGATCGTCATGTGCAGCGAAAACATTGGCGTGCCGGTGTGGGCGGCGGAATACGTCCCGGTCTCCATCTCTTCGATATTGATTCCGCGCTGAGAAAAGAACTGCGCCACCTCATGGACAATGCCGGGGTGGTCCATCGATACCACGTCGACCGCGTAGGGCATCATGCTCTTAGCGCTATCCCGCGGCTGTGTGCGCTTGGCGACGACGGTCAACGCCAGCGCCTTCTCCAGCGACGGTAGTCGGCCTTCCATTTCGCTGACCGACTTGGGTGCACCCGCAATCATGAGAATCAGCGCAAACTCGCCGCCCAGCACGGTCATGCGGCTGTCGGTGATATTGCAGCCGCTGTCCGCAATGGCCTTGGACAGTTCATTGACGATGCCGGGCCGGTCTTTGCCCAGTGCCGTGATGACCAGATAATCGCTCATAACGATACAACCATGGCATGGGGGTGTTCCAGCATAGTGCAAAACGCGCGTTAAATAAACAGCGCGCGGTCCTCCTGCCACCACCATCACCGGCCCCGTTTCGGCCTAACCCAATCTATCCTGTCCCCCGTTTGTATGTCCGATGCATCGGTCGCCTGCACCCCTTGGGCGCGGCACAACAGCACAGAGGACACAAACAATGAACCCGAAACAATTGTTTAACGCAATCAAGCCTGCCATGGTCATTCTGTTCACGCTGCCGACGGCGCCGGCGGGGACGCACCCCGGGGCCGACGACGTGACAATCGAGGTGGTTTCCGACCATGGCAAGATACTGCCGCAATACCCCGCATCACGAGAAAGGCGTTCGGCCGCACATCGCCGGTATATCGAAGCGCGCCGACATGAACGCTACGGCATTCGCGTGCGAAACCGCACCAATCGACGCATCGGGCTGGTCATCGCTGTGGACGGGCGCAATATTATCTCCGGTGACGAGTCCCACCTTAAGCCCGACGAGCGCATGTATATCCTGGGGGCCTATGAGCAGGCGGTTTATAAGGGCTGGCGCACGGATCAAGACCGCATCCACAAATTTTATTTTACCGATGTTGAAGATTCTTACGCCGACGCCTGGGGCGATCGCAGCGCGATGGGCGTGATCGCCGTGGCCACTTACCGGGAGCGGCAGCGCCCGGTGCTGAAACACAAGTTCTCCGAGGGCCGGCCCCGAAGCCGTGACGAGACGACGAGCCGGGCAAAGCGATATCCTGGCGCCGCCCCACAGCCAGGCACCGGATTAGGCGAGGAAGAATGGTCACCGGCGTATCTCGTGCACTTTGAACCGGACCGCGGACAGGTGGCGAAATACTTTATCAAATACGAATGGCGCCAGGCGCTGTACGAAAAGGGCGTCGTTGCCTGCGGGTTGCCAAAGAACCGCTTCTGGCCCGAGAGCGACCACGGCGGTTACGCGCCCCACCCGCCGCGCAGGGAGGGCTGAGGCGCCCGGTGACCCGCCGCGGCGCCGCGCCTTGAGCGGCAACGGCAGGCATTCGCGATAGGCCGGCGTGCGCCAGAGGCTACCTTCGCTTGATGGAATGAATGGCGCCCTCTGCCTTGAGGGCCTCCAAATCCGACACACTCAGTTGCACCGCTTCTGCGACGTAATAATCGGGCTTATCCGCCTCCCTGGAACTAATCGCCTCGCTGGCCCCCCGGACTATGTTATAGCTGTACTGGCTGATGAGCATTTCCACCTGGTCGCCGTTGACGCTGGTAACCTTGATAATGCCGTAAGGGTATTCGCTGGTGGCATCATCAAATATTTTAGTGAAATTCACGATGTAGTAGTCATTGGCCATCGGGCTTGTCAGATACGCCGCTTCCTGCCGTTTGGTTTCCTCGGCCATATAGGCACCGCCTGCGATTAATGCCGCTATCACGATCAGCCCCGTGAACATCGGCGCGACCGTCTTCTTGGCGAAGACCCGATCTCTTATCTTGGCGATGAGATGCGTCGGCACCTCCTTATCAACCAATGTCCGCTTGCAGTGCTGACATTCAATGCCCGCCTGCTTTTGCGTCGGAAACACCGGAATCCAGAAAATATGAAAATACCGCAACACGCCGAACGCGGTGTGGGTGTGCTCGCCGCAACTGTCGCATACCACGCCATCAATCTGCGGACCCGCTATCACTCTACCTCTGGTACCGAATACGATCATCGTCAGTTCCTCCCTCTTTGGGTTGGGTAGGCGTTGACCCACAACAAGCGTCCGGCGCCTCGCCCGCGGGCCTAGCAATCACTCATTGGGATCCTTGATGTTCAGTATCTAAGTGTAGACCAGGAATCAACGATCGGATTGTCGATCTTTGCGCATTTCCCCTGCTTTTGTCGTCATCGACCCCGGGGGAATAATTCCGCTACCTCCCCGTCTTACGTTAAATAGGTACGGGCAAAACCCATCGTTACAGTCACTACAAAGTCATTGCCATGGTTCGTAAACACCTGCGCTTGTATTTCATTGCTGCGTTCTGTTTTCTCTGGGCTGAGGCCGGCGTGACCGCCGGGGAGCAGTCGTCCATTGGCGAGAACTGGGAACAAGCCCGGAGCTGGAACCGCTTCGCCAACGCCCTCTATGATCTTCATAAACACCTGACGGGACGCCGCAAGGTTCACACGGAAGAGGAGACTGGGGGCTACGGCGGTCATCTTGGCGGTCGGGACTATTATAAGGAGATTAAGTACTACGAGAGCAAGAACGGATGGCTGCTGAGCAGGATACGCTGGGAACGCGCGCCTCCCGAGCGGATCCATACCATCGAGGTCTTTATTTACGATGAATCGGGGCGTCTGATCCGCGATTACGTCGCCGCCTATCTTCCTCGGTTCCGCCGCGCCCCCTACCAGACGCTGATCAATTTCCACCATTATGACGACCGCCTGCATGGCTTCCGGCAGTTCGACGCCTCCGACATAAGGATCTACGAGCAATGCAGGGGGCGGTTCTTCGGCGAGGCGATCGATATTGCACTCGAGGAATACGAGATCCCAAGCCACGCGGGGCTAATTTCCGACGCCGTGATTCGCGAGGCGTATACCGCCTGTTTCAGCGACCTGCCGGCGAGCGCCGCGCCGTATCTTGATCCGCTGGCGGAAATGCCCGGATCGGCCGGTGTTGATCCTCCAGACGCGAAAAATCCGCGGTCGACCGACGCCGATATCGACAGACTTATCCAACGTTATACGCGGGCGATCGCGGCGGCGCCGACTGCTGCGCGACTTTATCTCAAGCGGGGGGACGCCTTTTTTTTGATCCACGAATTCGATAAGGCCATCGAGGACTTCACCGCCGCCATCAAGCGCGATAAAAAACTCGACGAGGCCTACTTCGGGCGCGGCATGGCCTATGGCCGGGCCGGTGAGCTCGACAAGGCGATCGCCGATCTCACGGTGTACATCGAACGCAGGCCGAGAAGCTCTCTGGCCTACACCAAGCGGGGGGTGCGTTACATCTGGAAGGGTGACCTGCAAAAGGCAAAACAGGACCTGCTCCGCGCTGTCGCGCTGGACGCGACCAACGCCGAGGCGCTCGATGACCTCGGTGTCGTCTATGCGCAGAGAAAACATTACGCCCAGGCCATAGGGCATTTCCAGGCCTCCATACACCACGATCCCACCTATCAGAAGGCCTATCACAACCTGGCGATCATTTATTACCTTACCGAACGGGGTAAGCTGGCGCTGCAAACCGTGGACAAGGCGCTGGCGCTGAGCCCGCAAAACCGTAATTCGCTATTGCTCAAAAGCTCGGTCCTGGCATCCCTGGGCCGGCACCAGGAGGCAAAAACCATCAAAGACAATGCGGAGTTTTTGCCTGAAGGCAATTGGACGGAACAGTTTGCGATCCAGTAGATCAATCGGATCATAGCCCGGCAGGCGGTAGCCGCCCTGCCGGGAGCGCCGTGTCTCGGCAGCGCCTGGGCCCTGGCGTGGGCCGAGTATATTCCCTAGCCGCGCTCCCGCTTGGCCGCCATCTTCTCTTTGAAGCGTTGCGCATCGATGACGAAACGCTCGTGCGTTCCCCGTGAAATTTCCTCTTCGCCGTCATGGGCCACGACCTCGAAGCTCACCCGGCGGCCGTCTACGCGGGTAATGCGCCCCTTTACCGCCACCGTGAGCCCCACTGGCGTGGCGGCGGTGTGGCGGACATTCACGTGCGTGCCAACCGACTGCTCCTTGGGCCAATCGATATGCGGAATCAATGCCTTGAGGCATGCCCATTCCAGCAGGCCGACCAGATAGCCGGTGGCAAATACCTCGGGCATCACCTGGAATTCGGGCGACTCGGGATAGAGATGGGGTACGGTCTTGGATTCGGGCACCCGAAACTGCATCTCAAAGCTCAGTCCGGGTTTCAGGGTGTCTTTCATTGATAAGCGGCATGGCGTCGAACAGGCCGATATTGACAGGCCCGGCGCTCCGGTCCGACGGAGCAATTTTGGTCAACCAGACTGGCCTCCGCTCACGACAAGGTCATTGATCGATAGAAACCGCCGATCGAACCTCATCGGCATCGGCCGCCCATCGGCCTTGTTGGCCTGGATATGCAGATGCGGCTCATTGGAGAACCCGGAATTACCGACTTTGCCGATGGGACGCCCTGCGGCGACGCGATCACCCTTTTTCACCGCCACGCTGTCCTGCATCATATGGGCAAGCGTCACCTCAGCGCCCTCACAAACAATCACGACGTGGTTGCCGAGTGGATTCGCCTTGTCGACGTAATCTGGGGCATTGTCGGGCAGGCCCGTCATAGCCTTGCGGACCGTGCCGCTGCACGGGCTGTACAATGCCTCGCCGTAGATATGGTACTGACCGAGCCGCGAGGGCATAAGACTGTTCGCCCTATTGCCGTATTGGCTCAACTTCACAATGTCCAACGATAACCGGCCGTGCGGCCCCAGCCCATGAAACGGGTTGGTCAGCCAGTTACTGCCTCCCTGTAGCACATAGTAATTCCCGCCCTTCAGTGGAAAGCTGAGCTCAATGGGGGTGTCCGAATAGGACTTGCCCCGGAACGCCCAGACATTCAGTGCCACAAACGCCGCCACAAAGACAACCAGCAATATTTGTCTGCCGCGGCGCTTCCTGACAACTACCCAACGCAATCCCCGGGTCCGCCGGTAGGCGTAAACGGCCGCGGCAAGGAATAGCCCCAGCACGACGAATCGCATGTAGTAGCTGATCAGCCCCCACGGCGCCGCCATATAAAAGAACAGCGTAGCACCCGCGGCGGCGAGCACTTTCACCAGCCATCCCCATTTGCTGCTGTATCCACTGTAGATGAGCCAGTCCAACACCACCAGTGGAACGACAACGGTTGCCAAGCCCAGAAAGAATATGACCATCGAGTTTGAAAAAATTAGCAGATTATTGTTGATATCAGCCGGCCGGATTCGCCGCGCACCTACCCGAGTTTAGATCAGTTTTCCGCAGAAGTCGCCTTGCCGGAGGCCGGCCCTGGACATCGCCTGTTCCGCCTCGGCCCGCGAACCACACCACATTTAACCCCATCAACAGAGAAGTGGATAATCCGCTGGCCGAATTAGCACTCTCCAGCCTCCATATGAGCAAAAGCAGTGGTGGAAATCAAGGTTAGTGTCGAGACCGTGATCCGTAATGCGGATCTCAGGGGTTGTTTTTTCATAGTTCTTTCTCCTTATAACAAAATGTGTGATTCGGATTACGTCGATGCGTGTCAATCGGTAAGCTTGCGCCAGTATCCGCGGCACGGGAGATTACCAATCACCAGGTTACGGTGAAACCCCATCACTTACGGCATTACAAATTTTTACACTCCGGTGCCCGTTTCAGCCTCGGACCACTTAATCGACGGGATTGCGAGGCCTACGGTTGGCATAGCCGCTTCACCGTTCCTGACTAATTTACTATTTCAATTCCGAAGTGCAGTACTTACACCGCTTGGCAAAAATCGGGACCTCAGACACGCAGTCCGGGCAGGTCTTAGTCGTCGGTACGGCGGGCTCTTCGGCGGGAGCGGGTTGGAGTTTTTCAATGCCCTTTACCACAAGAAATATTGCAAACGCGATAATGACGAAATCCAACATAGTGTTGATAAATATACCGTAGTTAATCGTAGGCGCACCTGCGGCCTGGGCTTGGGCAAGTGATTCGTAACTCTCTCCTGAAAGATTCACAAACAGGCTGCTGAAATCGACGTTGCCCATCAGTAAGCCGATAGGTGGCATGAGTATGTCTTTGACAAACGACGAGACGATTTTTCCGAAGGCAACTCCGATTACAATGCCAACGGCCATGTCGACTACGTTACCGCGCATGGCAAACTTTTTGAAATCATCTAGCATGGCTATACTCCATCAGTCTTATTGGTCTATGAGTGAACAGTAATTTTCGCGAAACCATCGCGGCGAAGCATGCCACACTTTGCCGGGTAGATGATCTGTAGTTGTGTAATTTTTTGTAATTTGTCCTTCCGATTAAAAATAGAGTGCGTGGAGTTTTTCCGGCCAGGCGTACTGTTACAATTAATGACATTGTTACCGTCGGACTGCGGGTGACGAACGAGTTGGCCAGCCGCACCAAAACGACGGCAGGCCATGCGCCGCGGGTCCGCTACGGCGGGGCCAGCGGTTTCGGCTGCTCATGTGCAACCGTGGGGTCAGAAAAAGGGCCGTTGGATCCGACTAGACGAACAATACTAGCGCGAAAAGCTAGCCAACGGTTTAGCAGTCTGGGGATATTAATCGCGGACGGCCATCCATTGATCTTTCGCTATCCGGGGGGAGGTGGCCGTGCCGGCCACCTCTGGACCTCCCATTCGGACTATTTTTTTACCTTTTTGCATGCAGCTGACTTTGCGCCGACAGTGTACCCGCCATACGGCGCAAGCATGCGTTGTCTTTTGAAACGAGCTCTTTGACCGCGGTATCAATCAGTGCTACATGCTCGTCGGCAATCTTGAAGCTGGTGGGGATATTGTTGAGCCGTTCCCGCAGGTCTTCCTTCTCTACCGCATCGAAGTGAATGTGGCAGAACTGCAGTTTGCCGCGCAGGTCCCGCGGTGCCCCATCATAGGACCCGTTCCTGAATTCCGCCAGCGCCTTGCGCCGGTTCGCATCCAGCAGGGTATCGAATGATTCCAACATATTGAAATCAATCACATGGCTCACCAGCGAGCGCGGGTCTGAGAGCTCGCGCGAAATGCCTTTTGCCTTGATATGGGAATCGACAAGGATGACAAAAATCTTCTTGTAACGCTTGCCGTTTGCGGCGATGACCTTTTTTACGCTTTCCAGGCCGAGGTTGTCGGAATTGCCACCATCGAAAACATGAAAATATGCCTTCTCTTTTTCGTGGTAGTCGCGCAATGTCATGTAATTAAACACGGCCGGGAATGCGGCCGACGCCATCACCGCCCGGGAAATCTCATAGCGCGAGACGTCGGAATTCAATAATGTCGTAAAGTGCTCATCAGTAAAGGTGAAAGGCTTACCAAAATTATCTTCGTTGGCTATGTCCTGGGTCGCATTGGTGGCATTGACAATGAGGTTGGGACGCTGCGGATTCAGATCCCGGAACTTGAGATCTTTGCCTAAGACACCCTTGTCATACAGATTGTTGGCAAAGGTCTGCGCCATAATGTCAGAGCGGTCATAATCGGTAAACCAGTAGCCAAAGATGTTATGCGGCCAGAACCAGTTACCCACCCACTTGCCCAGATAATTGCGGCTCATCAGGCGCTTCACGGTCCGATCCGACCAGACACGCTTTGATCGGCCTTTGTGTTGCGAGTACCGATAGAGTTGATCTATTTTCCCCGCGTCCCCCGCCCCGGTAACAGCGCCCCGCAACTCCTCCTGCTCCTCGGGCTTCATCCGACCTTTGATGCCGAGCATCTTGTTTTTGTCATTGTACGCAAGCCGTCTCGCGAGCGCCGGCGACAGCCGTTCGACATCGAGCATTCCCTGTAGCCGCACGGAAACAATCCCTCCCGGGTCGTCGGAGATCCCATAATAAGCAGCCGGCAGGGAACCGCCCGAGACGGAGGAAATGGCATCGACCTCCTGCAGCAGGTCTACGTCTTCAAACGCTGTCTGCAGCTTGACCATGACAGAGCCTGAGAAGTAGGCGGCCCGGCTGCCCCCGCCCGACAACGCCAGAAGCACAAGGGCATCCCCGTGGCCGCGATCATCGCGGACGACAAAAGAGGCGCGTCCTTCGTAGCGAGCCGGCTGCGCCAGAGGGTCGTTGGTATAGGACGTTGAAACACAGGCCGACAGGAACCCGCAGATTAACAAAATTGTAACAGGCCTCATGATACCTCCTTGTGACTCGTCTTGTTATTTGTCGAGCCGGCAAACGCGACTCTCCACCGATACCCCCGCCGGCGCCGGATTTCGACCGATTTATTTCTTGGCAATACGCCTAATCGTATGCTGGAGGCATTTTTCCAGTTCTGATGTCTCGAACTGCTCACCGGGTTTTGGTTTTAGATGCAGCTTGATCTTGTTTTGACTCGATTCGACTTCCAAGGACGCGAGTTTTTTGTATTCCTCCGTCGGACAGGCACAACGCCCCTGCTGGCATTCCTGAAAGGCCTCGAGCAGCGCCTGTTGTTTCCCTTCGGTCTCCTCGACATCGATATCGAGCTGTGACTTCTTGTCGTCGATCCGGTATTTCATGGTGAAGCCTCCGGCCAGCCACAATAACGACTATTTTACCTCTTGCCGCCTCGATGCGTCAGCCTCTCGGACCATAGGCGTCACCCGTCTCCTTGCAGCGGATTTCCGCCGGTTTTCAGTTTCATTTCAGTTTGATCCGTTACAGTGCGTCCTGAACCCACGAACTGGCAGGTAATCAAGGTGAAACACAAGCAATCGATCAAAGTATGGGACCCGCTAGTCAGGCTGTTCCACTGGCTGCTGGTCGCGGCGTTTTTCGTCGCCTATGTGACCGAAGACGATCTCATGGTACTGCACGTCTGGGCGGGGTATCTCCTCATCGGATTACTCGTATTTCGTGTGCTCTGGGGGCTGGTCGGCGGCCGCCACGCGCGCTTCTCCGATTTCGTGTATCCGCCGCGCCAGGTGCTGCGATTTCTCAAAGAGACCCTGTTCTTCAGGGCAAAACGCTACCTAGGTCATAACCCCGCCGGCGGCGCCATGATTATCGTGCTCCTGCTGAGCCTCACCATGACGGGCCTGGCCGGTCTACTGACCTATGGCGTCGAGGAAGCCGCCGGGCCGTTCGCGCCGTGGGCCGGCGGGATGGACGAGCGCTGGGGCGAGGCCTTCGAGGAGGCCCACGAGTTCTTCGCCAACTTTACCTTACTGCTGGTATTCGTCCATGTCATGGGCGTGCTGGTAGAGAGCACGCTTCATCGCGAAAACCTGGTGCGCGCAATGTTCACCGGGTACAAGCGCGCCGAACACGCGAAGGAGTGATCACTATGAGAAAGCATTTTATCGGATGCATCGCGGTTTCCCTCATGTGGGTGGCGCACTCAGCCGCCATGGCCGCGCCGGTCGATGCAATGATCAACGGTTACCGCGCCTCGGGCGGCGGTCCGTTCAGCGCCCGTGCCGGCAACGATCTGTGGCACAAGCCATTCACGGGCAACAGTGAAAGCCGGCCACGCAGCTGTGCCAGTTGCCATACCGCTGATCCCAAGAACGCCGGCAGGCACGTGCGCACCCAAAAACCGATCGCGCCCATGGCGCCCTCGGTCAACCATGAGCGGCTGAGCGATACCCGGTCCATCGAGAAGTGGCTCAGACGAAATTGTAAGTGGACCCTGGGGCGCGAATGCACGCCGCAGGAGAAAGGCGATCTATTGATGTATTTGAAAGGCCTTTAAGGGCTGTCGTGTAGTGACATTGTGAACAGGAGAATGATGATGAAGTTAAAGAAGACACTGCTTGTTGCAGGCATAGGAATCTTAACCCTCGCGACAGCGCAACTGCTGTTCAGCGACGAGGTCTGGTCCGATGAGGACAAACCCTGGAAAAGAAGGCCCGGGGTTGCCCCGGTCAGCAATCAGCAGTACGCTGAAGAGTGCGGAGCCTGTCATTTCGCTTACCAGCCCGGATGGCTGCCCGCACGATCCTGGAAACGATTAATGAACACCCTGGACGATCACTTTGACGAGAACGCGGAGTTGTCCGACGAGGTACAAGACGACTTAACCGAGTACCTCGTCAGCCATAGCACCGACGACGCAACGCACCGGCGCTCCCGCAAGGTCATGCGTTCCTTGTCAGACGATGAGACCCCGCTGCGGATAACGAGAACACCCTATGTCGAACACGAGCACCATGAGCTGCCGGACCGTCTGGTGGCGGGCAATGCAAAGGTGGGCAGTCTGAGTAACTGCTCGGCGTGTCATCGCCGGGCCGATAAGGGATCGTTCAGCGAGCGCGAGATTGATATTCCGGGTTATGGGCGCTGGGATGATTAGCTCACTCGGACGAATGCGGCACAGCGGGACACTATGCGGG
This sequence comes from Acidiferrobacterales bacterium, assembly GCA_947258385.1. Classification (GTDB taxonomy): domain Bacteria; phylum Pseudomonadota; class Gammaproteobacteria; order Acidiferrobacterales; family SZUA-150; genus CAMYII01. The sequence continues at coordinate 74,502 of CAMYII010000084.1, forward strand.
ACACTATTATGGGTGTTATTGCTGGCGGCCGCCCCGGGTGTGGCCGATGAAGACCATGAGGCCGCACGACGATTAAAGCAGGCCGGTGAAATCCTTCCCCTGGAACAGGTCCTCGACAAGGCCGGCGCGACCCACCCCGGGCGCGTCCTGGAAGTGGAGCTCGAAAGGGAAAAAGGGCGCTACATCTATGAGCTCGAGGTGCTGACCGACGAAAACATCGTCTGGGAGTTGAAGTATGACGCGCGCTCCGGGGCATTGATCGAAACAGAGAAGGAACACTAGCCGTGCGCCTGTTAATCGTTGAAGACGATGTCACGCTCGGCCGGGAACTCAAAAAAGACCTGACCAAGGTCGGCTTTGCGGTGGATATCGCCGACAACGGCGTTGACGGGGAGTTCATGGGCAGCGAGGAACCCTACGACGCCATCGTGCTGGACCTGGGTTTGCCACAACGCTCCGGGCTGGACGTTCTCAGCCATTGGCGCCAGGCGGGCAACAACACACCGGTCATCATACTGACGGCCCGGGACGCCTGGCACGAACGCGTCGACGGTTTCAAGTGCGGCGCCGATGACTATTTGGGAAAGCCCTTCCACGCCGAGGAACTGATCGCGCGCCTGAACGCGCTCATGCGCCGCGCCAAGCAGCGGCCGGCGGGCAGGCTTCGCGTCGGCGTCTTTATACTCGACGAAGAGCGGCAATCGGTGACCGGGGCCGATGGCCAAAGCCTTGAGCTGACGGGCACGGAATTCCGCCTGTTGCGTTATTTTGCGCTTCACCCCGGGCGCATCCTGTCCAAGACTCAGCTCACCGAGCATGTCTACGATTACGATTCCGACAAAGACAGCAATGTGATCGAGGTCTATATCAAACGACTACGCCAGAAACTCGGCAAGGAGTTGATTCAGACCCGGCGCGGGCAGGGCTACGTGCTGGTGCCGCCGCAATGACGCTTTCTCTGCAGCAACGCCTGAGCCTGGGGCTGTTGCTGAGCCTGGTCGTACTTTTTACCGCCCAGTGGGCATTGGTCAGCGCCGGCGTGCGCCTGCTGGCCGAAGGCTATATCGCCGCCCGGCTGGCGCATGACAATGAGGCCCTGCTCGCGGCGCTCACACTGACCGCCGAAGGTCTGCCGTCACTGGATCCCACCCGCCTCGGACCGGTCTATCATCAACCCTTCTCCGGTCATTATTACCGCGTAACGGTCGGCAACAGCACGCTGCATTCACGCTCGCTATGGGATCAGGACTTAAGCGTACCGGACGTATCACCAGGCGAGACACGACACGTGCGTGCACCCGGTCCCCAGGGGCAGCCGCTGTTAATCGTCGTGCAGCGCTATGAAAAGCAGGGCAAGGGCGTCACCATTGCCGCCGCCGAAGATTTATCATCTTTGGAAGAAGATATCGGCCACTTTCAAACGCGGTACGCCTTGGTGTCGCTCACCATACTATTGCTGTTGATCGCCATTCAGGCGCTCATCGTGCGAAGCGGATTCAGACCGCTGGAAAACGTACGCAAAGACCTGCAGAGACTGGAACGCGGCGAGATTCCGGCGCTCGATACCCGCGTACCGCCAGAGATCTCACCGCTGGTCAGAGAGCTCAACCGTATGCTCGACGTCATGGCCCAGCGCCTGCAACGCTCCCGCCACGCCTTGAGCAATCTCGCCCATGCATTAAAAACGCCGCTGACCTCTCTTGTCAGGATGGCCGAGAAAAGAGAGACGCTAGATCACACACAGATGCTCTCCCATACCGGTACGATCAATGGGCTGATCGATCGTGAACTGAAGCGGGCCCGACTCGCCGGCGCGGTCACGCCCGGCCGGCAGTTTGACTTAGTACAGGAGATCGCGCCGCTCATCGAGTTGTTTAACAGCCTGTATCGAGATAAACATATAAATATCGAGCACGTGATGCCATCCGCCAAGGTCTGTTACGCGGACCGGGAAGACATGCTGGAGCTGCTCGGCAATCTGCTGGATAACGCCTGCAAGTGGGCACGGCACAGGATATTGCTGACGGTGGAAGGCGGGGAAGGGCTGCTTGTTAGATTTGAAGACGACGGACCGGGTTGTTCCGAAAATGATCTGGAAAAACTGACCCAGCGCGGTCTGCGTATCGATGAGGAGGAAAGCGGCCATGGATTCGGTCTTGCGATCTCCAAGGACATCGTTCAGCAATATGGCGGCGAGATTGCCTTCGGACGTTCAGAGACCTTGGGTGGCTTCCTGGTGGAAGTACATCTTCCTGCGACTGTATAGACTGCACGACACAATATGTGACTACCTGCCTGATACCGCATGGCAGCGATAATCGGGGCAAGAGAAAATCGTTTCTTGGTGTCTTCCCGCATCGACTGTTTGCCGATGTCGGTCGATTTGTTTTTTCTTTCACTAAAATTATTGACATATATCAATACAAAATTCAGCGCACACCGTATAGTACTCATCCTTCCCAACGAAAATCGGACAGGCTGGACGCGTCGGTGATGAGGATCCTGTCCTTATGCACTCAAAAACAAAGCCAAAAACAAAAAATGACGCTTGCAGGGTAAATAACGAGCAATAGAAAAAGCGACTACCATAGATTTTCTTAATAATAAAAAGCGGGTCGATTATTGAGTGTGCAACGAGGGCGCGGAAGACAGCCCCGGTAAAAAATAACTACACAAGAAGTGGCTTTTTAACCACATGCGGAGGAGATCTCAATGAAGGACGCTCTATTTCACCTGCTTCCAATGGTTAACAGATCGATTTTTTCCGCCTGCCTTTTCCGCGTCCACTCGCGTTAGAAACCGCTACAGGGATATTTCGTTCTCAACAGCGCCGGCAGCAGGCGCGAAAAATTGCGATGGAGGGATCCCATGGTAAACGTACTTAGCAAGTCACTCCCTTTCTGGTTAATGCTGGTCTTCCTGGCAGCAGGCTTTTCGCCGTCCGCTGGGGCGATTTACAAGGGGGACAAACAGAAAAACGAAAAAACTGCAAAACGACAGAGCGCCAAAGGCAAAGCGGAGTATAAAGCGGGTGAGCTTCTCGTAAAGTTCAAGCCCCATGTTCCGGACCATGCAAAGGCTAATGTGCATAAATTGCATGGCTCAAAAAAGATAAAAGGGTTTCCAAGCCTTCACATTGACCACGTGAAGTTAAGGTCCGGCTTGAGCGTCGAAAAGGCACTCGGGTCATATAAAAAAGACCCTAATGTCGAGTACGCCGAGCCAAACTATATTGCCTATGCCAGCGCACTCATACCGAACGACCCGCTCTTTGGCAACCTTTGGAATCTGAGCAATTCCGGGCAGACCGGCGGGACCGCGGGCGCGGACATCCAGGCCCCTGATGCGTGGGATCTCACGACGGGTGCCAATAATATTACCGTTGTGGTTATCGACACGGGCGTTGATTACGACCACGAGGATCTGGCCGGCAATATGTGGGTCAACACTCTGGAGGTCCCGGGGAACGGAATCGATGACGACGGCAACGGGTATATCGATGACATTTATGGCATCGATGTCTACAACGGAGACAGCGACCCAGTTGACGACAATGGGCACGGTGCCCATGTCTCCGGAACCATCGGCGCGGTTGGCAATAACGGCTTAGGCGTGGCGGGTGTCAATTGGGATGTCAATATCCTGGCCTGCAAGTTTCTTGGTTCAAACGGCAGTGGTCCTACCGATGGGGCGGTGCAGTGCCTTGAATACATCAGAAACCTCAAGGCCAGGGGAGAAAACATCGTCACCACGAGTAACAGCTGGGGATGTCATGGGTGTTATTCGCAGGCGCTCTACGATGCGATTGACGCGCAGAGGCAGAGCGACATTCTCTGCATCGCCGCGGCCGGGAATGCGGGCTGCAACAACGACGAGGACGTGGCGGTACAACCGGCTTACCCGTCCAGTTATTATCTGCCCAATATCATCTCGGTCGCCGCGACTGACCATAACGACGACAGGGCCGGCTTTTCATGTTACGGGAGGCGTTCGGTTTATGTGGGGGCCCCCGGCGTGGATATCGTTTCGCTCAGGGCGGAAGGAACTGATATGTATGTGGGTACACTGGGATACAACCCTGGCGATAACTTCGTCCCCCCGAATGACCCAGGTGCCAAATACTATCGTTCCAGCGGCACCAGCATGGCCGCACCTCATGTGGCCGGTCTGGCTGCGCTGGTTGAGTCCCAGGACGCAAATAGGGATTGGCGGGAAGTCAAGAACCT
>CAMYII010000085.1 GCA_947258385.1 Acidiferrobacterales bacterium
TCAATCCAACGGGCTGAGGAAAGCAGCCTGATAACCGATTACCGATGGCCATCACTTATCTTTCCCGATTTGCTGTCCAATATGTTCAGACCACCTCTCACATCATGTTTACAGATAACACGGTATGTACGATCTGGCCGCGGCTAACGCGTATCGGAGGTGACGGGAAGGTGCCGCGGCCACCCATGCCACGGCCGTCGGTGTAACCCCACATATTGATGGTATTGCCGTCATCCATCGTCAGGGGAATATTCATGTCAATACCGCGTTGAAACACAACATCGGGTGTGACCAAATTGGGATTGGCTTGTTGATTTTCATCGTACACATAACAGGCGCCACCCATGCCACCACCACCGCGACCCATTTCCATCATTGGACGATGTTTATTGAGTACATTAAACATACGTTAGCCTCCTTATTCGAACTTGATCTCGGTGATAGCACCGAACATGTAATAGCCACCGGCGGCAGTTTGTGACATTTCCGAATGCAAATGCATCGGATACTCGCCAATATTTGCAGGGGGCCAGGAATCTGGCAGTACTTCGAAGGGATAGATGACATCTAGTGCGCCCATGTTGCCATCGAGATAGAGACAGTCTTTTTTCCAAACGTCAGGCCGAATCTCACCGTTTTCAGTGAGCCATTCCATGTGATTGCCATGGGGATGCACACTATGAGAAGCCAGGCCGGCATTCATAATGCGCACCAGGGCGCGATCACCAATGTGGCCATGCAATACAGAACGTGGATCGTGCATGCTATCGAGGCTGGGATCACCGTTGCCTGGTGCGCCCGGCGGACGCCCGCTAAGACCATTGAGGGTAAAGTATCGGGGTACGTATTCAGTGTTTGGCGCGCGGCCACGACGAATTTCGTCATGCCAGACGGGATCAATATCGTGGAAAATCCAGAAGTATTGTTGTGCGAAGGTTGGACTCCCCGGATACAATTCATTTGAACTGCCTTGCGGCATTACCGCCAGGCCACCATGAAGCCCCAATAGTCGGTTATACGGTGCATTGATTCTGTCGTAATACATAAAAGAACCATGGCTGCTGGCTATGAATTCAAGGATCCTGGTTTCGCCGGCACGGATGACACCGCTGTCCACCAGTCCATCGATGACAAAACTATGACTGGTGTTGAGCGTGTTGACGATAGTGGTTTGGATGGTGTCGCCTTCCTGAACGATAAGTGACTCACCCGGTACGTTCAGGCCATTTGGACTGCTGCTGAATCCCCGGAAATAAACATTGGTATTATCGATCTGGTTGATGAAACCCTCGGTAATATAGAAGGTCTTGGCGATCGTTGCCGCATGTGCACGGGTTGTCCAGCTCAGTAGACCAGCAGCATTCAGCAGAGAAGTGGCGGCACCAGCCGATGTGAACCTAATAAAGTCCCGACGTTTCATACATTCCTCCCTTTTTCCATATTGCTAGGAGCCAATAACCACTCCAAAACAAAGCAGATACTTTAAAAAGTACCCACATTCCCTAAAATAAAGAGGCCTTCTTGTGGTTGCCGTATTTTTGGCCTGGTTCTTATTTCATTGTCAAGTGTGATTAAACTAAATTGAAGCCTGAATGTATGTGACCTTTGTCACACAATCATCTCAGCGCGTTGTCCCCAGTTCATGTGGAAGCTCCTAGTGTGCGACACAAATGTAACAGGTGCACCCCATGAGTTGAACAAGGGTGGAGACGGTTTAAGTGTCTTTTGCAGGAATTGTAGACAGTGACGGAGCGCATGTCTTTGCGTCATCCTAGCCATGGACTTACAGTCACGAACGACCGAATACAGCGGTAAGAGGGATCACCCCCAATCAGAGCATATAACCCTCGCGGCTAAGGTTCTACTTCTATAGGCCGTTATAAATGGGGGATTGACCAGGCGCTGATTCGCCTAGGGCTTTATTCCTCAATGCATCACCCGTTCAACATGCAGCCAGGCCGCGGCGTCAATTCGGGACTAGACTGTGCGAGTACGCTGCTACGGATAAACGTGATGGGCCCGTTAAGGGCAATAGCCTCTCAACCCCCGATTACAGCGAAGTTTACGACTAATCAGAGATTTATGGACACCCAGGAGACGGGCTGTTGCCGTTTGTGCATGACTGGTTTTCGTTACTATGTAAATCTGATATCGTTATTCTAGCGTAAGCTATGTATAATAGTTCATGAGTGCCCCTATGTTTTGGGGGGGAGAGGAACCTATAGCGTATCGCTGTTTGCCGTCGTATTCGATTAACAATGTTCGCTTACACTAGTTGAATTCACGATCTCTATTAGGCGACATAAAATTAGTGAGGTCTTTATCGTGTCCAGGAACAAAAGAAAAGGGAGCTCAAGTAACGGCAATGACCGTAAACTACCCCTTTCGGCAAAATTAATTATAGTCTTGTTAAGCAAAAGCATAAAAACTTTAAATATATTCGCACCTAAACTAGCCGCCCATTATGCTCTGCGCATTTTCTTAACCCCAATAAAGTTTAAACGCCCGAGATCTGAAGATGTGTACTTAGATACCTGCGTTGAAGAAACTGTGTTCACTAAAGATTTTAAACTACGAGTGAGAAAGTGGGGACAAGGGCCAAATGTGCTCTTGGTACACGGCTGGGGTGGACGCAGCACTCAATTAGGCGCGTTTATCCCCTCTTTGATCAAACAAGGTTATGGTGTCATAGCTTTCGACGGACCGGCCCATGGCGAATCTACCGGTAAATGTTCAGATCATTATCAATTCGCAGAAGCTGTAGCAACCGTCGCTCGAGCGCATGGACCCCTAAGTGCGATTATTGCCCACTCCTTTGGCGCAAGCTGTACTATGTTGGCAATGCGTGATTTTGACTTGGCTGCGGAAAAAGTTGTACTTATTAGTTGTTTTGACAGCCCTATATGGGTAACTGAAGATTTCGCGCGGCAATTGTCGATACCATTGTCAGTGGCAGCAAATATGCGAAGAATTGTAGAAAATAAGTATCAAAATAAATGGCGTTGGGAAGATTTAGAAATTACCGATATGGTTAGCAGAGTTTCGATTCCTATACTACTGATTCATGATAAACAAGACAAGGAAACGCCCTATGAACACTCCTATAATTTGTTAAAAAGCGGTCCAAGCTGTACTTTATTCGCTACTGAAGGATTAGGTCATCGTCGAATTTTAAGAAGTGATTTAGTTATCCAAAAATCTGTTGAGTTTATTAACAATATGGAGGCACATAACCAACGAGAACTGACTAACGAGCTAATGACCTGACGAGGCTACCGTCTTAAAAAGTACAAAAGATTCTAGCCACTACGAAAGGAGACTTTATATTTATATTTATTTACGACTTTATCCCTTGGCGGTCATATATAAACTCACGCAGAAATTGTATAACTTAGGCAAGCAATAAAACGAGATAGTTTTGCATGCTTGTCCTAAGCACTGTCGCATACACCTATTACTCCGTGGGTAATACCTCCTTGCTCCTAGAAGGGAACGTTAGCGCCCAACAATTCACTACAGGCAACATATTTTTGATATATTTATCTCGGCTCATTGCACGTGATATTTTGCCACTAGCAGTTTTAGGTAAGCCGCCTGGCTGCAGCAAAGCTAAAGAATATACTGATATACCATGTGCATTTACTACCGCACTATTTATATGCTCAAACAATTCTTGTATCGCTTGATCCTTTTCAGTGTCGTAATTTTGCTCGTCTCCTTTATAAAAATTGATATACTTTGTTCGAAGCTCTTGTATAACAATTAGATGTGGCTCATTTTCTATTTCAATGGAAAAAGAAGCGCAACTATTGGGCCTGAAAATATCCTGCGAACAATTCGCAACCGTCTCTTCGATATCTTCTGGATAATGATTTTTCCCCCGAATTAATATTACATCCTTTAAGCGGCCGGTTATAAATAACTGACCATTTTCGATGTAACCTAAATCTCCGGAGCGTAAATATTCCCTTCCTGGCTCATCCTGTAGCGTTGCGCCGAATATTTCTTCCATTTTATATTTATTATTCCAATATCCCTGAGCCACAGACGGCCCACGAATCCATACTTCGCCTACTTGCGCTTCTTTACATACCCTATGATTGCTTGGGTTGACGATCACTATGTCGCTATCGCCAGCCGCATATCCGCAACCAATCAAAATTTTACTACGTGTGGTGCTTTTTTTATTCGCGGCCTGATCCGTCTGTCGCATTAATCTTTGCGAAGTTTCACTTGCTTTATGTCTGGTAGACACCGTTGGCCCATCACACTTCTTGCTGCCGGTAACATACAAAGTTGACTCGGCTAAGCCATAACACGGATAAAACGTTTGGTAGTTGAATCCGCTGCTCTCAAATCTGTTAGCAAATGACTTAATCGTAGAACTTCGTATCGGTTCTGCGCCAGTAAATGCAACTTCCCAACTCGAAAGATCCAGTGTTTCTAATTCATCGGATGCGATTTTGCATTTACACAACATTTCATAGGCAAAGTTAGGACCGCCACTGGTGGTAGCACGATATCGACTGATAGCACGTAACCAATTGAAAGGCCGCTTTAGAAAATCTAAGTATGACATCAAATAGACAGGGAAACCCGTATAGATCGGTTGAAGTATGCCGCCGACCAAGCCCATATCGTGATAAGGCGGCAACCAGATTACACCACGACTGTGTTCTCCGTGCTCAAATCGTTGTTTTATTAACTCCGAATTATGTAGTAGATTACCGTGACTGATCATAACACCTTTCGGATTTCCAGTTGATCCTGATGTATATTGTAAATAGGCGAGCGATTCAGGTCCTATAACAGACACGTTAATATTTTCACAAACCCTACTGGTTAGTTTATCTGTTTCTATCCAAATTAATTTACGCAAAATAGGAACTTCGGCTATTGCATTCTGAAGCTCCACTAATACATCTGAGGTGGTTAGCGCTATTCTAGGCTCACAATCATCGATAAGATTCAGTAACCGCGGTAACGTTTTATCGATTCGATATGGTTCTAATGGGTAAGTCGGAACAGCAATTATGGAGCTATAAAGGCACCCAAAAAAGGCTCTGATGTAATCAATGCCAGGGCGATACAATAATAATGCTCGATCACCTTTACGAGCATACTCTAATAAAACGGTGGCTAATGATTTTGCTTCCGTGTCTAATTTTTCATAAGTGACAACGTCACTAACATCTTTTCCATTATATAAATAGTTATAAACAGGCAAATGTGGATTCTTAGCTGCTTGATACGACAATACTTCGACAAACGAGTTAAATTCAAACATAAATATTAGACCAGCAAAAATCTGGATTGATTTAACTACCAATACGGCTCAATGAGAGAAACTCTATCTCATTTCGCTCACAATAGAATGATTTAGTACGCCATGCTCGCGGGTATAACTTAAAAATAAATTTTCTGCGTTTTCCCATAACAACTTATTTAGTACCGTTTCAGGAAGGTAGCGCTCTAATTGTTCTATCTCAAAGTTCCACTTATATGGAATATGCGGAAAATCGCTTCCAAACAGAAACCTGTCAGGTTTAGCAAGTACTTGTGGTATTAATTGTTCTAAAGCTGCTTTCCATTGCTTTGGCAATTGGGGATATTGACCTTTAATATATCTGGAATAATATAACGGACGAGCATCAGGCAGTATTTCTCCCACTGCTGTGCGATAACCTCCGATAGCCATAGCGGTATCAAAATACAAATTAGGAAATTCATCCAGTAAATCCAAATACGGCTGCACTTCGTCATAGCCGATGTGTGGTACGATTACTTTCACATTGGGCGTTCTTTGCATGGCCTTATGAAATTCGTCGACATTGCAAAAAGACCTCACCATATTTATATTTTTTGCATTCTTTGATACCGTGCAAGAATGTATATTCATTACCTTATTATTTTCTGCTACACTTTCAAAAATAGGTGCTAGCGTTTTGTCATTTGGTGATAGGCCTAATAAGTGACAGTGCAATTTCACGCCGGCAAAGTTGAGTTTAAAGAAGATTCGACTAAGTTCTTTTAACGCACCTTCTTCATTTGGCATCACTGTACCTAATGGTACGATAATACTTGGGTATTTATCTCTCAGCTTTGCCATATAATCATTAAGGAAACTCGCCATGCCTTCCATATTCGTATAGCAAATACCAAGAAGCCTTCTCACATTATTCTGAGTCAAATAAGTGACTAATTGCTCCGTCTCAAATTGGTATTTTACAGGCCATGCTTCTTTTTCAAACGATTTCCATATAAACCTGGAAACCATTGGCGGGAAAATATGCACTCGGGCGTCAAATATATGCATTGGCTTTCTTCACAGACTCATACACTAGTTAACACTTAATATTTCTTGTCCATTAATCTTTGGTTAATTTTGTCGAAGTCTGGTTTTCTGACATCCCAAATTAATCCTGATTTCTCCAATAGAGCGATAATCCAGCCACTAATATCAATTTGCCACTTTTTAAAACTCGTGGTCGCATAATAAGGAAACGCATGGTGATTGTTATGCCATCCTGCTCCTAAAGTTATTATCGCTAACCAAAAATGATTTCTACTCTGATCGGAGCCTCTCTTGAAATGTTGCCTTCCGCCAACCGAATGACCCAATGAGTTGACCGCCCATATGGAATTCGTCGCTAAGAAAATTCGCACTGCACCACCCCATAATGCTCCTAGTAGAAATCCTTCCATAGAGAGATGCAGTATGCCCCCGATGATCGCAGGCAATAAAATACCGAGTACTAACCAGTAATCGTATGCAAGGTGGATTCTGAATAAGACTGGGTCTTTATATAGATCCAAGGCATACCGGTTCCAGTGCTCAGGTCTTGCACATTGAGCGTTAAACAACCAACCGATATGACCGTGATAGATCCCTTTTAGCTTGTTTAGCGGAGTGTTGTTACCCGTTAGTTGCGGTGAGTGTGGATCACCTGGCTGATCGCAATGTTTGTGGTGTAGCCTGTGAATAGCCACCCACCACATTAATGGACCAACATAAGATAATGATCCCAACACTGCAAGAGCTATTCTTACGCTTTTCCTTGCTTTAAACGATCGGTGCGCAAAGTAACGGTGGTATCCTATTTCCATACCGATGATGTTTAGAACATAAAAACACAATAGCAAACTCAGTTCAATCATTCCAGGCCCGTACCCATGCAGCCAGATATATAAGGCCGCAACAGTTCCAATCAACGGGAAGGACACAACAACAGAGTGTCTGATCAAAGAAGAGGGACTTAACGGCCCACTACTTTCTCGCTGAACAGTAGAATTGCTTTCCATGAAAGATGTTCCTGTGATAGGTCCGGCCACTTATGTCATTGATTAAATCAACTATCTCAAGATCAATCGCGTTACAAGGTCATTACGTGACTAAACTGTATAAAATATCACTTTAATAATATATCAGTGATGCCCATCACCAATTCGATTTTGATCAATACGCTTAAAAGTAATTCTATAAAGCACAAAAGCACCTAAGTCGAACGAAAAACTCATCGTACGGTATAGCCGTTCATATCGCTCCACAACCTCTTGACTCACGATCTTCAATGCCTTATCTCTGTTTCGACGTAGATTTTCGAACCAAGCCCTCATTGTCTTAACATAATCAAGCCGATCATTACGTAAATACTCTACTTCGAACAGCATTTCACTCGCATAACATATATCCGCAAGTCTCGGTAAATCTGATTCTGGGAAAACTTCTTTGGCAATGAACAAATCTTTATGCTTGCGTTCTCTGGGAACATCACCGTAACCCATTGTTTGTAGAGACAAACGGCCTCCTGGTTTCAGGAAAGAATGGCATTTTTCGAAAAACTTTTGATAGGCTTCAACTTTGTCTTCCTCGATTTTCGCAAAGTGCTCAAATGCACCAAGTGAAATAATTCCATCGAATCTTTCTTCCGGCACATAGTCTTGCCAATTTTCTAGATAGACATCTATTTTAGGGTTGCCATAGTTTTGCTGAATGAATTTAATCTGTTCTTTGGACAAAGTTAAACCTACTGCTTTTTGTACATTATGCTCACTTGTAAGCCTGTGAAGCAACCCGCCCCAACCACAACCTATGTCCAATATCCTCTTAGCGTTCGTCCCACGTATCTGCTCTACGTGATAATCAAGTTTTCGGATTTGCGCAGTTTCGTGCGTATCCCCATCTTTCCACATTGCACAGGAATAATTTCTACCATCTTCCTGTACCAGCGAAAGAAATTCATTTCCAATATCATAATGATATTGAATCGATTCATGTGAGGCACCGTATTGCTCGGTCGATGCTGTATTGTTATCAGCGTGTGTTTTTTCCATAACGTTTTGTTCCTAACAAATGTAGTGTCTATAGTGTCTAATTGCTTACTGTGTTTTCCGCTAAATACACAGATAACGTTTGTATAGTAGGATATTGGTAGGGTAGACTCGGTGGGAGCCTATAACCAAGGTAGTCTTCCAGATCACCGACCAATTTTAAAGCTTTCGCCGAATCAATGCCGAACTCATCAAAACGCTTTTCTACGTCCACTTCTTCTGGTTTCATGCTCAATTCATTGACCAAATAGTGGGTAAGCCAACTATGAATCCCGGAAGAATCAAGATCTAAATTTTTTGTTTTGCTAACACTGTTTCCCATAACATACACTCCCTAGAAAATTATTGGATAGTTTAATTGATAGCCTTTTTCTCTATCATATTCTTACTTGGGAACCTAACATCCCATACTAAGCCAAATGCCTTCAATGCCCGGACAACCATACCGCCGAAATCCACTTGCCACCAATAGATACCAGTGTAAGCGGAATATGGAAAAGCATGATGATTGTTGTGCCATCCTTCACCAAAGGTCAATAAAGCCAGAAAAAAACTATTTTTACTTTTATCTACACCGCCAGTATCAAAAGATTGCCGCCCAATCACATGGCAAAACGAGTTAAGAGCCCATATACAATTGTTTACTGCAAACATACGCACCACCCCACCCCAGAGGAAACCCATCAAGACGTCCGCTACCGTCATGCCCACCAACCCGGCGATGACAGCGGGTAAAATCAGACCTATTACCGCCCAACGGAAATAATGCATATGAATGCTTAGTACTAATGGGTCTCCATATAAATCCCGAACAAGCCTGTGCCAGTTTGGTGGTCGAGTGGATGTACCTCTAAGTAACCAGCCCATATGACTATGGTAGATACCTTTCATAAGACCTTTAATGCCCTCCCCGGATAAATGAGGAGAATGTGGGTCACGGCTACTATCACTTGTTATGTGATGATGCCTGTGGACTGCCGTCCACCAAATTGGTGGTCCATGAACTCCCATACATCCCAAAATAATTAACGTCTTGCGCACTAGCCTATTTGCCTTGAACGCTTTATGAGCCAGATGCCTATGAAAGCCGACTTCTAGCCCAACCACCGTCGCAATATAGAAAACTACAAATAGGCTCAAGTGTAGAATATTGGGGAAATAACCGAAAAAGCACAAAACTATAGCCAGTAATGTGCCTAGCGTAGGAACGTTAATGACTAGAAAAGCTAGCTTTCGATCTAATTTCGTGTGGTCATGCGGAGACTGTCGAGCGTTATCAGTAGCCTTGGTGATGACATTTCGTTCTGGTAAAGGCTGGATATTATTGCCGTCCATGACTAAACATCCAGCAGAGAAGTGGCGGCACCAGCCGATATGAACTTATTAAAGTCCCGACGTTTCATACATTCCTCCCTTTTTCTATATTGTTAGGGGCCAATAACCACTCCAAAACAAAGCAGATACTTTAGAAAGTACCCACATTCCCCATAGAAAATAGGCCTCCTTGTGGTTGCCGTATTTTTGGTCTTGTTCTTATCTAGTTGTTAGTTTTGATCAAACCAAATTGAAGTCTGAATGTATGTGACCTTTGTCACATAATCATCTCAGGACATCAATTCCCGAAAAAGTTATTTGTTTAGTATTTGTTAAACCAATGGAACATAGACTTATTGTTTACGATTATGCGACCTCTTGCAAGCGTGATGCAATGCTGCCGTTCGAATTGTTTTAAGATCCGGCTAATGACTTCACGCGTTGTCCCCAGTTCTTGTGCAAGCTCCTTGTGCGTGACACAAATGTAATCTGATTGTGACCCTTCACATAACTGGCTCAAAAAGTAGGCGACACGCACATCGAGGCGCTGAAATGCAATGTTATAAAAACGATTTGCGAGCTCATTCACATTACTGGTTAAACTTCGCAGCACCAAATATCTAAAGGTTTCTGATATCTGCATGGCACGAAAAAAATCTGCATTGCTAACAATGAGTGCTTCGATGTCTGTATCGCATTTTGCACTGGCATTACAGGGCTTGTTGTTTACCAGACTGTTTAGACTCATAGCACAGATCTCACCCGGCTTGACGCGGTACAACGTGACTTCCCGGCCGTCTTCTGCGATCTGATAAATCCGGATTGTGCCTTTCAATAGTAGAATAAAGTGACGACATTCTGAGTATGCCGCAAGCAACTCCGTCTTCTGCCGGAACTTGGTAACCCGTGCGCGTTGGAGAATTCCCAAGCATTCCGGCGTCTTGGGACTGGCGAGTTCAGGATAGGTCTCACTTAGGAGAATCAGCTTTTCCCGTTGTTCCTTATCGAGTGCACCTGACATAGATGACAACACCGCTATCGGTTCCCACATCACAACATCGTTGTAGTTTACGCTGAATCATACGCAACTGCGGCAAGATTTAAAATTAGTATATTACTAGATATTAAATAAATTATTTTCTGGTTAAACAACAAAAATCGCTTGGTTAAATGTTAGTGCTATCGAACGCATCGGTGCTCCTCATCGAGGGACGAGTACACAGCCGCAGCCACACAACCGTCCCGACTTCCACGATCTTCCCCAAAACCCATATGTAAAGCCAGCGGACTAATCCTGTTCTCAGTGCTCATTGTTCTTGCCCTCCCTATTACCCTGTCAAAACGCGAGCGGCACACGCCACTAGCACAATCCCAACCTGGCGCAGACAAGGATGTCTGCAATGCGAGGCGATACGACTAGGCCGTAGCCACCTCTTCTGTAGCCACCTCTTCTTGAACGAAATCTGCCAGCGTGTTTATTGTACGCATCGACGCTAAATCACCCTCTGGCAGCATAACGCCAAAGCGCGACTGCATCCCAATGACAACTTCCATCGCATCGATTGAATCTAACGAAAGGCCACTCCCGAAAAGAAAAGTATCATCGTCAATATCTTCAGCCGAGTAATCAAGCTGCAAGCGATCAATAAGTTCCTCCTTAATACTGTTCAACACATCTTTACGGGCTTCTACAACTTCACGAATCAAAGAATCCATCACTTTTCCTCCACATGAACGTACCAGGGAATCCGCTTAAGCAACTCCATGTCAGACACCGAAACTAAAACATAACGTCGTATCCACGTAGTCAATATTGCACTCAATATTTGTGAAATAATCCCAAAGATAACCCAAGGCAACTTAATGCGAAGCAACTTCGCTCCGTATCCAACTGCGTCTATGCTTGCCGAACAGGCTGTAGATAAGACGGTAGTTTTACGACCCAGGCAAAAACCGCACATGCCTTGATCACTGGCTGCACGCTGGTTCGCGCTTAGTTCTGTCAATACCCCCCACCGAGATGAATTTGTTATTGTTGTCATTACATTAACGCGAAATGAATCTGTTATTACCGCGACGTGACTGTCTTGTGACGCGCGTGCGGTCCTCGACCGGCTGACGCTGATTGACCGCGCGGACCATGAAGCCATCTAAAATCATGCCGGTTACAGGATCAAGCGGGCTCGTGTCAATGCCCTCAAGGTCCAGGCCTGCATCACCGATGGCTCCGTCGGCTACAGTCAGGGGCAGACGGGATCCTCGATCCATGTGCCGTAGTTCTGCAGGTCGTAAGGGCAGCACCGAATTGATAGCTTTGGCTTCTCCGTCCGTCTTGAAGCGACTGTCGCCAGCATCAACGGCTTGAACAGGCCCGATGCCACCGGGCCCATCAACGAGAATGGCGAAAAATGCTCGGGCATCATTGCCCAGAGTGGTCAACATTCCCAACCCTGTCACCACGATTTGCTGCATCCTTATTGTTCCTTGCGGTTTGCAAAGCCTGTAGGTCCACAGCCATTACGCACCCACCATGGCTTTTTGCAAACGTGACGTCTCCTCTAGCGCATACCTATAGTCTGCGTTGACGCACCGCGCTGGGTCAGGAATGTATAGAAACAGTTGGGTATTGGTTCTGTATGAGGCGGGCAGGATTCTGAGGTCGACGAACAGCGCGTCTGGCCGCGCGCTCTTAGCGTACCCCACTGACTAGTGCGAGTCGCACTGAAAAACTCTCCCTTTTTCCCCTCTATCCCCATCTTCCGCTCCCTACACAGCGCTAGGACCCTGCGCTATCAATAATCAAGTGCTAAGCTTGACTTTAACTAGCGTCATGCTAGCCCTTGCGTCCTTGTTTTTTTACCATTCTGTTCGATGACCTCTGTTAGAATTATTTCTTAGACTTGGCGCTGTTGCCGACGAGGCATCGAATTTTCGACTAGCCATTATTTGGCGAGTCTACACACTTCATTACATCACGCTTTGACGTAGATCAAAATTTCGGATGGAAGTAGTCTCATAGATCCGGACACCTTGTCAAGCGTTTCTCGAAAGTTCATTTGGCGTTCTGTATCCCAACGTCCAATGCCCTGGCCGCGGATTGGTCAGGACAGCAGCAGAAGGGCCTGGAGAGCCGCCTCTAGCAGACCTGCCTGCCGTCGCTCAAGACCCTGGGGCAGTTCCACTCCAGCTTCCGACCCTTGATCGACCGCAGGGTGGTGGGCTGGGCCAGGGACCCGCGTACGGCCCAGGCGCTGGTGATACGCGCCCTGCTGATAGCGATCAAGGTACACAACCCGCCGCCGCGACTCATTCATTACTCGGCGCGGGGCAGCCAGTATGCCAGCGGGGCCTACCAGGCTATGTCGAAACATTACGGGAGGGTGTGCAGCATGAACCCATAGGACCCTGCTGGGACAATGCCCCGGTCGAGCGTGTCTTTAGCAGCCTGAAGCGGGAAAGGACCGGTGGTCGGCTATAGCAAACCGGGTGGAAAGCAATTTGGTGTAGGGGAATATATTGCCATGTATTGCAACGCTGTGCGCCGGCATTGGACGTTGGGATACAGAACGCCAAATGAACTTTCGAGAAACGCTTGACAAGGTGTCCGGATCTATGAGACTACTTCGTAGTATCATTCATCCGAAATTTTGATCTACGTCAAAGCGTGATGTAATGAAGTGTGTAGACTCGCCAAATAATGGCTAGTCCAAAATCCGGGGCCTCACCAATTAATAACGTAAGAAATAATTCTAACAGAGGCCATCGAACAGAATCATAAAAAGCCAAGGACGCAAGAACTAGCATGACGCTAGTTAAAGTCAAGCTTAGCACTTGATTATTGATAGCGCAGGGTCCTAGCGCTGTGTAGGGATAGGGAGAGAAAAGGGGAGTGTTTTCATACCGCTCACACCGCATCTTCAAGAGTGCTTTGCGAAAGCAAAGCCATCTTTGCTGTTCGGCTGTACTGACAGCGCGGGTAAGTCGTATTCACCTCAAGGTCGACTCTTTCTTCAACTCCCTAGCGCAACGTCGTGCAAGCTGTCAATTGTATCATTGGGGCGCTTATGACGGGTTAATGTCGCTTTATACGACATTGGCTACCGTCGTGTCAGCGAGATCCGGCGCCCCTTGATCGAATTGGTGTTTTAGAGGGCTTTGATCTCTGAATCGACCAACGACGAGATAGCTATCGCTTAATGCTCTATGGGGAGGGATACACGTGGATCAAACGGAACGACAGATCCCTGAGCGGACAATCGCTACATTCGCAAGAAGTTTTTTTCGGGAGGCATCCAGTTATGGGTTCGAGCAGATAGATTATGTGCGATTCGTCAATTTGCTGTTAGACATTTCTATAGAAACTCGAAATACACAAAAACCGCGGATCCTGTCTAAGATTAAGCCGGTAAACAACTTTGGTCACGATATCCTTAATAAGCCTGCAACACAATTACCATTACGTGGTCAGAGACTCAGCATCAGGGCTTTCGATAAGGACCAAGATCTGAAGTTGTTTAAAAGATGGCTTTGCGACGCCCGCGGACGATATTTCCTCCTCTCACGCACCACGGCTAGAGCGGCTGACTTTGACAAGTTAATTGCAAGTAAGTCGAATATCATTGGTGTTATCACCTTGCATGATGGCACGCCAATAGGATCACTTGCATTTCTTAACTTTGATCCAGTACAGAAAAAGGCGGAACTGCGAAAGCTTATCGGCGAGGTGACAATGCGGGGCAAGGGATTTGCGAAGGAAGCGACGCGGCTATGGATTCAATACGGGATTACGAGTTTGAGGCTTAATAAGATCTATTTAAATACTTTTGATACCGATATTCGTAATATACGATTGAATGAAAAATTAGGATTCCGAGTCGAAGGGATCTTGCGGAATGAAGTGTTTTTTGACGGTGTCTACCACGATGTCCTAAGAATGAGCCTGCTCAATGAGCAGGGCTGTGATCAATCACCGATTGCACAAAGTATATAACGAGGCCTTAACCAACACGGAATTCTGTGCGATCCAGGCCTTGGTGGACGTCGAATCAACGGCATTGGTTCATTCAGGAAAACCAACTGCGAACGCTTGTAATGAGGTGGTCAGAGGAGGGTCTGGATTTTTCTCATTATGATTATTTTGTGAAACAATTCAGCAATACATTGCGCAATATTTATCATCCGAAAATTATATCATGTGATAGATGTAAATTGAGTGTTTGACATGGAATGGCGTCAGCGGATTCCATGGATTTTTTAGTTCATAAAATTCTGCTTAATTGTATCGAAAGGGGAAATATATGGAACTGTCAGCACTAAATTCAACTGCGATGTGGACGGCAAGTATCAGGGCCGAAGAAACAACCAAAGAAAATTCCTTATTAAAAGATCCGTATGCCCGTTTATTTATAATAAATAATGAGTACTTAGAAAATTTTAAGGGAACGGAAAGGGCACAAAAAGTATAATAGCACGATATATCTTTATAGATAACTATTTGACCGATCAGTTACGTGAAAATGACGAAAGGGCAATAGTTACTATAGGTGCGGGTTTTGATTGTAGACCATTTCGGATTAAAGGGGGAAAGTGGTACGAAATTGATCAAAAACCAATTATTGATACCAAAAATAAAATCTTAGCAGTAGGGGAATGCAAAAACAGCCTTTCAAGAATTTGTGCAGATATTACATCACCAGACATAGTCGATGTTTTAAGAAAATTGAATTTGAAGACACCAATTTTTGTCATCGAAGGTGTGCTCAACTATTTTGAAGAACGCGAGGTAAAGGAATTATTGGACAATATTCGAAAGTGCTACAGTGATTCACTCATAATTTGTGATATCATGAATGAACATTTTTATAATAAATATGCCGTCGAGTTTCGTCATTCACTCGAATCAGTTGGCTTGCGTTATCGTTTTCTTGAAAAATTTCCTCAAGAATATTTTGAACGTAATGGGTGGCAGGTCAAGCGAAACCTGTCTATTCCCGGGTTGGCGTTTGATGCCGGTTTGATAAAAATACCAAAAATAATACGAAACCTGTTTTTGAAAAAATTGTTAGAAGGTTATAAGTTATATTTTTTGGTTCCCGGTTAAAGTGACGAAAAAAAAGCGAATTAGCTATACTATACTCGATCTACAGCCCCAATAAATGGGCGCATAAGCGAGAATGCCGAGGGCGTCAATCCGTTCTACACAAGCGGAGCGATCGGCCGGCGCCTGGCGCTGAACAATGTCGATGACACCCAGGTCCTCGCCGGCGTGGTCTACGATCCCGAGGACGAGGAGACCCTGTTTACGCTGGAGGCCGAGCGGCGCCTGGGCGAGCACTTCACCGCCAAGTTCGAGGTGCGGCTGTTCTCCGACGACCCCTCGGAGTCTCCGCTCAACGCCTTCCGCCGGGACAATTACTTTCAGCTGCAGCTGGCGTATTACTTTTAGAACCTTTCTCAAAATAAGACGCAAGGCAACCCCTAGACGCCCTGGAAGCAACGCAAAGAACGCCAAGATGCAGAGAGCGCAGAGAATACTTCAAATATAGAGTGTTCTTGCTTTCTTCGCGTACTTTGCGCCTCCGCGACCTCTGCGTTTAATCCACAGCACCAGGGGGCGGAAGGTATTTTGCGATAGGTTCAATCAAGCGTCTCGCGTTGGTGAGCGTTGCGGAAAGCGACACTTGCCTCAAACCGGGTGCCCTCCCCGCCTGCTCAATCCGGTCGCACGCCCCAGACCGAACATCAGATTCATGTTTTCCACCCCCACTTGCGCGCCGCCTTTGCCCAGACTGTCCAGGACGCTGAATACAACGATCCGGCCCCGTTCCTCGTCCACGTCCAGGCCGATGTAACAATAGTTCGTGCCCGCGACCGCGCTGACCCAGGGGTAGGGCCGGTATTGCCAGGACGCGTTGTCTTCCTTGGGACAATCATAAATCTTGATGAACTCATCGTCCCGGTAAAAATCCCGATAGAACTCCAGCAGCGCATCGCGCGTGATGCTTCGCCTGGGAAAGGCGTAACACACATCCAGTATGCCGCGCACGATAGGCACATAAACCGGCGTAAAATGCACGCTCACCTGTTTATTGGCGAGCAGAGAGAGCTCCTGTTCCATCTCATAGGTATGGCGATGGTTCACCACGTTGTAGGCGACGATGTTGTTGCCGATTTCCGGATGATGCGCCGCACGTGACAATTCCGCGCCGGCGCCGGCGGTGCCCGACAGGCCGTTGACCACGAGCTTGCGTTCATCGACGAGGTCGTGTTTGAGCAGCGGCGCCAGACCCAGAATGGCGGCCGATGAAAAACAACCCGGATTGCCCACGATCCGCGAGCCTTTGACCTCGTCGCCATGCAATTCCGTAATGCCATAGACGGCTTCCTCTGCCAGGGACCATTGGCTGTGCGCCATGCCGTAGACGGCTTCCCAGGTCTCGCGGTCATTGAGCCGGAACGCCGCGCCAAGATCGATGACTTTAGCGCCCATCTCCACGACGCGGGCGGCGGCATCCAGTGACGCGCCGGTCGGCAATGCCAGGAACGCCACGTCACAGGGCGTGATCTCATCGGAATGAATTAAACGCAACCCCAGGCCGTAAAGATTAGGGTGGTGTTCCTCAATCGGGCCCGGATTACGGCTGGCCAGCCACGCAATTTCGGCCTCGGGATGCTCCAGCAATACCCGCAGGGCTTCCCCTCCCATATAGCCGGTCGCGCCAAAGATACCCACCTTGATCATCGCTTACCCTCACTCGCAATCTCTGTCTGTGTCATGCTCAGCAAAATTGGAAAAACAGGCACGGAGTCGAACGATTGGTTCGACTATCCATTTGGCCTGAGTCTCATTAAGTAAACGGTCCATCGCCTGCCCGGCCCCGCTGTGCTCCCCCGACAGCCTCCCATTGTGCCGGGAAATCGTATCACACGGTGTGCGGGGATGGGACGCTCCGCCCCCCACCATTCTTCCGTCTGCACCGAATCTGCATGAATCTTTCACCGAATTTGTGCACCTCCGTCACCGGCCCTGCAAAGCGTCCGGCCATACTGACAAGAAACGAGGAGGCCGATATGACAGCAAATCATACGATCGAGAATACAGACACACGCGGCTGGAAAATCGGACGTGCGCTGTCGAGCTTTTACATCTTGACCTTCGGTGTACTGCTGCCTCTGATCACCCTGTTCGTGGAGCTGAAGTGGGCCTGGTGTGCCGGCGTGTTCTTCGACCCCATTCCCAGCGCGGCCCATGTTCTGATGGTCGGTGTCGTGCCCATCGCCAATCTGCTCGGCTGGTGGGTGAGCTTCACACGCCGTGACCGGTATCTGCGCAGCGTACTGTTCCTGAACGGCATCGCGCTCGGCGTCGCCGCCTTCTACACTATTTTATTTTTGCCCATCACCCCCCTCGCCTTCCTGGCGCTGGTATTCTGGATCGGCATCCTGCCGCTGGCGCCGTTGCTGTCGTTCATCGCCGCCATCATATGTCGCGTGGCGTTGCACAGAACCGCTTCGCCTGAGGCGGTAAAACCGCGTTTCGACTTCAGCCTGGGGATTGCGGCCGCGCTCGTCATCATCGTCGGCGTGGAGCTTCCGGCCACGCTGACGCGTATCGGCATACAGATGGCGGCCTCGCACGAGCATGAGCAGCAATTGCGCGGGGTCCGGTTGTTACGCACTATCGGTAATCAGGACCTCATGCTGCGCGCCTGTTATCAACGCCCCGGCCGTACCACGGACATGATCTCGTTTCTGACCAACTGGGGCGTTGATCCCATTTCCCCCGATGCGGCGCGGCGGGTGTATTACCGCGTGACCGGCGAGGCCTTCAATGCCGTTCCCCCTCCCGCCTTTGGCTGGCGCGGGGATACGGGTCCGACCGACCTATTTCCCCTTGATGCCGAGCAGGGCAGCGACGCCGTTGGTGGGCGGCTGAAAGGGGTGCGTCTGAACAGCTCCGTCTTCGACGGCAGTATCGACGCCGATGCCGCGCTGAGCTATCTCGAATGGACATTGGAATTCAGCAATGATTCGCCGCGCCTTGCCGAGGGCCGCGCCCAGATCGGCCTGCCGCCCGGCGCGGTGGTATCGCGCGTCACCCTGTGGATCAACGGCGAGGAGCGTGAAGCCGCCTTCGCTGGTCGGGCACAGACCCGTCGGGCCTACCAGCAGGTGGTGAGCCGACAACGCGACCCCATCCTGGTCACCACCGCCGGAGCCGATA
This sequence comes from Acidiferrobacterales bacterium, assembly GCA_947258385.1. Classification (GTDB taxonomy): domain Bacteria; phylum Pseudomonadota; class Gammaproteobacteria; order Acidiferrobacterales; family SZUA-150; genus CAMYII01. The sequence goes on from CAMYII010000085.1 coordinate 18,869, forward strand.
CCGTGCTGTTACAGCTCTATCCCATCCCGGTGAACGGCAACATGAAGGCGCGCATCGGCATCACCGCCCCGCTGTTGCTGGCCGAGGCGGAACAGGGCGTATTGCGCCTGCCCTACTTCAAGGAACGCAATTTCAATATCGACCCGCGGTTCCAACACGCCTTATGGCTCGAATCCGACGCGGCAATCAGCAGCGAACACGCGTCACTGTTATCTGAACGTACTAAGACGGCCGCCACGGCCTTGCGCGGGACACTCGATAACGCCGTGTTGCACGCCACGAATGCCGCCGTGCGGGTGTCGCGCGACAGCCGCATCACGCAAACCCATGCCATCGACACCAAGGCGGCACGACAGACGCTGGTGCAACAGACTGTCGTTCATCGAGACACCTCACTCAAAGGCGTGGTCATGGTCGTCGACGGCTCCAAGTCCATGCGCCCGGCGATCGCCGAACTGAGCGAGGCCATCCGCGGACTTCCCGAAGACCTCCGGTTTTCACTGCTACTGGCCAGCGATGAGGTCCGCGAAATTGTCCCCGCTCTGCAAACAGGAACCGCGGAACTCTATCAACGCGCCGCCGAGCAGCTTCGAAAAGAAAAATTCACCGGCGGCGTCGATAACACGCCAGCGCTGGAAAGGGCCTGGTCATTGGCCGCCCAACTCCCCAACACCGCCGTGTTGTGGGTGCACGGGCCGCAGCCGGTGACGCTGCATTCGGTCGAAACCCTGCGTCAACACTGGCGTCGGCGGCCGGCTGGTCCGGTAGTATACGACTTCCCCGTTAGCGCTGCCGTCAACCGCATCGTCGAACAGCTCGACGGCGTCTCCCAAATAAAAACCGTGCCCCGCATCGGCAGCCTAAGCGATGATCTGTCGCGTCAATTTGCGCTATGGGGCGGTGAACGTCAGCAGCTCACGGTTTCACGCTCCGTTGCTCCCGCGCACTCCAGCAAACCGGCCGGCCGCCGAACCTCGGACCACCTGGTCCGCCTGTGGGCTTACGATGGCATCATGGCGCTGAGCGCCGAAGACAAAAAAGACTCGACGCGGCGCGCCATCGCGCTGGCCACGCGCTATCAATTGGTCACGCCGGTCAGCGGGGCGGTGGTCTTGGAGACCCAGCAGCAGTACAAGGACGCCGGGCTGCAGCCGGTATCGGAGGGTACGGTGCCCACGATTCCCGAACCGCAAACCTGGCTGCTGATCATCGCCACCTGTCTGGTACTGGCCTGGGTGTTTTACCACCAGCGCAGAATTCCGGTCGTCGCGCGGAGATGGGCATGAACAGGTTCTTCGCCCGCTATCAAGACCACATCGTATCGCTGTGCAGCGTGCTCGCGCTGTGGCCGGTCTTCCACTGGTATGCGCTGCGCATGTTCGACGGCTCGGACGAGAGTTTCGGGCTGCTGGCGCTGATCACTGCCTTGGGATTTATACTGAGCCACCGGTGCGCCAAGGAAGGCGAGAGCATACCGCTGAAATCCATCACGATACTGCTCGGCGTTTATATCCTTGGCTATTTCTTCCTGCCGCCTATCCTGCGCGCGGCGATCGCGGTCACCTTGCTGGGTCTACTGCTCTCGCGACGCTACCTGGGGCGGCACCTTCACGTGGGCCTGTGGGGACTGCTGTTGTTATCCCTGCCGGTAGTGGCCTCCATGCAATTTTATTTGGGCTATCCGCTACGCTGGCTCGTCGGCCAGCTGGCGGCACGGCTGTTACAGCTCAACGGCCTCGCCGTCACCCACGCGGGGGCCGTGCTGAACTGGCCGGGCGGCACGGTGGCCATCGATGCCCCGTGCAGCGGTATCAAGATGCTGTGGTTTGGCTTGTATCTCAGCGTCACCCTTGCCTGTGTGTATCGACTGGATACGATGAAACTCCTTGGTTTGAGTACCCTGACGGTATTAGTGATCATCGCCGCCAACACCTTGCGCGCGACCACACTGTTCTATATCGAATCGGGGCTCATTGCCACGCCCGCCTGGACACACGACGGCGCCGGGGTGCTGATGTTTTTGCTCGCCGCCGCCGCTATCGTCTGGCTCGCCGGCAGACTAAGGACGCGTCAAATGCCATGCAGCGCCTGATGCCTTACTTGTTACTGTGTCTGCTTGCCGCGACGCTGCCGCTGTTGCCGAGCACCTCACTGTCCACCACCCACGCTGTTCCCTTTCCCGGCTGGCCGGCGAGTCTCGGGGACCGTTCCCTCAGTCCTGTAGCGCTGACCGAGCGGGAACGGCATTTTACCAGGCACTTTCCGGGTAAGATCCAGCGCTTCACCGATGGTCAACGCGAATACATCATCCGCTGGGTGACACGGCCCACACGCAAGCTGCACCCCGCCAGTGACTGCCTGCGCGGCGTGGGCTATACCATAAAACCCCTGGCCATCGACGCACAGCACCACGGCGCGACGTGGAGCACCTTCCATGCCATCAAGGACAATGAAACCTTGCGCGTCTACGAAAGAATTTATGACGATCACAGCAACACCTGGACCGACACATCCGCCTGGTACTGGTCGGCATTGCTTGGCAATACCACCGGCCCCTGGTGGTCAGTGACGATTGCGGAGAAAATCCGCTAAAAGAGAAAAGTAGTAACGCCCCTCACCCCACCGCCGCCTTGCGCAGGCCGTTGTCGCGAACGGCGTCCGGACATACGTATTTGACCTCGCCGTCTCCGCCTATCGCCTTCTCGTCGACCACGCACCGCGCCACATCGGGCCGGGAAGGCAGCTCGAACATCGTCCGTCGCAGCACTTGCTCCAAAACGCCGCGCAGCCCGCGCGCCCCGGTACCGCGCTCTAAGGCCTTGCGGGCAATCGCGGTCAGGGCCTCGGGCGTAAACTCCAATTCCTTCTCATCGTAGGCAAACAGCTTGCGGTACTGTCGCACCAGCGCGTTGCGCGGTTCGGTGAGTATCCGCACCAGGGCCGCTTCGTCGAGCGCCTCCAGCGGCGCAATGACAGGGAACCGGCCGATGAACTCTGGGATCAATCCGAACCGTCGCAAGTCCTGCGGGCGGGTCTCGGCCAGCAGCTCGCTCACGCCGAACTTGGCCGCCGCGCTCACGACCGGCGCGCTGAAGCCGATGCCGTTCGGACCCGGCGCGTGCCTCCTGGCCACCACGTCTTCCAGCCCGGCAAAGGCGCCGCCGGCGATAAACAGAATATTGCGGGTGTCGATCACCGCCTCCGCGCCGCTGTCGCGACCCTGGCCCTTTTTATTGAGCCCGGCCTGCGTGCCTTCCACCAGCTTGAGCAGCGCCTGTTGCACCCCCTCACCGGAGACGTCCCGCACCACGTTCGGCGATTCCGAGCTACGGGCCAGTTTGTCCACTTCATCGATGTAGACTATGCCCCACTCCGCGCGCCCGACATCGCCCTCGGCGACATCCAGCAGCCGCACAAGGATGCTTTCCACATCATCGCCCACGTAGCCCGCTTGTGTGAGCGTGGTCGCGTCGGCGACCGCGAACGGCACGTCCAGGATGCGCGCCAGCGTGCTGGCCAGCAGCGTCTTGCCGGTGCCCGAGGGGCCGAGCAGCAGCACGTTGGATTTGTCCAGCTCCACATTATCGCTGTCCGCGCACACGCGCCGCTCGGCGCTCTGGTCCCGCAAGCGCTTGTAGTGGTTGTAGACGGCGACGCTCAGAATCTCCTTGGCGAGCTCCTGACCGATGACGTAACGGTCCAGCCGTTGCTTGATCTCCGCCGGCGTGAGCAGGCGCTCGTGCACCCGCGCGAGCGAACGCTTGCGGCCCCAGCTGCCCACCACCTGGTTGGCCAGCACGACGCAGGCCTCGCAGATGTGGCCGTCCGCACCCGATATCAGCGGCGTACCGGGCACCTGAGTGATGCCACAGAATGAACAATAGGCATGCGCTTCAGCCATGTCTCTCTCCCCCCGTGTTTGCCTTGCCGTGGGAGACCAGCCCGGCCAGCCAGGAACGCTGACACATGCGGCGGCCCCGTTTTTTCAGGATCTCGCGGATGCGCGGACGCGCTTCCTTCAAAGAAATGGGCCCGGCGGGATGCACCGCCTCGCACAACAGCAGATGAAAGCCCAGCGAGGATTCGATCGTCTCGCTGACCCGGCCGGGCGAAAGCGAAAACAATGCCATGTCCAGCTCCGGGTAGAGCTGGCCGCGCGGCAACTGGCCCAGCAGCCCGCCCTGCATCGCGGTGGGGCACTCGGAATATTTTTGCGCCTGCTCGGCGAAGCGCTTCGGCTTGCGGCGCACGCGTTGGGCGATGGTCTCGATGCGCGCCAAGGCCGCTGCGCGGCGGTTCTCCGGGAAGTCGGGATTGATGGTGATCAGGATATGGCGCGCAGTGCGTGTCTCGGGTTTGTGGAAGCGGTGCTTGTGCATATGATAATAGATCGTGATATCCACATCGCCCACCGTGGCCGCCCGCGATCCCACCCGCTCCAACACCGCCTCGACCTTGAGCTCGCGATGCAGCGCGGCGCGCAGGCCGGCGACATCGATCCCGTTGCGCGTCAAGTCATCGAGAAACTCCTCCGGCCCGGAATAGCGCGCCTCGATTTGCGCCAGCGCCGATTCCACCACCGGCTCAGGCACGAGGAGCCCAGCACCAGCAACTCCAACTCTTGCTGCCTGCGCGCCAGCCGCCTGGCTTCTTCGAGGCGCGCCGGCTCCAGCTCAGCGGGCGGCGTCTCGAATCGCCCCAATGCCACGCGCAGGATCTGATACCGCAGCTCCGGCGTGGTCTCTAGCGGCAAGCCGGCGGCCGAGGTCATTCCCGGCCTCCCGTGGCGCGGCGCAGGGTTCCACCCTGAGCCGGTGCCAACACTTGCGCTAATGCCGATTCGGGGACCTGCAGCGTGCGCCCGGGGAAACGCACGTGATAAACCGGTCCCCCCGGAACATCACGCAGCACCTTCAGTATTTCGCCCTCGTCGCCGGGCCGCACGATGACCTCGCCGTTGATGGCCAGGGGCACCTGCGCGCTGACCTTTTCACGAAATTCAAACCGGGTGGACACCCAGGGCGCGTCCACGGGGATGAGCTCCTCTTCGCGGCAACCCACCAGCACATTGGCGTCGAGAAAGTGCACGCTGTAGATAATATAATCCTGGAGGTAGGTACCGATGTTTTGCACATGCCCCACACTGCCGCGTCGAACGAGCAGGGTGCCCGTCTCCATGCCCGGATAGGTGCCGTCATTGCGGACATTGCGGACCACCCTCACCTCGTCGCCGTAATCATATCGCGGTCGCATGCCGGCCCTTACTTCAGGATCTCGTCCAGCGGCACGAACGTTTGCTGGGGTTCGTGCATGTGAAAGACCTTGAACACCTTCTCCGTCATGGCGTCGGACTCCACGAAGTCCTGATAGGCCCGGGCCAACAGGCGGGCGTAGACGCCACGCCTGGCATGATCCGCTTCCGGCAGCATGTCCTTGGCCTGGGCAAGGTAGTCATGGAAGCGCTGCAGGATATGCAGCCGGTTGACCTGTACGACCTTAGGATCGTATGCGATTTCGAAATACTGCAGGAAATCCTCGGCCGTGCTCAGTTCTTCCAGTTCTTCATTCAATGTCAGTTCCGTCATAGCTCACCCCTCGTGGTTCAACTCAGCGGGCAAGGACCTGCCCACTCCTTGCATTGACATCGGCCACGGCGTTTGCGACTTCCAATAGCGCACCGGCCCCCAGGCGGTCACTGGTATCCAGCTCCCTGACTTTGCGCAGCATCTCGCGGCCCGCCTCAAGCTGATCGAGCCTAAGGAGGAGGTAACCCGCCGCCTTCAACGCCAGCAGATAAAAGCGCACCATACCCATGGAGCGCATCGCCCCGGCCCCGAGCAACGGCATGTCCAACGCCCGCCAGTCCAAGGGAAAACCCAGGCGGTGGGCCGTCGCCCGCAGCACCCGTTGCGCGACTTCCAGGGCAAACTCGAGGCGATGCTGGTAATAGTAGAAGCGGTACAGCGCCACGAGCACGGTCAGGTCCTCCGGCGCTAACAAGAACGCCTGCAAGAGAGGCAATTCCGCCTCACCGTCGCCGTATCGCGCAGCCGCCTGATCGATCAGACCGGCGGCACGCGCGTCCGGACGCTCGTCGAAATAAAGGTCCTGTCCTTCGAAATCCAGCAGATCCATATCAGTCCCCCACCGCCTTGGGTAGCGTGCCGCTGTCAGTCTTCAGGTGTTCCGGCTCACACAGATCCTGCGCGTCGCAGACCTCACAATCCTCCTGCCCGAGCCCGGCGTGCACGCTTGGATCCGATATCACAAGGCGTTTTTCCAGTTCTTCGATGCGTTCCAGGAGGCAGGAAATGGCCTTGCCCACCGGATCGGGTATCAGGTGATGGTTCAGATCGATACCGTAGGGATTCAGCGCACCGGCCTCGCGCACCGACACAACCTTGCCGGGGATGCCCACCACGGTACACTCCGGCGACACATCCTTTATCACCACCGAGTTGGCCCCGACGCGGGCGTTGTCACCGATCGTGATGGGACCCAGAATCTTGGCGCCGGCGCCGACCATGACGCCGTCACCAAGCGTGGGATGGCGCCTGCCCTGGCTCCAGCTCGTACCGCCCAGGGTGACGCCGTGGTACAAGGTGACATCATCGCCGATCACCGCGGTCTCCCCGATGACGACACCCGCGCCGTGGTCGATGAAAAAACGATGGCCGATGGTCGCGCCGGGATGAATATCGATATTGGTCCACACCCGCGACAGAAACGACAGCAGCCGGGCCGGATAGCGCCAGCCCCGGCGCCACAGCCGATGCGCCAGGCGGTGCAGGATAATGGCGTGCACCCCGGGATAGGTGGTCAGTACCTCCAGCGTGGTGCGCGCCGCCGGGTCGCGCTCGAAGGTACAGGCCACGTCCGCGCGCAGTTGCGCGAACAGGCCCGGACGGGCGGGCAATTGTGATATGTGTGCTTTGGTCATCGCTGTCACTGTCCGCTCGCTCAACCCGCCGCCCGCGCCGCTGTGTCATTGGCGGCGACCAGCTCCTGATAGAGACTTTCCAGCTCCGGCACCGTCGGCGGCCGCTTGCTTTGGCCGACGAGCCGCCTGATCTGCGCCACCAACAGACTCGCCTGCGCCCGACTCACATGGATCCCGAGCCCGGCATACGCGCTCAGCACGGCACGGCTGCCGGAGTGCTTGCCCAATACCAAACGGTGTTCGCGCCCGACTTCCAGCGGGTCGAGGCCCTGATAATTGGCCGGATCTTTCAACAGACCGTCAACGTGAATGCCCGATTCGTGGGTGAAGGCGCCCTCACCTGCCAGACTCTTGTGCCACGGCAAAGGCCGGCCGGCGGCGGTCGCCACCGTTTCAGAGAGTTGCGGAAACTCGCGCAGGTCAATGCCGGTATCCATGCCATACAGGTGCTTGAGCCCGATTACGACTTCTTCCAGCGGCGCGTTGCCGGCGCGTTCACCCAGGCCGTTGACGGTGGTGTTGACATGGGTCGCGCCGGCCATGGCCGCCGCCAGCGTGTTGGCGGTGGCGAGCCCCAGGTCGTCGTGGGCGTGCATCTCGATCTCCAGGTCGACGGCCGCACGCAGACGCCGGATGCGTTCCAGCGCGCTGAAGGGCTCCATCACGCCGACGGTGTCGGCGAAGCGGAAGCGGCGGGCGCCGGCCGCCTGCGCCGTTTCCGCGACCCGCTCGACAAAATCGGGATCGGCGCGCGAGGCGTCCTCGCCGCCGACGCAGACCTCCAACCCGAGCGCCAGGGCGTCGGACACATGGCGGCGGATCTGCCGCAACACCCAGTGGCGGTCGCGCCCGAGCTTGTGGCGAATCTGCTGATCGGAGACGGGAATGGACAGGTCCACCATATCCACGCCGAGATCGCCGCAACACCGCAAGTCCGTGGCGCGCATGCGGCTCCAGACCAATAAACGCGCATTCAGACCCAGGGCGGCGACCGCGTGAATGCCCGCGCGTTCCTCCCCGCCCATGGCGGGGATGCCCACTTCCAGTTCCGGCACACCGAGGGCATCCAGGCGGCGGGCGATCTCCAGCTTCTCTTCCAGGCTGAACGCCACCCCGGCCGACTGCTCGCCATCGCGCAGGGTGGTATCGTCAATCACAACGCTGTGTTTCGCTTCAGCCATGCCTTGCTCTCTCCTCGTTACGACACTGCCCGCTGCCTCTATGCGTAGGTCGGCGCGAAGGCCTTCTCCGGGTCCGCCACCGGCCCATCCTCGCCCCAGTAAGGAGAGAGCTTGCGCAGCTGCGCGATGATGGGCGGGACCTCCGCGATCACCCGTTCCACCTCTTCCATGGTGTTGTAGCGCGAAAGCGAGAAGCGCACGGTGCCGTGGGCCGCGGTATAGGGGATACCCATGGCCCGCATCACATGCGAGGGTTCCAGCGAGCCGGAGGTGCACGCCGAACCGCTGGAGGCGGCGATGCCGACTTTATTGAGCAGCAGCAGTATGGCCTCGCCCTCAATATATTCGAAGGCGATGCTGGCGGTGTTCGGCAGGCGGTTAACCACATCGCCGGTGACAAAGGCATTGGGCACGGCGGCCAGGATGCCCGCCTCCAGGCGATCGCGCATCGCCTTGACGAAGGTGTTTTCGTAGTCCATGTGTCGCAGGGCCAGCTCAGCGGCCTTGCCCAGGGCGACGATGGAGGCGGCGTTCTCGGTGCCGGCGCGCCGTCCGCGTTCCTGGTGTCCGCCGCGCAGCAAGGGGCGGAAACGGGTGCCGCGTCGCAGATACAACACGCCGATCCCCTTTGGGGCATGCAGCTTGTGACCGGACAGCGACAACATGTCGATCCGGGTGCGCTTCAGATCAATCGGCACCTTACCGACGACCTGCACCGCGTCGGTGTGGAACATCACACCGGCGGCGTGAGCCATTTCCGCCATCTGTTCCACGGGGAAGATCGTGCCGCTTTCGTTGTTGGCCCACATGACCGAGACGACGGCCACCTTGTCGCAAAGCAGTTGCCGGTAGGCATCCAGATCCAGCCGGCCCTTACTATCCACCGCGAGCCGGTGCACGGTGTAGCCGTCCTTTTCCAGGTAGTCGCACAGCGTCAGGACCGCCGGGTGCTCCACCACCGTGGTGATGATCTCTTTGCGATCGGGCTGCGCCCTCAAAGCCGAAAGGATGGCAGTGGAATCGGATTCCGTGCCGCAGGACGTAAAGATAATCTCCGAATCGTGCTCGGCGCCCAGCAGAGTCTGCACCTGTTGGCGCGCCTGCTTCATGGCGCGGCCCACCTTGTCGCCGAAACTGTGCATGGAGGAAGGGTTGCCGAACTGCTCGGTGAAAAACGGCAGCATGACCTCCACCACCGCCGGATCGACCTTGGTGGTGGCATTATTGTCCATATAGATACCGCTCATGGCTCAAGCTCCCGCCTTGGCGATTTGCGCCATCTGGCCGGCCGGCACCACCTTGATGAATTCGCCGAGGTCTTCCATCAGGCGCTGTTGGATGCCGCTCAGGGTCATGGAGGCCATCTGGCAACCGGAACAGGCACCGGTCATGTTCACGTAGATCGTATTGCCGTCAACGTCCACCAACTCGACGTCACCATGATCGGCCTGCAGCTGCGGCCGGATGGATTCGATCACCGTCTCGATGCGTCTGATCCGTTGCAGATTGGTCATACCCGCGGCAACCGGCGCGGACTCGAAGGTCTCACCCTGCTCGGCCAATACCACGGCCAGAATCTCTTCGATGCCCTCGTGGCAGGAGGTGCAACCGCCGCCGGCCTTGGTGTAATTGGTGACGTCTTCCACCGTCTTGAGGTTGTTGGCGCGGACGGTCTCCTCGATCATCACCGCGTCGATGGCGAAACACTTGCAGATCAAGGCGCCTTCTTCGTGATCGTCGCTCCACTGCTCGCCGCGGTAATTGGCCACCGCCGCCTGCAGTGCCTCGCGGCCCATGACCGAGCAATGCATCTTCTCAGGGGGCAGGCCTTCGAGAAAATCGGCGATGTCCTGGTTGCTCACCTCGAGCGCCTGGTCCACGGTCATGCCCTTGACAATTTCCGTCAGCGCCGATGAGGAGGCGATCGCCGAGCCACAGCCGAAGGTCTCGAAGCCGGCGTCCAAAATCGTTTCGCTCTCCGGATCCACTTTCAGCGTCAGCCGCAGCGCGTCGCCGCAACTGATGGAACCCACTTCACCCACGGCGTTGGCGCCCTCAACCATGCCTGCGTTCCTGGGGCTGAAAAAATGTTCTTTAACCTTTTCCGAGTATTCCCACATTGCTTAGCGCTCCGTTTATTTGCCCTGTATCGATTGAGTCGGCCCTGCTTTCATTAGGCGGAGAAAGATTTGCCGCAGCTGCAACTGTCGGCCGCATTCGGGTTTTCAAACTGGAACCCGGAACCTTCCATGGTATCGAGAAAATCCACCGTCACGCCGTTGAGCACGGGCGCGCTCATGGGATCGATGAAAATCTTGACGGCGCCGAACTCAACAATCGTATCGTCGGCATTGGCCTGCTCTTCGAGGCTCATGCCATATTGCAATCCGGAGCAGCCTCCACCCTCCACCTTGATACGAAGACCGGTCACCGGTGTGTCGGCGCCCTTGATGAACCGGTTGACGGCCTTGATGGCGTTATCGGTAAGCGTAATCATGGATCCTTTCTCCCTGGCAAATGAATTGCAGTAACGTTGCCAATGGGAATAGCAAGCGCCATGCCACACGTCGCACCACACGGCGCGGCATTGTTTTTAAAGGCTTTTTCCAGGCAGCGGGCAGGGAATCGGCTGTCGTAAAAATCACCAAAGTGTTGCGTTGTTGGCTTTGCGACAAGCCCGAAGCCGACATGCCATTGGCGATGCCATCACCTAAGGTCCGATCAACGAAAGTCACGAGGAGAGCGAGATGTTGGTAACCGACTTGCAGCCCGGCGACGTGGTCTACGCCGCCGCCACCCTCCGCAACGACGGCAGCCTGCCCGGGGTGGAGGCAGATTCGATCATTGCCGAAACCGGCAGGCGCGGCGTCATTATCAACAGCGGCCACCTGGAAGATGAGCCGGCCAGAGTCCTTTACCTGGTGCGCTTCGAGAACGATGACCGTAAACTGGGGCCACCGATCGGGTGCTGGCCCGAGGAATTGACCGGCGAAACGGAACACAACGGCCCATGACCAAAGCGGACGACGACAGACTCCCTTGCGAACGGCACGCGGCCGACACCGTGCGACGCTATCATGAACGGACCAAGCATCACCTGCGGCGCTACGCCAACGGGCCGGCGACGATCACTTGGGACCGCCAGCCCGATCCGTTCCGCCGCTATCCAGGGACAACCGTAATACCGCTTGCGCGCGCCAGCTTGTCCGAGCGCTTCAAAGCAGCTCGCCGAAGACGATCTCAGGCGGGTCGCCGCCTTCAAAGCGGATACGCCCGGCCATAGCGGGGTTCATGTAGACCGTACCCTCCCCGTCGACCAGCATGGCGTACTTGATGCCCATGGCTTGCGCAATGCGGTGCCAGGCCTTGGGACCGGCGACCGTCAACGCGGTGGCGGCGGCGTCGGCCACGGCGCCGTTGTCGTGGATCACCGTCACCGAGGCCACGTGCTCGACCGGCATACCGCTGCGCGGATCGATGATATGGGAGTGGCGCACGCCTTCGTGCTCGCGGTAGCGCTCGTAGTTGCCCGAAGTGAACACGCTGTCGTCGCCGTCGGTCTCCACCGAGGCCAGCACCCCCCGCCCCTGGGGATGGCGGATGCCGACGCGCCACGGGCGCTCGCCGCGCCGCCCGATGGCCCGCAGGTCGCCGCCGGCGTTGACGATGGCATGATCGATTCCCTGTTCGCGCAAACGCCGCACGGCGAGGTCGATGGCATAGCCCTTGGCGAAGGCGCCGAAGTCGAGCTGCACCGCGGGGTTGCGGCTGCGCACCCTGTTTGCCTGGACGTCGATGTCGTTCATGGTGGGGTGTCTGGCGACCAGATCGGCAATGGTCTTCTGCGACGGCGGCGGGCCGGTGGGCCGGTCATCGCTGTGAAACCCCCACAGGGCGATCAGCCGGCCGATAGCGGGATTGAACAGGCCCTCGCTCCGGCGATACAGTTCTTTGGATTCCTCGATCAGCGGCAGGACAAAGGGGTCGGCCTCGGCGGGCTCGCCGGCGGCAAGGGCGCGGTTCAGCTCGGTAAGGGCGCCGGGTTTCCAGGCATGCCAGTCGCGGTGCATGCGCTGAAAGTCGGCGGCCACGGCGCTGACCGCCTCGCGGGCCTGCTCAGATTCGGCGCCCCAGATGCTGAACTCCACCAGGGTGCCGAAGACAAAGAGCTGCTCCGTGTACAGTGGTTCCTGCTTGCTGCAGCCGCCGAGGAGTAACACCGCGACCAGCACCAAGCCGCGCACAGGGCGTCGATACTCTATTATATGGAACGGCATGCCGGGAGGATACTCGACCCACGGCGGGTGTGTCTCCCCTGCGCCAAACTTGCCCGGCATTGATGGTCAAATACGAAGCTCATTCTGGCACTAACCTAACGCGGGGGTGTTCCCCGACTGGAGGAACGTGATCGCATCGCGGGTGGTCGCCGTCGTGCCCGGGAACGACCCGTGCGGGCCCGGCATCGGCCAGGCAGCGCAGCCAGGGCAACGGCAAATGCAGGCGCACGCGGCTGCCGGACGCCGGCACCGGGTCGTCCCAGGGTCGGTGCATCGTCAGCATGGTCCCGTCCTCAAGCCGGCAACTGATTTCGCGGACCGCACCGAGCTCGCGTATCCCGGTGATCCGCGCGGGCAGGCCCGGCTGCGTGGCATGCGCCAGGCGCAGATGCTCGGGGCGAATGCCGAGCCAAGCCGTCTCGATGGAGGGCTCCCGTTCCAGCTCGATTTCTCCCCAGGGGCCGGCGACCCGGCGGCCCATGAGACGCCGCACGGGAAGGAAGTTGCTCCAGCCCAACACTTGCGCGATCGCGCGGCTGCCGGGATCGGCGAACACCGCCTCGGTCGGCCCCAGGCGCAACAGCTCCCCGTCCACCAGCACGCCGACGCGCTGCGCCAGGTGGCGCGCCTCGTCCAGATCGTGGGTCACAATAATGACCGGCAGGCGCAAGTCCTGCACCACCTCCAGCAGCCCGGCGCGCAGGTGCCGCCGCAGAGTGTAATCCACCGCCGAGAACGGTTCGTCCAGCAGCAGCACGTCCGGCGCCGGCGCCAGCGCGCGGGCCAGGGCCACACGCTGCCGCTGCCCGCCCGAGAGCTCGTGAGGGTAACGCGGCGCGAGGCCGCCCAGGTGCAGGCGCTCCAGCCACTCGGCGACCGTGATCGCGCGCCGGCGCCGGGGCAAACCGAAGCCCACGTTGGCGGCCACGGTCATGTGATCGAACAAGGCATAGTCCTGGAACACCATGCCGACGCGGCGCTGCTGGGGCGTGAGTTGGATGCGCCGCGAAGCATCGAACCAGATGGATTCCCCGGCGATGATTTTTCCCTCCGCGTGCCGTTCCAGACCGGCGATCACGCGCAGCAGGGTCGTCTTGCCGCTGCCCGAGGGACCGAGCAGCGCGGTGACGCCGTCGCCCGGCAGACCGAGGCCGGCCCGCAGGCGGAACCCGGAGCGCCTGACCACAATATTAATGGAGATCGCGCTCATGCCGGCAGTCCAGTGTGCCAACGGCGATTGAGGCTGTAGACCACAAGCAGCACCAGAAACGAGAACAGCAGCAGTCCCAGCGACAGTGCGTGCGCCGCCGCGTAGTCCAGGGCCTCGACATGCTCGTAGATGGCGATCGACACCACCTGGGTCTGGCCGGGGATATTGCCGCCGACCATGAGCACCACGCCGAACTCGCCGACCGTATGGGCGAAGCCCAGCACCACCGCCGTGAGCAGCCCGCGCCGGCTCTGCGGCGCCACCACGCGAATGAACGTGCGCAGGCGCGAGGCGCCCAGGGTCCAGGCGGCCTCCACGGCACGGCGGTCCAGTCTCTCAAACGCCGCCTGCAGCGGCTGCACCACGAACGGCAAGGAATACAAACAGGAGGCGAACAGTAGGCCGCTGAAGCTGAAGGCCAGCGGGTGGCCGGTCAGACCAAGCCATAACCCCCCTAAGGGCCCTCGGGCACCAAGCAGGATCAATAAATAAAATCCCAGCACCGTGGGCGGCAGCACCAGGGGCAAGGCCGTGACCGCCTCCACCGGCGTCTTCCATCGGTTGCGGGTGTGCGCCAACCACCAGGCCAGCGGTATGCCCAGCACCAGCAACGCCAGCACCGTCAGCCCGGCCAGCTGCAGCGTGAGCCCGACGGCTTGCAGACTTGGATTGGCGATATTAGCGAGCGGCGTTTGCATGAGGCTTACACTACCGGGCGCTACCGGGCCGCGTGCCCGGCACCAGTGGATTCGATGCCGTAGCCGTAAGCCGTGATCACCGCGGTGGCCTCGGCACCCTTTAAGAATTTCAGGTAGGCGCGCGCCCCGACGTTGTCGCGACCGCGCGCCAGCAATACCGCCTGCTGGCGTATGGGCGGGTAGAGGTCTGCCGGCACCAACCAGGCGCTGCCGCGAATCCGGTTATTGGGATCCTCGATCTGGGACAGGGCAACCAGCCCGAGGTCGGCGTTGCCGCTGGCGGCAAACTGGAAGGCCTGGCCGATGCTCTCGGCGCGAATCAAAGACGGCCCGATCTGCTTGTAGACACCCAGCGCCCGCAGGGCGGCAACCGCCGCCGACCCGTAAGGGGCGGTGCGGGGATTGGCGATGGCAAGCCGGCCTACATGACCCGATTTCAACAACATGTCGCCTTGCGCCGGGACGCGCTTCGGATCGGCGCTCCACAACACCAGCCGGCCGCGGGCATAAGTGAAGCGCGTGCCCGGCACCGCCGTGCCCACCTGCTCCAACCGCGCCGGTTCGCGGGCATTGGCCGCCAGAAAGATATCGTAAGGGGCGCCGTTTACGATTTGGGCGTAGAGTTTGCCGGTGGAGCCGGCGCTCAAGCGCACCGCATGACCGGAGGCCTTTTCAAACGCCTGCGCCACGGCCCTGGCAGGTCCGAGAAAATTGCTGGCCACGGCCACGCTCACCAGCTCGGCGTGGGACGGCAGGCTGACGCTCAAAAGCAAAAGGAATGCGAGGCGCTTCATTGATACGAAATCCGTCCCGGTTTCCGGCGGTTGAACCGTTCGACACTGACCGCCTGAGCGATCAGCCTTGATGTTGTCTATTGCACGTGCCGTGCCAGCCGGCTCAATACCGCGGTATTACAATAAACAACTGAACAACAAAGAAAAATTACCCGAAACCCGAATACCGTCGCCGGCCGGTGTCGGATACACGACAGCGCAATCGTACAAGCCGCCGAAGGTTGTACCGAACCGGACAAATTAACCGTCCATGATCACAGCGTAGGCCCGCCGCAACAGCTCGAGCTCCACCGCCGCCAGCGCTCGCGCCTCTGTCAGGGCGATAAAACGCCCCCCGACCCTCGCCGCCTCAGCGAAGGGCGGGTCCGTGGAGGTAAAGCGAGCCAGATACACCGGCAGCGTGCATCCCGGCATCTCCAGCAGCTCGCGAAACTGGGTCTCCGGTTCCAGGCTGCCGCGAGCAATACCCAGCCAACGCTCGGCCCGGGCGATCAACGGGGCCGGGTGGACCAACACATCCGGCAGGGAGGGCGGCGCCTTTCCGTTACTGATCACTTCGACCCGCGTCGGCAAGGGCTCAAACGCGCACACCCCGCCGTGCCCCAGAAACAAAAACCGGGTGCGGGCGCTGGCGCCCTGTTTGTGGTACATAATCAAACGAGCCGTGTTCAACTGCAATCTCCTCGAGGTGGTCACGATGTCCGCTGTTACCGATGGTCCGCACATCATGGTGCTGGGCACCGGCGAGATCGCCCGCTGTATCGTGGCGCAGGCGCACGCCGCCGGTTACGCGGTCACCGTGTGCGATCCACGCGCCGCCGACGCCCGGTTTCCCGACGGCGTCACGCGGGTGACGAAGGTATTCGCCGACACGCCGTGGGACCTGGCGCCCAAGACGCATGCGATCGTCGCCCGCGCTCATGACGGCGACCCGGAGTCGGTGGCGAGCCTGCTAAATCATGGCGCCGAACGGGTATACCTGATCGCCTCCGCCCGCCGGGCGGAACGGGTCATCGTAGAAGCCGGCGCGCAGTTGGCCAAGTCGGCCCTGCTGCAACGACTGTCCGCGCCGGCCGGCATTGAGCTTGGCGGGAACGGCTCCGGTGAGATCGCGCTCTCGATCCTCGCCGAGATCCAATGGCGCATCCACGGCGGCACCCGTGCGCCGCTCACGGATTTACGCCGCGAGCGCGCCGGCCAGGTCCAAGCGCAGGCCGATCAGCAAAGCTGCCCCGGCAAGCGGCCATAAGCCGATGGGCGCTGCGCCGCGTGCCGGAACCCTTATGCGATGGCGACCCTACCCTATGGCGCTCCGGCGGCACCGCCGCCGTGGGAGGGCATGCCTGAACGGGCATCTCACAAACGCTTAAAGCGCCGGTCCAGCTCGGACAATTCATTATCGATCTGTTCCAACTCCGGCCATCGGGAGAACCGGTCTCGCGGGTGCGCTGCGTATCAGCGTTTCATGTTGCGCTTTAAATGCTGACGCCTTGCGACTAGATCGGCGATCGCCGATTGCAGCCGGCCCATTTCGTTGGCACCCACATTCACGATGTAATAGCGCGCGGTGTCGCCATAGGCGGCGACCGCCTGCTGTCAGGCCGCCGCCGTCAGGCCGCTACTGTTAGATCACCGCTTGGGGCCTGCGGCGCGTGGGTATGGCAATCCTTGGGACACACCCGGGAACAGGCGCCGCAACCGATACAGTCCATGGCGTCATGGATCGCCATCACCATGCTGGTGTCATCGGAAAAGCCGTCATCATCATCATCGTCGTCGTCCCGTTCCACCAGCTCGAAGACGTTGCGGGGACAAACCTTGTAGCAACGCCCGCAGCCAATGCAGGTGGACTGATCCAACTCGATCACAAACAAGGGTGTCCAGTTCGTGCCGCCCCGCGTAATGCCCACGATGTACTCATCTGCCGCCATAAGCGTTCACCCCGCTTGGGTCTGTGCTGTTTTGAGCCGCTCGCTCGCCTCTTCCCACGCCCTGCACGCGTCAAAGGTGGATTGGGCGATGTCCGGTATTTCCTTGTAGGCCGCCGGCAGCCGGTCTTCCACCAGGTCGTGCAGCTGCGAGGCCCACTCGCTGGCGATGCGCTTGCGCTTCTTGACGTCTTTCTCCAGGGCCCTCAGTTGTTCAGGACTCATCGGCCAACTCCTTAAAGACCCGCCACGTCGGAATGTTTCCCGATAATCTCCAGCGCCACAGACAAAAGCTTGTCGGCCTCGTCCTTCATCTTGGACAGGGACTTGAAACCGAAGCGATGGACATCGCGCAGGGTCTTGTCCATGACCACCAGCTTGCCGACGGTGATCACGGCGCGGCCGAAACCTTCATGGCTCAGGTTGATCATCGGGATGGCCATCAGCCCGCACTCCTTCTCAATCAGCGAGGAGATCGCATTGTAAAAGGCCTTCACCCGCGACATGGTGATCTCATCGGGATCACCAATTACTGGAATCTCCTGCCTGCGTTCCTTGGTCATGACAAAGGGATCGAGGATGCGCGCCGGCGTCCAACCCTCGTAAGTGTCATAGGTATCGATGGCGCGCATCTGCTTCACCATTTCCTGCATGAATTCCGATTCCAACACCGGATCCTCGTTGCCGGTCAATACCGCTGCCGCTTCATTCATCGCATTGTCTCCCGCTATCTTCAAACAAAAAAGTTGTTCATTCCGCACGCGGCGGGTTGATCGCTATGCGCCTTACTCCATGCCACACGTCCGGCTCAATTGAATCCGGTGACAGCCACCTTCGCTTAGTCCTCCCAACCTTCTGCCTCCATGGCATCGAAGCGGCCGGGGTTCGGCGACTGTTGCCGCGCCACCGCCTTGGCCAGCCAGGCCGAAGGCCCGTGCCGCAGTTCCTCCTGCAAGGACTCCAACAGATCCTTGATCTCGACGCCCGGGGACACCTTCACCGGTTGTATGCCCTTGGCCAGCAATTGCGTGATGGCCGACGAACCGGCGGCCTGGCAATAAACGGCGGCACAACCCTCCAGCAACTCCAGCTTGGCCGCGAGCTTGTCTTCATCGCCGTCCTGGGCCAATTGCCCGAATTGGGCCGCTTGCAGGAGTTTGGCCTGTTCCATGTCCACCGCATAAATGGCGAAGGACCTGGCCGAACCGAAATGCTGATCGACACGCTGCATGTCCGAGGTGGCAAAGGCGATCATAAGCGCGGTCTCCGTCATGTCTTCCCCTCGAGCGCTATCCACAATGCGTAGCTGCCGCTGCAGTGCCATGGGTATTCACCTCTTCTCGGTACTCGGGTTTCTGGGCGTAGATGGAGTGATAGGGCTGCACTTCATGCCGGTTGTCACTGAGCAGCATGTTGGCCAGATCGAACAAAGCCTGCTGCGTGCCGGCGTAACCCACCCAGGTGCGTTGGTAGCCCCCTATCAGGTCATATTGCGGAAAGCCGGCGCGCATCAGCGGCAGGGCCAGGCGCCGGGCCGACTCCACCGCGTGGGAGTTGCCGATGACGAGCTCGGCCTTGCTCTCCCGCGCCAGCAGTTCCAGGTCTTCCAGGTCGCCGATTTTGATGGTCGCCGCCGGCGTATTGTTCAACACCGGCGCGCGGGTGGGCGCCACGGCCGCTACAATCTCCGCGCCCATGCCGACCAACAGCCGGCTATAGGCGTTGAGCACATCGGGGTCGGCGGCGATGGCTACCCGCGCCAGACCGATCATGAAATGCGTATCCAGCATGGCGTCCTGCAGTTGCGCGCGCTGCCGATTGAGCTTGAGCGGCACTGGCGTCGCGCTGATCTGCGACAGCGCCATCAGCAGGGCGTCCACCGCCTCCAGGCCCATGAGATGCTCGAAGCGGTGATCGGGTACGCCGGTCTTGTGGGTCAATTTGTCCGCGGCCTTGTACAAAGACGGACCAATGACCAGGGTGGCCGCGGCCTCACCCAGGGTCGCCAGCTCCGAGACCGGCGTGCCGCCGATGGTCAAGGGGCTGAACTCCTGCGCCGTCAAACGCCCGTCCAGCGAATCGGACAGATCCGGGATCACCACCGGTCGCAGCCCGAACAGCTCCACGGTCTCCTTCAACCACGCGACGTCGCCGGGGGTGAGCAGGGCGCCGGCCAGGACGTTGACCTGCCTCGGGCGCCGGCCCGGACTTGAGCCAATACTCGCGGCCGCGGGCACCAGATGCTCGATCATGGCCTCGACCGCCAGGGCGTAACCGGTTTCCATGCAGCCGCTGAAGTCCGGTGTATTCACCGGCACGATGTGGATACGCTCGTATTCTGGATACTGCGCTCTGAATTGCTTCACCGCGCCACCGACATCGGCACCTTGGGTCTCGGACAGCCCGGTGGTGGGCACGCCGATGACGTCGGGCCTGGATTTCTCGCAGATGGTCTTCAGGCCCTCGACGATATTGTCATCGGCACCCATGACCGCGCTCACCTGGTCCATGGCCGTGGTCTGCAAGGGGATGGGCTCGCGGAAATGACGCACGAAGAACACCTTGCCGAAGGCGGTACAGCCCTGGGAGCCGTGCATCATGGGGATAGCCCGGTGCAGGCCCATGAAGGCGAGCGACGCGCCGACCGGCTGGCTGGATTTCAAGGGGCTGACCGACAGCGCTTTGTTGCGTTTAATGAGCTCCGCCATCTCAGCCCCCCGCCGCCGCGATCAATGCTTCGCCACCTAAGACTTGAGCATTGGCGCCGGCACCGTCCCAGGGCGCGGGCTTGCGCACCGCCTGCCACACCGGGCTTTCCAAGGTCAGCGCCAGTTGCCGCACCAGTTCCAGCATGCCCTCGTAACCGGCGTAACCGAACTCACGCTCCTGGTTGATATCCAGAAACGGCAGCCTGGCCTTCAAGGCCGTGTACATATTGCGGCCGCCGGCAATCAAGATATCGGCCTGGTAGTCTTTCACGATATTCAGCAGCGCCCGCGGATTGCCATCCTCGATCATCTTGGCGTCCTCGCCCATGAGCGCGCGGATGCGGGCCTTGTCCTCTTCGGTGGATTTCTTGGTGCCGGTGGCCACGACCACGATGCCCAAGTCCTGTAACGCGGAGATCACCGACCAGGATTTCACGCCGCCGGTGTAAAGCAGCACGCGCTTGCCTTTCAGGCGTGCGCGCCAGGGGTGCAGCGCCTCGTGTATGCGCGCCTCTTCGCGGGCGATCAGGGCCTCGGTGCGCGCGCTCAGGTCGGGATCGTCAATCAGCCGGGCGATGTCCCGCAGCGCCTGCGAGGTATCGGTGATGCCGTAGAAGCTGCCCTCGAACCAGGGCGTGTCATAGCTTTCCTGCAGCTTGCGCGCCACGTTGATCATGGCCTTGGAGCAGACCATCATGT
Organism: Acidiferrobacterales bacterium; assembly: GCA_947258385.1. Taxonomy (GTDB): domain Bacteria; phylum Pseudomonadota; class Gammaproteobacteria; order Acidiferrobacterales; family SZUA-150; genus CAMYII01. The sequence continues at coordinate 39,304 of CAMYII010000085.1, forward strand.
TCACCTCGGCGCGGTGCATGGTCTGCACCTCGCGATAGCGCGCGTCACCAGACAGGGTGCACAACACCCTCAGGCCCAGCTCGTCCAAAAGCGGTAAGACGTGCCAGAACTCGCCGGCGATGTTGTACTCGCCAATGAGATTGATGTCGTGGACCTTGAAGGGCGTGCCGGCGGCCCCGGGAACCTCCGGCGGCAAGGGATCGGGTTCGCGTGTACCGACCACGTATTTCACCATGGACTCGCCGGCGATGCGGTTGCCCAGATTCTTGGTGCCGTAAAAACCGGCGGCATCCACTGGCACCACCGGCGTACCCCAGCGCTCCTGCGCCGCCTTGCACACCGCTTCGATGTCATCGCCCACCAGGGCCGGCACGCAGGTGTTGTAAACAAACACCGCCGCCGGTTGATAATCCTCGACGGCCTGCTTGATGGAATGAAACAGGCGCTTCTCGCCGCGACCCATGATCACATCCTGTTCCGTTAAATCGGTGGTCATCCCTAGGCGGTACAGATCCGGTCCCGAGGAGCGGGTGCCGCGGTTATCCCACGAACTGCCCGCGCAGGCAATGGGTCCGTGCACGATATGGGCCACGTCGGCGACGGGCAGCAACGCGATCTGAGCGCCATCGAAGGCGCAGCCGCCGGCGGTGGCCCCGGGCTTGGGCTTGGCGCAGCCGGACTTGGATTTCTTGTTATGGGCGCAAGCCGGCTCGTCCAACAGCCCGGCGATGTCTTTGGCCTTCATGTCTGCTCCTGCGAAAATAGAATATCTCCACACGACAATTGCAACCGCTGTGCCAGTTTATAACTCCTTGATTATTGGTCCATTGCGGTGTAATGACTTGTCGCAAACACGACAACGCCGAGAACCCCGGTATGCAACGCGACATCGCAGGGGCGATTTCATTCATCCTCGGACAGAGTCGGATTTGCGCGCGACCGCAGACCGGGTTTAAATGACCGCACCTGCTCCAAACGTCCTTATCGATCGAGCTTCGAGGTCAGTATGAAAATCGCGGTGGCGAGTAAAGATTTCACGAAGGTGACCGGTCATGCCGGACAGGCGCGACATTGGCTGATCTTCCAGGTGGAGGCCGGTGCGGAACCGGTCGAGGTGCAGCGGCTGGAGCTGGCCAGGGAGCTGACCTTTCATCATTACAAGGGCGGTGAACCGCATCCTTTGGAAAAGGTGGACGCATTGATTGCGGCCAGCGCCGGCGAGGGTTTTGTGAGACGCCTGCGCAAACGTGGGGTGGACGCCGTGCTCACCGGCGAAAAAGACCCGCGGGCAGCCGTTACCGATTACATGACAGGCAAACTCAGACCGCCCAGACCACGACCGGTCATGTCCTTGTTGTGCAAGCTGCGCGACCGTTTCTCCGAACGCCGCCATTAAGCTTGAGTCCTATCACCGGGGCTCACGTGCTGGGCGGCGCGGGGCAGTCTCTCGATGACCGCTTGGGCCCATCGTACAAGCTTCCCCCCTACCGCAGTCATCCGAGCTCGTGTGTGCGCTTTGCTGGCATCGGCACCGTGTCACAAACACGACATCCGCTTTTGTTTTGGCGGTTTCACGACCCTGGCGACACCCGCGGATCGGGCCCATCATGCGACCCAATCGTTGATCGCGGTAAGCCGATCAAACGTTCGCCCGGACAATCGTTGCAAAAAACCAGTATTACAACAACCTGTATAACTGCGTTCCCGGATATGTGCTCATTGAGCGGCCGCCGAGTTGCCACTACCCACCATGAATCATCGTCTGGTTTATTTTTTGCAAGGACTCAACGGCAATGTTTTCTTGTGAAAAAAGAAACACGGTCAGGAGGGCAACAAACATGTCAAACGCGATGAAGGACACGGCGTCAACGTGGAAGAAATTGACGTGGAAGGAATTCATTGATCTGGTCGAGGCCGCCGGTGTAAAGGGCGATGACGAGATCGATTCCATCGATATTACCTGGGAGGCGCGGGAGCGTTTTACCTGCTTCAAGGATGAAGACTTCGGTTGGCAAATCAAGCTGTAGCGTCCAACCGGTCCTTTCAGGCCTTAGCGGAAATCACTTTCGTTTCTAATCGGGTTCCGGGTCACCGAGTAACTGGCTTAGCGCGGCCAAGGGGACGCGTGATACAGCGGCGAGCGGCGCGCGGTTCAGGCTACGCTGTCCTTTCTTGCCCTTGCCCAGGGTGCGAATAGATAGTGCAAATGGATGTTCTGCCGTCATGGATTCCACGTTGCGCCCGCTATAGGCTTGACAAATCCATCGGGGCGGCCGACTTCCCGAGTCGCCTTGCTTGTTTTAGCCCCAGTCATCATCGATCACCTCCGCCAGCACGACGCCGGTGGCGGTCTCATAGTCATTGGTCAGGCACAGGCAGTGTTCGCGGCCGTCGACTAAGTAAATATTAAAACCGTCGCGCTCCAGTACCGGTTTGCCGTTGATGATGTCGTCGTCCAGACAGTAGGTGAAATGCAGATCGGGCCAGGCCTCGCGCAAACCGCTGACCACGGCCTCGTCCAGCGTCTCACCATCGATGCGATCGGCGATACTGACCGCCAGCTCCGGTGTGATCACGCCTCACCCCCGGCGCCGTAACGCACGCGCTGCTCGGCGGACACCCCCATGATCTTGGCCAGCCAGGGCGGCGGCGTGCCTGCCATCACTTCCTGCAGGCGGGCGAGCGCGTCGGTCGCCTTGCCGCCTTCCGGTTGTTTCAGCGGGTGGATGCCGGCGCGCACCACCTTGGCCGCCGCCGGCCCGCCGATGGACTGCACGTAGAGCACATGGCAATCCTTGATCAACCCGGCGCGGAAGGCATTCTTATCATCGGCCCCATCGGCCCCATCGGCGCCGTCGGCGCCGTCGGCGGGCCGCAGGTCGATCAGACGCAGCTCATCGCAGGAGACCTGATACACCAGAAAATGGAGACAGGAACCGAAGTGTCCGTCCAGGGCCTCGCCGGCATTGGACGCCACGGCCACGCGTATGGAATCGGGCATGTCGCCCTCGGCGTAGGCCGCCGGCCGGGGCAGGTCGGGTATCACCGTTTCCTCGCCCCATAAATAACGCACCGCCAGCTTCAGCGGCTCCGTGCCGACGGCGGCAGCCTCACCATCGTCTTCGCCGGCCAGGCTGGCGAGCCCGGTCTTCAGATCGGTCACCGTCACTTTCGATAATTTCTCCTCCGTGATCGGCAAACCGACACGACTGTGCAGGACATCCAATAAGCGCCGCGCATCGACGCCCGGCAACACCCTGGCCGCCAGGCCGACACGTAAGGCCAGTTCACGCGACAAAGGTGCTGCCGTCATTGCACCCTCCTAGGCCGCTTTCTTCGGCAGGATGCAGTTGTCGATGGGACACAGCTCCACGCACTTGGGCGAATCGAAATCGCCTTCGCACTCGGTGCAGGTGCTGGCGTCGATCTCGAAGACGATCTTGCCCTCGATGATGGACTTGGTCGGGCATTCCGGTTGGCAGTCTCCGCAGGAAATGCATTCGTCGGCAACTATATACATAGCCATGTCGTATCTCCTTTAAGCGTTACAGCTTTAATCTTTACAGGCGTTTCGCCCTGAGCGTAATGGGCAGACGGGGGGCCTCGTCCAACGGATCCAGGAAATAACGGGAGCCGTCGGCCAGTTCCACCTCGCCGCCCCATTTGTCCGGACCTTCGTGTTCCAGGGAGACCACGGTCTCCTCCAGGTCCTTCTTGGCGACGTAGAAGGTCATCGCACCTTCTTCATTGTGCCGGATCATCACTTTCGGCATGTCATCTATCCTCGGGCCGGGCACGGGGCGGGATCATCCCGCCCCGTACGTCGCGTTAACGAATCAAGTCGTAGTTGTAATCCGTGGCGCCCATACCGCGGGTGTCCTCATCCAGACGCTCCAGCACGGCGTTCACCAGGGTCTTGAGGATGTACATGGCGCCCTCGTAACCCAGGGTCGTATCCCGATGCAGGTGATGCCGGTCGAAGATGGGAAAACCGATACGGATCAACGGCACCTCGTGCTCCTTGCCCTTGGTGAGAGTATCGCGCTGGATGAACTTGCCGTAAGAGTTGCCGATCATAAAATCCGGCTTGTCGGTGAACACCAGCGAGCGCATGTGCCACAGGTCCTTGCCGGTGTGGACCTCGCAGTCCTTGCCGTAGGGCGAGTCCTCGAGGATCTTTATCATGGCCTTGCGCCAGCGCTTGTTGGCGTTGTGGCACAGGATGTGGCGCGGCTCCGCGCCGAGCTCGAGCAGAAACTTCGCCATGCCCATGACAAAGTCCGGGTCTCCCCACAGCGCATAGCGCTTGCCGTGCAGCCAAGCGTGGGAGTCGGTGATCATGTCCACCAGGCGGCCGCGTTCCTTCTCCAGCGAGGCCGCAATGGGCTTGCCGGTGAGCTCGGACACCTTCATCAACCACTCGTCGGTCCAGGTCAGACCCATGGGGATATTGAGCTCGGGCACCTCATGCTGCCAGGTGTTTGTGACATATTTCTTGGTCTTTACCGACTGCCAGGGCTGCAGTAACATGGTGGTGATGCCGTTGGGGGCATCCTTCACCTCGGCCTGGGTGGTGCCGCCGGCGTACATGCGAAACTCGCCGTCGGCCGGCGTGTCCAGGACCTCTTCCGGATCGGACAACAGGGTGAAATCCACGTCCATCTCCTTCAGCATGCGCTTGATGGCGCGAAAATTCCCCAGATAGGTCTCAAAACCGGGAATCACATTGAGTTTGCCGTTCTTACCCGGCGCCTTGTCTTCCATGTGATTCAGGGTGAAGTAGCGCAGGATGCCTTCCATCATATTGTCCCAGCCGGTGACATGGCTGCCGACAAATGAAGGGGTGTGGGCAAACGGTGTCGGAAAATCGTCGGGTACGCGGCCATCCTTTTTGGCGTTGCCAATAAAAGCGTTCAAATCGTCACCGATGACCTCGGCCATGCAGGTGGTGCTGACCGCGAGCATGTCCGGCTTGTACAAGGCCTTGGCGTTTTCCAGCCCGGCGAACATGTTCTTCTGACCGCCGAACACCGCCGCATCCTCGGTCATGGAATCGGACACACAGGCGATGGGCTCCTTGAAATGGCGGTTGAAGTAGGTACGGAAATAGGCGACACAACCCTGGCTGCCGTGCACATAGGGCAGGGTTTTCTCGAAACCCAGGGCACAGAGCACCGCACCCAACGGCTGACAGGCCTTGGCCGGATTGATCGTAAGCGCCTCACGCTTGAAGTTCAGCTCCTGGTATTCCTTGGTTGTGGTCCATTCAAAGATCTCGTCGATCTTCTTCTTGGGATGACACTCCTCGTACTTGGCCTTTTTATTGGCCAGGTTTTCCTTGTAGTCCTCATCCCTGAACAGCGGATAACTCGGTTTAATGTTCTCTACACTCTGACTCATGATAACCTCCTGCCGCGCCACTAATCCGTGAACTTACGGTCTTTGGGTTTGACTCAAATCTCTGTTTGCACCATCTTCGGCTGGTCCTTGCCCCTCTCCTGTCGGGGAGAGGGGTTTGGACCGCAGGCGACGATAGCCTACGTACCGACAGCAACCTCTGCTTGACCCTCCTCGGCCGCCTTTTTCCAAGGCGGCGTGATGGCATCCCAGCAGGGATTATTCAAGGTCATATCCATATCCCGAGCGAAAATGGCGAAGCCGTCATAGCCATGGTAAGGACCTGAGTAATCCCAGGAATGCATCTGACGAAAGGGAATGCCCATTTTCTGGAAGATATACTTCTCCTTGATGCCGGAACCGATAAGATCGGGTTTCACCTTCTTGACGAATTCCTCGAACTCATAACCGGTCACATCGTCATAAAGCAGGGTCGAATTGCCCATTTCCTTGATAGTGCGATCATAGTCATCGTTATGGCCGAACTCGTAGCCCGTACCAACCACTTCCATGCCCAGGTCTTCATAGGCACCAATGGTGTGACGCGGACGCAGGCCGCCGACGAACAACATGACTCTCTTGCCTTCCAGGCGCGGGCGATACTTCGCGATCACGGCCTCATACTCGGCCGTGTACTTCTCGATAACCTTTTCGGCGCCCTCCTTGATCTTGTCGTCAAAGTAAGAAGCAATTTTGCGCAAGGACTCGGCGATCTTGGTGGGACCAAAGAAGTTGTACTCCGCCCACGGAATACCGTACTTCTCTTCCATGTGACGGGAGATGTAGTTCATGGAACGGTAACAGTGCACCAGGTTGAGCTTGACCTTGGGGGTGAGCTCGATCTCCGACAGCGTACCGTCACCGGACCACTGCGCCACCACCCGCAGCCCCATCTCTTCCAACAGGGTGCGTGAGGACCAGGCATCGCCGCCGATATTGTAGTCGCCGATAATCGACACATCATAGGGCGTGGTCTCGAAACTGTTGTCCTCATCACGCGCGGGCAACACCCAGTCGCGGATGGAGTCATTGGCGATGTGATGACCCAGCGATTGAGAAACACCGCGGAAACCCTCACAACGTACCGGCACTACCGGCTTCTCGATTTCCATGGATGTCTTCTTGGCTACCGCCTCAATGTCATCACCGATCAGACCAATGGGACATTCCGATTGGACAGTGACGCCCTTGTTCAATGGGAACAGTTCGTTGATTTCACCAATCAATTTGTTCAACTTCTTGTCGCCACCAAACACGATGTCCTTTTCCTGGAAATCGGAGGTGAAATTCATGGTAACGAAGGTATTCACGCCGGTGGTGCCGATATAATAATTGCGGCGCCCCGCGCGGGAATACTGACCGCAGCCAACCGGACCATGCGAGATGTGGATCATGTCCTTGATGGGACCCCAGACCACGCCCCTGGAACCGGCATACGCGCAGCCACGAATAGTCATTACTCCCGGCAAAGACTTCTTGTTGGATGTTATGCATTTCTTGGACTGCTCTACGCTCTGGTCGTTGACCGCCAGATGTTTCGCACGGGTTTTCTTGGCTTCCTCAGGATAGACTTCCAACACCTCCTGGATGAGGGCCTCGGTCTCTTCACGTGTCATTGCGCTCATGGTTGTATCTCCTGTTTTCGTCGCCACCAATCTGTGGACGCACGTTTAACAGACAGTAAGCCGGTGTGTGTTGGCCTGACTAAGGCCAGCACGCCGATACGCCTCAGGCCACCGCTTCCTCAGCGGCAGTCTTACCGACGATGCTCGTGTCTTCCTCTTCCAAGATGCCGAATTCCATCAACAGATCCTCGAGCTCGTCCATGGTGATCGGTGTCGGAATTGCCAGCTTGTCATTGGCGATAATCTTCTGCGCCAGCGCACGATACTCATCGGCCTGCTTGGCCGTGGGATCGTACTCGATCACCGTCATGCGGCGGATCTCCGCACGTTGCACGGCATTGTCACGAGGGATGAAATGAATCATTTGCGAGCCCAGCTTGGTCGCCAGCGCCTCGATCAAATCGTCCTCGCGGTCGGTGTTACGGGAGTTACAGATCAGCCCCGCGAGACGCACCCCGCCTGAGTTGGCGTACTTCACGATACCCTTGGAGATGTTATTGGCCGCATACATGGCCATCATCTCACCGGACACCACGATGTAGATCTCCTGGGCCTTGTTTTCGCGGATGGGCATGGCGAAACCGCCACAGACCACGTCGCCCAGCACGTCGTAGAACACGAAGTCCAGATCCTCGTCGTAGGCGCCTTCCTCTTCCAGGAAGTTAATGGCCGTGATGACGCCGCGGCCGGCGCACCCGACGCCGGGTTCCGGACCGCCGGACTCGACACACTTGGTGTCGCCATAGCCGATCCTGAGCACATCCTCCAGCTCGAGATCCTCCACGGTCCCGGCTTCAGCGGCCATTTCCATAATGGTATTCTGCGCCTTGGAGTGCAGCATCAGCCGGGTGGAATCGGCCTTGGGGTCGCAGCCGACGATCATCACCTTCTTGCCCGCTTCGGCAAGCGCCGCAACCAGGTTCTGGGTGGTGGTGGATTTTCCGATACCACCTTTCCCGTAAATCGCACATTGACGTAGTGCCATGATATTGTCTCCTCTTACTGTGGCAATAATAGTTTGCACTGGCTGTAGAGCAGTTTCTGTGCCAGCCGATCAGAAACGTTATAAGATGCTGTTTTAGTAATCGTTTTCTTGTCTTCGATGCCCTGGACAGCGGGTCGCATATACGACAAAGGCAAACCGACTGTATGGTTAGCAACAAACAAAAAGTGAGAGAAGATCGGTGCAACCACGATACACCGACACTGCCTTCGCAGGCCCGCCTGCCCATTAACCATTGCAATTTACCGGCGGTGATCCTCGGCAGCCTGACCTTTCACAGACACCCCGCGCCGTTGCTTATCGACGGCGTCCTGGAGCTGCATAGCGATCTGTTTCGCCGTATGCACCCCTGCGCCCAAGCGCAGGAACGGGCGGACCAGTTCAAGGATTACATGACGGTGTATTTCGGATTGAACGCACCGGACCGGATTGGCCTGGAGGCCCGGTCAAGGCTGCCGCGGCCCAAGGCGGACTATCTGCACATGCTGCGCGGCTGGCTGTTTGATTCCGACGGCCAGGAGGCGGCGGTGTTGAAGGGGTGGGTGGAGTCACGCTTTGGCTTATTACCGCGCTACCACAAGGGCGCCATCCCCGATGCCGATGCAGAGAGCTACAGGGTGTTTATGCAGGAACGCGCACGCGGCCTGTACAATACCAACGCTCTGGAGGCCCAACTGGACCTACTGTACACCTATTGTCAATATGAGCTGACACGCCAATACCCGGACCGTAGCCATATTGAACTGTTTCGTGGACAGAACCGCGTCGAGAGCCAGGACTTGCTTTGGCACAAAGAAAACCGGCTTATCTTGATCCTCAATAACCTGAACTCATTTACCATCTCGCGCGAACGGGCCGATGAATTCGGTGATAGGGTGCTGAAGACCGACGTGCCCCTAGCGAGGATTTTCTTCTTCAACGGCCTTTTGCCAGGTCTGCTCCAAGGCGAGGATGAGTACCTGGTCCTCGGCGGCGTCCATGAGCTACAGATTTGCCCGTGAGTAACGATGGCACTCCTCACGGCCCAGCGCCGTCACGGGACCGGGCCGGCGCAGGCTTGTCGCAAACATGACAAACCAACAGCGGTACCCCGACAACCGCCCAGGCGCGCGGTCATTAAATCAATCAGTTAGAGGCTGGACCGGATTTTGCAACAGGTGGCGGGCAAACAACGCTTTGGAAGGAGCCCGTTATGCCCATCGCCCTACTGACTGACATCATTGCCGACGTGCGCCGGGGCCAGGTCGTGCCCTATCTCGGCCCTGGCGCCCTGGCCGGCGCGGTCAACGCCATAAGCGGCGAAGCCATCCCGGCGGACAGCGACAGCCTGATCCTCGCCATGAACAACAACCAGCCCATGGCCCCCAGGCTCATGTACGAGTTTCCGCGCGCCGCCATGCACATGGAATTGAAACGTGGACGCAGTTTCTTAAGCAAGTTCTTCAAAGGTCTGTACGCGGAGACCCAGTGGACCCGCGCAGCCGTGCACGACTGGCTGGCACGGATCAAACCGCATTACGTGGTCGACATCAATCGCGATACGCAACTGCAGGACAGCTATCAAGACACGCCCCATACCTTGATATGTGGTGTCGCCCGCATTAGCGGCACGGATTATCGCTTTCGCATCTACCACTACGACGGTGCGGATTACAGGGAGATCGAGCAGGAAGAAGTGGACACGGCTTTGCCGATCCTGTTCAAGCCCATGGGCACGCCGCGTCCCGAACCGAATTTTGTGGCCTCCGACGCCGACTATGTGGATTACATCACCGAGCTCATGGGCGGCTTCGCCATACCGGGTTTTCTGAAATCCTATCGCAAAGACAAGCAATATCTCTTGCTGGGGATGCGGCTGACCCGGGATACCGAACGCATGGTGATGGCCGATATCACCTACGGGGCGCAAACACCCAAAGGCTGGCTGGTGACGCCGGCGGCCACCGACAAGGAACGGCGTTTCTGCGACAAGCAGGGCATCGAGGTGCTCGAGGCCGATTGGGCGACGGTACAACATGCCTTGGCGGAAGAAGAAGCCATGGTCCAACAGCAAGGCGAAGCCCAGGCCGTGGGCTGTTGATGCCTTCCGGGCAAGCGCATGACGCAGCATCCGATCACTGAAACAGCGACGCCTTTGATCGAATGGTCCGATCGGGCGTTTGCCTTGGGGCTGACGTCCATGGACACGACTCATCGCGAATTCGTGGCGCTGGTCAACGCGCTCGCGCGCGCCGAAGACGCGGATTTCGGACAATGCTTGAGCCGGCTTCACCAGCATACCAGAGCACATTTCGCCCGCGAGGACGCGCTCATGGATCAGACCCGGTTCCCGGCGGCGGCCGAGCACAAGGCCGAGCATCGCCGGGTACTGGCGGAGCTGGCGCAACTCCAGCGTCGCGTCGATAAAGGGGTGATCAGTTTTGCCCGCAGCTATGTACGTGAACGCCTGCCGGAATGGTTTCATCTGCACCTGGCGACCATGGACAGCGCCCTGGCAGCCCACTTGCGAGATTACCCGCAAGCGGCCGCATCGGCTTGAGCTTGGCGAGGCGTCTAACCGAGCGCGGCGGCGACCGCCGCGTCATCGCGCAGCGCCTGTTCCGGCGAACAATAGGCATAGCCCAGATCCGCCGCCACGTGACGGTTGGTGACGACGCCGCGATGAACGTTTAACCCCTGGCGCAGACCTGGGTCATCCAAGAGCGCCTGGCGATAACCCTTGTTTGCCAGCGCCGTGACATAGGGCAAGGTGGCGTTCGTCAATGCCAATGTCGCCGTGCGTGCGCAGGCCGCCGGCATATTGGCGACGCAATAATGCACCACGCCATCGACAACATACATCGGATCGGAATGCGTCGTGGGCCGTGAGGTTTCGGCGCACCCCCCCTGATCGATGGCCACATCCACAAACACCGAGCCGTCTCTCATGTGACGAACGGTGCCGCGGGTAATCAGCTTGGGCGCCTGCTTGCCGGGCACCAGCACCGCACCGATCATGAGATCGGATTCCCGGGCCAAGGCATCGATAGCATCGCGGTCGGCGTAGCGCGTTTTGAGCGCGGGCCCGAAAACATCGTCGAGAAAGCGCAGGCGCTCGAGGCTGATATCGAGCAGGGTGACGTCCGCGCCCAGCCCCAGGGCCATCTTCGCGGCGTTTGTGCCGACCACCCCGCCGCCGAGTATCGCCACGCTGGCGGGCGCAACCCCGGGCACACCGCCGAGCAATACGCCGCTGCCGCCACTGGCCATTTGCAAGGCGGCAGCGCCGGCCTGAACGGCCAGCCGCCCGGCCACTTCGCTCATGGGAATCAGCAACGGCAATCCGCCGCGCGCATCACTCACCGTTTCATAGGCGATGCCGATGACGCCTTGCTCGAGCAGACGGCGTGTCTGTTCCGGGTCGGGCGCCAGATGTAAATAGCTGAACAAAACCTGGCCCTCGCGCATCAACGGAAACTCGACCGCCTGCGGTTCCTTGACTTTGATTACCATCGGACAGGCATAAACCTGTTCCGCTGTCGCCACCAGGGTCGCGCCCGCGGAGATATAGCTTTCATCGGAAAAACCAACACGCGTGCCTGCACTGCGTTGCACGATCACGTCATGACCGGCGTCGACCAGGGTCTTTACCCCGGCAGGCGTTAGCCCGACCCGGTACTCGTGGTCCTTGATCTCTTTCGGGATTCCAATCTTCATGCCTCTAACCCTCTTGCCGCGGGGCCGGCCGGGTCCGACCCCCGCTCGCCCCTGCCGTAGGCAAACTGCAACAGCGCCAGCGCCTGCTCACGACATTGTTGTCGCATGTCTGCCTCCAGCGCGGCAAGCCAGCGACGTGGTATCGCCGGTGAACCGTACAGGCTGCCGGCAATCATGCCGGCAATAGCGCCGGTAGTGTCGGCATCGCCGCCGCGGTTCACCACATCGATCAGGCAGTCCTCGTAACTATCGCTGTCAAACACGCTCTGAAATACCGCTCTCAAGGTGTCGACGATAAATCCGCTCGGGTTATCGCACCGCCGACCGCGAAATTGGAACTCGGGACGGGCCGCGGCCAGTGCCGCGACAGGTCCGTGCAACAACTGGGTTTTGGTGGCGCCGCCGATCGCCGCCTGGACCATTGTGATCACACACTCCGTGCCGGCATCCGACAGCGCGTTGTTGTGGGTGATATGGGCTTGGGCACGGGAGGCCTGGTTCACGCGTTCGCGGCTTTCGCCCAAGGTGGCCAGCGCCACGGGCAAGGTGCGCATGCAGGCACCGTTGCCCGCATCATTTTCGCTTTCCGGCACCCCCGGTTCACCCGTATGGCGATAGTGCATGATGCCGCGGCGCACCGTGTTGCCGATGTCCACCGGCCTGGCACGCATCCAGTCGCTGAAGGCCCAGCCAATGGCATACGGATCCACACCACCCTTGGCGAGGATACAGCGCCCGAGCGCCAAGGACATCCCCGTGTCGTCGGTCACCTGCCCCGGCTTGAGCTTCAGCCAGCCGCCGCCGCAGACCTGCTTGTGGACCCCGTGGGCCGCCTTGATCTCCGCCGGCGTCATGAATTCCACGCTCGCCCCGAGGGCATCGCCCACGGCCAGACCAAGGTAGGCACCCACGGCGCGAAGCTGCATCTGCCTGTCGGAAATCATGGCCAACGAGATCCACGTGCACTCGCCCGTCCTGTGGTTGGCGCACACACGCATGCCGGAGATGTTGTGGGCGCTCGTCAGTATTCGACCAGGATATCCTCATCGCGAACGATGATCTGGCAGGCCAGGCGCCATTGCGTCGGCAAGTCGTCAACGGCCATTTGCTCGATCTCCTTCTTACTAACCTTGCCGAGCTCCTTTAGGACCTTGGTTTCTTTCTCCGTCAATGGGCCACCCATCGGGCCTTTATCGCTGAGGCGTGTCACCTTGATGAGGCACGTCCCGCACTCACCGTCCTCGCAACTGAAATCGACAGGAATCTTGTTCGCCTTCGCGATCTTTAATATTGATTCAGTATGGCTTCCTGCCACGGCATAAACCGTTTTCTGCTTGTAGTCAGAATTGCTGAAAGTAATATTTGGCATGATCATTCACCTCGCATTTGCCTTATTACCTGGTGCTTCATCTTCAATCACTGAATGGCTGGAGAGGGCTTCCCAACCCTTCATAACTTTCATGCCGCGGCAGATGGTTCCTCTGCGGTAAGCGCCTGCGCGAATTGCGACCCGAAATCCCGGCACTGAATCAGCTCCTCATGCGTGGGGATCAATTTCACGCGCAGCCCGGGTAACGGCAGTTGCATCTTCAAACCGCGCATGCGGTCCTCGATCATTCGCACCGCCTCCCCGCTCCAACCGTAGGACCCGAACGCGGCCCCCATTTTGCCTCGCGTATTGATGACGGCAAGCGATGAGAGCAGGTCCCACACCGGTTTGACCGCATCACCGTTAATGGTCGGGGATCCGAATACAATCGCATCTGCGTCTTCGATCAGATCCACAAACGGCGCCACTTCGGACCCTTCGAGATCGTAGAGCGAGGCGCGCACGCCCGCGGCGGCTCGAGCGCCCTCATACACGGCTTGGGCCATACGTGCGGTGTTACCGTAGGAACTGATATAGAAAATCAACAGGCTCTTTTCTCCTTCGCCAACCTCATTGCGCAACCGTGAGGTCGACAGCTCACGAAAACGCCGGACGTAGTCGCGCGGGCGATCCCGCAGTATCGGGCCATGGGTAGGCGCGATAATATCGAGTTCCAGCGGCTCGATGAGCTCCAGGGCGCGGCGCACATGCTCCTTGAACGGCCGCATGATGTGCGCGTAGTAGTATTCGAAGGAGAACCGGAAATCTCCGACGAGATCGTTGAACAGCCGGCTGTCGCAAAAATGGCAACCGAATACATCACCCGAAAACAGAATATTCTCCTGTTCAAAATAGGCGCATTGCGTATCCGGCCAGTGCAGATAAGGCGTGTGCAAAAATCGCAGCGTGCAATCACCCAGGGATACGGAATCGCCCGTCAGCACCGTCTCAAACGGGTAGCTGTCCCGCTTTAATAAAGCCTTCAGCATGACCTGTGCCTTTTGCGAGATATACAGGCGCGCCTGCGGTGCGCGACGCATTAATTCGGGCAGCGCACCGGTGTGGTCAGGCTCCAGATGATTCAGCACGATGATCTTGATCTCCTCATAGCGGGCGACCGACTCAAGGCGGGCGAAAAATTCATCCGCAAATTGTTCCTTGACGGTATCGATCACGGCAACGCCATCGCTCCCTCGTACCAGGTAAGCATTGTAGGTGGTGCCGTTCGCGGTCTTCAATATAATGTCGAAGGTTCGCAGTGCCGGGTCCAACGCACCGATCCAGAACACGCGTTCCGACAACGCCACGCCGTCGCGATTGTGGCTCACATCAAGAACGGACATTGTTCCACTCCGGCCAATGAGATGATGCCGCTCGCCGTGACCACATCAGTCCTCCGGTCCAAAACAATTCGAATAGTCGATGCAGACCTCACAGGAGGGTGAACGGCAAGCGTAGACGCCTTCCTGAACGCAAAGCTGCTTATAGAGAAACTTTTTCCACTTCATATCACGGTCATTCTTGGCCGCCAGCGACGGAAAATTTCGTTGCATCAGCTCGCTTAACTCCTGGCGCGACCACAGCCCCAGGTCTTGCCAGAGATGGTTCCCGCCCATGCAGGCGGCCGCCACAATGTCCGCCAGCCACTGCTCGGAGATGTCCAGTCCCGCCCGGTGCTCCAGCAGCAAGCGTTTCAGATCGGCCGTTTCCGGCGCCCGGGTCGGGTCCATTCGTAACCGCGTTGTCCCTTGCTCGGGCAGTTCATACCCGGAGAAATGGCGTATCAGCAGGTATTGATATATCTCGGGGTCCAGCCCCATGCAATCGGGCAATGCGCCATGACCCGCCCGCCAGCTCGCCAGCATGCGCGCGAACAAATCGTCATTGGGCAAATCCCGGGTCAATCCTGCAAGCCGGGCGTACAGCGCGTTGATGCGCTTGCTGTCTAGGCGCTTGTTGTCGGGGTACACGAGTGCGAGAAGTGCATTCATCACAGTTCACCTTGAGCATCACAACTTGATTCCAAAGAGACCCGGGGGCATCGCTCCAGCTCCTCGCCCTCAGGCACCGGGTGCAGACCGATCCAGGCGTTGACCGCGACCGGGTCGAAACCCGCCATACATCGATGACCGACCTGCATCAGCGGGCGCCGGATGAGCAGCGGGTCCGCAACCATCAGACACAACGCCGCATCGGGGCCAAGCCGCCGCGGTTCGATCTCCCCGGCCTTGATCCTGGGCGCGCCGGTGTTGAACCATCGCTCTACCGGCAATGCGCTAAAAAACTGTTTCAGCCTCTCAATCGTCCAAGGCTGGGTGAATAGGTTCCTCGGCAACACCGTGTGCCCCGCCGCCGCCAGCAGACCCCTCTGCCGCCTGTTGTTCACGCAGCCGGGCTTCTCATAGAAAATCACGGTGGCCATGCGTGCCTCACGCGAGTTTACGGCGAATTTCATGCCAGAACCCGGCCGGCGATGAGGCGCGGTCATAAGTGATGAAGTCCCAGTCCATGTGACCGCTGGCCCACGCCGGAATCGGGCGGTAATCGACCACCTTAACGCGTACGCCTTCGCCGGCGGGAATCATCGTGTTCCCGGTACGGTGCACGGCGCTCAAAGATTGCCGCTGTTGACACCCGATATCCCGTACCCGACGATGGTAGACAAAATATGCGCTGTGGCGATTCCACACACGCCCCGGGATTACAGGCCCGTCCAGATGGATACAGCGGGACCTTATTGAGCGTGAATGCATTGAGCGTGAATGCGCCTTCCGGGCCGCCGCCAACTCCAAGGCGATGCGCCCCAGCTTCAATAACGCTTTCCTGACCAAGATCGCTGTTTTCCTGCGCATTCGCGCGGCCTGGCGGGACCATCTTGGCGTCACACCTTTCAGTTCGCCGACCTGCGTCGTCATAACGAGCTCTGCCATCGTTGTTCTCCTTGCCGAGTCAGCGTGCCTGCATCTCGGCCATCGCTTCGGCCATCTTTTCCGGCGGGATGCCGGTCAATGACCCCGGCGGGTTCATCGGCTCGCCGAGGCTGTTCACAATCGCCCCCTCGATGGGACAGATGCTGGCGCATTGCGGGTTCGCGTGATCACCTTCGCACTCGCTGCATCGCTTCGGATCGATCAGGAAATGCGGCTTCGCCTCGTAGATGGCGGTGCTTGGACACACGGGCTCGCAGGCCCAGCAGTTCACACAGCTTTCGATGATCTTCAATGCCATGGTCTTACGCTCCTTGATCTCACGCCGTCGCCTTAGCCTGTCCGGCGGCACCTTCATCGAGCCGGCCGTCTTCGATCATTTCCTTGTAGACCGCCATCACCGCGTCCTCGATGGGTTCCATGGCGTGCTCACCATTGGGTTGTATGCCCGCCTCCTCCAATTGACCCCAAGGCTCGAACCCGATCTTGGAACAGAGCACCACCTCGCAGCCTTCCAGGGCGCGTATGTTCCTGGCCAGCACCGACTCGCCGTCGCCGCAGGTGTCGCCACCCTCGCAATACAGATCGGTCTTGCGGTGTCCGATAAAGCGCACCCCTCCCATGCCGACCTCGTAGACCAAGAACTCCTTGGCATGACCAAAATGCTGATTGATCACGCCGCCGCCCTGGGTGGCTACCGCCATGAGCACGGGCCGGTAGGACTTATCGGAAATACCCTTTGGCTGAACCGGATGCTCGGCTGGTTTCGCCACCTGCTTTGCCGCCAGCTCTTCGGCGATGGCGGCGTGGACCCGGGCGCGCTTCTGCATGGCCGCACCGTAGTCGATATCCATCTGTTCGATCTTGTCCAGGGTGAACTCGGCGCCGCGATCCTCGCCCAATAGACCCACGGCGTCGGCGCGGCACTGCCGGCAATGGCGCATCATGTTCATATCACCCGCGCAGGCATCCTGCAGCGCCTGCAGTTCCGAAGGTTTGGGTCCACGCTGGCCCATCACACCGTAAAACGTCCCGTGCTCGGCCTCCGCGATCAGGGGCATGACATTGTGCAAAAACGCTCCCTTCTGCTTGACGATCCGGCTAACCTCTTTCAGATGTTCATCGTTGACA
Organism: Acidiferrobacterales bacterium; assembly: GCA_947258385.1. Taxonomy (GTDB): domain Bacteria; phylum Pseudomonadota; class Gammaproteobacteria; order Acidiferrobacterales; family SZUA-150; genus CAMYII01. Next base: position 56,452 of record CAMYII010000085.1, read on the forward strand.
CCGGGGATCATGACAGAGTTGACCTTCACCAGGATGCCGCGCGCCACCAGCATTTCCAGCCCCTTCTGTTGCTGCTCGATCAGGATCCTGGCCCCCTTCTTGCCCTTGACGCGGCGGTTGTTCCAGAACACCCAGGGATAGATCTTGGCGCCGATCTCCGGGTCGACGCAGTTGATGGTGATAGTGACGTGATCGATATTGTGCCTCGCGAGCTCATCCACGGCGGCGGGCAAAGCCAGTCCGTTGGTGGAGACACAGAGCTTGATGTCCGGGGCCTGTTCCGAGAGCATGCGAAACGTGGCGAAGGTGCGTTCCGGATTCGCCAGGGGGTCGCCCGGCCCGGCGATACCCAGCACGGTCATTTGCGGAATATTGGCCGCCACGGCCATGGTCTTTTTCACCGCCTGATCCGGCGTCAATAACTCCGAGACCACGCCGGGGCGGGATTCGTTGGCGCAATCGTATTTGCGGTTGCAGTAGTGACATTGGATGTTGCAGGCAGGCGCCACCGCCACATGCATGCGCGCAAAGTAATGATGGGCCTCTTCCGAATAACACGGATGATTGTGCACCTTCTCGCGAATCGCCTCGGGCAGATGGCTGAGTTGGTCGTCGGTGCTGCCGCATGAGCCGGCGGAACAGCCGCCTTTTGGGTTTTCGGCCTGCTGCGCTTGTCCCAATACCTTGAGCTCCATCATTGATTCCTCTTCTGCCTGGGAGATGTTCGTACCGAAGCGAATTGCAAACGCCGTGCCGAATTGCGTGACGGTGGTAAGTGCCTAAATTTATTGGCCGATTTATTTCTCTCGCTGAAGGTGTGTCGTGAACATCACACGACAGTACGTTCGGCTTGTCGGTTTGTTAACAGGCTGGAGAAACTGGCGATGGTAAAAACGCAGGGCGGAGGCTGAGCGTGGGATCGTGGCAAACATTCGCCTGCGAGCCAACTCCTTTATGCTTGCCACGCGCAACGTGTCAAGCAACTAAATCGTGCGCATCTTGATCTTGAGGGTCTGAATTCGGTAGGCGATCTGCCGTGGTGTCATGCCCAGCAAACGCGCCGCCTTGGCCTGCACCCAGCCAGCCTGCTCCAGCGCGGCGATGACGCGTTCGCGCTCATCGAGCCCGGGATCCTTGAGATCGATGCCTGGGACGGCCGGCGCGCTCGTCAGGGGCGTCTCGTCCTCCAGGCCCGTCATGGTAATGACGTCGCGGTCTATCACCCCTTCGGCGCTCATGATGGCCGCGCGCTCCAGCAGGTTTTCCAGCTCGCGGACGTTGCCCGGCCAGGCATGACGCATCAATATGCGGATCGCGCTGTCGGTGACTTCCACGGGCCTGCCCTGCTGTTTGGCTATCTTGCCCACCAGGAAGCGGGCAAGATCGGGGATGTCCTCGGGCCGCTCACGCAACGGCGGGATCACTATGGGCATCACGTTGAGTCGATAATACAAGTCCTCACGAAACTCGCCCGCCTCGACCGCGGCTTCGAGGTCGCGGTTGGTCGCGGCGATAATGCGCACGTCAACCTTCAGCGTCTTGCTGCCTCCCACTCGCTCAAACTCGCCTTCCTGCAACACGCGCAGGAGTTTCGCCTGGAACCGTGGCGGTGTCTCACCGATCTCATCGAGAAACAGGCTGCCGCCATCGGCCTGCTCGAAACGCCCCTTACGCTGACTGACCGCGCCTGTGAAGGCCCCTTTTTCGTGGCCGAACAACTCGGATTCCAGCAGGTTGTCCGGCAGCGCCGCGCAATTCACCTTGATGAATGCCCGGTTCGCGCGCGGTGAATTGTAATGGATGGCATTGGCGATCAGTTCCTTGCCGGTACCGGATTCGCCGCGAAGCAATACGGTCGTGTTCCATTTCGCGACCTGGCGGACGGCTTCGAATACGCGCCGCATGGCCGGGGTGTGACCGACGATTTTGTCAAAGCCGTAATTGCCCCGCATCACCCGCCGCAGGCGGTCGCGCTCGTCGGTCAGGTCACGGCGCTCCCGTTCGACTTCCCAGGATAAGCGCACGCTCTGTGCCACCAGGTTGGCGACCATTTCCATGAACTGGGCGCGCTCGCCCAACAGCTCGCCAGTGGCCGGTTGTGCCGCCAGCACCCCCACGGGCGCACCGTCGCCCACGCGGATCGGCACGCCGATGAAGGGCAGCTCGGGATTATAGAGTTGCAGTCGCCCCAGGAAACGGGGCTCCTCGGCGATGCGTTCAACCACGACCGTCTGACCCAGCTCGAGGATGGTACCCACCACGCCCTCGCCTGGACGATAACGTACCGTCTCGGCCCGCGCCGGGTCCCCGCTGTGCACGGCGCCGATAAACAACTCGCCGCCGTCCGGGTCCAGCAAGGTGGCCAATCCCCTTTCCATACCGGCGTGTTCGTGCAACTCGTGGAGCACGCCCTGGAGGGTTTCACGCAGGTTGAGCGAACGGCTCAATACCCGGCTCACCTGGTAAAGCGCCTTCAGCTCGGCTTCGACCAGAGAGGAATGGCCTGCCATCGCCGCCTCCGTGTGTTTACGTGCTGTTCCCGTCATAGACTCATATTCTGATCCGTCGCCATGCGCCCTGTCTCCGAACCCCCGGCGAGCGGAAGCCGAATAATGATCCGGCAGCCATCGTGAGTTTCGGCATCGATCTCAATCGTACCGGCATGCTGGTTCACGACGTCCTGGACCATGGGCAAGCCCATGCCGGCGCGCCCGCCCGTTGCGCCCTTGGTGGTGAAAAACGGTTCAAACACCTTAAGGCGCAGGGCGTCCGGAATGCCGGGGCCGGAATCTTCGATAATCACGGTTATCGATCCGTCCTCTGTCTTGGTCGCCACACACAGCTCACGCCGCGACCAGCCCGGAGCGTCCATGGCGTCCATGGCGTTATCGATCAATTGCTTGAACATACCGCGAAGCCGCCCTTGCCGACCCGGCAGTGCCCGCAAGTGCTCTTCAGGCCGCCAGTCCACCACCATTCCAGCGGCGAGCATACGGTGGGTGGAGATGGCCAGCACATCACGCAACAACTGATTGAGATTGACCGAGCTGACAGGCTCGTCCAGTTCCCCGGGCATCGAGGCGCGCAAGATCTCCAACGCCTGTCGACCCGTATCGAGCGCCTGTTTCAGAACGCCGTGCATGGAATCAAGATCGTCACCTGCGCTGCCGCGCCGCGCTTGCATGCTGGCCGCGGCGGCAATCAGATTCACCGGCTCCTGCATTTTGTAGGCGGCGCCGGCCAGGGCCTCGCGCAATCCCTGCACCAACTCCTGCTCCGCCAATAAGGCGCGCAGGGCGTTCATGCGTATCTCTTCCTGCTGCCGCTTGAACTCCGTGATTTCCTTGGCCACGAGCAGCAGGTAGCATTCCTCGCGCGACTCAAAAAAGTTGTCCGCGTTGCCGTTGCGTTCCTGGAACCAGGTGCCGGAGCAGGCGAAACAGCGCGGTTCACCGCTGAGCTCCGGATCGAATCGGATCTCGTGATCGACAAAGCCCCGGCCGCACTCCCGACCCTTGATGAACGCCTCACCCATGGAGGCCTTCAGCGCCGAGAGGAGCACCGCGGCCGGCTCCCGGTCGCGCAGGTCGCCGGCCAGTCTCTGGTAGGCCTGATTGCTCAAAACAACATGTCCGAGGTCATCCAGCAGCGCGATGACGACCGGCGCGACGTCCACCACCGATTCGATCAAGCGCTTCTGGTTGCGCACCTCCTGTTCCAGACGATGCACCGCGGTGACATCCCGGTGCATGCCGAGGTAATGCGTGGTCTTGCCCGCGGCATCCACGACCGGCGCAATGGTGATATCCGCCAGATAGCGCGTCCCGTCCTTGCGCCGGTTGACCAGCACGCCGGACCAGGGCTTTTGCTGCCGCAACCGTCCCCACAAAGTCTCGTAAACGATATCCGGAGTCGTCTTGTCGGAGAGGATCGATTCGTTGCTGCCGATCACGTCCTCCGGCGCATAACCCGTCACCCGGCCGAAGGCCGGATTGGCGTAGAGAATGTTTGCCTTGAGATCGGTGATGGAGATCGCCACCGAGGATTGCTCGACCGCCTCAAAAAACAACCGGGGCGGCAGCATGCAACGGCCGGTGCGCACCGCGTCGCTGAAGGCCTCGATCATATCCTCAGGGATTCCCTCGGGCGGCGAGGTGAGAAAGGCCTGCAAGGCCTCGGCCAGGTCACCTGGGATGACTTCGTATCCGCGTTCGCTCATCTGTTCAAACCCAATAATCAACGCCGATGGCGTCACCAGTATAAAGCCGTACGTCCTAGACGGTCATTAGCAAGAACCGGGCCGGGCACGACAAGGCAGGAAATCCCCGTTCAAGCGGGCGTTTTTCGCGTGGATTTGTCGGTTACGCGACAAAGCAGAGGGGGACGGTTGCGACATCTGTGAGAAAACCCCCAATCCAAAACGCATCAATCCGGTGCATGGGCGGACGAAAACGCCCGCTATTCAGGCACTTCCGCAAGAAACAGAAAGGCCGCGCCGGCTGGCACGCTTGATGCTATTCGCCATAGTCAGAACAGCGGAGAAGTATGAAATGTCTGAATACTTGATGATCTTGTTGGCCACCGCACTGATCAACAATGTCGTGCTCGTGCGGTTCCTGGGTCTATGTCCCTTCATGGGGGTATCCAACAAACAGGATTCCGCCGTCGGGATGGGCCTGGCCACGGCATTCGTACTGACTCTGGCCTCGGCCGCGGGCTGGCTGATCGAGCATTTCATCCTCGCCCCCTTGGGCATGGGCTTTCTGCGCATTCTTTCCTTTATCCTGGTGGTCGCCGCGGTCGTACAGTTCACGGAAATGGTGATACGCAAAATCAGTCCCGCGCTCTACCGCCTGCTCGGGATCTATCTGCCCCTGATTACAACGAATTGCGCCGTGCTCGGCGTTGCCCTGTTAAATATTCAAGAACAGAACACGCTGTTGCAGAGTATCGTCTATGGATTTGGCTCCGCGCTGGGGTTCACGCTGGTGATGGTGATCTTCGCCGGCTTGCGCGAGCGCCTGGCACAGGCCAACGTCCCGGCCGCCTTCAGCGGCGCACCCATCGCCTTCGTCACGGCCGGGCTGCTGTCTATGGCGTTCATGGGCTTCACGGGCCTGCAGGTCAAATGATCATCGCCGCCGGCGTCTGCATGACGACAAGACAACCGTTGTCGGTATCTGCAACCGCATGGCGATTAGAAACTTTTTTTTGGGAGACACGCACATGATTACCGCCATCGCCAGCCTGGCTACCTTGGGTCTTGTTCTAGGCCTGCTCCTGGGTCTCGCGGCCCGCTACCTCAAGGTCGAAACCGATCCCGTCGTCGCGGAGATCGAGGCGCTGTTGCCGGGTTCCCAATGCGGCCAGTGCGGTCAAGCGGGTTGCGGCCAGGCGGCGGCGGCCCTGGCGGCGGGCGAACTGCCCGTGACCTTTTGCCCGCCTGGCGGGCGCTCACTGGCCGAGACCCTGGCGTCACTGCTTGGGTTGGAAGTGGATCTGTCGGGCGTGGAGGACACACAACCGATGCTTGCGCGTGTAAAGGAAGCGACCTGTATCGGTTGCACCCGCTGTTTCAAGGTCTGTCCCACCGACGCCATTATCGGCGCGCCCAAACAGATCCACGCGGTGCTGCAGGACGCCTGCACCGGCTGCGGTAACTGCGTCGAAATCTGCCCGACCGAATGTTTGCAGATGTTTCCGATCGAGGTCACGCTGGGCACCTGGCGTTGGCCAAAACCCCGGCTTGCGGCGTGAGCGTGCGCGACCATGAAAGTGTTTCGATTCCGCGGCGGCGTCCATCCGGAGTCCCATAAAACGCCATCAGCGACCAAGGCCATTGAGGACCTGCCGCTGCCGGAGCGCCTGTACGTCCCGCTGCAGCAACACATCGGCGCCCCGGCGAAACCCGAAGTCGCGATCGGTCAACGCGTATACAAGGGTCAGCTGCTGGCCCACAGCCAGGGCATGATCTCCGCACCGGTGCACGCGCCAAGCTCGGGAACCATCGTGGACATCGGTGAGTTCACCGCACCCCACCCCTCCGGCCTGTGGGTGCGAACCATCACCCTGGAAACCGACGGGAAGAACCGCTGCGGGAAGAACCGCTGGCACGAGAGCGCAAAACCGACCGACCCGTTCAAGATGGCACAGCAAGAAGTCGCCGCTCGTATTGGCGCGGCCGGTATTGTCGGCATGGGCGGGGCCACCTTTCCGGCGGCGGTCAAGCTCGCCCTCGGCAAGGAACGCCGCATTCACACCTTGATCATCAACGGCGGGGAATGCGAACCCTACCTCACCTGCGATGACCGTCTGATGCGCGAGCGGGCCCACCAGGCGGTGGACGGAATCCGCATCATGCTCCACGTGCTGCAGGCCGATCAGGCCCTGATCGCCATCGAGGATAACAAGCCAGCGGCAATCGCTTCCATGCGGGCCGCCCGTCGCCGGCATGCCAATCTGCACGTTGTTGTCGTGCCCAGCCGCTACCCCATGGGCTCGGAGAAGCAAATGATTCAGAGCGTGACGGGAATAGAGGTTCCGGCCGGTCAACGCAGCGCGGACATCGGCGTCATCGTCCACAACGTGGGCACGGTCTACGCCGTGCATCGTGCGATACGCCTGGGGCGTCCGCTGCTCTCGCGCGTCGTCACCGTCGGCGGCGGTGCGGTGCGCGAACCCAAGAACCTCGAAGTCCCGCTGGGAACGCTGGTGGAAGACCTGTTGGAGTTCTGCGGCGGATACAGCGAACCCCCGGCACGGCTGCTCATGGGCGGGCCCATGATGGGACAGGTATTACCCCATAGCCGGGTGCCGATCGTAAAAGGCAGCAATGGGGTGATCGCGCTTTCCACCGCAGAGATCCGCTCACGACCGGCGATGCCCTGCATACGCTGCGGGCGCTGCGTGGCCGCGTGTCCCTGCGGATTAATGCCGGTCGAGATGGCACCCCGCATCCGTAACGGCGACCTGGACAGCGCCATGGAATATGGGCTTGGCGATTGCATCAGCTGCGGGTCCTGTTCCTATGTGTGTCCATCCAATATTCCGCTGGTGCAGTACTTTAACTACGGTAAAGGCATGCTTGCCGACCGCAGGGAGGCCCAACGCAAAACCGAGGCAACACGCAGGCTGGCGCAGGAGCGGCGGAACCGACTGGAACGCGAGGCGCGGGCCAGGGCCAAGGCCGCCGCCCAGCGTAAGGCGGAGAAGGCGACCGATGAGGCCCGGGAGAAAAATTCGCCGGAGGTCAGCGTATGAGCAACGCGGCCATCATAGGGGGACCCCATACCCACGAGCGTGCGAGCGTCGGCCACACCATGGGCATGGTCGTGCTGGCGCTTGCGCCGGCCGTCGCATTCGGAATTCATCTTTACGGTTGGCCCGCGCTTAACCTCCTGGTCATCACCGTCTTGTCGGCGGTGATCAGCGAAACCGCTTGCCTGGGGCTGGCCGGCAAACCCCTGCGCCCCTATCTGCTCGATGGTTCCGCGGTAATCGCCGGCCTGTTGCTGGGGTTAACGTTACCGCCCTGGTCACCTTGGTGGATCGGGGTCGTCGGCGGAGTTTTCGCTATGGTGGTTGGCAAACACGTCTTTGGCGGCCTCGGTCAAAACGTCTTCAACCCCGCGATGCTAGCGCGGACCGCCCTGCTCATCTCGTTCCCCCTGGAAATGACCACTTGGATCACGCCGCTGCCTTTGGGCTCTCCCGGGGCCCCGGACTTCCTCGAGGGACTGCGCATTACCTTCGTGGGGATCGCGGACATCGACGCGGTAAGCGGCGCCTCGCTGCTCGGGCATGTGAAAACGGCCTTCACCCAGGGTAAGACCCTGAGTGACGTCATGACCGGCGAGTACGCAGACCCGTCGCTGGCGCTGGGTTTTGTCCGCGGCAGCCTGGGGGAGACCTCCGCCCTGCTGCTGCTGCTCGGCGGCCTGTTTCTTTTGGCCAGGCGCGTCATCAACTGGCACATCCCCGTGTCGATGCTCGGCACCGTGGCAGTGCTCGCCGCCCTGTTCCATTTCATCGACCCCGAGCACTATCCTGGCGTCGAGTTCCATCTGCTTTCGGGCGGCATGATGTTAGGGGCGTTTTTCATCGCCACCGATATGGTCACATCGCCCAGCACCCGGGCCGGCCAGATCCTGTTCGGTGCCGGCTGCGGCGCCCTGGCGTACATCATTCGGACCTGGGGCGGATATCCCGAAGGAGTCGCGTTCGCGGTGCTGCTGATGAACGCGGCCACGCCGCTCATCGACCACCATATGCGCCCCCGGGTCTACGGCCGGCGCCGGGACGGCACGCCATTGCAGCCCGCACCGAATAAGTGGCCCTCCGCAAACAGGAAGGAGCGCGAACCGTGACCCAGGCTACCCACACGTATGATTACCGCGAGCGCCTGGCCTATCCCGGTGGATTGCTCGGCGCCATGGCGCTGCTCGCCAGTACCGTGTTGGTGCTCGCCTATCTGGGTACACGCGAACAGATTGCCCAACGGCTAGCCGAGGATATGCAGGCCTCACTGCGGCAGGTCATACCCTCGGAACTTCACGACAACGACCTGCTGGCCGACAGCGTGCTGATCAAAGCGGTCCGTGCAAGCGACGCCAGTGAAGACGTGCGCGTGTATCGCGCCCGCAAGCAGGGCCAGGTGGTGGCGGTCGCCTACGAGGTCAGCGGCCAGGGCTATGGCGGCGCCATCCGGCTCATCATGGGCGTGAATGGCGATGGCGGGATTCTCGGCGTGCGCATCGTCTCCCACACCGAGACCCCGGGCCTGGGAGACAAGATCGAGAGCCAAAAATCCGGCTGGATCCTGGGCTTCAACGGCCGCTCATTAAACGACCCGGGGCCCACCGGCTGGAACGTGAAAAAGGACGGCGGCGAGTTCGATCAGTTCAGCGGCGCCACCATCACGCCCCGTGCGGTCGTCAAGACGGTAAGACTGGGGCTGAAGTTCTTCGCCGATCATCGACAGGACCTATTCATGGACCACCCGGACGGCCAGACCGGCACGGATGCCGCCCGCACGCGCCCTGGAGCCCGTGCAAGTACTGCGCACGCCGCAGCGCCAGGATCGGCAACGGACCCATCCGGCAGCCAACCCGAATCGACGGGCAAAGGAGAACCCCATGGCCGTTAGCTACCGCGCCATTATCAAAGACGGTCTCTGGACCAACAATGTCGTATTTGCTCAGCTGCTTGCCTTGTGTCCATTGCTGGCGGTCACCGGCACGGCCACCAACGGGCTGGGCATGGGGCTGGCCACAACCGCGGTGATCGTCGCTTCGAACGGCGTGGTTTCACTGTTTCGCGGCGTTATCAGCCCCCAAGTGCGCATACCCGTGTTCGTGCTATTGATCGCCGCCCTGGTCACGCTAGTGGATATGCTCATGAATGCGTGGCTGCATGAATTGCACAAGGTGCTTGGCCTGTTCATCCCGCTGATCGTGACCAACTGCGCCATTCTCGGTCGCGCCGAGTCTTTCGCCTCGCGTCAGTCACTGGCGCCGTCACTGGTGGATGGGCTCGTCATGGGACTCGGCTTCACGGTGGCGCTGGTCGCGCTGGGCGCGGGCCGGGAGATCCTGGGCAGCGGCACCCTTTTCGCCAATGCCAGTCTGCTACTCGGCGATGCGTTTTCTTTTCTCGACCTGACCTTGATCCCGGATTATCGCGGTTTCCTTCTACTGATACTCCCTCCGGGCGGGTTTCTCATCTTGGGCTTTCTCCTGGCCGGCAAGAGGCTGGTGGAGGCACGGGCACAAAAGCGTTCGGTATCGGCGGTGGCCGCCGAGGCGCCCGCCTGCAGTACCTGCCATTTGAGCCAGGGCGAACCGGGATGATCTTATTGCAGCGCGGTGTTACAGATCACCGTAGATTAGCGGGACGACGAACGCAACGGGATGACGAGACACAGTGAGCGGCAGCGAGATAAATGTGGGCATCGCCTATGCCGATCCGGATCGGCAGGTCTGGCTGCGCCTTACGCTGCCCGCCGACAGCACGGTGCGCGATGCCATCGAACGTTCGGGGCTGGTGTCCCGCTTTCCGCAGATCGATCTGAACGCACAAAAAGTGGGAATCTTCGGAAAATTCGTCAAGCTCGACACCTTGCTCAAACAAGGCGATCGGGTCGAGATCTATCGCGCCATCACCGCAGATCCCGCCACTGTGCCTCGTCGTCCGCAAACCGACGACCAGGCGGATGGCCAGACCGCCGACTAGAACCTATCTCAAGATGCCTTAGTCAGGATAGCGATTGTTACCAACGGGATAAAACTGAAGTGTTGCAACCCCTGGCACCGATGAGCTCAATCACTTAAATTAGGATGCGCTCCGCCAGCGCTCGGCGCGCTCGACCCTCGCTTCAACGGCCTGCAGAATCACATCCATTAATTGGCCACCATCGCCCGCAGTCAGTCCGCTCAACTGACGCGCCAGCTTCGCAGTTTTGCTGCCGCCCTTGAGGGTCTGCAGGCGGAAGCGAAGACTGCTAACCGGATTGCAATCCCGCCAGACGCCGCCGAGCCACGGCCACGGAACTTGTTGTACACTCCAGTAATGTCAGCGAATCAGATGAGAATTTAAGACTTTGAACGGTTGGGTTGGAGCATGAAGCGGGCTCTCCTCATCGGCGCGGCCGTCGCCGCGTTGAGCGGCCTCACATGGCTGGGCCTGAAACTGCCTTCGCTGCGGGGGACCGCCCCGACGGCGGACCAAGTCGTGCTGCTGCACGGGCTGGGGCGCGGCGAGAACGCGATGTTGCTGCTCGAGAACCGCATGACCAGAGCCGGCTACGAGGTGCACAGCATTGACTACCCATCGCTCAGCGAGGCGCCGGATACGCTCGTGCAAACAGTCGGCGAACAGGTCGAACGGTGCTGCGCCAACAACGGGCGCACGGTACATTTCGTGGCCCACTCCTTGGGCGGACTCCTGACGCGGACCTATCTCGACCGGCGGCCGCTACGCAATCTGGGCAAGGTCGTGCTCATGGGAACCCCCAATAAGGGGAGCGAACTGGTCGATGAGTTTGGCGACCTGTGGTTGTTCAAGGTTGTGGGGGGGCCGACCGTGCAGGCGCTGGGGACTGATGAAAACAGCCTGCCGAACCGCATTGGCGCACCGTATTATCCACTGGGCATCATCGCCGGTAACGGCGCCATCAGTCCCTTGGCCAAGAAGTGGCTTCGGGGCGAAAACGACGGCGTCGTGGCGGTAGAGAGTACCAAGCTCGAGGGTATGACGGATTTTCTGGAACTTGATACGAGCCATACGCTGATGCGCTATGACGCTCAAGTGGCCGAGGAGATCATCCACTTCCTGGAACATGGGTACTTCTCCCATTCCTCGCCTGCGGCTGACTGAGCCGTCGTTGTCCGCGCCCGTTTTTGCCGATCACAACGCAGAAAAAAAGGGGAACAGCGCTCGCTGTTCCCCTTTTTCACGTGCCGTCGGCGCGCGCGGCTAGCTACAACCCTTGGGGCGAGGCAAGCCGGCGACCTTGTTGGCGCATTTGATCAGGCCGGTGGGGAACAGGGAGTAGATGTATTTCTGGCTGCTGCGATCGTCGCCGAATTTCTGCTTCATGATCTTGGAGAAGGCCCGCGGTTCGGCAACCACGCCATTGTCCCGGAAATATTCGCGCGCGGTGCGGATCACATCCCAGTGTTCATCCGTCAGTTCCGGGATACTCTCGCTCTTGGCGATTTCCACCGCCAGCGCCTCGCTCCACTCATCGAGGTTCTCCAACCATCCGGCTTCACTGAGCTGAATGATTTTGTCGTTCACTGCTGCTTGCATCGTAAAGGCTCCTGCCATTTGGAAGAAATAATAGTTGACTAATTCTATCATATATTACGGGGATAAGTATATAAGGATTTACTAATATTTTCGCAAAGAGGGATAACCCCTAACTCACCCGCAGGCATGGCCTGGCACGGCCGTTTCTGCGCCCTCGCCTGGGACTTCCTGACCCCCATGGACATCGCCCGTCCCGACGGAGAGGGGCCAGCAAGGGGTCACTCCCAACGTCCTCACGTGCCCGACTATCGTTCCGGGCAACGCGCAAAGGCCTCGCCGTCCCGCGAGGCCTTGGTGAACACTCACTCACACCCCCGAACGACGCCTTGTCCAGGGCCTAAGGTATGGCACGACTCAGGCGAAGGCGCCCTGGTGTTCCACCTTGAAGGTGCGCAACACGAAGTTAAAGGCCCGGTTGTTGGCCGCCTGCACCACGGCATCGAAGATGTCGCGGTCGCTCCAGCCCTGGGCGCGCGCCGGGTCCAGGTCGGCCTCGCCGACGTCCTCGGGCGCGTTGACCGCCTTCAGCGCGAGCCGGAGCAAAGGCCGCTCTTTGTCCTTGATCGGCGCCGCCTCCGGGTTGGCGCGCGCCGCCCGGGCCACATCGAGATCGACACCGAGGTGGCTCAGGAAGCCCTCGTTGAGATCGATGCAGAACTGGCAGCCGGCCTCGGCGGAGACCAGGTAGCGGATCATGGTCATGAGCACCGGCGACAGGTGCGTGCCTTCGCGGAAATACGACACATAGCTGACAAAGGCCTCCAGCAGCGGCGGGCTCAGGCTGTACAGACGCAGGCCGTCGGGCACGAAACCGAGGTGCTCCTCGATGGCGCCCAGCACGGCGGCCACGCGTGACTCCTCGCCCGCCGGCACGACGGGGGTGATGAGGGCCTTTTCTTGGGTCATTGGTGCGGTTTGCATGGTCCAGGTACTCCTTTCTTCAGGTTGATAGTTGACCGGTCGGTCAAGTTATTGGCAAAAAAAATTTCGCGCCTTGGGTTGGTAAAACCTCGGTCGTTAATCCCCGGGGTGGGCGATGCGGATCTGCGCCAGCGCCGGCAACAGTTGGCGCAGCACGTCCGGATCATTCCGGGTCTTGGCCATGAGCATCACCCCTTCGAAGTAGGCCAGCATGGCCTCGGCGGTGGCCCCGACGTCGATGCCCTGCACCGCGCCGGTCTCCACCGCCTCCTCCAGGGTCTGGCGAATGTCCGCGCGCAGCCGAGCGAAGATCTCGGCGACCTTCCGGCGGATGGGTTCGTCCTGGGTGGAGAGCTCGACGGCCAGATTGCCGAACGGGCAGCCCAGTATGTGCCCGGCGCGGTCGGCGACCTCCTTCTGAAACTCGTAGATCAGCACCGCCAGGCGCTCCAGGCGCTGCAACGGTGGAATATCCGAAGAAAACGCGCGATCGAGTAATTGCTCCTTCATTTCCAGGTAATAGGTGTCCAGCACGGCGATGGTGAGGTCGCGCTTGCTCGGGAAAAAATGATAAAAACTGCCCTTGTTCACCCCGGCGTGCTCGCAAATGGCGGTGACGCCGACATCGGCGTAGCTGCGCGCGTGGATCAGCTCGCGGGCCGACTCCAGGATGCGGGTTTGGGTGTCTGCGCTGGGCGTCATGACCTGCATTATAGTTGACCGGTCGGTCAAGTCCACCCCTAAGCGGCGGAACCCGCTCCGACGTGCATTCGCCATATACGGCCATTAGCCGTTGGGTATACATTCGCATCGAGTCCGCCGCCCGCCGTTCCTACCGACCGGGCGCCACTAAGCGGAAACGACGAGCACGGAGAGAGACCAATGAGCGCATACCAAGGCGGCTGTGCCTGCGGCGCCATCCGCTATGAGTTAAAGGCCGATCCGCAGTTTTCGTTTCGCTGTCACTGCCGGCAGTGCCAGCGGATCATCGGCGCCGGGTACGCGTCGCAATTCATGGTACCGCGCCATCGGCGGCGAAATCAGGTTTTATGACCTCACCGCCGACAGCGGCAACACGGTCAGCAGCGGGTTTTGCCCCGCCTGCGGCAGCCCGGTGCTGAAAAAGACCTCGGGTTCTCCGGAAATGCTGTTTATCCATGCCGCGACCCTGGACGACCCCGGCTTGTTTAAGCCGCAGAAGGTCGTCTATAGCGCCAGCAGGCAGCCTTGGGATTACATCGATCCGGGTCTTGAGACGCTTTAGCGGATGCCCGCGACAACGAACTAGGAGACACAATAATGAAGCCGAAATTCCACCCGGGAGAGAACATCGCCATCAAGGTGCCGCCGCATCAATTTGACCAGACCGTGGCGTTTTACAGAGACGTGCTGGGTCTGGAGCAGACCCAGCTGGCCTCGCTCGACCCGTTTGAGAGCGTCACGTTCCAGTTCGGCGACAAGAATCTATGGATCGACAAAATCGACTCGATCAGCCAGGCGGAGGTCTGGCTGGAAATCGTCACGGACAACATCGAACAGGCCGCTGACTATTTCGAAGACTATAACGTTGTACGACGAGACGAAATCGAGCCCTTGCCGAACGATTTCAAGGGCGTCTGGATCGCCAGCCCCGCGAATGTCATCCATTTAGTCCGTGAGTAGACATCGCCAAGTACCAACAGATTCAAGCTGCAACGGCGATGAACGACCCGACAACCAGCACGATGAATCTCGCCAATTGCACGGTAGTCCCGGCCGGGAAACTCAATCTCATCGCAAACCCCTTTCTCGTCTTCCGTTTGGCATACATGACTACAACGCAGCAACCCAGACGGTGAGACGGGCGGCTCGGTCATGGGACCGGGCGGGTGCCTGTCTATGTTGCTATCGGTACAGCCATCGGTTACGGTGTGACCATAATGGCTAAAAAGACAGGGATATTTCGCGCAACGTGATCGGGCTGGATCTGCCCGCCGCGGGGCTATACTTCATAATATACATAAAGTATCCAATAATAAGAGAGCAATCATGAGACAAAGGGCCAAGTTCAAAATCGTACTCGCAAGCCTGGGACTGGCCGCCGCGCTGCTGGCCGTCGCGGGGGTGGGTTGGTCAGGGGTCGCCGAGCGTTCCATGGGCAAAGTCGCCGATCTTAGTGACCGTCAACAGCGGCAGATCGAAACACTCATGCGGCGCATGTCGCTGCGCGAGAAGATCGGACAGATGATCATGTGCTCGGTCGTGGGCAAGTCCGTGCATCCGGAGATGCATGAATTCATCCAGGACATACGTCCGGGCGGCATCACCCTGTTCAATTACAACATTGCCGATCCATCGCAGATCCGCGCGCTCAATTCATCGCTCCACCGCGAGCTCGCGGGCGTGCCGCCGTTCCTCGCCATCGATCAGGAAGGCGGCGATGTCACCCGACTGAGTGAGGACATAGCGGACATCCCCGGCAACATGGCGCTGGGCGCGACCCGTTCGCCGGCCCTGGCCGAAGAGGCGGGCCGCATGCTCGGCCAGGGCCTGGTGGCCTATGGCTTCAATATGAATCTGGCGCCGGTGCTGGACATCAATAGCAATCCGCGCAATCCCATCATCGGCACGCGCAGCTTCTCGAGCGATCCCCGGCTGGTCAGCGAGCTGGGCGCGGCCTTCATCCGTGGCTTGCAGTCGGCGGATGTCGTCGCGGTCGGCAAGCACTTTCCGGGTCACGGCGCCACCAACGGCGACTCTCACCAGAGCCTGCCGGTGCTGCAACACGATCGCAAGCGCCTGCAGGAGTACGAGCTGGTGCCGTTCGACGCGGCGATTAAACAGGGCCACCTCAGCGTAATCATGACAGGGCATATCGCGCTGCCGGGGTTGCATCGCGGCAAGCCGGTGCCGGCGACGTTGTCAAAACCCGTGCTCACAGACCTGCTGCGGCGGCGCATGGGCTTCGAGGAGATGATCATTACCGATGGCATCGAGATGCAGGGCCTGATCAGCGTAACCGGTACCCGCGGCAAGGCCGCGGTGCAGGCGGTCGTGGCGGGGGCCGATATGGTCAGCATCAACGATGCCGCCGAAGGCGTTTACGAGGTGCGCGATGCGATCGCGGCGGCCGTACGCGATGGCAGCATCAGCGAGCGGCGCATCGACCAGTCTGTGCGCCGTATCCTGGCGGTGAAGGCACGCTACGGGATCCTCGATGCGCGGCCGGCAACCGCGGCGCCGACCGCCAAGCAGCGCCGGCATTTCGAGCACGCCGCCTATGAGCTTGCCGCTAAATCGGCCACCCTGGTCAAGAATGACAACGACCTGCTGCCCATCGGCGACAAACGTTACCGGCGTGTGCTGGTGATCGGACCGGAGGCGTTCGCCGAACGGCTGGACGACCAGGTCCGTGGTACCCACATTACCACCGTGGTGCTGAAACGCGACGGCGATCGCCTAGCCCGGGCGAAGAAGGCCCTCAAGCGCATCCGCAAGACTCCGGAGTTGGTGGTGGTCGCATTATGGGATGCCAAGGACATGGCGATCGCCCATCTCGCCGCCAAGCGCTTCGGGCGGCCGGTGGCGCTGGTGAGTCTGGGCTCGCCTTACATGCTGCAAGAGTATCCGGGGGCGGCCGCGTTCCTGTGCCTGTTCTCGCGCCGCATGCCGGCATATGAAGCGGCGGCGGACATCGTCGCCGGACTGCGCCCGCCCAGCGGACGGCTGCCGGTCTCGATTCCCGAGCTCTACCCCTACGGGCATGCGCTGTCCTATGCGCGCGCACCGCGGCAGCCGGCAGAGGCGCGGCTAGCGGCGCGGAACGCCAAGTGAACATGCCCTGTTTGTTAGAGGCCGGGACACCCCGCACGTCCTAGGGCACGCAGGAAACAATGCTGCTTGCTAGGGAGATGGTGGCTATGGGTGGACTCGAACCACCGACACCGGCATTATGAGTGCCGTGCTCTAACCAGCTGAGCTACATAGCCGGAAGGACCGCGAAGATACAAGATACAAGGGCCAAGTTGCAAGGACAAAACGGGGTCTACGCGGTTTTTTCCGTATTCTTCCTGCAGGGAGTTACCTCGGCTTACGGTTTAGCAGGGCTTTTTTTATATTTAGCACCCAGTTCTGCCATACTCAGCAATCGCCCGGATACCTCTCGTATTTAAGCAGTTTTGTACTTGTCACTCACCGGTACACCTCATTGTGACCGCCGATATCAGTCTTGGAAACCCAACTCATCGATCAGATCCTGCGCCGTGCCGCGGCTAAGCCGGCCCGCCCCCACATCCTCCGGCGCGGCCTGTTATCCGGGAATTTTACCTCTCACGCTAGACGTTAAACCGGAAATGCACGACGTCGCCGTCGTGCATGACGTAGTCCTTGCCCTCTAACCGCAGCTTGCCGGCCTCGCGGGCGCCTTGCTCGCCGTCGAACTGGGTGAAATCCTCATAGGCTGCGACCTCGGCGCGGATAAAGCCGCGTTCGAAATCGGTGTGGATCACGCCGGCGGCCTGCGGGGCCTGGGTACCCACGCGCACGGTCCAGGCACGGACCTCCTTGGGCCCGGCGGTGAAAAAGGTCTGCAGGCCCAAGAGCCGGTAGCCGGCGCGGATCACGCGGTTCAACCCGGGCTCCTCAAGGCCCATTTCGGCCAGGAATTCCCTTTGTTCCTCATCGTTCATGTCCACCAGCTCGGCCTCGATGGCGGCGCAGATCGCCACCACCTCGGCGCCCTCGTCCCGGGCGTGCTCACGGACCCGGTCCAGTAAGGGATTGTCGCGGAAGCCCTGTTCGTCGACATTGGCGATATACATGACCGGTTTGGCGGTCAGCAGGCACAGCGGCTTCAACAGCGCCCGGGCCTCGGCGCCGAGCTCGAGCGCGCGCACCGGCCGGCCCTGATCGAGCTGCACGTGCACGCTCGCCAGCAACTCACGCAGCCGGACCTGTTCCTTGTCCCCCGCCTTGGACGCCTTCTGCGCGCGCTCGTGGGCGCGGTCCACGGTCTCCAGATCGGCCAGCGCCAGCTCGGTGTTGATTACCTCGATGTCCTGCAGCGGATCGATGCGGCCGGTCACGTGTGTCACGTTCTCGTCCTCGAAGCAGCGCACGACGTGGGCAATGGCGTCGACCTCGCGGATGTGGGCCAGAAACTGGTTGCCCAGGCCCTCGCCCTTGGAGGCGCCGGCCACCAACCCGGCGATGTCCACGAACTCGATGGTGGTCGGGATGACCTGCTTGGGCTTGACGATCTCCCCCAGGCGCTGCAGCCGCGGGTCCGGCACCTCGACGATACCGACGTTGGGGTCGATGGTGCAGAAGGGGTAGTTCTCCGCCTGGATACCGGCCTTGGTCAGCGCATTGAAGAGCGTGGATTTGCCTACATTGGGCAGACCGACGATACCGCATTTGAATCCCATCTAAAGTAACTCTCTCTCAGGCGTGATGCACCGTATGGGTGTGCAGCTCGTTCATCACCCGCTCGAATTCGCCGTGAACGATATCGCCGATGTGCGCCACCGCGATGTCAATGGCCGCGTCGATCAGGCTCTGTTCGGCGGCCGGCGCCTTCTTGAGCACATAGGGGGTCACCTGCGCGCTCGAACCGGGATGCCCGATGCCGATGCGCAGGCGCACAAACTCGTTCGTGCCGAGATGCGGAATCACATCGCGCAGGCCATTGTGCCCACCGTGGCCGCCGCCGAGCTTGAGCCGCACGGTGCCGGGCGGCAGGTCGAGGTCGTCGTGCGCCACCAGGATCTCCGCGGGCGGGATCTTGTAGAAGCGGGCGAACTTGCCGACCGCCTCGCCGCTGTGGTTCATGAACGTGGTGGGCGCGAGCAGCCACACCTCGCGCCCGGCGAGCGCGATCCTGCCGACGCCGCCGGCGAAGCGGCTTTCCTGTTTCAGGCCGCCGCCGCTCTGGCGCAGCACGGCGTCAAGAAAACGGAACCCGGCGTTGTGCCGGGTGTCCGCATAGCTCGGGCCGGGGTTGCCCAGGCCGACGATGAGGGAGATGCCGTGCGCCACAGCGGCGTTTCCATCGATGGCGGAAGAGGAAAGGGCCTACTCGCCCTCCTTCTTCTCCTGCTCTTCCTCTTCCTCTTCTGCCGCTTCGGCGGGCAGCGCGGCGGCCACGCCCTCCTCTTCGGCCGCAGCCAGCTCTTCTTCCTCCTCGACCACAACCTTCGCCATCGTGATGGTCGCAACCGCCAGGTCATCGCCGCCGTGCGCCAGGCTGGTCAGCTCCACGCCCTCGGGCAGCACCAGATCGGACAGGTGCACCGAGTCGCCAAGATCCAGCTCGGAGATATCGGCCGTCAAGTATTCGGGCAAATCGGCCGGCAGACAGGTCACGTCCACCTCGGTCAACAGGTGCGCCACGATACCGCTCTGCAGCTTGACACCCGGTGCGACGTCCTCGCCGACGAAGTGGATCGGGACCTCCATATGGATCTTCTCGGTGGCGCTGATGCGCTGCAGATCCATGTGCATGATCAGCGGCTTGTGGGGATGCATGTGTACATCGCGGAGAATGGCCTGATCGTTGCGGCCGTCGCACTTGACGTCCAGGACCGAGGTATGGAAGGCCTCCTGTTCCAGCAGGTGATAGACGGTACTGTGATCGAAGGCGACCATCTCCGGGTCCTTGCTGCCCCCGTAGATGATGCCCGGAATCTTGCCGGCGTGACGCAGGCGGCGGCTCGCTCCGGTACCCTTGCCCTCACGCTTCTCGGCGTTGATCTCAAATTTTGCAGCCATTACAGTTTTCTCCAAAAGTTACGGATCATCCCGACCCCATCCCCCCCCCTAAAAGGCGGGGTGAACCCGAGCTGACCCTATTTGACTTGCCTCCCCCGCGACCAGGTTCGGCATCTCGAAAGCATCAAGTAACAAGTAGAAAGTTTTTTTACTACTTGCCACTTGCTACTTGCTACTGCCGTTAATCCATAAACAACGAGCTGACCGAATCCTCCAGCGCCACCCTGCGCATGGCCTCGGCCAGCAGTTCAGCAATGCTGAGCCGGCGGATCTTGGTGCAGGCGGTGGCCTCCTCCGATAATGGAATGGTGTCGGTGACCACCAGCTCGTCGAGCTCGGAACCGGCAATCCGCTTGACCGCGCGGCCCGAGAGCACCGGGTGCGTACAATAGGCCAGCACCAGCTTGGCGCCGTGTTCCTTCAGCGCGGCGGCCGCCTCGCAAAGCGTGTTGGCGGTGTCGACCAGGTCGTCCATCAGCACGCACGTCCGTCCCTCGACCTCACCGATGATGTGCATGACCTTGGCCTCGTTGGCGCGCGGGCGACGCTTGTCAATGATGGCGAGATCCGCCTCCAGGTGCTTGGCCAGGCCGCGCGCGCGCACCACCCCGCCCACATCGGGCGAGACCACCAGTAGGTCTGGGTATTCGTGCTTCCAGATGTCACCCAGCAGCACCGGGCCGGCATAAATGTTGTCCGTCGGGATACTGAAAAACCCCTGGATCTGGTCGGCGTGCAGATCCATGGTCAGCACGCGATCGGCGCCGGCGATGGTCACCATGTCGGCCACCAGCTTGGCGGTGATCGCCACCCGGGCCGTGCGCGGCCGCCGGTCCTGGCGCGCATAGCCGAAATACGGTATCACCGCCGTGATACGCTGCGCCGAGGAGCGCTTGATGGCATCCAGCATCACCACTAGCTCCATCAGATTGTCGTTACTGGGTGCGCAGGTGGACTGCAACACAAAGACGTCCCTGCCGCGGACGTGCTCGGTGATCTCGACCATGACTTCACCGTCGCTGAAGCGACCGACAAGGGCCTTGCCCAGCGGCAGGCCCAGATAACGCACGACGCTCTCCGCCAACGGCCGATTGGCGTTGCCGGTGAATACCATCATATTGTCGTTGTCGAGTGACACGTTACCGTCTTCCCGCGATCGGCGGACCCCCGCCCGATTACCCGATTCAGATTTGGCTGGGGTGCCAGGATTCGAACCTGGGAATGCCGGAATCAAAATCCGGTGCCTTACCGCTTGGCTACACCCCATTCAAGTCAAGCTTTCCCTTCCAGTATCCTATTAATAGGATGCGTGTTCATCCCGCGGGCGACGATGCCCGTGAACGCCGGCGGACACCGCGCGAGGATACCCTCGCCCGCCTGCCGATCGGCGACCGGCAGAAACACACAGGCGCCGGAACCGCTCATGCGCGCCGGACCGTGCCCGGACAACCACTCGAGCGCCCGGTCCACCGCCGGATGCAGCCGCCGCACCACCGCCTCCAGGTCGTTGCCGCTGGCCCGCCCGGCGTGAAAATCGCGTATTGTGAGCGGACGACTATGGCGTGTCAAATTGGGATGCGCGAAGACTTCCGCGGTGGAAACACTCGGGCCGGGGTCGAGCACCAGATACCAGTCTTCCGGCGGCGCCACGGGCGTCAGACACTCACCCACGCCTTCGGCCCAGGCGGCCTGCCCCCACACAAACACCGGCACATCCGCCCCGAGCTCGAGCCCCAGGGCCGCCAGGTCCGCGCGTGGGAACCCGAGGTCCCAGAGGTGATTGAGGACGAGCAGCGTCGTGGCCGCGTCCGAGCTGCCGCCGCCCAGGCCGCCCCCTTGGGGAATGCGTTTGTTCAGGTGAATTGCAGCGCCTTGCCGGCAGGCGCTCTCAGCCTGCAACAGCCGCGCCGCGCGCACGCATAGATCCTGTTCCTCGGCAACGCCGGCGAGCGGCGTCGTGCGGCGGATATTGCCGTCGGCCGTGACTTCGATCCGCAACTCGTCGGCCAGGCCCAGAAACTGAAACACCGTTTGCAGCGTGTGGTAGCCGTCCGGGCGGCGCCCGGTGACATGGAGGAAAAGATTGAGCTTTGCCGGCGCCGGCCAGATCTGCATTGACTAGGGCACGCTGACGGTCCACTGGGCGATCGCCAGCCGCACCTCCAGCGTCTGCGTGCTGTCCGCGGCGCCGGCCGGATCGCGCTGAATGAACACCTTGCTCGGCAGGTCGTAGTTCCCATGACGGCCGTAGGCCAGAAAGCGGACTTCCCAGCCGCCCTGTTGCAGCGTTTTCAGGCGTCCGCCGTCATCCAGCTCCCAGCGGTTTGGGCTGTCCGGAGCGGGCAGGCCGAGCACCCAGTAGTTGAGGTCATCGAGCGGCAGGTCCCAACCGGTGGTCTCATAGAGCAGCTGGCGCGCGGTACTGGCGTAATAGGTTTGTTGCTCGTTATCGCGCAGTCGCGCGCCGCTGGCGTCCTGATTCAGGCGCACGTGCCCCTTGCCCAGGGGTCCGCTCAGATCGATCACATGGCGGTCCTGCTGCCGCTGCCAGCGCAGCGAGGCATGCCAGCCGTCATCGTCGGCGCGCATGGCCAATCGGCCCTTGAGCTCCCAGGTATCCAGATCCTGCAGGCGGCTTTGCCGCGCCTGCCAGTCGCGATCAATCTGCTCGGCGCTCGGCGGCGGGGCAAACATCGTGGCGCAGCCTGTCAGCCACAACAGCGAGCTGATCACCCAGAGGCGGGAGACTGCCGGCGCCACGCATCGGCCCTGGAGGGCTTGTCCGCGGCGCCGGCCCTCGCGCGCCGGCCACCAACGGGCATACCGCGACTGCTGTTTCACTGGCCGAACTTTTTGATGATGCTCAGCAACGACTCGTTATCCGGGGTGTGCTTCAACGCCCGGCGCCAGACCGTCCGCGCCTGCGTCCGGTCGCCGGCTATCCACAGAACCTCCCCGAGGTGCGCCGAGATCTCGGCATCATCGCGCAGCGCCAGCGCCTGCTCCAGATAACGAATGGCCTCATCGTAGTTGCCAAGTCGATACTGCAGCCACCCCATGCTGTCCAGCACAAACGGATCGTTGGGTTTTTGTTCCAGTGCCTCGGTGAGCAGCGCCAGCGCCTCCTCGTAGCGGTCGGTGCGGTCGGCGAGCGTGTAGCCCAGGGCGTTGAGCGCATTGACGTTCTTCGGGTCCCGCTTAAGAACCGCGCGCAGATCCCGTTCCACCACATCGAGCTTGTCCAGCTTCTCCGCCACCAGCGCGCGCGCATAGAGCAGATCGTGTTGAGCGGGCATGGAGGCGAGCGCCCGAGTCAAGACGTCAAAGGCCTCGCCGTATTGTTTGGCCTCGCGCAGGATCTGCTCCTCGGTCAGGACCGCCTGCACGCGCTCACGCTCTGTGCGGGTCCTGATGCCGTGCAGACGCTTGCGCGCGGCGGCGACATCGCCGCGCAACGCGATGATCACCGCAAGGCGCGTCTGGGCCTCAAAATCGTAGTTCTCGTCGTTTATTTCGCGGTACCAGCGCTCGGCCTCGTCGTATTGCCTGCGCTGTTCGGCCACCTGCCCGAGATACAGCCTTGCCTGGTCGTTGTCCGGCTGTAACTCCAGATTGCGCTTGAGATAGGTCTCGGCCTCATCAAGGCGATTGACCTGCAGCGCCAGCAGCCCCACCGCCATCACTGCGTCGGCATCGTTGGGGGCGTCCTTGACGACCCGCTTGAACTGCTTGCGCGCCTTCTCCCACTGCTTCAGGTCCACCAGGAACCGGGCGTAGTTCAATCGCACGCGCGTGGCGTCCGGGTTGCGACGCACGAAGTCCTGGGAAAAGCCCTCAGCCGCCGCATTGTCCTTGCGCGAAATCAGGATCCGCACCTTGAACAGCGCCGCATCCTCCCAGTCCGGTCTCAGGGCCAGCGCCTGGTCGATGGCCGCGCGCGCCTGCACCGGATCATCGGCGCGGACGGCGAGATGGGCCAGCGCGAAATGGGCATGGGGTTCGTTGGGATACAAACGCACCAGGGACTCCA
The DNA here is from genome assembly GCA_947258385.1 of Acidiferrobacterales bacterium. Classification (GTDB taxonomy): domain Bacteria; phylum Pseudomonadota; class Gammaproteobacteria; order Acidiferrobacterales; family SZUA-150; genus CAMYII01. Next base: position 79,958 of record CAMYII010000085.1, read on the forward strand.
TCAGCTCAAAGGCGGTGGCGCGATTGCCCTGTTGCCCGAGGATGCTGGCGATACGTAGGAAGGTGTGCTCCAGCTTGTCCTCAGCCGCGGCGAGCGCTAATACCTTCTCGAAGTGCAGCTGCGCCTCGACCGGACGGTTGAGCCCGAGCAGGGTGGTGGCCAAGGCGCTTCTGGCCTCGATGTCCTCGGGTTGCAACTCGACCCAAAGCTCGGTGTTGGCCAGGGCGGCTTCATAGTCCTTGATGTAAAGCGCGGCGCGCGCGGCCCTTTCAGCCAGACGCGGGTCACGCGTTTTCCTCGCCGCGCGCGCGAGCACGTCGACCGACACGCCGATCCGTCCGCGCTTGCCGGCAATCTCGCCCAGGAGCACATCGTAGAGTACATCCTGCTCAAGCTCGACGCTCGGCAGGGCCTCTTCGATTGCGGTCTGGAGCTGTGGTGGTGGGCTCTCGGTGCGCACAGCCGGCGCACCGGCGCAGGCGGTCAACAGCAACACCATCAACAATACAGGTAAGTAAACAATCTTTTCTTTCATCGGCGTTCTCGCGTACCGCGCCCTCACCCTGCGCGAAATCTCATCAAATCGTCCTGTTGTCCGTTGTCCATCACGGCCCCTTCCCGGCCATTATGCCCCAAAGCGCACGGCTGCATCCATCCGGCGGCTCGCCACGCCATCACCCGGCTTGTTGTTATACTCTACGCGTGACCAGCCTCCACGGCGGCAAACGACAATGAATGTACTCTTTTTGCTGATAACAGCGTTGTTCGCATTGATCTTCGGATACCGATTCTACGCCAAGCTGGTGGCGCTGTGGGTATTCCGCCTAAACTTTAGAGATTATAGTACAACCATAGACACGGCAGGGGCGCGCCAGTTCACCCCCTGCCACCCCCATGTGCTGTTCGGCCATCACGTGGCCGCCATTGGCGCGGCCGGCACCCTCACCGGGACGACGATCGCGCTGGTCTGGGGCTGGATTCCCGCGTTTTTGTGGCTGGTGGTCGCAACTGTCCTGGCCGCCGGCACCTACGGCTTGGGGGGCCTGTGGTTGTCCGCGCGCTACGCGTTGCACAGCGTCCCCGAAATCGCCGGCCGTCTGCTGGGCCCTCGCGCGCGCGGCCTGTATTTCGCGTGCACGCTCGCACTGCTGCTCCTGCTGAGCGCGGCGCTGTTGTGGCTGGGCGCGCGCCTGCTCATGACCTACCCGGGCAGCGTGCTGCCGTTCTGGCTGCAAATTCCCATCGCCCTGGTCATTGGAGGCGCGCTGCAAAAGGCCAATGACCGCTCGCTGTGGGTGGTCTCGCTGGCCGCCTTCGTCGCCGGCGTGATCGTGATCTGGCTGGCCGGCGAGATTCCGGTCGCATTCACCGGCGCACTCAATTTGGATGTCTTCGGCCAATCCTCGCTCACGCTGGACGCCGAAGTGCTGTGGATGGTGTTGTTGCTCGTCGCCGCGCTCTACGCGGCCCGTCTGCCGGTGTCGAAATGGATGCGTCCACGCGGTTATCTCATCGCCCTGCAGGCCGGGGCCATGCTGCTGGTGCTGCTCGCCGGTATCGTGATCGCCCATCCGCCCATTACCGCGCCAGAGTTCCATACCGCCGACGGCGCCCCGGGCCCGCTGCCGTGGCTGTTTATTACGCTCACCAGCGGGGCCCTCGCCGGCTTCCATCTGCTCATCGCCAACGGCATCACCGCGCGGCAGATGGCTGACCAGACCAATCTGCGTCGCATCGGCTACGGCGGTGCCCTGGTTGACGGGCTGTTCGCGCTGAGCGCCGTGATCGTCGTCAGCGCGGGTTTCAAGGACCTAGCCCAGTGGCAGGCGTTTTACGCCTCCTGGAACGACCTCTCCGACCTGCGCCAATTGCCGGCGCTGTACATCGGGGGCGCCGTGACCTTCGCCGGGTCGCTGGGGATCGGTGAGGGTTTTGCCCGCAACTTCGCCGCCGTCACGGTGCTCGGCCTGTTGGTGGCGACCCTGGAGGCGGGTCTGCGGATCGTCAAACGCAACCTCGTCGAGCTCGGCCAGTATTATGGGATCACAGCGCTCGCCCAGGCACCCGCCGGCACCGGCCTCACGATCGGCACCGTGTTGCTGGCCGCCTTGTGGCTGGCCCACAGCGCCGGCAACGGCGCTTCGGCATGGTGGCCGCTGCTCGGCCTGGGCAATCAGGTCTTTGCCTGCCTTGGCCTGCTGCTGTTCGCATTCGCCCTGCGCCAGGGCCGGCGGCCGCAGGCACTGGTGCTCGCACCGCTGCTAGGTCTGGTCGCGATCACGCTCTGGGCGGGCTGGGAGCTGCTGATCCTGGGCTGGCGCAACGGCGAGGGGGGCGTCTTCGTCGCCACGCTGGGGTTAATGACCCTTGAAATCACAATATTACTAAAAGCTTTAATTGCCTTAAAAAAAGCACCGCTGCCCGCGCCAAAAACTTGACTCCTGGCCCTTATGGGTCAAAATCCTCCTTCGATTTGTTGTAAAATTAACATTATATGCGCCTGTTTGCCTTCGGAATTAACCATAAGACCGCGCCGGTGGAAATCCGCGAGCAGGCGGCGTTTGCCCAGGACGAGCTGAGCAATGCCCTGCAAGACATCAAGGCCAACGGCGGCGCCGATGAGGCCACGATACTGTCCACCTGCAACCGCACCGAGCTTTATTGCAGCGTCGACCAGGCGCAGAACAACCACATCATCGACTGGTTCTGTGACTATCACCGGTTCAACACCCATGATATCGAACCCTATCTGTACACCCACCCGGACCGCAATGCGGCCAAACACGCCTTCCGGGTCGCCGCCGGCCTGGATTCCATGGTCCTCGGGGAACCCCAGATCCTCGGCCAGATGAAAGACGCGTTCGCCCGGGCGCACAAGGCGGGCGCCACCGGCAAGCTGCTCAACCGCTTGTTCCAGCAGACCTTCTCGGTGGCGAAACAGGTGCGGACCGATACCTCCATCGGCGCCAGCGCGGTCTCGGTGGCCTACGCCGCGGTCAGCCTGGCCAAGCAGATCTTTACCGACCTCTCGCAAGAGACGACGCTACTGGTCGGCGCCGGGGACATGATTGAGCTCTGCGCCCGCCATCTGAAGGAAAACGGCATCGGCCACATAATCGTCGCCAACCGCACGCTCGAGCGGGCGGAGCTCCTGGCGGAGGGCTTCGGCGCCGAGGCCATTACCTTAGCGGAAATGTCCACCCGCCTGTCCGACGCCGACATCATCATCTCCTCCACCGCCAGCCAGCTGCCGATTCTGGGCAAGGGCGCGGTGGAGAAGGCGCTCAAACGGCGCAAGCACCGGCCGATGTTCATGGTCGATATCGCGGTGCCGCGCGATATCGAACCGGAGGTCGGCGATTTGGACGACGTCTATCTCTATACGGTCGACGACCTGAAAGATGTGGTGCAGGAAAATCTCCAGTCCCGGCAGGAGGCCGCCAAGGAGGCGGAGAAGATCATTGACCTGCAAGTCATGCAGTTCATGCGCTGGGTAAAATCTCTGGACGCGGTGCCGACCATCCGCGCGTTGCGCGACAGCAGCCAGGCCATCCGCGAAGCCGAATTCAAGCGCGCCCAGGCGAGGCTCGCCCGCGGCGAGGATCCGCAAAAGGTCATCGAGCACCTGGCCCGGTCACTGACCAACAAGCTCACCCACGCCCCCAGCGCCGCGCTGCGCAAGGCCGGCCATGACGCCGACGCCTCCCTGCTCGAGGCGGCGCGCCGGCTGTTCAATCTGAACGACGATTAGCCCATGCAAGCCGCGATCCTGGCCAAGCTGGACGGGCTCGTCCAGCGTGCAGAGGAAATCAATGCCCTGCTTGCCGATCCTGAAGTGATCGCCGAACAGGACCGTTTTCGCAAGCTCTCGCGCGAGCACGCGGAGATCTCGCCGGTGGTCGCGCAGTTCCAGGCCTACCAGCAGACCCGCGAGGAGCTGGCGGCCGCGCACGCCATGCTCAAGGACGAGGACAGTGAGATGCGCCAGCTGGCCCAGGAAGAGATCCCGGGCATCCAGCAGCGCATCGAGGCGCTGGAGGCCGAGCTGCAGCGGCTGCTGCTGCCCAGGGACCCCAATGACGAGCGCAACATCTTTCTGGAAATCCGCGCCGGTACCGGCGGCGACGAGGCGGCGCTGTTCGCCGGCGATCTATTCCGCATGTACAGCCATTACGCGGAGAAACGCCGCTGGAAGGTGGAGGTCGTGAGCCGCAGCCCGGGCGAGGTCGGCGGCTACAAGGAGATCATCAGCCGCATCGTCGGCCGGGGCGCCTATTCGCGGCTCAAGTTCGAGTCCGGCGCCCACCGCGTGCAGCGGGTGCCGGAAACCGAGGCGCAGGGGCGCATCCATACCTCGGCCTGCACCGTGGCCGTGATGCCCGAGGCCGAGGAGATCGATGCCATCGACGTCAATACGGCCGACCTCAAAATCGACACCTACCGCGCCTCCGGGGCCGGCGGGCAGCACGTCAACCGTACGGACTCGGCGGTGCGCATCACCCATCTGCCCTCCGGCATCGTGGTCGAATGCCAGGACGAGCGCTCGCAGCACAAGAACAAGGCCCGCGCCATGTCGGTGCTGCGCTCGCGCCTGCTCGAGGCGGAACAGCGAAAACAGCGGGAAGAACAGGCGGCCACACGCAAGAGCCTGGTGGGCAGCGGCGACCGCTCGGAGCGCATCCGCACCTATAATTTCCCTCAAGGGCGTGTCAGCGACCACCGCATCAATCTCACGCTGTACAAACTCGACCAGATCATGCTGGGCGAGCTCGATGAGATCATCGATCCCTTGATCGCCACCGATCAGGCCGAACTACTCGCCGCGCTTGCTGACTGAATGTCTACCACAGCGACCATCAAACAGTTCCTGCGGCAGGCCGGTCAGCAGCTGACCGGCAGCCCCAGCGCGCGCCTGGACGCCGAGTGCCTGCTCATGGAGGTGTGCGCCCTGTCGCGCAGCGAGCTGATCACCCGCGGGGAGCAGCCATTAACGCAAACGCAGACGCGGCAACTCCAGAAACTGCTGCAGCGCCGGCGGCAGGGCGAGCCTATCGCCCATCTCACGGGCCGCCGGGAATTCTGGTCGCTGGCGCTGGCCGTCTCCAAGGCGACGCTGATCCCACGGCCTGAGACCGAGCTACTGGTCGAGCGCGCACTGGCGCGAATCCCGCCCGCCGCGCGCTGGACCATCGCCGATCTGGGTACCGGCAGCGGCGCGGTAGCCCTGGCCATCGCCAGCGAACGCCCACACTGCCGGGTGATCGCCACGGATAACTCCGGGCAGGCGCTGGCGGTCGCCGAGCACAACGCCCGGCGGCTCGGGCTGAACCGCGTCGCGTTCCGCGTTGGTGACTGGCTGTCGGCCCTCGGCGAGGATCTCGTTGACGTGATCGTGAGCAATCCGCCGTACGTGCACGAGGATGACCCCTGCCTGCAACAGGGCGATGTGCGCTTCGAGCCGGTGAGCGCGCTGGCGGCGGGGCGCGACGGCCTGAGCGCGATCCGTGCGATTCTGGCCGAGGCCAGGGCGCATCTACCCCCCAATGGCCGACTGCTGCTGGAGCACGGCTACGATCAGGCGCCGGCGGTCGCGGGACTCATGCGGCAGGCCGGTTATGGCGACATCGGCTGTTACCCGGATCTGGCCGGCCATGACCGGGTCAGCGAGTGCCGTGCCAAGGGTTAGTGTAAGGCTCTCCATCTGGCTGCGCGCCACGCCGCGGCGTTAGAATCCGTTCATGGATGAGCAGCAATTACAGCGCTACAGCCGGCAGATCATGCTGCCGCAGATCGGTGCAGCGGGCCAGAGCAGGCTGCTGCGCTCACGCGTGCTGATCATCGGCCTCGGCGGCCTCGGCTCGCCGGTGGCCATGTACCTCGCCGCCGCCGGCGTCGGGCACCTGGTGCTGGTGGATTACGACATGGTGGATCTGTCCAATCTGCAGCGTCAGATCATCCACCGCACCGCATCCATCAACCAGGACAAGGTCGCCTCGGCGGAACAGGCCCTGCGCGCGCTCAACCCCGAGATTACGCTCACCACGTATCACCACCAGTTGGAACACGATGCGCTGGCCAAAGAGGTCAGGCTCGCCGACGCCGTGGTCGATGCCAGCGACAATTTCACCACGCGCTTCGAACTCAATGAAATTTGCGTCCAAGAGAAAACACCGCTCGTCTCCGGGGCGGTGGTGCGCATGGAGGGACAGGTCACCGTGTTTCAGCCCGCGCTCCCCGACAGTCCCTGTTACCGCTGCCTGTACCACGAGACCGAAGGGCCGATGGAGGCCTGCTCGGAAGTCGGCATCCTGGCACCGGTCGCCGGCATCATCGGCAGCATCCAGGCCACCGAGACCATCAAGGTCTTACTCGACCTCGGTGACACCCTCACTGGCAAATTAATGGTCCTGGATGCCCTGACCATGGAATGGCGCACCCTGAAACTGAAAAAAGACCCCGATTGTCCTGTCTGCGCCTGAGCATGGAACATGTTACGCTGCCACGGGCTTTGATCGAACGGCTGTTCGCGCAGGCACGGCATTCACCGGAGGCCGAGATCTGCGGACTGATCTCCGGCCATGACGACGAGCTCATACATTGTCATCCGGTAACGAATGTTGCGACAGACAGGACGCGTTTTTTTGAAATGGAACCGGAGGGATTGATCGCCGCCATGCGGCAGATGCGCGAGCGCGGCGAAGAATTACTGGCCATTTATCATTCCCACCCCAACAGCCCGCCGGTCCCGTCATTAACAGATGTACAACAGCATGAATACCCCAGTGTGCTCTATCTCATCATCTCGCTGCAGACACAAGGCGTGCCGGAGATGCGCGGCTATCGCATCAGGGATCAGAAAATCCAGGAAGTCGCTATCGGTATATCTAGTACCTAAGTATCCAGGATCTAGGACCTAGTCACTAGCAACTGCTGACTAGTGCCCGTCCATGCCAAACAGACCGGAGTGCAGCATCGCCCACTGCTCCGGCCAACCGTCCATGGGCGGGACACGGAATTCGCTGCGCACGAACTGGGCGATGCGTCCCTCCGCCACCGCCAGCAGCAGGCTCGCGGCCTCGGACACCGGGATGCGGCCGTTGCCTTGCAGCTCGCCCTCGCGCAGGATCTGCTTGAGTTGGGTTTCCAGGCGGTCGAACATCTGCGAGACGCGGGTCCGCAGGCGTTTGTTCTCACCGACCAGCACGTCGCCCTGCATCAAGCGGGTGATCCCGGGATTCTTGGCGGCAAAACCCAGCAACAACACCATGATCTGCTGCACGCGCCGGTCCACCTGTGGCTCCTCGGCCAGAATAAGATTCACGCGTGTGAAGATGGTCTCCTCGATGAACTCAATCAGCGCCTCGAGCATTTTTCCTTTGCTCGAAAAGTGACGATAAAGCGCGGCCTCGGATACCCCAACCTGCTTCGCCAGGGCGGCGGTGGTGATGTGCTCACCGCGGTTCTGCTCCAGCATGCGTACCAGGGTCTGCAGTATTTCCTGACGCCGTTCGCCGCTTCGCGCTTTGGGCATCCTTCCTCCTGTGCCTCGTTTTCTCTTTCTTGTTATAGCCAAAAAGCGGCGGCGCCGCTCAACCCACTTCCGCCTCGCCGGCCATGAGCCGGGCATCGATGACCCTGCCCGTCGCATCCAGACGCAGCCGATACCGTCCCCAACAGCTCACCCGCCCGGCCACGCAGCCGGCACCCTCCATGAGAATCTCATCAAAGGTGACGTTACAGAACACCGTGCCGGCGTCCTCTTTGAGGATCTCGACCTGCAGGCTGTCGGAATCGGGCCAGCCGTTCTGGCTGCACAACCGCGCGAGCGCCGGCGTTTGTTGAAAAAACTCCACAATGGCTTTTGCTTGCATCGGCGTGCTCAGGGCTTGATCAGGGTGCCCACGCCTTCGTCGGTCAGGATTTCCAGCAGGACCGCGTGCGCGACCCGGCCGTCTATGATATGCGATGCCCTGACACCGCTTCTGACGGCGTCGAGCGCACAGTGGACCTTGGGCAGCATGCCTCCGTGAATCGTTCCCTCGCGTACCAGGGCATCGACCTCGGCGGCCGAAAGACCCGTCAACAGCTCGCCGCCCTGATTGAGCACGCCCTTGGTGTTGGTCAACAGGATCAGCTTCTCGGCATTGAGGGTAATGGCCAGTTTGCCGGCGACGATATCGGCGTTGATATTGTAGGTCTGGCCGTCGTCGCCGACGCCGATCGGGGCAATAACCGGAATGAAGTCCTTGCTGTCGAGCAGCGCCACCACTTCCGGATCGACGCCCGCCACTTCACCCACATGCCCGATGTCTATGATCTCGCTGGGCAGGGCGGCGTCGTCGCTGGATTTCGTCATCACCAGTTTTCTGGCACGGATCAGGCCGCCGTCCTTACCTGAGAGGCCCACGGCCTTGCCGCCATGACGGTTGATCAGGCTGACGATCTCCTTGTTCACCAGACCGCCGAGCACCATCTCCACCACATCCATGGTCTCGCGGTCGGTCACGCGCATGCCCTGCACAAACCGGCTTTCCTTGCCGATACGCTCCAACAGCTCACCGATCTGGGGACCGCCACCATGGACCAGCACCGGGTTCATGCCGACCAGCTTCATCAACACCACATCACGCGCGAAACCCTGCTTGAGCGCATCGTCGACCATGGCATTCCCGCCATATTTGATGACGATGGTCTTGTCATGGAAACGCTGGATATACGGCAGGGCCTCGGTGAGAATCCGCGCCCGTTCGGCGGCCGATGTTGGCGAGAGCGTCATATGATCGTTCCGGTTGTTTTGCCGTGCAGTGTTTGCGTCAACGTCCATACCAACCTAGCCCAATGCGGACCGCCCTCGGCGACCACAATCGGACACCGTGTGTGACAACTTACCGCATTCGGGCCGTCAAGTCAGCCGACTTGTAGGTCCATCCGCCAGTCGGCAGGTGCCGTTGCCCCTGGCAACACGATGAGCATAACGGCAAAAGGGCCGCTTGCGCGGCCCTTCTATCCCAAGTCTTCGATCTGCGCCCGTTAAGCGCCGCGATACTGCCCGGCGCCCGATGGGAGTCTAACCCACGTTGACCGAGATCTTCTTGGGCTTGATTTCCTCGGCCTTCGGCAGCACCAGATTCAGGACACCGTCCTTATAGGACGCCTTGACCTTGCTCTCGTCAATCTGCGTCCCGAGCCTCAGGCTGCGCACGTATTTGCCGTAACGGCGCTCCTGGCGAATGACGCGGTCGCCTTCCTTCTCTTCGGTATCGCTCTTGGTCTCGGCACTGATCGTGAGCACGCCGTTTTCCATATTGACGTCGATGCCTTCCTTGCGCACGCCCGGCAACTCGGCCTTGACCACGAACCCGTCAGCGCGCTCGCTGACATCGATGGCCGGCACCAGGTCCTCGCTGGGCGCCTCTTCAAGCCAGCGCGTCGGTCCAAAGAAGCCTTCTAACATCCGATCGAAGTCATTATCCCAAAGGCCCAGGCGGCCGGCGCGGGGACGTCGAATTAGATTGGCCATTTTCTTACCTCCTTTGTGTGACCTGCCGTACCGGCGCAGACCCGCTTGCGGCCCGGCCGGACGGCGTTGCTGTTACACCACCCCGCGACCTGGTTTGCCCAATGTGCCGCGGGCTCTCTTGGTCTTGGATATGGGGATACCGCGTATGAATTCAAGTCCACCCTGCGAGAGTCATTGGCGGGTGTGACGCGGCGCGTGGCTGCGCGAACTGAATGGCAGCGATGACTCGCTACAGGATATAACGGGCGAGGTCTTCGTCACCCACCAGGTCGGCGAGGTGCTGGTCGACATAGGCCGCGTTGACCACAACGTTCTCACCGCCGCGATCGGCCGCTTCGTAGGAGATCGTCTCCAGCAGCCGTTCCATAACGGTGTGCAGACGGCGGGCGCCGATGTTCTCGGTTCGTTCATTGACCTGCCAGGCGATCTCGGCGATCCGGCGCAGACCGTCATCGGAAAACGAAAGCCCCACCCCTTCGGTTTGCAGCAGGGCGATGTACTGATCCGTCAACGAGCCGTCCGGTTCGGTAAGGATGCGCACGAAGTCTTCCGCGGTCAGCGCATCCAGCTCCACCCGGATGGGCAGTCGGCCCTGCAGCTCGGGAATGAGATCGGAGGGTTTCGCCAGATGAAAGGCGCCCGAGGCGATAAAAAGAATATGGTCGGTCTTGATCATGCCGTACTTGGTGGTCACCGTGCTGCCCTCGACCAGCGGCAGCAGGTCACGCTGCACGCCCTCGCGCGAGACATCCGGCCCATGGGTTTCGGAACGCCCCACGATTTTGTCGAGCTCATCGAGAAACACGATGCCGTGTTGCTCGACCCGTTCCATGGCCCGCGCCTTGGTGTCCTCTTCATTGATCATGCGGGCCGCCTCCTCTTCGGTCAGGAGTTTTATCGCCTCCTTGATCCTGACCTTGCGCGTGCGCGTGCGGTGGCCGCCCAGGTTCTGGAACATGCCCTGCAACTGACTCGTCATCTCCTCCATGCCCGGCGGCGCGATGATCTCCACGCCGACATTTGTCACCGAGAGCTCCACCTCGATCTCTTTGTCATCGAGCTCGCCTTCACGCAGCATTTTGCGGAACCGTTGTCGCGCCGCGCCGCTCTCTCCGTCGCGTTTCTGGCCCTCCGCGCCGACCGCAAACCCCATGTCGCGCGCCGGTGGCAGCAGGATATCGAGAATCCTCTCTTCGGCGGCGTCCTGGGCGCGCACCTTGAGCTTTTCCATCTCTTCTATGCGCGTCATCTTCACGGCCATGTCCGCCAGATCGCGCACGATCGAATCAACCTCGCGGCCCACATAACCCACTTCGGTGAACTTGGTGGCCTCGACCTTGATGAAGGGGGCATTGGCGAGTCTGGCCAGGCGGCGGGCGATCTCGGTCTTGCCCACTCCGGTGGGCCCGATCATGAGGATGTTTTTCGGGGTAATCTCGTTGCGCAGCTCTTCATCGGCCACCTGCGCCCGGCGCCAGCGATTGCGCAGGGCGATCGCCACCGCCCGTTTAGCGGCCGTCTGGCCGACGATATGCTTATCCAGCTCCTGGACGATTTCACGTGGTGTCATTTCGGACATGGGCTTGCCTAGATCTCCAACTCCTCGATTGCGAGGCTGTGATTGGTATAGATGCAGATGTCCGCCGCGATATTCAACCCCTTTTCCACGATGGCGCGGGCGTCGAGGTCGGTGTTCTGCAATAAAGCACGTGCCGCCGCGGTGGCATAGGGGCCGCCGGAACCGATGGCGATCAACCCGGCCTCCGGCTCGATGACATCGCCGTTACCCGAGATAATGAGCGAGGCGGTCTTGTCCGCCACCGCCAGCAGCGCCTCGAGCCGCCGCAAGATGCGATCCGTGCGCCAGTCCTTCGCCAGCTCCACCGCCGCCCGCGTCAGGTGTCCCTGATGCTTTTCCAGCTTGCCCTCAAAACGCTCGAACAGGGTAAACGCATCGGCCGTGCCACCGGCAAAACCCGCCACCACCTGGTCCTTGTAAAGGCGCCGGACCTTACGCGCGTTGCCCTTCATGATGGTGTCGCCCAGGGAGACCTGGCCGTCGCCGCCGATCACGACCTGATTGTCTTTGCGCACCGAGAGAATGGTTGTGCCGCGATACTGTTCCACACTGAAAACCCTTTATGCTGGAAACGTTACAGAAAAACTGTTGCGGATGGTACGGCCGCTCAAGGCCGGCCGCGCCATAAGATAGCTGTTTCTCGCCGTTTTACCGGGACGGCTATTCTAGGCCACTGGCCGGACCATCGCCAGCGTCATCAAAAAATATTTATCGTTTCGTGCATATTTTTTCATCGTCAAACGCTTGTCAACGCGCGCATAAGCTGCCAAATAAACCGCCAGGGAACCCTGGAAACAGGGGCCCCTGGCGAATGAAGACGGTGTCATTTACCCAGCGTTTCACCAGGAGAACCTTATGGGCATACGCTTTTCGGGCAGTGAAGAGTTCTCCGAACCCACCTTGCCGCAGCGGTCATGAGCTCCATGGCCGGTGCGGCCAAGCGCGGCGCCTAGTACAGCCCTGAGGCTTGTTCGCGCCCGGCGGGCGCGGCATCGCTCAGGATCCGCGTCTCCCCCTCGGTACGGCCGATAATCACCGCCCCGCAGGCATCGCTGAAGACATTGACGCTGGTACGGCACATGTCGAGGACACGATCGACGGCCAGAATCAGGCCGATGCCCTCGGCCGGCAGACCGATGGCACCCAAAATGACCACAATGGCCACCAGGCTGGCAGCAGGGATACCGGCCACCCCAATGGAGGTCAACAGCGCCACCAGCACCACCGTGAACTGGGTCACGAAGCTCAATTCCAGTCCGTAGGCCTGGGCGATGAACATGGCCGCCACGCATTCATACAGCGCCGTACCGTCCATATTGACGGTCGCGCCCAGCGGCAGCACGAAGCTGGTCACGCGATTAGAGACCCCGGCGTTGTTTTCCACGCACTTCATGGTCAGCGGCAGCGTCGCCGAGGACGAGGCGGTGGAGAACGCCGTCAACAGCGCCGGCGCCATGGCGCGGTACTGGCGCAGCGGATTGACGCGCCCGATCAGCGACAGCAACACCGGTAGCGTAACGAACATATGTACTGCCAGCGCCGCCAGCACGGTCAACATGAATAACGACAAGGGCTCGATGGCGCTGTAACCGGTGTCCGCGACCACCTTCGCTACCAGGGCGAACACGCCGAGGGGGGCGAATCGCATCACCCAGTTGGTGATCAGCATCATGACCTCGAACACACCCTGCCAGAAATTGGTCAGGACTTCGGTGTAACGGTCGCGTACCCGGGTGACGAAAAAACCGAACAGCAGGCAGAAAAAGATCAGGCCCAGCAACTGACCATCGGCCGCGGCGGCGACGATATTCGGCGGCACCATGCGCAGAAAGATCTCCGCCAGGTCTCCGGCATCGCGTCCGGCGGTCTGCGCCAGCACCGCGTTGGTATCCGCACTGAGCCCAAGAATGTCCCGGGCCGGCTGACCGTCAATGATACCGGGGGCAATGAGACCGACCAGGAACAGACCGACCATGATCGCGAACAGGCTGGTGGTCATATAGTACAGCAGGGTCTTGCCACCCAGGCGGCCGAAGGAGGCCGACCGGCTGGCCCCGGCCATGCCGGTGATGATCGAGGCGGCGATCAAGGGCACGATCAGCATTTTCAAGGCATTGAGGAACAGCGTGCCGAGAAACTCGTAGACGGCGTAAAACCTCACGCCGAACACCGCGCCATCGGTGCCCGTGAGGCTGCCGGCGAGCGCCGCCAGCCCCAAGGCGATCAGAATTTGCCAGTGAAGTTGCAGTCGATAAAGCCGCATGGAACTCGCTCCGGTTCTGTCCGCTTAGGCGTGCAGCACGACCATAACACAGAATGCGAGGCGAACATCGGGTCATCAGGCACCGCCGGCACATCGTCGGACCTGAGACAATGGTCCGGCGTCAGCCGGGCGAAGTGTTCCCGTGGGCAGGCATCTTGCGCATCGCGCCCACCAGCCGATAGCCCAGGAGCAGGGCAAGCACGAACGCATACATCAGCGGTTGCGCCAGATCGGATTTGACCAGCCACAGGAAATGCAGCACGCCGCCGCAGGCGATGAGATACACCAGCCGGTGCAGGCGCTGCCAGCGCCTGCCGCCCAGGCGTCTGATCATGGCACGGGTCGAGGTAACGGCCAGCGGGATCAGCATGAGAAAGCTGGCAAACCCGACGGTGATATACGGACGTTCCAGCACGTCCTCGGCAATGGCGCCGGGCGAGAAGAACTGGTCCAGCCAGAGATACGTAGTAACGTGCAGACAGGCATAGAAAAAAGCGAACAGCCCCAGCATGCGGCGCAGGCGCTGCAGCCCCTGCCAGCCCGTGAGCCGGCGCAGCGGCGTCACCGCGAGCGTGATCAGCAGAAAGCGCAGGGTCCAGTCACCGGTATAGCGGCTGAGGGTCTCCACCGGATTGGCGCCAAGCTCCCCCCATATTCCGTTGCGCACCAGCCAGACGAACGGGACCAGGCAAGCAACAAACACCAGTGGTTTTAAGATCCAACGGATACGTTGGTTTTCGTTCATGCCGCTCACCCACACACGCGATGACGACCTCGACGCGCTAGTAATGCTTTTTCAGATCCATGCCGGCATACAGATGCGCCACCTGCTCGGCGTAGCCGTTGAACATGAGGGTCTCGCGCTTAGGACTGAACAGCGAGTCCTCGCCGATGCGTCGTTCGCGTTTCTGGCTCCAGCGCGGATGATCCACGTTGGGATTCACATTGGCGTAAAACCCGTATTCCTGCTGGGCCGCCAGGTTCCAGGTGGTCTTGGGCTGCGTTTCCAGGAATTGAATTTTCACGATAGACTTGATGCTTTTGAAACCGTATTTCCACGGTACCACCAAGCGGACCGGCGCCCCATTCTGCTTGGGCATGACCTCGCCGTACAGGCCGACACCGAGCAGGGTCAATGGATTCATGGCCTCGTCCATGCGCAGGCCTTCGACATAGGGCCAATCGAGCCCCGAACCGAGCAGGCCCGGGCGCTGACCCGGCATCTGCTCCGGATCATGAAGCGTCACAAAGCGCACATATTTCGCCCGCGAGGTCGGCTGCAGGCGTTTGATGACATCGGCCAGCGGGATGCCGACCCAGGGTACCACCATGGACCAGGCCTCAACGCAGCGCAGCCGGTACACCCGCTCCTCGAGCTTATGTGGCTTTAGCAGGTCATCGAACTCGTAGATGGCCGGTTTGGCGACTTCGCCCTCAACGGCAATCTTCCACGGCCGGGTCTTGAAATCCTCCGCCAGCCGGGCGACGGCCTGTTTGTTGGTACTGAACTCATAAAAGTTGTTGTAGCCGGTGACATCTTTATAAGGTGTCGGTTTCTCGTCGAGCACATAGCGACCCGTGTTGACACCGGTCAGTTTCTCGCCGGCCATGGCGAACGGCGATGCCAGCAGGCCCGGCGCGGCCAGCCCCGCGGCGGCCACGGCCGCCGCCTGCAGAAAGCGGCGGCGCTGCCGGTACAACGATTCGTCCGTGATGTCTGCCTCTTTAATGTCGGGTTTCTGTTTGATAAGCAACATAGTCTCACTCCGCGGGCGCCGGCCGATCATGGCGAACCAAACCATCCGACTCGTACCGGCCTGATAAGTTCATCGGTGGTCATTATCCCCACACGCGACGTGACAAGGGTTCACCGTGCGGTCGCGGATTTATCACTTTTCTATCACGGCGGGCGGCAAGCGGCGTTGACGCGCGACCCGATGCGCCGGCACCGGAACTTGCCGCCTGGTCGCCGGTCCTCACTATCTGGACAAAGACAAATCTCTACCCGGGGGTATTGATGACCACAAAGCGTTTTTGGTTATACCACGCGTTCGTCGCGACGCTTGCCTGCCTGTTTGCCGGGCCCGCGAGCGACGCGGACGACATAGCCTGTCATGCGGCGAGCCCGCCGCACAGGATCGCGCTGCTCGAGCTGTATACCTCGGAGGGCTGCAGCAGCTGCCCGCCGGCCGATGCGCGGCTGCGCCAGTTGCCTGCCAAGGGGCTCGATCAGACCAAAGTCATTCCGCTTAGCCTGCATGTGGATTACTGGAACACGCTCGGCTGGCCCGATCCCTATTCCGATGCCATGTACACCGAACGCCAACGCGAGCAGGTCCGGATCAACGGTCTGCGTACACTGTATACCCCGCAGTTCGTGCTGAGCGGCGAGGATTTCCGACCCTGGTCCTTCTGGGACCGGCTGCGAAAAAGGGTCGCCGAGATCAACCGCGTGCCGGCGCAGGCGGACATCCGTCTCGCGGCCTCCCTGGCCAAAACCGACCGCCTGCGCGTGAGCGGCGTCGCCCGCGCCCGCGATCCGTCCGCGCGGCAACGCATCCGCGCCTACCTTGCGCTGTACGAAAGCAGGCTGACAAGCGAAGTCACAGCGGGAGAGAACGCCACACACGTGCTGAACCACGACTACGTCGTACGGACACTCATCGGACCGCTCGCCTTTAACGCGCAGGGCGAGGCGGACCTGTCGCGGTCCCTGCGCCTGCAATCCGGATGGAAGCCGGAGCACTCCGGCGTCGCCGCCTTTGTGCAGCAGCTGGACACCGGAGAGATATTGCAGGCGCTGGCGTTGCCGTTGTGCGCCGCGCGCTAGCGCCCGGCGCCGCCTGCCCGGCGCTTAGCGCTGTGCCTGCAGGGCCGCGATGCGTTCCTCCAGCGGCGGGTGGGTCATGAATAGACGCTTGATGCCGAGGCCACGACCGCCCGAGATACCGAAGGCCGCCATCTGGTCGGGCAGGTGCGGCTGCTCGACGCCACGCTGCAGGCGCTGCAAGGCGGCGATCATCTTGTCCCTGCCCGCCAGCTTCGCCCCACCGGCATCGGCGCGGAACTCGCGCTGCCGGCTGAACCACATGACGATGATGCTGGCCAGGATGGCGAGGACGATTTCCGCGATAATGGCGGTGATCCAGAATGCCGGCCCATGCCCGCGCTCGGTCTTGAACACCACCCGGTCGACCACGTGGCCAATCACGCGCGACAACACGATCACGAAGGTATTGATCACCCCTTGGATCAGCGCCAGGGTGATCATATCGCCATTGGCGACATGACTGACCTCGTGGCCGAGCACCGCTTCGGCCTCGTCCCGGTTCATGCCGCGCAGCAAACCGGTGCTGACCGCGACCAGCGCGCTGTTGCGGCGCATGCCGGTGGCAAAGGCGTTGACGTCCGGCGAATCGTAGACGGCGACTTCCGGCGCGCCGATCCCCGCGGCCTGCGCCTGCCGCCGGACCGTGCTCACCAGCCAGGCCTCGGTGTCCGTACGCGGCTGTTCGATGATCTGGGCGCCGGTCAGGCGCTTGGCGGTCCATTTGGAGAGCGCCAGCGAAATGAACGAACCGCCGAAGCCGAAGACCGCGGCGAAGATCAACAAGGCGCTCATATCCAGGTTGGTGCCGCTTTCATCCAGCAGGCGTTCGACACCGAGCAAACGCAAGGTGATGCTGAGCACAATCAGAATGGCGAAGTTAGTCGCCAGAAAAAGAAAGACGCGTTTCATGACTTTTTATTTACCTCTTATCCCAATATCCCAACACGAGATGTCCAGTAGATGCGGGCGGGCGCCGGAAAGTTCAATGGGCCGGCCGGCTTGCCGCCAAAACGTCGCAGAACCCCTATCCGTCGCAGGGCGTTTGCGGACCGGCCGGCGTGCGCCGGCGTGCTGCCGGTCAGCCACACTGCGACTTTGATCGGAAGCTGCAAGCGGTAGCCCCCACACGCGGCTACCATAGGCCTGAACAGACGGCCGCGGTGCTCGCCCCAAAACATGATAAATTCCTCTATAATTATTATACCTATACTAATCTGACCACCGCGCCTCACGGCCTCTCGCAGCGAGAAAGCGATTCATACATATAATGAATGACACGCCCGTCAAAAACATGGATGCCAAACAGAAGGAGACCCTGATCTCGATGATCGGACTGTTCTTCATCGAAGAGCATGGACTGCTCAATGATTCCCAACTGGCCGACGCCAAGGCCAGTCTGCAGGCCCTGTTCCTGCACTCGAGCGGTGAGGAAACGATGCTGCACAAGCTCATCGGCATACTGCGCACCAACAAGGCATTGAATCAGACGTTCAACGACATGGCCAAAATCATGGGCGGGATAGCGAGGGGCGCCGACACGATTGGCATGAAGATCGACGCCCTTAAGCAACAGCTCAAGGCGCTAAAGATCACCGCGGAAGAAAACGCGGATTTCGTCGGGCCGTTTCTGCGTTATTCCCATGAGCTGTACACCAAGGTGTTGGATTTCCGCCGGCTGATGCAGGCCTACCAGGGCACCAAGGAAAACGAGGCGCGTTACGCTAACATGTTTCGCATCGCCCAACACGTGCGCGCCCGGCTCAAGCAGCGACTTTCAGGGGAGCTAGGCGCCGACACAAAGGGCGAGCTGGAATCCCAAATCAAAGAGAAGGTCACCCAGACCTTTGACTTCGGGGAGACCGAGGTGAACTACAACTACGCCAGACGGGAATCGAAAAGCAGCCAGAAAGAAATCCAGGCACTGCTCGATGAGCTGAAGGCCATGTGCCAGATGGTTATGAACCCCAATATGCGGGAGACCAAGGGGGGGATTAAACTCCCGCGCAAGTCACCGTACGAAGATGTCTTCACCCTGCTCGCCGGCGCGTTACGCAAACACCCCCGGCTGGATGCCATCAAGGGCCCGGTCCTGGAGCTGTTCCGCTTGTTCCAGTATTCCTACGGGCTGTTCAATCTCGACTTCCAGAAATTCAACAACGTGATCGAGCCGATGATGAATGACACGGATGCCTACTTCCAGGCCAAGGAAGAAGACGAGGACATTCAGTCGAAGAAAAGAAAGCTCGCGAAAATCGAGGGCTTGATCTCCTTTCTGGAGCACGCGGCGGGATTGCTGCAGGACAAAGAGACGCACACCTATCAGAAATTCTCCAAGAAACTCTCCGACACCGTTACCGCGGCCAGCTCGCAGTGGGTCAACATCAGCGAAGACCTCCTGCGCATGAAGATCAGCGCGGAGGCCGAGTACAGCACCCGTTTGGCCTAGACCGCGCCGGAGAACGGCGATGAGGCACATCGATTTTCTGGTCATCGGCAGCGGGCCGGCCGGACAACGGGCCTCCATCCAGGCGGCCAAGCTCGGCAAACGCGTCGCGCTCATCGAGCGTCGGCCCCTGGTCGGCGGGGTCGCCCTACATACCGGGACGATTCCGAGCAAGGCCCTGCGCGAAGCGATCCTTTACCTCACGGGCTGGGGACAACGCGGGTATTACGGCCGCGATCACCGCCTCAAATCCGATATCACCGCGGCGGACCTCCGGCAACGCCTGGATGTTCCCATCCGCCACGAGGTGGAACTGATTCGCGAACAGCTCAGACGTAACGGCGTGGAGCTGATCAAGGGCACGGCATCGTTCACCGGCAGCCATACCGTGCGGATACAGCCCCAGGACGGTGACCCGCTGGAGCTCGAAGCGGAGAAGATACTCATCGCCACGGGCACGCGGCCGCGGCGCCCGGATCACATTCCGTTCGATGATGAGACCGTGATCGACGCCGACGGCATCCTGCAGCTGAACGGACTCCCGCGGACCCTCACCGTCATCGGCGCCGGCGTGATCGGCATCGAGTACGCCACCATGTTCAATACGCTAGACATCGAGGTGACCGTGGTCAATGAAAGTCCCACCATGCTCGGCTTCACGGATCATGAAATTCTCGATGAGTTCATGCACTACCAGCGCGATAACGGCATGGTCTTCCGCCTCGGCGAGAAAGTCGCGGAAGTCGTCCGTAATACCACCGGGAAAGTGGTCACCCGCCTGGCGAACGGCAGACAGATCCTCGCCGACGTCTTGCTGTTTGCCGCCGGGCGCACCGGTTGTACGGCCTCGCTCAATCTGGAGAAAGCCGGTCTCACGGCCGATGGGCGCGGCAACCTCAAGGTCGACGAACATTTTCGCACCGCCGTGCCCCATATCTACGCGGCCGGCGACGTCATCGGCTTTCCCAGCCTCGCCTCGACGTCGATGGAACAGGGACGGCTGGTGGCGCTGCACGCCTTTGGCGAACCCACCTATCAAGGCATGTCGCATATCCCCTATGGCATCTACGCGGTGCCGGAGATCAGCATGGTGGGCAAGACCGAGCAGGACCTGGTCAAAGAGGGCATCGCCTACGAGACCGGCCTGGCACGCTTCCGCGAAACCGCGCGCGGGCAGATTCTCGGCCTGCGCGAGGGGCTGTTGAAAATCCTGGTGGGCCTGGAGGATCGGCGCATCCTCGGCGTGCACATCGTCGGCGGGGGGGCGACGGAACTGGTCCATATCGGCCAGACGGCGATGATGCTGGGAGGCACCCTGGATTATTTCGTGAACAGCGTGTTCAATTACCCGACGCTGGCCGAGGCCTACAAGATTGCGGCACTCGACGCCTGGAACCGATTGCACCATTGAGAGGCAAGCCCATTGACCCGTATCCGCATCTGCTCAGGCACAACCGCCATGATCGCAGAGCTCGACGATACCCCCACCGCGCGCCGGCTGCTGGCGGCGCTGCCCTGCGACTCACGCGCAAACACCTGGGGTGATGAGGTCTATTTTTCCGTGCCGATAAGCGCCGCGCTGGAAGCGGACGCGCAGCAAGTCGTCGAGCCCGGCACGGTGGGTTTTTGGGTCGAAGGCAGCAGCCTCGCGATCCCATTCGGGCCGACCCCGATCTCACGAGGCGATGAATGCCGTTTGGCCGCACGGGTCAATGTGCTCGGGAAAATCCTCGGAGACCCCAGGGTGCTCGCAGCCGTTCGCGCCGGCGACGCCATCAGCGTTGAGGCGGCCGAGGAGTAACGCCGGCCGTCGTCAATTCGAGCCGGTCTCGTAGCGCTTTAAGAGTATGCCCTGCTCCCCGCAGCAGGACGCGGCGCATTGCTTGACCGCATGCAGGGTCTCGGCGTCCTGAGACAGGTAGGCCGACAGCGGCAAATTTTCCGTGGCGCAGTCACATCCCTTGTCGTCTTGCACGTAGACGTTCTTAAGGCCGCCCGCGCGGGCCGCATCATGCGCGGCCCACATGACCGCCGCCGGCGTCTCCGGCAGATGCGCGAGCCGGTAGGCCGGAAAGAATTTCGTGATATGCCACGGGCTGTCGGCGCCGAGGTGATCGCGAATCCAGGCGGCAATCTCCCGCAGCATGGATGGATCGTCGTTCTTGCCGGGAATAATATTGGTCCGGGTCTCGACATGGATGCCTAGTTGTTTGGCTTTTTCGATGGACGCCAACACCTGCTCGACCCGCGCGACCTGGCAGATCTCCATGTAAAACCCGTCATCGAGGCTCTTTATGTCCGAGCACAGCACGTCCACGTGCGGCGCCATGGCCACCAGCGCCGCCTCGGTCACAAAGCTGTTGGACACGTAAACGGTGTACAGCCCCGCGGCATGCGCCAGCTCTGACACGTCGAGCACGTACTCCAGCCACACCGCGGGCTCGGAATACGTAAAGGCAATGCCGTCAACGCCGTGACGCCGGGCACTGTCCACCAGCTCCTCCGGCGTTACGTAGGCGGAGGTGGACCGTCCGCGTGCCAGCTCGTCCAAGGCGCTGACACCCCAGGAGATCTCCAGATTGTGACAGCCGCCGCAGCGGAAATTGCAGCCGTAGCTGCCGATGGACATGACCTTGGTCCCCGGCCGGTAATGGCGCACCGGCTTACCTTCGATCGGCCCGATATCGATGGCGGACAAGATACCATAAGACAGGTTGTACAGGACCCCGTCGCGATTGACGTGGGCCTGGCAGAAACCGCGCTGACCGTGGCCGATCCGGCAATGCCAGAGACAGAGATTACAGCGCGTGGTCGCGTTGGCCAGCCGCTCCTGCAAGCGGGTTTCAACGAGCTGGTAGCGGCGCGGGGCAGAGCGGGTGATTTGCATGGGTCATCACTGGATTTCGCCTAACTCTAGCCACGCCGCTTCCGGCGCGCAACCCCGCTATTACTAGGTGGATCCGGCATTCCTGCCCCGCGGCGGGCACGGAACGTCACTTTGCGGCTGCGGCGACCGACGCCTGACGACACATGACGGGGGCGAGAACCCACGTGCCCACGCATTGGCCGGCGTAATGTTCTGAGATAAGTATCTGATTTTCCGAGGCTTGTTGTGAACTGCTGGCGGCATTTCGGGTCCAAGGATCACGTGGCGTGAAATTTGCATATTTTTATAGTGGATAACAATATTGGGTGCATGACCGCGAACCGCGGTCTCTGTAACATATGAAAAAACGAATCGATTGCGCAGAACTGCGGCTGGGCATGTACGTGGCCGAGCTGGATCGCCCCTGGCTCGAGACCCCGTTTCTGTTCCAGGGTTTCGAAATCACCTCGCAAACCGAACTGGAAGACCTCAAGCGCTATTGCAAGTATGTCTACATCGAGACAGAGCGCACCGACCCGGCGGCACTCGCCACGCTCAAGAAATCCGCACTCGGCCCGCAATCATCGGGCTTCGGTGCCGTCACCGACGGCGTCAATCCTAAGGAACTCGAGCTTGAGATGCTCAAGCAGTACCGCGCGCCGCGGCACCGCAGCATTTACAACGATCAAACCACGGTGGAAGCGGAAGTGGAGGCCATCAAGGCCACTCACGAGCAGGCCAATGTGCTGATCGACAGCATTATGGAAGACGCCCGTATCGGCAAGAGCATTAACACGGCATCCGCGAAGCAGCTCGTCGGCAACATGGCGCAAAGCGTGATCCGGAATCCCGATGCCCTGGTCTGTTTCAGCCAGCTGAAGCACAAAGACAGGTATACCGCCGAACACAGTCTGCGGGTTTGCATCCTGGGGCTTGCCTTTGGTCGCCATCTGGGCCTTGAAAGGGACCAGCTTGAGATCCTTGGCCTCGGCGCCCTGCTGCATGATATCGGCAAGATGAAGGTGCCGAACTCAATACTGAACAAGCCTGCGGAGCTGACACTCAAAGAAGTACAGATCATGGAGCAGCATGTGCCGGAAGGCGTGAAACTCCTTCAGCAGACCAATATCCCCGCGCAGGCGCTGCAGGTCGTCAGCAATCATCACGAACATTACGATGGCACGGGCTATATCAACGGCCTGAAGGGCGAGATGATCGGACAGTTCGGGCTGATAGGCGCGATCGTTGATTTCTACGACGCCATGACCAGCGACCGCGCCTACCGCGATGCCCTGCCGTCACATACAATACTGAAAGAGATCTATAAGACACGAAGCAAATCGTTCAGCCCGGCCCTGGTCGAACAATTTATTCAATGTATGGGCATCTATCCGATTGGCAGCGTGGTGGAACTGAATACCGGCGACGTCGGCGTTGTGATCAACATAAACCGTATCCACCGTTTAAAACCCAAGGTCGCGCTCGTGCTGCAACCTGATAACCGGCCCCATCGGACACGCAAAACCGTCGATCTTGTCGAGGACCGGACGAGCACCCGTTCGCGCTATGAGATTGCGACGGTCACCGAGCCGAGGAAATACGACATCAATCCCGTCGATCATCTGCCGGTCCCCAAGGTAAGCTGACGCCGATCCGTCGCTAAAAGCGCGCCGCACGGCTTCCTCCATCACAACACGCCCTGTTTTGTCGGGGTTTTCCCGGCCGTGCTTTGTGCGATAATCCGGCGTCGTTCGGCCGTCGGGATCAGTGTCGCGCCAGCGAACATATTCCAACTTGATTCATCAGCTTGAACGGGGAAAACCATGTCTGACATCGAAATGGACCTCTCGAGCGGCCTTGCCGCCTTTGAGGCCAAACACTTCTCACGGGCCATGCAGCTGTTGTCGCCGCTGGCCGAGCAGGGCCACGCCGAGGCGCAGTATCGTGTGGCGATCCAGTTTCAAAACGGGCTGGGTATGGCGAAAAACGAGGCCAATGCGCTTGTCTGGATGCGCAAGGCCGCCGACCAGGGCCACGCACTGGCGCAACACGGTCTCGGTTTCATGTACATGCACGGCGAATGTGTGGACAAAAACGAGGCGGAAGCGGCCAGGTGGTTTCGCATGGCGGCTGAACAGGGACTGTCGGGCTCGCAAATGACACTGGGCATGATGTATGAACAGGGTCTGGGCGTGGAGAAGAATACCGAAGAAGCCAGCAAATGGTACAAACTCGCCGAATCGGGCAATTGATCCCGCGATGACCGCCGGAGGCTGCTCGTCCCGGCTTTGGTTGATGCCGCAACGCAGCGCGCGTATGCCGCAGGCCTGATACTCGTTAGCCCACCCCGGGAGTCCCAACCCGGCTCGCGCACTGGCGGCGCGCCGGCGAGTTGTTGATCGCCTCCCTTCCCGGCATTTGATCAATGTCATTGTCTTGCCCGTACACGCTGATCATAATGATACCGATCTGGCAGTGACGCTGGATCACTGGCACTAAATGGAGGAAATCTGCCATGTCGGTTGGAGAATATTGTGTCCGTGACGTGGTCGTGATCGGCAAGGATGAGTCGGTACGCGAGGCGGCCAAACTCATGCGGGAGCACCACGTGGGCGATCTAATCGTGGTGGAGGATAAAGACGGTAAACGCGTTCCCGTCGGCATTCTGACGGACCGTGACCTGGTCGTGGAAGTACTCGCCCTGGACGTGGACATGGACGCCGTGTCCGCCGGGGACACCATGAGTTTCGAGCTCGTGACGGCCAAAGAAGATGATGATCTGCAGGAAACCCTTGCGCTCATGCGTCAAAAGGGCGTGCGCCGCATTCCCGTGGTCGATACCGAAGGCGCGCTCGCCGGGATCCTCACCGTCGACGATGTGATCGATGTGCTCGCCGAGGAGCTGAATGATTTGACCCGGCTGATCAGCCGCGAACAACTGCGGGAATACCAGATCCGGCGATAGACCTCCGGTCGGCACCCTGTCGTGGACAGGCCGAAGGTCATGCCGGCGACACAGGCGATTACCGGACCGCTTGCGCCAGGTCCCCGATGATTGTGCACACCACGGTGCGAGTGTTTCGAGGTCCGTCGAATTCGCAGAAAAAGACATTCTGCCAGCGGGACAGGCCGAGCCTCCCGCCGATCACAGGCAGGGTCTCCGACGGACCCACCAGCCCCGCCTTTAAGTGGGAATCCCCGTTACCGTCCTGCCTGTCGTGCAGCCAGACCCCCCTTGGGATCAGCTTCTGCAACAGATGGATCACGTCCGTCTGCACGCTCTCATCCCAGTTTTCCTGGATCATGAGGGCACCCGTCGCGCCCTGGGCGTACAAGGCCACCAGGCCATCCTGGACCCCGGATTCTTCGACCGCCGCTTGCACTTGCTGCGTGATATCGATCAACTGTTCGCGTTGATCCGTCGAAAATTCTATGATGCGTCTCATACACATTCTCCGCGAAGGTACCCCCCCAATGCGCAGGATCGGTTTTGCCCTGCTGGTATTTAATGCGTCCTTGGTCTTTGGACAAACACAGGGCCTGGCGCAAGACACGACCACGGCCCGGTGCGTGTCGGTTGACCGACTGAAGGCACATGTGGCGACACTGGCCGGTGAAATCGGCGAACGCAATGTGCTGCATCCGGCGGCACTGCATGCCGCCGCCGATTACATTCGCCAGATCTGGCAGGCCCAAGGCTACGCGGTCAGTACGGTCGAATATACGCTAAACGGTCGGACCTGGGCCAATCTCGAAATCACGCGCCAGGGTCAGGGCGAATCACCCGCGATTATCCTGATCGGCGCGCATTACGACTCGGTCGCCGGCAGCCCGGGCGCCAATGACAACGCCAGCGGGGTTGCCGCCCTGCTGGAGCTCTCGCGCTGCCTCGCCGCGCACCGCCCTCTGCGCACGCTGCGTTTTGTCGCCTTTGTGAACGAGGAGCCACCCTTTTTCTACACCGCGGACATGGGCAGCCGCGTGTACGTGCAAGCGGCGCTCGCCCGCGGGGATGACATCCAGGCCATGCTGGCGCTGGAGACGATCGGCTACTACACCGGGGAACCGGACAGTCAGCGCTACCCGCCGCTGTTCAGCCTGTTCCATCCGGACCGCGGCAACTTCATCGCCTTCGTCGCCAACTTCGCCTCGCGCGCCTTGCTGCGGCAGGCGGTGGCCGGGTTCCGCGCCGCCAGCGACTTTCCCGTGGAGCAAACGGCAACATTTTCCTGGCTCGCGGGCGTGCACTGGAGCGACCACTATTCGTTCTGGCGCGAAGGCATCCCGGCGCTCATGGTCACCGACACCGCCCTGTATCGCTACCCCTACTACCACAGCCGCCTCGATACACCGGAAAAACTCGATTACGACGGCCTCGGGCGCGTCGCGGCGGGACTACACGGCATGAGTGCCGCGCTCGCCGATGCCCCAATGAATTGACGCCATGCCGCAGACGCGACGCCATGCATTGTGGCTCACACCGCGCGGACCGCTCGCCGAGGAGCTGGGCCGGCTCATCGCCGACCTCGCCGGGCGGCACGGCGCTCCGGTCTTCGAACCACATATCACCCTGCTTGGCGGCATTCGCGGCCGGGAATCCGAGCGGATCGCCCAGACTCGGGCGCTTGCCTGCGAACTCAAACCTTTCGAGATCACTCTGACCGACGCGGACTACCTGGATGAGTATTTTCGCTGCCTGTTCCTCGATGCCGCCCGCAGCGAAGACATCATGGCCGCGCATGCGCTTGCC
This sequence comes from Acidiferrobacterales bacterium, assembly GCA_947258385.1. GTDB lineage: Bacteria > Pseudomonadota > Gammaproteobacteria > Acidiferrobacterales > SZUA-150 > CAMYII01. The sequence continues at coordinate 106,209 of CAMYII010000085.1, forward strand.
AAGCAACTGCTTGGCGTGTCCGACGACCTTGTTTTCAGGCCGCACTTGAGCCTGTTGTACGCCAGCCTCGACGCCCAACAAAAAGAGAAAATTCTTGACCGGATCGCTCGCCGCTTCGAGCGCTCGTTTCTGGCCGACCGGGTCGCGCTGTACTGCACCGAGGGCCCGCCGCCAGAGTGGTACTGTGTCAAACGCTTTCCACTCACGGGCCCGGGTAAAGCGCACGATTAACCCGAGGCGAGCCCGTGTGCCCAGCGCGTGGTTTCGGGCAGCCGGTATTTCGTGACGCACCGCAGGGTGTAGTCGATCGCCGCGTTCAGGGTGATCCGGTGACCGATGGACACGTAGACCGGCTGCACGCCGGTGCGGGTGCGCAGCACCGCACCGATCGTCTCGCCTTTATCCATGAGCGGCACCCAGGCGCCTTTTTCTTGTGCCGGCTCGCCGTGCGTGCCGATCAGGCGTGACTTGGCCACGCCGATGCTGGGAATGTCCGCCAGCAGACCGAGGTGGCAGGCGAGCCCGAAACGCCGTGGATGCGCCAGCCCCTGCCCGTCGCACAGCAGCAGGTCCGGCCTGGTGTGCAGCTTTGCCAGCGCGGCCAGTACCGCCGGCGCCTCGCGGAAAGACAGGTAGCCGGGCACATAGGGAAAACGCGTTTTTCGGCGCACGATGGCCTGCTCGTGCAGGCGCAGGCCGGGGAAACTGAGCACGGCCACCGCGGCCCGCGTCATGGCGCCGCCTTGCTCAAAGCCCACGTCCACACCGGCCGCGTACCGGACATTCCTTGGAGCGCCTCGGGTGAGTACCTGCGCGCGCAGCGACTCCTGGACTTCGCGCGCCTCGGCCACGGTCGTGGGCCAGCTGCCTTGTACAGCAATCTTCATACCAATAGCTTAGGTTCATATCAGCGAGCGGAGGAACCGCAAAGTCTAGCAGGTTGCGAAAAAACTGGTTTTTCAGCAACCTAATAGGGTCCAGCTTTGCGCTAGGTCAATGAGTCGGTTCGGGAATTGATCTTTAATATCACCGCATGCGCCTGTGGGGATTGACCGCCCCGGCGGCCGGTCACTCAGGCGCAAAACCGGTGCCCCGCCGGTCCACGGTTGCTCGATGAGGTGAGGCATGAAGCTGCCACTTGAGATTACCTTTCGGGACATACCCCGATCAGAGGCCATCGAAACCTCGGTGCGCGCCAAGGCCGCGAAACTCGAGGAGTTCTATGACCGTATCATGAGTTGCCGTGTGGTGGTCGAGTCACCGCACCGGCACCGTCACAAGGGCAAGATTTATCACGTGCGCATCGACCTGACCGTGCCGGGCAAGGAACTGGTGATCAGGCGAGATCCCAAAGAGCATAGCGCGCACGAGGATGTGTACGTGGCCATCCGCGATGCCTTCGAAGCCGCCAAACGGCAACTCGAAGATTACGCGCGGCGCCAGCGCGGCGACGTAAAGACACATGTACTGCCCCATCATGCCCGCGTTGTCCGGCTCTTCCCCGCCCAGGACCATGGCTTCCTGGAGACCGCGGACAAGCGCGAAATCTACTTTCACCGCAACAGCCTGGTGGACGTGGATTTCGACAAGCTTGATATCGGCACCGAGGTCCTCTACGTCGAGGAACAAGGCAAGGAAGGCCCGCAGGCGAGCCGGGTCAGCGTCGGCAAGCACCATGTTGAGGCGTAAGCCCGGTCAGTTGAAATATTAGCTTTCAAGGTTCTCGATCGTGATCGGTGCAATCGGGCCAGCAGGCGCAAAACCGAAGATCCGCCCATAGAAAAAGAGCTCGGCTTCCAATACGCGCCTGATGGTCTCCGCCTGGCGAAAACCATGCTGCTCGCCCTCAAAAGTCAGGTAGGCCACGGGCAAGCCCTTCCCGCGCAGCGCCTCCACCATCATCTGCGCCTGGCTTGGCGGGACCACTTTATCCTCCAGGCCCTGGAAAAAGATGATCGGAGACGATAATTGTTCGGTGTAATGGATGGGTGAACGCTCTCGGTACAGATATTTGCGTTCGGGGTACGGGCCAACCAGCAGATCGAGGTAACGCGACTCGAATTTGTGCGTATCGCGCACCAGCGCCTCGAGCTCACTGACACCGTAGTGGCTGGCGCCGGCGCTGAAGGTATCACGGAAGGCCAGTGCGCAAAGGGTGGTGTAACCGCCGGCGCTGCCGCCGCTGATCGCCAGACGCTTGCTATCCACGTCTCCGCGCTCCACCAGGTAACGGGCGGCGTTCACACAGTCCTCCACATCGACCACGCCCCATTGCCCATGCAAGCGCCGCCGGTACTCGCGTCCGTAGCCGGTGCTGCCGCCGTAGTTGACATCCAGTACCGCGATGCCGCGGCTGGTCCAGTACTGAATCTTGGGGCTAAACAGGGTGGACGTCGCCGCCGTCGGCCCGCCATGACTTTTCACCAGCAACGGTGGTTTTTCCTCGTCCGGCGCCGTGTAGTCCCGGTTTCTCGGCGAATAAAAAAAACCGTAGGCGGTCAGTCCGTGGGCTGTCGGAAACTCGATGGCCTCCGGCACCGAGACGTACCCGCGATCGATCACGGCGTCGCTCGAGCGGCGCAAAATCTCGAAACGCCGGGTCGCGAAATCGTAGTGAATCACCGACACGGGCTCGGTGGGTGAGCCCCCCAGGAACACGGCACAGCCGGCGGCCGCCCGCAGCCCGGAGATGTCGCTGTAGGGAGAGTCGATGTCTTCAAGCGCCAGGGTACGCGTGTCCACCGTCGCCAACCGCCAAACTCCCTGTGTGCAATATGCGCAAACGATACGATCGGCCGACTCAAATCCATACGTGGACATGCCGAAAACCCACTGCGGCAGACCAAACTCCGCGTCCCGCGCTACGAGATGTTCCACCTTGCCGCCCCGCCAGCGATACAGGTTCCACCAGCCACTGCGGTCGGAGACGAAATACAAGCTCCCGTCGGGTGACCACTCGGGCTGGAAGATGGACTCTTGCCGGCTACCGGCCACCTGGTTGGCGTCCACCAAGGTGCCATCGGGCCGCAGCTCACCGGTCCACAACTCGGTGCCGTCCCAAGGCATGTCGGGGTGGTCCCAGCTGAGCCATGCCAGGCGCTTTCCGTCGGGGCTCAAACGCGGCGAGGCGTAGAAATCGTGACCGGCCGCCAGCACCTGCCGAGTACGCCGACCGCTGAGATCGAGGCTCACGAGCGTATTGACGGCCTCGCGATCGTCGGTTTTGTGCTCTTCCGCCACACAGACCAGGCGCTGGCGCACCGCATCGACCACCGCGTCGGCATACCGTAGACCGTCTTCGGGCGCGAGCGGCCGTATCGGACCCGCCGGGTCGCGCCGGTAGAGACGCTGATCGGCAAAGTTGGCAAACAACAGCTCGCCGCCGCGCACCGCGTAGGCACCGCCGCCGTATTCGTGCACGCGCGTGCGTACGTTGTAGGGCGGCGGCGTCACATCGACTACATCGCCATCCGGCCCGCGGCGCACCAGCACGTTGCGCCCCGCTTCCGTCGGCCGCTGCTCCAGCCAGTAGATGTTTCCCGCGTCGAGCGCGATCTGCCCGAGACCGATCGTGCTTGAGGCCACGAGGTCCGAGGTCACCGGGGATGACCAGGCGCCATAGCGGGCGATGCGTTTACCGGCCATGATCGCCGAGGGAATTTAAACCCTCAGGGCCTCTTGGCATAGACCGCGTCAAAGGCCGCTTCCAGATCTTCATTGGTGCCGCGGATGCAATCGACCACCTCCTTGGCCCAGTCAAAGTAGCGCCGCTTTCTTTCCTGTTCCCAGCCCGCCGGCGGCGCAGACAGGATATCGCGCAGATTGCAGATTTTATCGGCCAGCTTGACCTGCTTTGCCATGTGGCTGGCATGCGCCGCTTTCAGCACCTGCAGGCGCTTGCGCTCCACCGGCGGCAGGTGCTGATCATCGGAGACCTCATCGACGATGTTACGGATCTGCTTGCCGAATTCCCGCTGCAGCTCATCCAGAGAGGTTTCCGTATCCTCGACCGTGTCGTGGAGAATGGCAGCGGCGATCACCACCGCATCGGTCACTTTGCCTTCGTGCCACAACACATTGGCGAGGCCGATGGGATGGTTGATATAGGGTGAGGCCTCCGCGCCCTTGCGCCGTTGATCACGGTGTTTGTGCGCGGCGAAAGTCAGGGCCTTCAACACCAGCCCGGTGTCGTCATATTCCCAGCGATCGTGCGTGTCCATGCTGCCCTCTTTCAACCGCATCCGATATGGACTGCCACCTTGCGGGCACCGCCCCTGGAGCGATGCTCCCATAAATACACGCCCTGCCAGGTCCCCAACGCGAGGCTACCGTTGATGATTGGAATGGATAGCGTCACCGCCGTTAACGCCGATTTAATGTGCGCCGGCATGTCATCCGGCCCCTCGAGCGTATGGGTGTACAGGGCGTCGCGTTCCGGCACCAGGCGATCGAGCCAGTTCTCCAGATCGCGTCTGGCCGATGGATCGGCGTTCTCCTGAATCGTGAGGCTCGCCGAGGTATGTTGTACGAGCAGTGTGCAAAGTCCCTGCTCGACCCCCGCCTCGGACACGGCGGCTTGCACGTCATTCGTGAATTCATGCAATCCCTGGCCACGCGTCTTGATGGACAACTGCCTAATCACGCACGCCCCAATCCCCTCAGATTCAGATAGCCAGCATTTTATACGGCACGATCCGGGTTGTCAGGCGACAATTCGAGTGCCTTCTGACCCAAAACCTGACAAACCCAAGAGATTTCCAGAACCTGTATCAAAAATACCTTCCGCCCCCTAGCGCTGTGGAAGCAACGCAGAGGTCGCGGAGGCGCAACGTACGCGAAGAAAGCAAAAACGCTTTATTTTGAAGTATGCTCTGCGTCCTCTGGGCCTTGGCGTTCTTTGCGTTGCTTCCGGGGCGTGACCGGCGGCCTGCCTGTTGGCGGCACCGTCTCCCGTCAGCCCGCCGCCCTCGGCGAGGCAAAACGCATCGTCACGGCGGCGCCCCCGAGCGCGCCCGCCGAGATCGACAGGCTGCCACCGTAGATGCGCACGATTTCCTGGGCCATCGCCAGGCCGATGCCGTGCCCGGCGGTGGCGGTATCGGCGCGTTCGCCGCGTTGCAACACGCGCGTGATCATCTCCTCGAGAATTCCAGGCCCGTCGTCCGCGATGCGCAGTGTCAGCGCCCGGCGCCCTGCCCGCGCGACCGGCTCGACGCGGGCCGTAATGAGCACACGCTGACGGCACCATTTGAAGGCATTGTCGGTCACATTACCCAGTATTTCGAGCAAATCGCCCTCGTCCCCGTAAAACACGGCGTCGTCATCCACGTCGAGCTCACAGGACACCGGCTTGTCGGCATAGACCTTGGTGAGCGCGGCAACCACCTGCCTGATTTTTGGCGCGACCGGCACCGGTGCGGTCAGACTCACGCGACCGGAAGCCGCCGCGCGCTGCAGCTGATAATCGATGATCTGTGTCATGCGCTCGACCTGCTCGTGCGCGAGCGCATGCAATTGTTCACCGCTGACCTGCGTGTCTACGGCGCCACGCAACACCGCCAACGGCGTTTTAAGGCTGTGGGCCAGGTTTCCGAGCGAATCGCGGTAGCGCGCAAGGTGGGTCTGGGCGCCGGCGATCAAGGCATTGAGATTGTCCGTCAAACCGCGCAACTCCGTCGGATACGTGCCCGTCAAACATTGTGCGCGGCCCGCCTCGATCGCGGCCAGATCGTCCGCGACCCGGCGCAGCGGCGCCAGTCCCCAGCGCAGGATGCTGCCCTGGACCGCCAGCAGCAGCAGCGCCGCGGCACCGAGCCAGCCCCACAGGTTGCGGCGAAAACTCCGAACTTGCGCATAAAACGGCTCAAGGCTCTCCGCCACGCGAAAGATGTAACGCCGTTGCCGGCCCTGACTGTCATCCCAGCTTACGCCGAAGCTCAAGCCGTGAAGCGCCGTGCCCAACTTAGTCGATATCTGCTCAAACGCCCGGGCACCGACAGCCGGGCGCGCCTGAAACGGGATCGTGAGGCCGAGCACCGATTTCGAGCGCCAGTGCCGGCGACCGTCACCGCGTGCGACTTCCGCGTACAGCCCGGAACCGGCCACGGCAAAGCGTGGGTCCGGCAACTCATCCGGCAGCACCATGGTGTCCCCGACATCCAGCTCCGCAGCCGCCAACAAGGCATAAATATGGCCCTGCAGACGGTCCTCTAACGCCGCTTCGGCACTGGTGCGAAATGCCCGGTCCAGCACCAGACCCGTGAGCCCGAGAAAGGCAGCCAGGACCACGCTCCCCGCCAGCAACAACCGGGCACGCAGGGAATAGGTCACGCGCTGCTTCGCTCAACGGTGAAGCGGTAGCCACGACCGCGCAGCGTCTCGATCGGCTGGTAGCGGTTATCGGGATCGAGTTTCCGGCGCAGTCGACCGATGAATACTTCGATCACGTTGCTGTCACGATCGAAATCCTGATCGTAGATATGCTCGGTCAGCTCGGTCTTGGATACGACCTTCCCGGTATGCAGCATCAGGTACTCGAGAACCTTGTACTCATAGGCGGTCAGCTCGAGCGCGGTGTCGTCCACGCTCACCGTCTGGGTGGCGGTATCGAGCAGAATCGGACCGCAACGAAGCGCGGGCTGGGCGATACCGGCCGCGCGGCGCAGCAGGGCCTTGAGGCGAGCCAGCAGTTCCTCGGTGTGGAACGGTTTGACCAAATAGTCATCGGCGCCGGCCTCGAGTCCCTCGACCTTGTCCTGCCAGCGCCCGCGCGCGGTCAGAATGAGGATGGGAAATTTCCCGCCGTCGGCGCGCCACTTGCGTATCACCTCGATACCGGAAAGATCAGGCAGCCCCAGATCGACCACTGCCAGATCGATTGGATACTCCTTGCCGAAGTAATACCCCTCGGTGCCGTCAGCCGCGACATCAACGGCATAACCCGCACGGCGCAGTTGGGTCTGCAACTGGCTGCGCAGGTCTGCTTCGTCTTCAATGACTAAAACGCGCATGGTTCAGCGGACAAGCACGGAAAGGCAGGAATCAGTCGGCGGCGCCGCTCTCGGCATCGACACGGAAAATACGAACATGTCCCGAGGGCATGAGCACTTTAATGCGGTAGACCACGCGTCCCTTGCGATTGAGCACATCGGCGGACAGAATACGACCCCCCGTTTGCCGCTGGACGCGCGCCGCGGCCTGTTCCAGGCTGAGTCCTCCGCGTTTGGCCACCTGAAAGCCCGCCGCATCAATCGCGGGCCGCTGCTCCCGAGCACCCGCGGCCGACGCCATGAGCAGCGCACCCGTCATCGCGAAAATACAAAGTATGCGAACACATGATCGTCGTTGCATGCAAGCTCCTGGCCGGCGCGGCCGTCTAACGCGGGGGCGGGTGGCACCCTGACACGGTGGCATTCCCTAAGCATAACCAAGACCACCGCCAACGGCCAGACGCAGCGCACCCGGCCGATCACCAGCACTCGTAACGCGTGTCTATGCGCCCGTGACGCCGGCCGCCGCCGAGATCATGGCCGATGGCGGCGCCGACCACGGCGCCGGCAGCGGTGGCGACCTGGTCACCATGCCCTATCTCATGGCCGATGGCGCCCCCGATCACACCGCCGGCGATCATCGATAGCGCCGGGGAATGATGGTGATACCCGCTCACAGACACGCCACGGCAGTACCGGGCGTACGGACGGTACACCGGGCCGTCGTAGTGATGCCGATGATGCGACCGGTGTCCCCTGCGATGATGCCCGCGCGTGTGGTGATGCCGTTGATCGTGCCGATAATGGTGTTTACGCTCATAGCGATGATGCTCGCGTTTTTTCTTCGGATAATGATCTGATCGATGGGCGCCACGCGCATCGCCATAAGATTTCCCGGATTTCCGATCCGATGCATACACATCGGGCGACAGCATCCCAACCGCCAACACCAAAGATACTACACCGTATACCAGACGTTTCATCGCTCGCCTCCTTCCGTTATCGGTCAACCGGCGCCGGCCGGTGCAACCATTGGGGTGAAAAAAACCATCGTGGTCAGGCAGAGCATAGAAGGAGGTGGCTGAACCCACGCTGAACGGGAACACGCAGGCTGACACCGTGCAAGGCGGCGGGTTTTTGGCGTTTTCCGGGGCGACGGGCGTTCCCACTGTCGCGGCAAGCGGATGATCGGGGGGGCGGTTTGCGGCAGACCCATGATGCGGGTGCCGCGGGGATCGGATCTTCAGCCGCGCTTGAACGATGGCTGATCTATGGCAACAAGGGAGTGCGCGCCTACATCAGTCGCACGGGTTGTTCATCTGTCAGCGCCAGCAGATTTATCACCACCGCCAGGGCGGTGGCCGCGAAGGCGTCCGGCGTCTTCCATTGATCCGAGGACCCGATTTCCTCACTGATGTTCTCACCCACCACCCGCATCCGGTGAGAACCCTCCTGGGCCCTCGGTCCGCGATTTCTTTCCAGCGTCACGTAGAGCTTGGGATTGGTCGCGCCCTCGACAATGACGGCGAGTATGTATGTGTAGTCGATATCATCGGTGCTCTCGATGTCACCCAGCACCACGGCGTTATATTCACCGACCTGATAGCGGCGCTGAGGAACCGCGGTGCCGAACTTGGGGCGGTCCATGAAGACCCTTAGCCCACGGCGCTCTGCGCGGCACTCACCGCCACCCCTTGGGTGATGGCCGCTTGCATATCACTCAGCACCGCATCCAGCGCCCCCAGACAATAGAGCACATTCTTGGTATTGCTCGCATAACCCATGAGCCCGATGCGCCAGATCTTGCCCGCCAGAACGCCCAGACCGGCACCGATCTCTAGATCGTATTCGTTCAACAGGCGCTGGCGCACCGCGGCCTCATCGACCCCGTCCGGCAGTAAGACCGCATTGAGCTGCGGCAAACGGTCCTCTTCTTTGACCAGGAAAGACAGACCCATGGCCTCGATACCGGCGCGCAGCGCCAGATGGTTCTTTGTGTGGCGCACCCACGCCTGTTCTAACCCCTCTTCACGCAGCATCACCAGCGCCTCATGCAGCCCATAAAGGGCGTTGACCGGTGCGGTGTGGTGATAGCTGCGCTTGGTGCCGTTGCCCCAATAGCCCATGACCAGACTCACGTCCAGAAACCAGCTCTGCACGGGGGACTTGCGCGCCGTGATACGCTCGACCGCGCGGTCACTGAATGTCACCGGTGACAGCCCCGGCGCGCACGACAGGCATTTCTGGCTGCCGCTGTAGAGCGCATCGATTCCCCACTCGTCGACCAGCACCGGCGTGCCGGCGAGCGAGGTCACCGCATCGACAATGCTCAGGCAGTCGTACTGGTGCGCCAAGGCCGTCAGGGTCTTGGCGTCGGATTGTGCGCCGGTGGAGGTCTCGGCATGGACAAAGGCGACCACCCGCGCATCCGGGTTGGCTTTTAGGGTCTCTTCGAGTTTATTCGGGTCCACCGCCTCGCCCCAGGCATCCTCCACCATCACGGCGACCCCGCCGCAACGCTCGACATTTTCCTTCATGCGCCCGCCGAAGACCCCGTTCTGGCACACGATCACCTTGTCCCCGGGCTCCACGAGATTGACGAAGCACATCTCCATCCCTGCGGAGCCCGGGGCCGAGACCGGCAAGGTCATTTCATTGCTGGTCCGCAAGGTATATTGCAGGAGTGTCTTCACGTCCTCCATCATGCCGGTGAAGGCCGGGTCGAGGTGGCCGATCGTGGGCCGGGCCATGGCGGCCGACACCCGCGGGTGAACGTCAGAGGGGCCGGGGCCCATGAGGGTGCGCACGGGCGGATTAAACGAGCTGATCGCCATATTGTTTACCTTGCAGACAGGACTTGGGTTGCGAGGGGCCGCAGTATACGTGGCCCGATTTCTCCGAGGCAAGGGTTGAGCGGTTCTTCCCATCATCACCCGGTCAATCCCGGGCACCGCCAGCGGGCGGTGCCGGCGCACACAGGCGATCAGGGTTCAGCAGGCCGCGGGGATCGAAAGCCCGTTTTAGGCGCCGGTGCAGCGCCAGCAGACCCGGCGCCAGCGGATGAAAGACATCACCGCGGCGGTCACCGCCGCGAAACAGCGTGGCGTGGCCGCCGACCGCCGCGGCGGCCTCGCGCACGGCGGCCACCGGCTGCTCGCCGCGCAGCCAGCGCTGGGCGCCGCCCCAATCAAGCAGCCACGCTCCCGAGAGGCTCGCGGGCGGTGCTGCCGGCGGGACCGAAACCCGCCACAGCGGCGCGTCTCCGGCAAAAAAAGCCAGCCGCTGCTCGCGCAGGTCGCGCCAGAACCGGTCACCGCTCGGTAGCTCATCCCCCCCGATGGAGCGCCGCGCCGCCCGCACACCGCGCTCGGTGCCCGAGAGCCGCACATACAGCTGATCGTCGGCGTAACAGGCCGCCGACAGCGGTAACGGCCGACCGGCCCAGCGGTTCATTTGGTCGATGGCGTCCTGTGGCACGGTTTGCAGCACCAGGGTAAGCTCCCGTGCCGGTCTGGGTACTACCTTGAGGGAGACCCGGAGCAAGACGCCGAGCGTGCCCAGGGCACCGACCATCAGCCGGGAGACATCGTAGCCGGCGACGTTTTTCATGACCCGGCCGCCGCAATGCAGACGCTCAGCCTTGCCATTGAGGTACTCAACGCCAAGCACGAAATCGCGCGCCGCGCCGGCATACGGTCGCCGCGGACCCGACAGGCCGCAGGCAATGGCGCCCCCGAGCGTCGCGGTCTCGCCAAAATGCGGCGGCTCGAAGGCCAGCATCTGGCCATGGGCCTCGAGCAGCGCCTCAAGTTCCTGCAGCGGTGTGCCGGCACGCGCCGTGACCACGAGCTCTGTCGGCTCATAATCCACCACACCGCGGTGGCCGGCGACATGGAAGGGCTCGCCGCGCGCACGGCGGCCGTAAAACCGCTTGCTTCCGCCGCCGATGATCTCCAGAGGGATCTTTTCTTCCACGGCCCGCGACAGCGCCTCCTGCAGTGCCTGGCCTTCGTCAGCGCCGGGCTGCACGGCCGCCTCCATTCTCTCTACGCCTTGCCGCTTGTAGCTCAATGCCCATGTTCGCCCTGCGTATCGCCTAAGTCGCTAAAAACGCTCGATGTCGGGAAACGGCAACTTGCCGCCATGCACATGCATGGCACCGAACTCCGCGCAGCGGGCAAGGGTGGGAATCGCCTTGCCGGGATTCAGCAACCCGCGAGGATCGAACGCCGCCTTGAGTGCGTGAAATTGTACGAGCTCCGGCTCACGAAACTGCACGCACATCTGATTGATCTTCTCCACACCCACGCCGTGCTCGCCGGTGATGGTGCCGCCAACCTCGACGCAGAGCTCCAGTATCCGGCCGCCAAACTCTTCGGTGCGCTCCAGCTCACCGGGTACGTTAGCGTCATAGAGGATCAGGGGATGCAGATTGCCGTCGCCGGCATGGAACACATTGGCGACCGGCAAGCGGTATTCTGCGGACATCTCGCCGATGCGCTTGAGCACGTGAGCGAGCTGCGCGCGCGGGATGGTGCCATCCATACAGTAATAGTCCGGCGAAATGCGTCCGACGGCGGGGAACGCCGCTTTGCGCCCCGCCCACAGGCGCTGCCGCTCCGCGTCGTCCTTGGCCGCGCGCACCGCGCTCGCCCCGTGATCGACCAATAATTGACGCACTTGCGCAATCAGCTCCGAGACCTCCTCGTCGGTACCGTCGAGCTCGCACAACAGGATGGCGGCGGCCCCGGTCGGGTAGCCCGCATGCACGAAGTCCTCGGCGGCGCGGATCGCGGGGTTGTCCATCATTTCGAGGCCGGCCGGAATGATGCCGGCGCCAATGACTGCGGCAACGGCGTTACCTGCCTGCTCGATACGGTCGAAGGCGGCCAGGATCACTTGTGCGCGCTCGGGCTTGGGCAGCAATTTAACGGTCACTTCAACGATCACCGCCAGCATCCCTTCCGAACCCGTCAGCACAGCCAGCAGGTCATAGCCCGGCGCATCCAGGCCCTGGCCGCCGATGGTCAACGCTTCGCCCTCAATCGTAATGACCTTGATCTCCAGGAGATTGTGGACCGTCAGGCCGTATTTCAGACAATGCACGCCGCCGGCGTTCTCGGCGACGTTACCACCGATCGAACAGGCGATCTGGGAGGAGGGGTCCGGGGCATAGTACAGGCCGTAGGGCGCAGCGGCCTCGGAAATGGCCAGATTTCTGACACCGGGCTGCACCCGGGCCACCCGGTTCATCGGATCGATGTGCACAATGCGATTAAATCTGGCGAGGCTCAAGAGCACCGCATCCTCGCGCGGCAGGGCGCCGCCGGAGAGCCCGGTCCCGGCCCCGCGCGCCACCACCGGGACGCGTTCGGCCGAACACACCTCGAGGGCCTGTTGCACCTGCTCGACCGTCTCGGGCAGCAGCACCATCATCGGTACGCGGCGATAGGCCGACAGGCCATCGCACTCGTACGGGCGCAAATCCTCGGCATCGACCAGCACCCCGTCGCGGGGCATGAAACGGCGGAACAGGCCCGCAAGTCGCTGTGTCTGAGTCCTTCTGTCGGTATCACTGGAAAGCGGCTGGTTCATGGCAAGCTCCAACTGTCGGTACCGGTTGGTGCGTACATCAGACATACCTTAACGCGTCCCAAAGCGCCTTGCCAGCCTACCCTCGATAACCATGCGGAAATTGCCGCAACCCTGTCCCGCCAGACGTCCGCCTGGGTCTTGCTGGGATGCCTGGGCGCCAACTCGATCCTGGCGGCGGCGCCGTCACGCGGTCAACGACCGAGTTGGGTCAGCAACAGCGACGAGATCAGCCGTTCAACCGGCACGGCATCGTCGGTCAATACCGGCACCTCGCTCATTGCCGTACCGGTGGTGAGCAGCGGCTCCGTTACCCGATACCAGACCCGCTCGAATCCGCGTTGCGCCTGCAATGAATCAGGCACGACATGTGTGTTGCTGGCAGCGATCACGAATGTCACGCGCTCGGGCCGTTGCGGCAGGGTCTCCATCCACGCGTTTACGTGCTCGAACTCCGTTGCCAACGTCTTCAAGAGGCTTTTAACCAGCACCGGATCGGGGAAGGCATCGACCACGTTCAGGGTATAAAGGCCGCCGGGCTTAAGCCGCGAGCGCAGCAACCCGGCGTATTCCCGGGTCACGAGGTGATAGGGAATGGCGATATCGTGAAAGACATCACCCACGATGACATCGAAGCGCTCTTGTCCGAGACGGTGTAACACCATGCGGGCGTCGCTATGGAAGATACGCATCGTGCCCGGATCCAAAAACAGCCGTTCGACAGCGGTCTGGGTCACCGCCGGATCGAGCTCGGCCACGGTGACACGGGCATCGGGATACAACGCCCGCACGGCGCGCGGCTGCGTATAGGAGCCGCCCCCGGCAAAAAAGAAATCCAGCCCTTCGAGCCGCTGGCCGCCGAAATGCTCGAGCACCAGCTCATCCATAAGGTGCATATAGGCCGGAATCAACATCCCCGGCTCGCTGTCATGGCTGATACCGTGGATCAGATGATCGAGCACCAGGGCGCGCGCCTGCCCGAACGGGGCGCGGTCCGATTCATCCACCACCCGGATACAGAAATAGTTGCTCTCCCAGTCGCACGGATTGGTCATCCCTTGACGCGTATACGTAACACCCGCGAGCAAACAAGCGGTGGCAATGAGGATAATCGCCGGCAGCCGGCGCGGCGCCCGCCACAGAAACGGTGCCGCCAGGAGGAACATGCTCACAGCCGTGCCCAGCACGATGTTGCGGGTTCCAAAATACTGCACCAGCCAGTAACCGGTGAGGAAGGTTCCGACAATGCTGCCCAATGCCGCCAGCGCATGCAGCCGTCCGACGATGTGGCCGGTGCGCTCGTCCAGGCGCAGCGCCATGGTCGTCAACAGCGGCGTCACGATCCCCAGCAACGCCGAGGGTATGAAAAACAGGGCCAGAACATAGAGGAAACTCACACTCAGCAGATCCAGGGTGCTGGCCTGAATGAGCGGCGCAAGTATCGACAGAAACAACAGGATGGCCAGACTGAAAATCCCGCCGGCACCCAAGGTCAGGCCGACGGAGCGTTCATTCCCGCCACGATCCGCCCAGGCGCCGCCGATCCAGTTTCCCAGCGACAGCCCGGCCAGCACGACACCGATAATCGAGGTCCAGGAATAAAGCGATACGCCGATATAAGGCGCAAGCAGGCGCCCGGCGGTGATTTCCAGTACCATGAGGAATGCCGAGCTGAGGAAGATCGTGAGCGCGTACCACTTGACAGGTCCGCGCCTGCCTGGGGTCGTGTTTTGCCCGTTGAACGCCATGATGGCGTATCATTCATCGCACACTGCACCACGTCAAGGCCAAAGAGACAGGCTTATGCCGCCGTCGAGCCCGGAGTTAAAGAAATTCATTAAGGATCTGGAAAAATCCGGCGAACCTTATGAAGCGCTGTCTCCGATCGGCGGGCCACAGGCGCGCGTCCGCTTTACCGGTCGCTTCGCCGAAGCGGACGTCATCTGGGATGCCGAGTTGATGACATTAGCGTACTGTTACGGGCAGCAATTATCCAACACTGCCCGTAACGGTCTGCGCCAATTCATTGAGGTCGGCACACCCGGACCGGCAGGCCGAAGGCTCAAGATTGGGCTCGCCACCGCCTGCATTGATGAACCGACGATTCTAAAATCAATCGTCATGATTCGCCGATACAAACGCTTACATGCCGGCCGACATGAATACGGCGAGGTCTATGAGTTGCGCCTGCGGAGCTAAGAATGCAAAAAGTCCATGGAAGGACTTTTTCAGCATCCTGCTAGCAACGCCTCCCCCGCCGCAACATCGTGAAACCGGTCGTCAGTCGCTGACCTGATCCCTGCCCTTCTCTTTTGCGCGGTACAGCGCCTTATCGGCGGCCTTGAGAACGTCTTGTGGCGACCAAACCTCGTCATCGGGTTGCGCCACCCCGATGCTTATGGTGATCGATGTGTGCCTTGGGGGCTTTTTTCTCTCCGGCTTATGCTCGGGCTTCACCCTCGGCCTATACTTGGCGCGCAGCATGAATTCAGACCGGCCGACGCTCTCGCGCAGCGCCTCCAGCGCGTCATAGGCATCTTCGACGCTCCTGCCCGGGAACAGCACGGTAAATTCCTCGCCGCCATAACGGTACGCTTTGCCGCCGGCACCGACCCGCCGCAGGCGACTGGCCACAAAGCGCAATACCTGATCGCCCACATCATGGCCGTAGGTATCGTTGAATTTCTTGAAGTGATCGATATCAGCCATGGCAATAACATACCGACTACCCAACTTGAGCAGCTGTTCATTGAGGGCGCGTCTTCCAGGCAGGCCGGTCAGTTCGTCGTGGAAAGCCATGCTATAGGAATCCTGCACCAGGGCGATGGTCAGGATCAGCCCGGCAGCGGCGAAGTAGCCCGCTGTAGCCAATCCCGGCCAGGCCGCGCTGAGGGCGAGCGCGGCGCCCACCAGCGCCCCCAGGAACGCGCTCTCCAGCGTCGAGCGGCGGAAGAAAAACCTGATCGAAAGAAACACGGCGGTCGCCATGACCATCAGCTGCGCCGGCTGCGGAAGTTTTGCGTGGCCCAGAATGCCCGTGCTATCGAACCTCAGAGCCGTGTAATGCAACACCCACGGCGCCTGCGCCTGCGCAAACCAGGCAAGCAGCCCCGCTTGCAGGCAAATGAAGCCGAAACGAAGGCTTCCGTGCCTGGTAAAGATGCCCCTCTCCTTGAGCACGGCAAACACGGCGAAGTTAAAAGGCACCAAGAAGCAAATCCCACTGTAGAACGCCCGCCACGTCGCGCTGCGGGGTGATATCTGACCAAGGTAACTCGACAAGGTCCAGTAAGCGAGCAGCAAAACACCGAGCACAAAAAAGCTGCGGCTGCGGTTGAAACGCCAGGCCAGGGCCATGCCCGATGCAAAAAGGACATAAGGAAGATATGCGACTAAAGCGCGCACTGACCGATGCAGCGTTGTGGCCTGATCGAGCAGCAGGTAGGTGACAGCCAATACGGCCGCCGGTAGCGCAAGGATAATTATCACCTTGCCGAACGCCCTTAAGTCATAGTCTTGCATGGGCTCTTTGCATAATTTCAGAGTTCGCTTGGCGAATTTATCAGACGTTAGCTGCATAAGCGCTAAATAGCCGCGAACCCGCCCCCCCATTGTCGTCTTCCAGCCCCTATCCAAGCATAGACCGGAATGCGACTGTCGGCCAGACATCGCCGCGTAGAGCCCCTGAGACAAGCCAAAACGGTCCCGCAGGAGTCAGGCGCGATCACGCGATGATCACCGGCACATTATGATTTGCTAAGATTGGCCCATTACCGGCCGTCTCGATGAGCAATATGCATCCCTTTGTGGCGCTCGATCAGTTCAGTTTTCACCACACGCTCGGCGAGACGCACGGGTTGAGCGTGGTGATCTTCGCCAGCCGGGCGTGTGCATCTTGCCGTCGCTGGAAGCGGCTGTTGGCGGATTACGTCGACCGCCGGGAGTCACCTGAAATTACGGTGTTCGAGGTCGATGCCGAACATGACCTGGGTCTGGTGCGGGAATTCGAGGTCTTCCATTTTCCCGCTTTATTTCTCTACCAGGATGGGAGATATCATTGTGAGCTGCAATCCGAGGCGTCGCTGGAAGGATTCGCCGCCGCCATTGGAAACCCCGGCAGGAGGCCCCTTGAATCGACAGGCCAACCGCGGTAAGGGATCATCAGGAACCCGGGTAGAACCGAGCTCGGCACGAGGCGACGAACAAGATTCAAGGCACGGGGAAAAGACGATGACCCGATATATGACCCAGTATAATGGTATCCATCACGCAAGCGTGCTGGTGCACGACACCGCGCGCGCATTGGCGTTTTACCACGACGTCCTTGGCCTGGAGATCGACTCCCGACGCCCCGACCTCGGCTACCCCGGTGCCTGGCTGCAGATCGGCGCGGCACAGATTCACCTTCTGCAACTTCCCAGTCCGGACCCGGCGCTCGGGCGCCCGGACCACCCTGGCCGCGACCGACATCTTGCGCTGACGATCAAGGACCTCGCACCGCTAAAAACAGCGCTCGAGCGGGCGGGTATCTCCTATACGCTCAGCCGCTCGGGCCGCAAGGCGCTGTTTTGCCGTGACCCCGACGGCAATGGTCTCGAATTCGTACAGGTGGAAGAAAAACCCGGCTGACCAATACATTTAACCGTCGGGGGTCTCTCAGGCACCCTCCCCCGGCTTTTGCTCGTCGCTGCCGGCGGGCTTTTTTTCTTCTGTCTTCTTCTCTTCGGCCGCTACAGGCGCGGGCGCCGGTTTGGGCTTGGGCTGCTTCTTGGCAACAGGGGCGGCGGCGCTTTGGCCTTTGTCAGGCGCACGCTCCTGCCCCGGCGCGCCCTGCGGCCAGGGAGCGAACGGAAAAGGCTTCTCCTCTGAGTTGTAGCCCATGAAAATCACAATGTCGTACACATAAGTCCCCAGACTCTGCGCGAGCGTGAGCAATTGCTGATTGACCTTGCCGCTGAACAGTTTCATCAGAAACTGGACAATGACGACGGCGGCGATCACGATCTCCGTAATACTGAATATCACCGCGAAGAGCACCATATAAAGCGCTCTCAGCCAGGTACTTTGCTCGGTAAGACGTTCTTTGAGATGTTCATCCATACCCTTTGCCTCCAAGAGTGATATTATTGATTGACTGCTACGCCGTCATTCATCCCCATCCCGCCAGTCAGCATCCCTGTAAGGTCCGTCCTCGCAAGTCAACGGCCACGCAACGGCAAGTCAGCTCCAACCTGCGGTCTAATTATGTTTCGGCGCGGGTTCCGAAGAGGCCTTTGCCGGTTCTTTTATCTCAAGCAACTCGATATCAAAGATCAATGTTGCGTTTGGCCCAATGTCGGCACCGGCGCCGCGGGCCCCATAGCCAAGCTCGGAGGGGACGAATATCTGCCACTGCGCGCCCGCTTTCATCTTCTGGAGCGCCTCCTGCCAGCCTTTGATCACGCCCCTTACAGGAAAGGTGGCCGGCTGCCCGCGCTTATGCGAACTATCGAACTCCGTGCCATCGATCAGCGTGCCACGGTAATGGGCGACGACGGAATCGGTCGGCTTTGGTGTCGCGCCGGTCCCCTCTTTGATCACCTTGTACTGCAGCCCGCTCTCCAGGGTCACGATGCCTTCTTTGTCCTTGTTTTCCGCCAGAAACGCCTCGCCTTCCGTTTTGTTCCGCTCGGCCGCGGCCTTGCGTTCCTCCAGCAACGTCTTCTGGTGTACTTGCATGACCTCCCGCATCTCTTCGGGTTTCAGCGCAAGCTCGGAGCCACTCTGCACATCCTTGATGGCCTGCACGAATGCGGCCGCATCAATTTCAATGCCGTCACGCTTCAGGCCTTGCGCGACCCGGGTGCCGACCGTATAGCTTAGCTTCTCCTCTTGCGTGTCGATGCTGACCTTTTGGTCGCAGGCGAATAAAACCAAGGCAAGGGGTAGTATGGGTAATAACCTAGCACTCATTAGGGCTCCTTAAAGTTAAGTAATATATTTGCCGGTGTGGCTCGCTAAACATAACAAATTTCCAGGAAGTATCATAAAGTTTTGCCTGGGATCATGGCACGAGCAGTCATCCGGGACGAGCCCGGGGCTGACCGGCCGTCCGCCAGCCACACCCTTTGGGGCCATTACCGGCGGCGATGAGATGCGCCTAGTCCGCCGGCAGAACCGGGTGTCCCAGCCTCGTCCGGGCGCTTTGGCGTACAATAGCAGATTTTTTGCACTCTTACCCGTACTGGAACAGTACATGCGATACCGGAGGCGATGACATGGGTTGGTGGGGAAAACTGATCGGGGGCACTTGCGGTTTCGTGCTGGGCGGTCCCCTGGGCGCAATCCTGGGTGCGGCACTCGGGCACAGCTTCGACAGCGGCCTGTCCATCCCAAGAGGGTCCGATCTTGGCGCGGACCGGCAAGAGCGCATCCAGACGGCGTTCTTCACCGCGACATTCTCGGTAATGGGCCATGTCGCCAAAGCGGACGGACGCGTGTCGGAGGATGAGATTCAGCTCGCCAGGGCCGTCATGACGCAGATGCAATTGACCGAGGCACAGCGGCAGGCGGCTATGCGCCTGTTTAACGAAGGCAAAGAACCCGGCTTTCCCTTGTCCGAGGCGCTCGATCAGCTAAAGCGAGAACTTCACCGGCGGCACACCCTGACACAGATGTTTCTTGAGATTCAGCTGCATGCCGCCTACGCCGATGGCGTTCTGCACCCGGTCGAAAAACAACTGTTGCAGCATATGTTCGCCCACCTCGGTTTCACGCGCCATGAGTTCGAGCACCTGGAGACCCTGGTCCGGGACCAGCGCCTGTTTGGCGAGCCCGCCGCCACCGGGGGCATGACGGCAAAAGATGTCTTGCGCGAGGCGTATGCCGTGCTTGGCGTACCGCATACCGCAGGCGACGCCGACATCAAAAAGGCCTACCGGCGCCTGATGAATCAACACCATCCGGACAAACTGGTCGCCAAAGGCTTGCCGGAAGAAATGATGAAGCTGGCGGCGGATAAAACGCATGAGATCAGGAACGCCTATGAAACAATCCGCAAGGCCAGACGCAGCTGAACGCGCGCTCAATGCAGGTCTTCCAGTTGGCTGATCACAATGTCTGTCGTTTTCCTGAAATCGATCTTTCCGCTGCCCATTTTTGGCAATTCATCGACAACAAAAAAATGCTTCGGCAATGCCAGCAATGACAGCTGGCTGGCCAGTTGCTTTGTGATTTCTTTTTGATCGATGTCCCGCGTAAGCGCGATTCCGACCCGGGCGCCTTTTTTCGCATCCGGAATCTCCACGGCGCAGCATTCGATATCGTCGGGCAGAAGCTCTTGGAGCACGGTTTCCACCTGTATGAGTGAGACCATTTCTCCGCCTATTTTAATAAATCTCTTCAGGCGGCCGCGGTGCCAAAGATACCCGTCGGGGTCGAACACGCCCATGTCCCCGGTCTCATACCAGCCGTCCTCGATACGCAACACGGTTTCCTCAACGTCGCCCAGATAGCCTTTCATTACCAGATCCCCTCGCACCAGGATCTTGCCCTCGCTGCCTTTTGGCAACTCATCACCGCTGTCCACGCCGGTAATCTTGACGTCGACCCCGGGCAACGGCATGCCGATGCTTCCCGGCCGGTTGGCCCCCGGAACGTTGGCGGAAATGACGGGGCTGGTCTCAGTGGTCCCGTAACCCTCAAAGACTTCCACGTCATGCTCTTTCAAATAGGCCCTTCGCAACCATGCCGGCACCTTATCCGCCCCGGCGACAGCAAGGCGCAGGGAGTCGAAATCACCCGCGCTTGCCTGTTTCAGGTATCCCATCAGGAAATAGGGCGTCCCGACAACGAGCGTGGGACGCTCCTCGCGGATAACCGCGGCGACGTTCTTGAATTCGAGCGGATTGGCGTAAGTGACTATGGTCATGCCGGCGAGCAGCGGCAGCCAGAACGTGGTGGTCTGCCCAAACACGTGGAACAGCGGCAGGATCGCCATCATCCTGTCCTCACTGGAACAGCCGTATGCTTGCATGCTGGCAACCGCATTGCTCCCGATATTCTTGTGGCTTAGTTGCACAGCCTTGGGATCCTTCTCGCTCCCGCTCGTAAAAAGAACAATTACCGTATCATCGCTGCTGCCACCGGCGCCAAAACTCCGTGTTAACAGATTGGCGGGCAATCGTGATTTGGCCGCCGCCCGCAGCCGCTGCGCGGCCGTCGCCTGGCCGAGCAAATCCTCTATGAACACCATTCCTTCGACTTCGGGACAATTGATTTTTTCCAACAACGCGCGCGCCGTGATAATGGTCTTGAAACCACATTTGTGTTGCGCATACTGAGCGTTACCTTCGGCGCCAGTGGAATAATTGATCATGACCGGTACCTTGCCGCTCATGAGCGCCCCTAGGATGGATATCCCGCACGCGACCGATGTCGGCAACATGACGCCGAGGTATCCGTCCTCGTAGCGGCGAAACTTGCTGGCCGCCAACAGCGCCCCGATGAGTGCGCGGGAATAGGTCACTTCGCGTTGCATGCTACGATCGACAAACGCCAGTTTGTCCCCGAAGCGCTTGGCGACTCTAACAAACTCATGGTGCAACAACATGAGACACCCCCCCATTCAAATGCCCTGCGCCACCCTGATTTTTCCGTGGATAACGCCGGCGCAATGCGCATTGATCTTATCGTTGAACCCCAGGATACGGCAAAAACCCCTACGAAGATCGCAGGAAATACCGGCCGGTGCAAGGACTTTTGCGCGTGTCAATTACCCGGTGAAGGTGCCACGCTGACCCGCCTCGCGACCATGAGCGCCGACGCGGGCAAACAGGCCGCCCCACGGGATGCCGCCAGCATTTTTATTACAATCTGTCTAAAAATCTAACGCTCAACAACCCTTCACGCCCTGGACGCAACGCCAACAACGCCCAGGCGCAGAGGGCGCAGGGAATACTTCAAAATAAAGCGTTTTTGCTTTCTTCGCGTACTTTGCGCCTGCGCGACCTCTGAGTTTGTTCCACAGCGCCCGGGCGCAGAAGGTAGTTTGAGATAGGTTTTAACCAGATCCCGCAACCGCACAAGCGCTGTGGGAAAGCGTCATTTACAACTTGTCATTTCTTATCTATCGTTACGCCGCCATGACGATCACCTTCGACAATGAGCTGGCGAGACTTACCGAGGCGCTTCAGGACGCCAACGAAGCCATCGAAGACGCCAGCGAAGAAGACGCCCAGCCGGAAGATGTCGCAGAGGCGCACTGGCTCGCCTGCCTGTTCCTCGACAGGTACCATGCCTTAATACACCAACTCGGGCCGACCGACAAAGTCAGACTGCAGCACTACTTTTGCCTGAAGGCGGAACAACTGAGGAAAAAGCTCGGCCGTTTCAAGTCCTGCTACATAATGGACGGCGGCGACAAGGATCGGCCGGCCGGAAGCAATCGACTATAGACGCAGATCGCGCTAAGGACCGGCATCGCTGTTTTTGACGAGCAGATAAACAATTTCACAAAGACGAGTCAGCCCGCGGTCCCGAAATCTTGGGTTCTGCGCCAGGATATCTGTCGAGCCCAGCACTTTGATATCAAACCAGTCGTGGTAAAGCCTTCCGACCTCGCGCTCCCCGACCGAGAACGGTGGACCCGCCATCTCGCCTTCCGGATACTCAAGTGTGACGAGTAGTATGCGTGAGGCCGATGGCAATAGCCCCGCCATGTGGGCCGCGTAGGCAGGTCGCATGTGCGTCGGCAAGGCAATCAGCGAGGCGCGATCGTAAACCGCTTTCGCTCCCCCAAGATCTTCCCGGCTCAAATCAAAGAAGTCGCCGCAAAGAATTTCCAGCGAGCCGCTGGTCCAGCGCGTGAATACACCGGCCGGACCGCAGCGGACCCGGCGGGCGTTTTCCTTGAAAAATGATTCGATGGCAAGCGGGCTGAGCTCGACACCGAGCACGGCATAACCGTGTTCATCCAACCACAGCATGTCCAGCGTCTTGCCGCACAGCGGCACAAAAACCGGACCGCCTGCGCGAAGCCTCAGCTCAGACAGATGCTTAATGAGATAGGAATTGACCGCATCCTGGTGAAAACCGATTTGATTGCGCTCCCACCTCTCCAACCAAAATCCTGTTTCCATCACATCATCTCGCCCGCTTGACGCCCAGGATACCCGACTAAAGCAACGGGCTAACCCTGCTCCAGCAGGTTACGCAGATCGATCACTCCGGCATTGGCCCTGGAAATATAGGAGGCCATAATCAAAGAGTAATTCGTGACGAACCCAAACCCCCTGCCGTTGAGTACCACCGGGCTCCAGACCGCACTCTGAGTGCCTTCCAGCTCGCGCACGATTTGCCGCAGGCTCACGCGCGCATTTTTCTTGTTCAGTACCTCCGCGAAATCCACTTCCATGGCTTCCAGGAAATGGATCAGGGCCCAGGTGGCGCCTCTGGCCTCGTAGAAAACATCGTCGATCTCCAGCCACGGCGTCTTGACCTTGATCTCCTCCGGGCGCGGCGTCGCCTGCGTCGCCTCGGCATCGCCGGCCAGGTCGGTGTTCACACGAATCTGACCGACACTGGCGCTCAAGCGCTGCGACAGGCTGCCCAGGCGTTTTTCGACCACGGCAAGCCAGTCCCGCAGATTGTCGGCGCGCGCAAAAAACTGTGCGTTCTGTTCTTGCGGATCAACCAGGCGCGCCAGATAGCGGTCAACGGCTGCAATCCCTTTGCGGTATTGGCGCTCCGAGGGTGGGAAGATCCAGGAATCATTATCGAAATTGAACAACGGCTCGGCTTCTGCGAGGTCTTTGTCCTCAATGGATTGGGACTGGGAGCGGCTCAGGTCATTGCGCAGCGAGCGCGCCAGGTCTCGAACCTGGGTCAACACGCCGAACTCCCAATTGGGGATGTTGTCCATCACGGCCCCCGGCGGTGTCACATCATTGCTTAGATAGCCGCCCGGCTTATCGAGCAGGGTCTCCGTCACCGCCGCCAGGGTCGCCGCGGTCACATAACCGGTGACCTGCCGCTCCCCCAGATTGCCAGCCCGGGTCGCTGCAGCCTCATTGAGATCCAGACGACCCGGTTCCCGGCCCCAGATAATACTGAGCACGAAAACCACCACCGCGGCCGTGACCACCGCCAAACCACTGGCCCACAAAAGGCCGCGGGACCGAATCGTGGCAGGATGGTAGAGTTGCAGCAGGCGCCGCAGCAAGTCCCGTGCTTTATCGTAAATTCCGCTCAATGGCTGCCACATAAATTGACCTCATAGATATTAGTATTTTATGATATACTTATTTAATGACACGTGCACCAGCCGCGTCAGAGGCAGGCAACTGGGGACACGAAACAGTTAACTGAACAACGATGAAAACTCATGACGCTATAATAGCGGGTTCACGTGCCGCTGAGTACCGCCAATACCCCCGCCGGACGCTCCCCCTGCGGACGGCCATTGTGTTCAAAAACCTGCCGATCCTTGGCTGTCGCACGCGGGATATCAGCTTCTCCGGCGCGTTTATCGAGACGCCGGCGGCGGGCCCGCCGCTGCATGCGCGCCTGCGTTTAATCATCGACTACGAAGGCAGTACGCAATCACTGGTGTTGAATGCCCGGGTAGTCAAGTCCACCGACGACGGCGTGGCCGTTCAGTTTCAGGACGTTAACAGCTCCACGTATGGGGCATTGTACGACCTGCTATTCTGCTGGGTCCCCGAGGTGGTTGAATGATCCTCACCCGCACGGCGCCGCCTGACCGATTGCACTGACATGGTGGCACCGGTAACACCGTACGCGCCTTCTCACGTTGCGGGAGATTCAACATAGTACCGTTACACAAGAATCCTTTGAGCGTCATTAACGGCGTTGATTCCGTTGCAAAAAGGGCAAAACGCGCACCGGCGGACCGGCTAAGAATCATACCGATGCCCTGTCCTGCGGCTAAACGGCTTTAACATTCACTGTCTTCAAATCAAGACCTGTTCTTTTCTTGCCTTCGCGCCGGCACGGTGCGATCTGCTTATGAGGATACGCCCCGGCCGGCAAGACGTTCTGGCCAGATCAAAACCGGATACCCGGCGACCGCGTCACCGGAAAAACATCCATGTAGCGTCGCTGATTTTTCCTTGCCATGAGCAAGGAATGACTCCCGACCAGGGGACAGGCAGGCTGTTTTCGGCCCGCCGCCGCGAAATTACGGGTATTTATGCAGTGCGGGCGTTTTTGATATAATATATTGGGGTTGCATTTGTCTTGACGCCCGGGCTTAACCCAGATACGCAGAGTGAGTAAGGAGTGGCCATGGCACCGGAAGACTATGAATTGTTCCTTTGGGTCCTAGGCGATCGCGCCATACTGCTTAATGTGTTGTCCCTAGCTATCGTAGGCATCTGGTCAGTCGGTTCGATGCTCTACATCGCCTACACACGTTTGATCGCTTATATCGATTACCGTATCGATTACGCGTTCTGGGGCGACATACTGGCCGAGGACCACAACGCATAACAACGCGGCGGCGGCGCGGCAAGCCGCGCCACGCATTCGCCATCATTGCTGATCAAAAACCTCCAGCCGCGGAACAAGCACAAGAAAGGCCGCCGCGGCAGCCAGACACAGCAGACCCGCCCCGGTAATTGTCGCTCTAACACCCAAGGACTCTCCGAATGCGCCGGCAAGCAGACTGCCCACGGGCATGAGCCCGATGAAGATCATGGAAAACAGCGCCATCACACGACCACGCAGGCGATCGGGAACCAGAAGCTGAATCAGTGTATTGACCGAAGCCGCTGTCGTAGTATGAGAAAAGCCGGCAAGCACAAGGACGGGTATCGCAAGCCAGTACGTATCGACTAATGAAAAACCTATCATCGATGCACCGGAAATTACCGATGCCAGACCTATCAAGCGGTCGATGCCAGCTGTCGTCGTCCTGAGCGCCAGACGCAACGCGCCCATAAGCGCTCCGATTCCAATCGCGCTCAGGAGATAACCCAGTACCCTGGCGTCCGCATGATAAATCTCCCGCGCAAAGACCGGCATCAACACCGTCATCGATGCGCTGACCAGACTGGTTACGCTTATGATTATCAGACCGGCACGCACGTGGAGCTGGTTCCATGCGAAGCGAAGGCCCTCCAACAGGCGCTCGTGCGCTGAGCCGCTGTGTTCTTCTGTTGTTACCGGCAAGCGCATCGCCACAAGACCAGCGAGCACCGCGAGAAAGCTGCACGCATTTATCAGAAACACAACACCCTCTCCGTAGAGCGTCACTAACCAGCCCGCCACAGCGGGACCGATGAATCGTGCGCTGTTGAATGCGCTGGAGTTCAAGGCAATCGCATTGGGGAGATTCTCCCGCGGCACTAATTGGGCCAACAGCGCATGTCTTGCCGGCATTTCAAACGCATGAACCACTCCGAGGAACAAGGCGAGCATGATGATGTAACCAGGGGTGATCCATTGCAGCAGGGTCAATACAGCCAGAACCAAGGCCTGGACCATGGCCGCGGTCTGGGCACCGATCAGCAGTTGTTGCCGGGGAATCCGATCTGCGATGACGCCGCCGAACAGACTAAAGAGCAGCACCGGCGCGAGGTTGCAGAATGCCACCACACCGAGCATGAAACTGGACTCCGTGAGGCGATACACCAGCCATGCCTGGGCCACGGTCTGCATCCAGGTGCCGTTGAGAGACACCAGCTGACCCAGATAGTAGAGCCGGAAATTACGATACTGCAGCGAGCGAAAGACAGGGATAGACGCACCCCCTCATGGAGCACATGTTCTAAAGATACCCCGCAAACAACCGTCGCGCGAAGGGCGTGTTGAGGGCTACGTCACGGCAGGGCGCGGTTCGC
This sequence comes from Acidiferrobacterales bacterium, assembly GCA_947258385.1. Lineage (GTDB taxonomy): Bacteria > Pseudomonadota > Gammaproteobacteria > Acidiferrobacterales > SZUA-150 > CAMYII01. The sequence goes on from CAMYII010000085.1 coordinate 132,631, forward strand.
CGTGTAAGGACACGCGGCCTACCAGTAGGCAAGCAAACGTTCGTTCTCTATTTTGCTTTCAAACAGGGTCAACGGCCGGTTGCCCTTGTCGACGCACTCGCCCGACTCCACGTCGAACACCCATTGGTGCTTCGGACAAGTAATCTGTTTGCCCTCGAGGGCAAGGTGTGGAATGTTGGTCACCTGATGCGGGCAGCGGCTGTCATACAGCTTTATCTCCTTATCCGTGCGATATACGAAAAGACCGCGACCATCACAATCGACGCGCTCCACCTCTCCTATCTTGGCATCGTCAATACGCATAACGTTGTGCCACTTGGGTTTGGCGCCGAGCAGATCCGGCCGGAATTCCGGAATATCCATGTCCAGCACGATCTCGATCGCCCATACAATCTTCGCCAAACCCAGTGTCGGGAAGGCCATAAGCAGCGCGTCCAGCACCTCATCGGGCGTCGCACCGTTGTGCAGTGCCCGGGAAAGATACTGGCGAAAGCCGTTTTCCGTCTGGGCATCGACCTTGGTGATCACGGAAATCAGATCGCGTGTCTTGGTGTCGAGGTGCTTGCCCGCTTCCTTGAGGAACTTAAAGTATGGCTTAATGGCATCCGGTCTCGCCGCGACCAAATAATTCAACGCATCGCTCATTGCTTGCCCCCATCACGTTATTTAGGTGCCTGATCCGATCGCCAATCTTACCGGTTAACTTTCACCGGTGCAAAATCATGATCGCATTACGGCCTTGCCAATGTCTGAAAGAGGGTTGGCCGACGCGTTGTGACAGAGCGCGTGCCGCCTGAGCCGCCGTTGCCAAGGCCCAAGCGCTCGTCATGAGCGGCTGGCGCCTGCCTTGTGCTTATTTCACGTAGCCGGGGACACCGCATAGACGAAGCCAAAAGCGTCATGCATGTTTTTTCGTAATCCGGGTCTGGTGAGCCGGGTATTGCCAGGCGCCGACCGCCATGGCTACGCGACAGGTCCGGCCATGGTCCCCACACTGCCAGCGGGGGTCAGCGCCGCCAAATCCCGAACTCCGACACCTTTTCCGGCCAGTGGCGCGGGGCCTTTTTTATCCACAGGCATTCCGGGTGTATACTGCCCTGCGATACCGACGACGACAGTCCATACCATACCGCATGCGCCCGTTAAAGATGGTAGTCTTGGAAAGGATCGACTTGCTGTAACGAGGCCAAACAATGAAACTTTATCTTGTCCGGCACGGCGATGCACTGCCCGAGGAACTCGACCCCGAGCGGCCTTTGAGCGAACCGGGGCAAAAGGAGATCGACAGGCTCGCGGAAATCCTTGTCCAACGGGGGTTATCGGTCGGCACGATCCTACACAGTGGCAAAACGCGCGCCGCGCAAACCGCGGAGCGGCTCGCCGCCAAGCTGTTACCAGCAAAGGGTGTGCTGGCCAGCGACAACCTGGCGCCGCTCGATCCTGTGAGGCCCATGGCCGATCGCATCACGGCGATGACGGATGACACGATGATTGTGGGTCATCTTCCGTTCCTCGGCAAGCTCGTTTCCCTGCTGGTGGCGGGCAAGGAAGACGCCAATGCTGTCAACTTCAAGTCCGGCGGCCTGGTGTGCCTGAAACGCGAGGGAAACAGGAACTGGACCATCGACTGGACAGTCTAATGATTCGGATCAACAGGACCTGAAAATGGAGAAGGAACCCATGAACCGCAACCTAGCCAATTTCTCCATCGGCCAGCTCATCCATCACAAGCTGTTTGATTACCGTGGGGTGATCGTGGATGTGGACCCGGTTTACCTCGGTACGGATGAATGGTACGAGCAGGTCGCACGCAGCCGCCCGCCCAGGGACAAGCCGTGGTACCATGTACTGGTCGATAACGCCTCGCGCTCGACCTATGTCGCCGAGCGCAACCTGGAGCCCGATGACTCGGACAGACCCATCAACCATCCCGCGATCGACCAGCACTTTGAGCGCTTCGACAACGGCAGTTACGTAAGCCGCACACGAAGCAACTAGCAGCCCGCCAGGGCAAGCTCGCCGCCGACACACCGTGACCTCGGGCGACAACCCCTTACTGTTTGATTAAACGCTTAACGTCTACAAACCTGGGGCTCAGGGAAAAGGGTTGGATCCGGCGGTTCCACCAAAAAAATAACGAAAATATTCATGGGTCAACGCTGCCAGCTCCGCCATCTTCGCTGCATAGGCTTGCGGGTCGGCTGCCCGCAGCACCGCCCCCTCAAGCCCCGAGGTCTCCCGGCGCAGCTGCCGCAGTTTCTTGTCGATCTCCTGAAGTTCCATGGTCATGGTATGGCCCTCAGCGAAGCCTTTGCTCAAGGATATCGCGGTAATGCCGGATGCGGTTGACATACCTGACCGGCTCCCCCCCGCGGGCATAGCCATGTTTCAACGTCCGGTAATACTCTTTGCGGGACAACAACGGCAGCACCTCGGCGAGATCGTGCCACAGATTAGGGTCCTTGTTAAACCGTCGCGCCAGCGCCCTCGCATCATGGATATGACCCATTCCCACATTATAGGCGGCCAGGGCGATCCACCTGCGGTGTTTGCCTTGGATCTCCGGGGGCAGGCGCGCGCGCTGGCGGTCCAGGTATTTCGCTCCACCCATAATGCTCTGTTTGGGATCGAGGCGGTCCGTGACGCCCAGCTCCGCCGCCGTGGGCTGGGTGAGCATCATCATCCCCCTGACCCCGGTGGGGCTTCTCGCTTTTGGGTCCCAATGCGATTCCTGATACGCCTGCGCCGCCAGCAGCGTCCATGAATGCCGATAGCGCGCGGCGGCCTGCTTGAAGGTCTTGCGGTAACGCGGCAAAACCTTCTTGATGCTGTTAATGTACACGCGCGTATCGACATAATCGAACAACTCGATGAAGCCATAGTGTTTGGCCAGAAGCGCATCGAGCTCGCCGCTTTTCTTGAATGTCCGAAACCATTTCTCGACGGCGTCCCTGAGCTCATCGGCCTGCGCCGGAAAGGCCCAGGCCAGTGCCTGCGCCTGCGTCAGATCGAACTTCACGCTCAGCTCCGGGAAATAGCGCCGATTGATCGCGACGATGTTTGAGTCCGCCACCGTACACTCAAGCTTACGGCGCCATACCTTCTCCAATAACTGTTCGGTACCGAGATCGTTGCTGACCTGCCATTTGAGCGCCGGGTGCTTTTGCTTGAGTCCTTCGAGTCGTTCAACGTAACTGCTGTCGGCCGCCACCTGCAATTGCACGCCGGCAAGCGCCTTGACGGTTTTGGGCCGTTTGCCACCACGGCGGCAGACCACCTGCTGTTGCACACTCTGATAGCTCGGGCCAAAGAGAAAATGCTCGCGCCTCGCCTCGGTGCGGGTCAGCCCGGCCGCCGCCAAATGACCGGCCGGCGCGCGCAGGGCAGCCAGAATATCCGCGGTGCTGTCATAGACCTTGAACCTGGCCGCGACCCCCAGGTGTCGAGCAAATGCCGTGACAAGGTCGTATTCCAGCCCCGTCATGCCCTCGCGGCCTTCGTAGTAGGTCGTGGGCGCGTTTCTGGTCAGCACGATGATCTCGCCCTGATCGCGAATCTGTTCGAGCGATACCTCGTGAGTCCTTTCACAGCCGGAGTGGACCGGTAACAGAACAACCAGCAGCAGCAAGCGCGAAAAACGGGCAGCAACAGGACGGTATCCGAAACCGGTCATCATCACCTGATCCATTCGAGAAAGTGAATTATCGCTGCAGCCTCTCCCATTCCGCCATGATCCGGCGTAATTCCGTCAAACCGCCGGTCAAGGCAGCTGGGCCGGGCTGCGGGATATTGACGTACTTTATCCCATATAAATATCCGCCCCGCATGGCCGGGATTCGCAGCCTGAGCGCCCCGGGCTGGAATCTCTTGCCACCATATCGGAGATATCCCAGCACCCGCTCCGGTTCGAGACCAAGGATCTTGTCAATCTTCGCGGTGGTAAACGCAGAGACTCTGGGTTTTTCTTTCCTGGCTTGGGGTAGATGCACGGTATAGCCGGAAATACCTACGATGCGGTGCTGTTCGCCCAGTAGATACAGCACGGGCATGGGCTCTTCTATCAGGCAGACAATGCGCTGCGGGTTGCGGGCCAACATCGCGCGACCCCTTAGTCATCATCACCCAGCATTGTTACACGAAACTCCGGCGGATCGGTGTTGACCCGGATGATCTCGCCGATATGGGTGCTAAATACACCGTTGGCGCGATCCTGAAAGTAACGCCTCAGGGTTTCGTGGATGACCGGAAACGCCATGCGATCCCAGGGGATATCCTTCTCCTCATACAGATCCACCTCCAGGCTTTCATCGCCGGGCCCGAAATCCAGATCACGCAGCCGGCCGCGGAACATGACGTACACCTGACTGATGTGCGGCAGGCTGAACATGGCATAGAGCGAACACACCTCGACCCTGGCATTGGCTTCTTCGAGCGTCTCGCGTGCCGCCGCCTGGTGCGTGGTCTCCCCGTTTTCCATGAACCCGGCCGGCAGGGTCCACAGCCCGTAACGGGGTTCGATCGCCCGACGGCATAACATGACCTTGTCTTCCCACTCCGGAATACACCCCGCGACCACCTTGGGGTTCTCGTAATGTATCTTCCTGCAGGAATCGCAGATGTAGCGCGGCAGATTATCGCCTTCGGGAACGCCCAGGCGGACAGCGGCACCACATTGGCTACAGTATTGCATCATCGGCGCCAATCACTTTCATCCCAATCTTCACAAATATTTTAGCATTTCCGGAAACCCGGCACGGGGCGCGGGCGCTGGGCGCCGCCAGGCCCTACAACCGAAGCGAGCAGGCAATCCCCGGACCCCGGCCGATCACACAGAGGTTTAGTCTCCCCCCAGGTCTTCATCGGGGGACCAGCCTTGCGCTCGGGCGCGTTTAATGGCCTCGTCATAGATGCGCTGATGGCGCGCCTTGAGCTCCGGGGAGAGATTACTCACCAGGTGCCCGTAGGGTGCCCAGGCGGCGGTGACCTTGTCATACAATCCGTCGATACGGGCGATACTCCACCCCTCGCAGGTTTCCGCTTCCGGGAGAATGCCGAACACCCAGGCGTCGCGGATGATATTACCGGTTGGACTCATGCCACCGTACTTGTCCTTATCGATGCCGATGTATGTCTTTTCTCTGTTCATTGCTCTGTTGGTGTTTTCAAAATATGTTCGTTCCGCGTCCTTCACAACGACTGATCCGCGTCGCGTGGATCAACCGATCGCAGCGACAGATCCCTCAACCGCTTGAGCCGTTTATACCACTGTACCAGATCGCCTAGCGAATAGGCGGCGTTTGCCGGGCTCGGGTTGGGCGTGACAAACACACAGGCCGAACCAATAACACCGGGCTGCTCGCCCCAGGAGACCGCCGCGTCCACACCCTCCGCATGTTTCAGGTAGTTGCGATACGCCATCTTGCCATGAAACCAGGCGATCCGTGGTTGATATCGCAGCAGCTTTGCACGCAGCACCGGCGCCCCGTCGCGATAATCGGGAACCTTGAGGTCCGATCCGCCGGCAGTGGGGCGCTTGACGACGTCGGTGAATCCCATGCGATGGGCTTCAAAGAGACGATCCATCGCCGATCTTCCCGGTTCCAGGGGTTCGGCTATCAGCCCGGAGCTGCTCAGGGCCCGCCAAAAACGGTTGCGCGGATTGGCAAAATAGAACCCGGCCTCAACCGAACGCAGAGAAGGGTTCAGACCGATGGAGACAATCGCCAGTCCTGCTCCCAAATAATCGGCAAGGGTGTTCATGGCTCGCCTGTCGCAACCGGGCCCATGGTCATTCACCCGGAGTAGTCCGGTTCGTTGCCCGCCTTCCATTTGATATTGCAGCCGATGCTGGGCTTTTGCTCTGCGGGTGCGGCCCGGCCCGCGAGCACCGCCTCCACGGCCGCCCGCAGATCCTTGCCGGTCACGGGGATGTCGTTCCCGGGCCGGCTGTCATCAAACTGGCCGCGGTAGACAAGCCTTCTGTCCTTGTCAAACAGGAAGAAGTCCGGCGTACAGGCGGCCCGATAGCGCTTGGCCACCTCCTGGGTTTCATCATAAAGATAGGGGAAGGTATAACCCGTAGATTTGACTTCCCGCGCCATCTTCTCCGGACTGTCATCCGGGTGAGTGGCCACGTCATTACTGTTGATGCCGACCACCGCCAGTCCCCGCGCCTGATACTCCCCGGCAAAATCCGCCAAGGCGTGCCGTAGATGTTTGACGTAGGGGCAGTGATTGCACATAAAAACCGCAAGCAGTGCGGGGGCATCTTCGAAATTGTCCAGGCATACCGTCTTGCCCTCGGTGTCGGGCAGACAGAAATCCGGCGCGGCGGTGCCAAGATCCAGCATTGTCGATGGTGTCAACGCCATGGCTTCATCTCCTCGAATACTTACAGTGTCGAACCGGATTATAGCGGCACCGCAAACCCGGCAAAACCGCGGAGTTAAACGAACATTCGGATACGACAACGACGCTGATATATTAGCGCCTACCGTCGGTGCCGCAGGATAGGGTGTGCGGCAGCCAAGGTCATTTTCCCAGCTCGGCGCAAAAATACCTTGGCGCCGCCTGGTATAGCGCGTACACTTACGTTCAGCGATCCAGCACGTCATTACACCCCGTTTACCACACCAATTCAGCAAACTTTCAAGGACTTACCATGCAAATCGTCAAACACAAGGTCGTCACGATCGACTACACGCTCACCGATGAAGAGGGCAAAGTCCTCGATACATCCAAGGATAGCGAGCCGCTTTCCTATATTCAGGGCATAGGTAATCTCATTCCCGGTCTGGAATCGGCGCTCGAAGGAAAGCAGGCCGGCGATGCGCTCAATGTGTCGGTCCCACCCGAGCAGGGTTATGGCGAGAGAGACGACAAGCTATTGGTCTCGGTACCCCGCGAACGCTTCGATGAGGCGGGCAACGTCGAAGTCGGCATGCGCTTTCAGGCGCCGACCGAAAGCGGGATGCGCGTTGTGACCGTTGTCGGTATCGAAGAGGAAAACGTGACCGTCGACGCCAATCATCCCTTGGCCGGGGAGACCCTCAATTTCGACGTCAAGGTCGTGGAGGTGCGCGACGCGACCGAGGAAGAGATTGGTCACGGCCATGTTCACGGTCCCGGCGAGCATGAGCACTAAATAGGGCCGGTCCGTAAAGGGTTTCCGCCGTGATACAAAGGCGCGACGCTAGTCCAAGCGTCGCGCCTGTTGCGTTATGGGTTCACACGCCGAACCACGACGCTCGGCTATCTATGCCGATATCCCTATCAGCTCGACTTCAAAAAGCAGCGTCGCATTCGGGGGAATAACGCCCCCGGCGCCACTTGCGCCGTACCCCAGCTCGGGCGGAACGGTGAGCTTGCGCTTGCCGCCGACATTCATCCCGACGACGCCCTGGTCCCATCCGGGAATCACGTACCCGACGCCGAGCGGAAACTTGAAAGGCTCGTCGCGGTCAACGCTGGAATCGAACTTCGTTCCGTCCTCAAGCCACCCCGTGTAGTGTACGGTTACGGTCTGGCCCGGACCGGTAGCGGCTGCACCGCCACCGACCACGAGGTCTTCATACTTGAGACCGGTGTCTGTGGTGATTTCTGACATATTATACTCCTTTAATATAAACAGACTCAGGGATTGCAGGCGTCCGGTCTACGGGTCCGGTCTCAGACTATCACATAAAGAGCATTTGTCTAAAATAGCAGTTCAAACATCACCAACCCCGCCGTCAGCAACAGACCCGTGACCGGCACCCAGACGGGAAATACCCTCACGCCCTGCGGGTGCGGGTCGCGGCGTTTGATGCGCCACAACGCCAGGTTCACCAGAAAGAATACGATGAGGATGGAGAAACTTGTCGCCTTGGCGAGGGTGAGCAACGGCAGCCACGTGGCCAGCAGCCATATCACGCACGTGACCACCGCCGTGGCGATGAGCGGGGTGCGCGTCCGGCGATTGACGGCACCCATCCAAGCCGGCAACCACCGCCGGCGGCTCATGCCGTACAAGACCCGCGAGGCCATGATCATCTGTATCAGCGCACCGTTAGTGACGGCGAAGAGACTGATAAGACTGATCAGCACCGGCTCCCGACCCGTCGCCTGCTGATAGACCGCGGCGAGCGGCGCGGCGCTGGCCTCCAGCGTCGCCGGCGACACCGTCATCACCGCGACCAGTGAAACCACAAGATAAAGTACGGTGGAAAAGGCCAGTGCCAGCAGGATCCCCAGCGGCAGGTTGCGTCGCGGCTGCTTCACCTCCTCGGCCACATTCACCATGTCCTCGAATCCGATGAACGCAAAGAACGCGAGGAATGCGCCGACGAAAACGCCCTGCCAGACGCGGGCATCCGCCGTTGGGACCAGGTCCGGCAAACGCTCCGGTAAAGCGACCAGATTCTCAGCGCCGACAGCGATAATCAACACCAGGCCGGCCACTTCGATCAGGGTGAGCAGGGCCGCGGCAGCCACTGCCTCGGCAATGCCCCAGGCGGCGACGGCGCCCAGTGCCAGAATCAGTGCTGTGATCACCAACCAGTCCGGCAACTGCACGAATACCTGCAGATAACCGACAAAGCCGTGGACCATGGTGGCGGCGGACACCAAACCGGCGGCGCTGATCAACAGGCCGACGGACACCGACAACCAGCGCCGGCCCAATCCCTCCTGCACATAAACCGCCTCGCCCGCGCTGTAGGGAAGACGGGCGGAGATCTCCGCATAGGTCAACGCCGTCACCGCGGCCACCAGCGAGGCGACCACGAATGCAAGCGGCGCGTGGTAGTGCGTGATCCCCCGCGACCTTTCCGATCAGGACGTAGATGCCGGCGCCCAGTATATTCCCAGCACCGTAGAAAACCAGAAGTGGAAGGTTGATACCGCGTTTTAGTGAAACCTGTTCGGGCAAGGTCAATAGCCTTTATTTCTTGATTATCAGTGAGGTCACGCCAGCGGAAATAGCATAGCGCATGGGCAATCCAGTGACTATTCTAGCAACTAAGATATTGTGTTTCGCTACACTTCTTGCAGCCGCATTGATAAAACCGGCCAGTGCGGCGTGGAGATGACGACCCGTGCATGCTGCTGCTGATGACGCATTAGAGTCCCTGCTGCTCGAGCTCCTAACTGCCAGCCCATCCGGCCTGGGTGAGCACGAGCTCATCGCGCGCGTGCGGCAAACCGGCCGCACGCGTGCGCTGCTGTGTGAGATCAAAGATAATCTCACCCTGTTCCAGGCCCACTTCCTGCTGTTTCATGCACTGTACAATCTACGGGAGACACTCTGGCGGCAACGCCGCGGCCATCTGGAGATCAATCCGCTGAAGATCCGCGTGTTGCCTTATGCGGACGGGGCAGCCGGGCTCAGCGAACGCGACCCACTGCGCGATTACTACATGGACCGTTCCAATTTCGAAACCACCACCGCCGAAGACGTCGACCGACTGCTCAAAGCGTTCTGGTCGAAGCTTTACCACAGCAGCCATCGCAAGGAGGCGCTCGAGGTGCTGGGGTTGGAAGACCCTGTCGACGACGCGACCATCAAAGAATGCTACCGCCGGCTCGCCATGCGCCACCATCCCGACCGTGGCGGCGACAAGCAACGGCTGCAGATCATCAACGCCGCCATGATGAGTTTGAAACCCGATACGAAAAAATAGGAAAACCGCTGCATCCGAACCGTTTCGCGCGAGCACATCCTGGAACAGTGCCGACGAATTGATGCATAATACTGCTTAAGTCTGGTCGACACCATAAAGGCGCCACGCATTCATTGCTGACACTCAAACAATCGCCAAGACGAGTCAGGGGTTTACTCGTTCACATGGTGGCCGCCCTTGCCTTGCTCATCTGTCGACAGGCACCGGCCTCCGAGTTTACGCCGCCGGGGCTGACGGACGTCGAACACCTCGCCCTGCCCAACGGGCTCGATGTGATACTCAAACCAAGGACACACGCCCGCAGCGTCGCCATTCGCCTGGCCGTCAACGTTGGACACCGGCACTTCTCCTGCGACAAACGTGAGACCGCACACTTTCTGGAACATCTGTTGTTCAAGGGCACCTCGAAACACAGCGAGGCGGAGCTCGACAGACTGATCGAGGACAACGGCGGCAGCTGGAACGCGATGACCGGCCCGACCCGGACGGTGTATCAGATTGATATCCACGGAAAATATCTGCCGCTCGCCATCGATACGCTTTATGAAATCATCAGCGACAGCGTTATTACAACTGAGACCACCGCGCTCGCCCGCGATGTCATCCATCGGGAACTCGGTGGACGACCGTCGTCGCTGCGACGCTTGCTTTACCGGCACGGCATCGGTAAATCCGCCGGGGAAAAGGCCGGTGAGATGCTGTTACCGGGAACCGGCGTGGTGTGTCCGAGCCTAGAAACGCTCGACGCCATCACCCAGGCGGACATCGTGATGGCCTACAAAAATTATTATGTCGCCAACAACATGGGGTTGGTCGTGGTCGGCGACTTCGAGCCGGCTGCGGCGCTGCGACAGATCCGGCAATCCTTCGGCCGCATGCCCGCCGCCTCCAGCGCCCGGCACGCGCTCGAGACCCCGCCCTATCCCGACGGCGCCGGCCTGATTACCGGCACATTGGCGCCGTTTCTCGGATCGGAGGCCAATGTGGGCATCGCCTATCGCACCGATGGCGAGCGTTCGCCCCACCTGTACGCCCTCTGGGTCCTGTATGCCTACCTGGATCGCAGGCTCTACGAGCGCATACGCATCGAACAGGGGCTCGCCTATACCCCGGCCGCAAATTTTTCCTGGGATGAGGATTACGGCATCTTCATGGTGTCGGCCGACACCAGCCTCGCCAGGCTTGCGCGCGTGGAAGCCCTGCTGCGTGAGGAGCTGGACACGCTGCGCCGCGGCGGAATACCGCCGGCTGAGTTTGAGCAGGCCCGACGCCGTATTCTGCTCGGCAGGTTGCAGCGCTATGAGACCAACGCGGAGTTTGCCGAATACTACGTGCACAACCTGAACGAACTCAGGACACAAGGGAGATTCCTGGACCGCGAGCAGGCGCTGGCGCGCCTGAGCCCCGAAGACGTCGCGCCGACCCTGAATCGATATTTCCGGACCGATCGCGAGTTGGTGTTCCATTCCACACCGACCCTGACCTACACCCAATTTTATATCGCCCTGGGCGCGTGCGTTCTGATATTAATCACGACGCTCGCGTACGGTTACTGGCGCTTACGGCGCCGGCGCGCACCCCCCGGCTAAACGCCCGGCGTATCAGGCCCGCCACCGCGCCGCCATGGCCCAGAGGCCCGCGCCCAGCAAGGCGAGCGTCCACACGATAACGGGACCGGCCGGCAGATCAAACAGCGCTGAGAACACCAGTCCCAGCGCGTAGCCCGCCGCCCCCAGACCGTAGCCCAGCCACAGGGCGGGACGGTCTGGCAGCTCACGCACCGCCAGGGCCGGAATGATGAGGCTGGCGAAGACCAGATACACGCCGACCAGCTGCACGGAGGCGGTCACGGTCAGCGCGAAGACGATATAGAACCAAAGGCGCTCGTCGCGCTGCCGCATGATCCACAAGCCCATCACCACGGCATACAACACGGCCACCGGCCAGAGCTGCTCGAACTGCACCCACAGGATCTGACCGCTGAGCAGCTCTTTCATCCGCTCCGCGCCGTGGGGGTGGCCTGCGAGCAAAAGCAGCCCGGCGGTCGCCGCCAGTACAAAGGCGGTGCCGATCAACGCCTCCTGGATTTGCGGCCAGCGGCGCTCCGTCCAGTGCAGCGCCAATGCACCCGCCAGCGCACTGGCCACGGCCGCGAGTTGTACCCACACACCGGCAACGTCCCACCCGAGCGCATAGGCGAGGATCACGCCCAGCGCCGCGATCTGCGCCACCGCAAGATCGACAAAAATGATCCCGCGGGACAGCACCTCCCGACCCAAGGGCACATGGGTGCCCGTCACCAGCAGGCCCGCCACAAAGGCCGGCAAGATGATCCCGAGATCGACTCCGTCGAGGTTCATCGCGCCGCCGCCTGTAGACGTCGCACGGTGTCGTCGAACAAGCCGAACAAATCCTTGGCCTCAGGCGTACCCCCGACGGTGTAGGGCAGCACCACTTCCGCCAGCGGGGCACGCCCGCTGAGCCACCGCGAGGGTCGTGCATCCTGGTAGGCGGCGCGGATGACCATCTTGGCCGGTGATTGCTCCAGCCGGGCCGCGACCTGCGCCAGATGGGCGCTGCTCGGCGGAATACCGGGCTTGGCCTCCAGGGTCGTCACCTCGCTCAGGCCGAGCCATTCGATGAGATAGACCCAGCTGCGGTGTTGCGTCACCACCGGCACGCCGCGCAGCCGCTGCGCCTGCCGCTCCCAGCGCTCGATGGCCGCGTCCCAGCGGGCGCGGAAGTCGACGCCACGAGCTTCGTAGAACGCTTTGTGATCGGGATCAAGCCTCACCATGCGCTCGGCCAGCGCCTTGGCGACCCGGGCAATATTACGCGGATCGGTATGGATATGCGGATTGCCGTCCGGGTGCACGTCGCCCGCGCTGCGATCGATGTGTTGCGGGACCTCCTGCATGGTGACGTAATCGGCGGCGGCAAAATAGCCCGCGTTGCCGGGCTGCACGGCGGCGTTGGCCGCGCGCCTCAACAGCGCCGGCAACCAGCCGATCTCCAGCTGGGCGCCGGTGCAGACCAGCAGCCCGGCGCGCCGCAGGCGCGCGATCAGGCTGGGACGCGCCTGCACCCGGTGCGGGTCCTGCAGCGCCGTGGTGGCGGTATAGACCGAGACCTTGTCACCACCGAGCTCCTGCACCAACGCGCCCCACTCTGGTTCGCAGGCGAACACCCGCAGCTCGGCGCGCACCGGCAATGCGGCAGCCAGCAACAATAGTGTGATAATGAATAAGCCACGCATATCAGCCCCCGCTAGAACTGATGCGCCCCATGGGCGCCCAGACTCATGATGTATTGCAGGAACCACTGGTCATCGGTTTCCGGCCGGGACTCGTCGCGGTTGTACTGCAAACGGAAGCGGCTGAACTCGCTGTTGCTGAAATCAAGCATGGCGCTGCTGCGCGTCGGTGTATGGTCGCCGGGGTTCAGGCCGGTGCCGCTGAAGGCCGGACCCGGGTCATCGGCATCGAGCTCGTCATAACGCAGGCCGAGGCGCCAGCGCGGCATGAACTGATAGACCGCCTGCGCGTACCAGCCGGACTGCTCGGCGTCATAGGGCGCCGGCACGTTACTGTAGACGCCGTCCTCCTCGCGCCAAAGGTATTCGGCCTGAAACGTCAAGTTGGTGCGATAGGGATTGCCGTTTGGCGCCCACTTCCAGACGAAATCCACCACCGTGACCTCGCTGTCGCCGGTAAAGTCACCGGCGGCTGGCAATGCAGGGCCGGACTCGCTGCTCTCCCTGTCCTCGGCCTCGGCATACAACCGCGAGACCCCGACACGCCAGCTGTGGCTGACGCCGACATCCCCGCCGATGTGGACGAAGGCACTGTTGGCCCCTACGCCGCTGTCGCCGGCGCCGGCCGCCGGATAGCTGTCACCGCGCAGCGCCTCAAGCCCGAATTCCACAAACAGATCGGTGGGCGCGAGCCAGCGCAGCTGCGCCCCGTCATCGCCGTACTGGTTTGCAAGCAGCGCACGATAGGCCAGCGCCGTGTCGGCGAAGTCCCAGCGATGGGTATGCTGCTCATTGAGATAAGCGATGCCGGAATAAAACCGTCCGGCCTTCAGCGTAAATCCCCAGGGCAGGGTAAGGGTCTGGAAATAGGCCTCCTCGATCTCGGCCTCATTGTCCGGGGTCAGCGCCAGGGTGAACGCGCCGTAGAACTTGTCGTCCACGTTGGCGCTGACAACGAGCTCGGACTCGGCCAGCGACAGGCCCTCTTCACCCGGTCCGGTCTCCTCGCCCAGGGCAAAGCCGGGAATGAAATACCCCTCCGGGTCGAGCTCGAAGTCCGTATAGCTGCCGTTCAGGATCAACGAGATCGCGGGATTGAAGGCCTTGTCGGTCACCTGGCCCCGGCCCGGTGTCGGGACGGCATGCGGTTGTGCCGGCGGTGTCTTGGTGTCCTGCTGTTGCGGCTCCAGCCGGTTCTCGAGCTGCTCTATCTTTTTGTCATAGTCACGCCTGAGTCGATCGAGCTCCTGGCGCAAGGCATCGAGCTCCGCCTCCTCGGCCGCCGGGACCGCCGGCGAAACACTTATTAATAGACAACAGGCAATGCGCCCATACCAATTCTTCATGTCTCCTCCTACCTACATCCCCTTTTGCCTGTGCTACCGGTCTCCTGCGGCAACGCGTGGCGGGGAACTTACAAACTACAACGGTAAGTTATGTGAGTACTTAGAAGAGAAGAACGGGTGGGGCGCGCTGGTGGAACCGGGTTAAGAGCGAACGCCTGGGGGTACTGTATGGCGGGGTCTCAATCGCTGAATGTGAAGCCGGTGCGCTAAACACAACCGCATCGGGAAGAACGGCGGCATCGAACGCCGGGGCGTGCAGACAGACCTGGCAATTGCTGCCGGTGACGTCCCCATCAATATCGTGCGCATGCGCGAGCAAGGCCACCTGACCCAGGACCAGGGTCGCGAGCACGGACAGAACGATGAGCAGTCTTTGCCTTGGCATAGTGTGTCTGGGTTGTGGTTCGCGCGTCATGTTAGCCACGTCCGGCCCATGGGTCAATCCGAATTATCCGGGCATCCACCCGCTGCTCAGCGGCCCAGGTGTGCCGTCAAGAAGCCGTCCAGACCGTCGACATAGTTGCGTCCGCTGACGATAAAGCCGTCATTATGGCCGCCGCGGATCGGCAGCCATTGCTTGGGCTCCTTGGCCAGCTCAAACAATCGCTCGCCATGCTTGAAGGGAATGATCTCATCATCCCGGCTGTGGACGACCAGCACCGGACACGACACCGAGGCCAGATACTCCCCGGTGGCATACTGAAAACGCGCCAGCCAGCGCACCGGCAGAAAGGGGTAGATGTCCGCCGCCATGTCCGGCACCGAGGTGAAGGCCGACTCGATCATCAGCGCCCCCGGCGTGTGACGCGTCGCCAGCTGGGTGGCGACGGCGGCACCGAGCGAACGGCCGAACAGAATGATGTCACGTGCCGGAATATTCCGCTGCTCGGTCAGGTAACGCCAGGCCGCCTCGGCATCGCGATACGTGCCCTGCTCGGAGATCCTGCCCTCACTGCGCCCGTAACCGCGATAATCAAAGATCAGCACCGCCAACCCGAGGTCGTGAAACAGTTGCAGGGAATCCAGGCGGTGCGAGATATTGCCCGCGTTGCCGTGGAAAAACAGCAGCACGCCGCGCGCGTGCTCGCGGGGCAGAAACCAGGCGTCGAGCTTGACCCCATCGTCGGTCACCAGTTGCACGGGCTCATAGACCAGCCCGATCTGCTCCGGGGTCATCATGATCTTGCGCGACGGGATCTCCGGATAGAAGATCATGCGCGATTGGGACACGAACACGAACAGCACCAACAGCGCGTAAATACCGACGACCGGCAGCAGAATGGACCAGAAGGCGTTCAACGGCTTCGCTGTCCCCATTGCGCAAGTATCGTGGGTGCTCCGAGAAGAACGGTCCACTTTACTCCCTGCAGAGGGCACCGTCTATGCACAAGAGCGGCCCGGACCGGTCCGGCCGGGCCGTGCGGCAACGCCGAGGCTAAATGGCGGTATCAGTGGTAAGGACTGACGACAATCTGTCCAAAAATCAAACGCTCAGGGATCCTTCAGGCTCTGGAAGCGACGCAATGGATCGCCTTCGGCGGTTTTTAAATGCTATTAACGGGCTTCCGCGCCCGTACGACGGGCTACTTTCTCTTGCTTGTCCAAGAGAAAGTAGCCAAAGAGAAGGACCCCCGAGCCCTCGCCGCGCTTGTCGCGCGGTCCCTTGCGC
>CAMYII010000086.1 GCA_947258385.1 Acidiferrobacterales bacterium
ACGCCTGCAGATCGTCGGAGACGATCTGTTCGTGACCAATACGAAGATTTTCAAGGAGGGTATCGACAAGGGCATCACCAACTCCATACTGATCAAGGTGAACCAGATCGGAACCTTGAGCGAGACCCTGGCCGCGATTGCCATGGCCAAGAAGGCCGGTTACACGGCCGTGGTATCGCATCGTTCGGGGGAAACCGAGGATACGACAATCGCCGACATCGTTGTGGCGGCGGGAACCGGTCAAATCAAAACAGGTTCGCTGTCGCGCTCGGATCGTATCGCCAAGTACAATCAGTTGCTGCGCATCGAGGAGGCTTTGGGCGCGACCGCCCATTATGCCGGATATGATGCGTTCCCGAGGCTTGCCAGAGCTTGACCGATGGTCGTGCAGGTAAAGCTGCATTGGTGTGATAATGAGCCGGCGGCGTGAAAGAGTCATCATATTTGTCCTTCTGTTGTTGGTGCTCGCATTGCAATATCCATTGTGGCTCGGCAACGGCAACCTGATAAACGTGTGGCGGCTCAAGCAGGAGATAAAAGAACAAAAAGAACAAAATACAAGGCTGCAGGAACGCAACCGGGCATTGACGGCGGAAGTGCTGGATCTGAAACAGGGGCAGGCCGCGATTGAAGAGCGCGCGCGCTCAGAGCTCGGCATGGTGAAAAAGGACGAAACCTTTTATCAGGTCATCGACACTGAAGATCAGCAGGACACGACACCGCCGTGAACCGGCACGCCGGTGCGGCCCGGCGGCGAGCCAGATGTCCGCTCTGGCGCTAAATTTTCTCCAAATCCAACAGCAGGATCACGATCAGCGAGCCAATCGCTTTCATGGACCCAACGAAAGTGCCGATCGCCAGCGGTTGCCCACCTGCCTGCTTAACGGATGAGACCGTGATCTGCATGCCTAGGCCGATGAGGCCAAAGGCGAAGAACCAGATGATAATCTCCCGGAATTTCCTGACCCGGTTGGCGGTGTGCCGTACGGCGTCGTGTGCCTGTTTCACGATGTCATCCGCCGTCTTGGAGAGCACGCGCGCGTTGACCAGACCGCGCAGCGTGTCGTCATCCTCGATCGACATGATCTTTGCTGTTCTCAATCAGGCGCGCCAGGGCGGCTGTGCGCTCCGCGCGCCGCAGCTTGTCGGCCTCGGCGCGCAGCACGGCGATTTCGCTGTCTTGCAGAAGAGTCTCCGAAAGAAAATATGCTTCATTGTCGAAGTATTCTCCCTTGTAGTGTTCAGCCGGCGCAAAGACACCCGTCGTCGACAACGCGAACAACAGGATAAAACCGAATACGAATACCGGAAACTTGCCGATGATCACTTTGCGGATATTGACCTTCTCGGCGGTGGCCTCGCGTTTCACGTACCAGAAGGCCAGCCACAGCACGATGATGGGCAGTATCAACACCCGGGTAATGTTGAATACCTCCGCCACCTTCAGGGTCTCGATACCGTCGGGTTGAAACGCCAGCGCGGCGCCCGCGACCTGCGCCGAGTTGAGTATGCCGGTGCCCGCCCAGGCGCCAAACTCCACCGGCCCCATATCGAGAAGGCGGCCGATCGCCGGGAACAGGAACATCATGAATACGCCCCACAACAGGATGGTCCCGATGGTGTAGGCAATTTCCGTCGACTTGGCCTGCACCACCGGGGAGGCCGCCACTGTTGCCGAGACACCGCATACGCCCATACCGGCGGACAGTACACCGCCCATCGAATTGGGAATGTTGCGCCGCGCACCCAGTCACAACACCATAAGAACCGAGCCCAGGACGAAAAAGCCGATCATGATGATGGAAAGACCGGCGAGATTTCTCAGTTCGCGGGCGCTGTACAAGGCGCCGAGCAGAATCACGCCGGTTTTCAGCGCCAGGCGCGACAGCCGGACGCCTTGCTCCGCCCAGCCGGGTATCTTGAAGACATTGACGATAATGATGCCCGCGAGGATACCCAGCACGATGTAACTCAGGCTCAGTATGTCATGTACAAATTTGTGGCCCAGGATCGGCCCGAGGGCGTGGCTGGCGACGGCGACCGCCGGTGCGAGCCACCATTTTATGACAAAGGCCATCAGCAGAATAAAGAGCGCGCCGCCGGCGGCTGAGAGGTAATAATCGAACAGGCCTTTCCTGGGTGTGGCGAGCAACTGCCAAAAGCCGATGATGCCGATGGTGCCCGCGGCCAAGGCGATGGCGACCATCTCCCCGACCGCATCGGTCTGTCCGACAACGGCGATCATGCCGTCGAGCCCGCCGGTTTTGACCATCCACCCATAGACCGTCATGATCATGCCGAGAAGCAGAGTCGCGGGCGTCCTGAGCGTATAAATCATACTCCTCCTCCGCTTTCTCCGCTTTGGCTCAAGGAAGGCCTGATTACGTCACAGATTCCATAAAATCATAATTCTCCAATTATAATTCTCCGCCTGTTAGCGAGGCTATGTTTTTTGTGTACGCTGCCCGCCCTCGCGCCGCCGGACAGATCGGCGCGCCATCCTGCCCGTTTGCCCGGGGCTGCGATCGAGGCAGGCGGCTCGCGGTCGAAACTGGAACGGCTTCAACAGGGCGCGCCGCGGACAGCGCACGGTGATCGAACCAACCGTCAGCAACGACCCCTCTCGGTTTAGATTATTTCCGATTTATCTTATTGCTGAGAGCTCGGTATGTCGTAGGGCAAGTCTTTCAGGGTCAGCGACGGTCCGTCTGACTTACCCAGATGCAGCTCGCCTGCCGCCGCGCTGCTTATTTGGACGACCACCAGCAGGTCATAACCGTCGGCGGGGGAAGGTTGGGCCGTAGCCACGGTGCCGGCGGCTTGGCCGGGGAAATCGGGCGCGTACACCCGGTCCCCGGCGCTCGGGATGGCGTCACCGGCGAGGTGTGCACGATACATGCGCTGCTTCAGCTTGCCGAGGTAACGCATGCGGGCGACGATCTCCTGTCCGGGATAGCAGCCTTTCTTGAAGTTTATACCGTCCAGCAGGTCCAGGTTTGCCATTTGCGGGACAAAGGCCTCCACGGTCTCCGGGGCAATCGTGGGCACACCGGCCATGATATCCAACCAGGCCCACGCCGCCGGACCGACCGGCGTGACGGTTTTTTGCAACGCCGGCCACAGACCGATCAGCGCCTCGGTCTCCGCGATGAGCTCAAATCGGGGATGGCGCCCAGGCAGCCGGACCACGGTCACAGCGCCGCTTTGCCGAGATTCATTGATGTGTTCCGGGACTCCACCGAGCGCCTCGCGCAGCGTGTCGGTGACAGTGGGACCGCAGACCCCGATGCGCGGCAATTCGTCGCTAACCGGATCGAGCGTCACGTTGGCGCGCAGGACATACATGCGCAGGCGCTTGAGCACGGACTCTTCCAGTGCGGCCGGCAGCTGCAACAAATAGCCGTCATCGCGATGCAAGATCTGAAAAATCGCGAACATGCGACCCTTGGGGCTGCAGTAGGCGCTCAGCTGGGTGTGGCCGCGGTCGACAGCATTGATATCGTTGCTGAGCTGGCTTTGCAGAAAGCCGCGGGCATCGCCGCCCTGTGCGTGGATGAGGGCGAGAGACGAAAGCTCCGCGAGGATATTGCCGTTGGCCGCCGCCCGCACTTCATCGGCGGGCTCTGCGAACCCGTACACTTGACCGTCGTCGATACGAGCCCCCGCCTCCAGCAAAAACTGTTTCCAAACCTTGTTCACCGTAGCGCTATTCCTGTACATTCAAAGGGGATGGAATAATAGCGAATTTGTGACAACATAGGGATAGTGAGTCGAGCCATCCGCCGGAATTTCGCAGTCGAATTTGTAAGGAATTCGTACAGATTTTAGATGAGCTACCACAAGAAAAATCGCCCCGTTTATCTCAATCTGTTGAAGATTCGTCTGCCCATCGGCGGTGTGGTGTCGATTACGCACCGCGTCACAGGGGTGCTGCTCGTGCTGTTGCTCCCGGTCAGCGTTTACCTGCTACAGGTTGCCGTTGACAGTGAGTCGGGCTTCAACAGACTGGCCGCCCTGTTTTCCACGCTGCCGGCGAGGGTCGTGATGTTGTTTTGTCTATGGCTCTTCGTGCAACATTTTTTTTCAGGTCTGCGGCACCTGTTGCTCGATCTGGATATCGGCATCAGTAAAGCCGCCGCGCGCGGCGGCGCCTGGCTGACCGTGGCGGGCTCGCTGCTCGCCGTGGTGCTGCTCGCATTCGGGTTACTGCGGTGAAATCAGCGGTTGCCGGAACCAGCCGCGGCGGGCTGGGCGAATGGCTGGTGCTGCGGCTGAGCGCCGTGTACATGGGCGGTTTTGCGATCTTTACGGCGGCCTATTTCACACGGTATCCGGTCCATGATTACCAGGCCTGGATGCATTGGTTCGCGAGCGGCTACACCCGGCTCGCCCTCGCCGTGTTTTTCGTCAGTCTTATCGCCCATGCCTGGATCGGAATGCGCAGCGTGTATATGGATTACCTGGAACCGTTCTGGGTGCGTTTCACGGTCATGATCATGACGCTGCTCGGGCTGCTGGCCCTGGGCATTTGGGTCGCCCAGCTGCTGCTGCAGGTCGAAAGCCGATGAACATCGCGCGCCGCCGCTTTGATTGTCTTGTCGTGGGTGCCGGCGGCGGCGGACTGCGCGCTGCCTTGCAGTTGGCGCAGGGGGAGGCCCATGTCGCGGTCGTGTCAAAGGTCTTCCCCACGCGCTCGCATACGGTCGCGGCGCAGGGTGGCATGAACGCGGCATTGGGCAATGTCTTGCCGGACAACTGGCACTGGCACATGTACGACACGGTTAAAGGCAGTGATTACCTTGGGGACCAGGATGCCATCGAGTACATGTGCCGTGCGGCCTCGCGCCTGGTGATTGAGCTCGAGCACTACGGGGTGCCATTCACCCGCCTCGACGACGGCCACATCTATCAGCGCGCCTTTGGCGGACAGAGCCAGAACTTCGGCGGCGAGCAGGCCGCCAGAACCTGTGCGGCGGCGGACCGCACCGGCCATGCCATCCTCCATGCGCTGTACCAGCAAAATCTGCGGGCCAAGACCCACTTCTTTGATGAGTTTTTTGTCGTCGATCTGATCACCGACGCTGACACCAGCGTCCTGGGCGCGCTGGTGCTGGAGATCGAAACCGGCGAACCGTTGTTGATCGAGGCGAAAACGACGCTGTTGGCCACCGGGGGTGCCGGGCGCATGTTTCGTACGTCCACCAATGCGATGATCAATACCGGCGACGGCATGGCGATGGCAGTGAGGGCGGGAATTCCGTTGCAGGACATGGAGTTTCTGCAGTTTCATCCGACCGGTATCGCCGGCGTCGGCTCGCTGATCTCGGAGGGCGTTCGCGGCGAAGGCGGACATTTAATCAACAGTGAAGGTGAACGCTTCATGGAGCGCTACGCCCCGCAGGCCAAGGATCTCGCCAGCCGGGATGTGGTGAGCCGCGCGATTGCGATCGAGATACGCGAAGGCCGGGGCTGCGGACCGAATAAGGATTACGCCCTGCTCAAGGTCGACCACCTGGGGGCCGAGCTGATCAAACAGCGGCTGCCGGGTATCCGTGATATGGCCATGCGTTTCGCCCATGTGGATCCAATCGAAAAACCGATCCCGGTCTATCCGACGCTGCATTACACCATGGGCGGGATCCCCACCGACCGTTTCGGGCAGGTGGTGGTGCCGGTGCATCGTGGGCCCGAAGAACCGGTGCAGGGACTGTACGCCGTGGGCGAATGTGCCTGCGTATCGGTGCACGGTGCCAATCGCCTTGGCGGGAATTCGTTGCTCGACATCGTGGTCTTCGGCCGCGCGGCGGGTAATCAAATATTGCAATACCTGAGCGAGAACCGCTATCACCGCGGCGTTTCACAGGGCGGCGTCGACCGTGCGCTCGAGCGCCTGGCCCGCTGGGAGCGGCGCGGGGAGGGGGAGTCGGTCGAGGCATTGCGCGAGGAGCTCGGCAAAACCATGGAAGACTATTGCGGGGTGTTCCGGACCCAGGACGTACTCGATGAGGGTATCGAACGGGTGCTTGAGATCGAGGCGCGGCTGCAGGACGCGGTGCTAAAGGATCACAGCAAGATCTTCAACACGGCGCGTATCGAGGCACTGGAGCTCGAGAATCTGGTCGACATCACCCTCGCAACGGTCGTCTCCGCGGCGGCGCGCAAGGAGAGTCGCGGCGCCCATTCCCGGCTTGATTATCCGGAACGCGATGACGTTAACTGGCTCAAGCATACACTGTACAGCAAGGCCGGACGGCAACTGGATTACAAACCGGTGCGCCTGAAACCTTTGACAGTGGACACGTTCCAACCAAAAGAAAGGGTTTACTGACGCGGGTGGGTGAGCGTGACTTGCAGCAACGATAACACGGCACCGGACGACACGCCGCAACACAGGTAGAATCCAATGGCGATCAAGTTCTCGATCTATCGTTACAACCCGGAGACGGACAAGAAGCCGAGGATGCAATCCTATGAGCTGGATGACGATTGTGGCGCCGTCATGCTGCTCGACGCATTGGTGTTGATCAAGCGTGAGGACGACAGCCTGAGCTTTCGGCGTTCCTGCCGCGAGGGGGTGTGTGGTTCCGATGCCATGAACATCAACGGGCGCAACGGCCTTGCCTGTATCCAGCCGGTCAAAGACCTTGCGCAGCCAATCACAATACGCCCGCTGCCGGGCCAACCGGTTATCCGTGATCTGATTGTCGATCTGACGCAGTTCTATGACCAATACAAGGCCATCAAACCCTGGCTGGTCAACCACGACCCGGAACCGGAAATCGAGCGTCTGCAGACGCCCGCGGAGCGCCAGCAGCTGGACGGTCTGTATGAATGCATTCTGTGTGCCTGCTGTTCGACGTCCTGCCCGTCGTTCTGGTGGAATCCGGACCGCTTTCTCGGACCGGCCGCATTGTTGCAGGCCTGGCGTTTCCTGGCCGACAGCCGCGACCAGGCCACAGGCGAACGCCTGGACGTGCTGGAGGACCCCTACAGACTGTTCCGTTGCCACACCATCATGAATTGCACCGATGTCTGTCCTAAAGACCTGAACCCCGCGCGTGCCATCGGCCATATCAAACAGCTGTTAGTCAAACGCAGACTTTAAAAAAGATGGAAGGCGATGACCGCGAGTACGCACGGCTGCGGTGGCGCTGCCGGCGCGGGATGCTGGAGCTCGATCTGATATTAATGGCGTTCCTGGACCGGCATTATCATGAGCTCGAGGGGCCGGATCGCCTGACCTTTGAACGCCTGTTGCGCACCCAGGACCGCACTCTGTTGGCGTATCTGCAGGGCGAGCAACGCAGTGACGACAAGGAACTGATGCGTATTGTCAATAAAATACGACAAACCGCTGATTATTAACATTAAAGGCTCCCGTATGCTTGCGGTCCTTGTGGCCCTCGCGCACCTCGGCGCGATGGCGATCGTGCTCCTCGTATCGCCGCCGGGTTGGACGGTGCTGGCGATGTGGTCGCTGCTCGGCCTGAGCCTGTATCACACGCTCGACCACCACGCGCTGCGGCTCGGCCCGCGCGCGGTATTGCGCCTGGAGCTGAGGAGCGCAGATGTGGCCGTACTCGGGCTTCGCAACGGAGCATCTCTGCGGGCCTGCCCCGTCCGCTCCTGTTTGGTATTGCCGGGCTTGGTGGTGCTTGCCTTGCGTTGCGAGGGTCAGGTCTTCAGCCGTGGGCTGGTGCTGCTGCCGGATGCGGTCGACGCCGAAGCGCTGCGGGCGCTGCGGGTGCGACTGAATCTGCGTGCCTCGACCGAGGCATCAGCCTAGCCCCACTATTGCACCAGGCCGGCGGCAAATGAGAAAAATCATCGTTGTATTGAGCCAGTGAAGCGCGTGGTTGCCGGTCAGTTGGCCGTGGCGCCGGATGCCGTGACCATGGTTGGCGCCGGCTGCTCCGGCACCAGCACCGTATCGTGAGGCGGTGTTGTCGTGTCGGGTTGTGGGTAGTCGCGCGTGAAGTGCAGGCCGCGGCTTTCCTGGCGCGACAGGGCGGAGCGCACGATCAGCTCGGCGACCAGCACGAGATTGCGCAATTCCACCAAATCATTGCTCACCCTGAAATTACTATAATATTCCCTGATCTCATTCTTTAGTAAATCGATGCGGTTCTGGGCGCGCTGCAGGCGCTTGGTCGTGCGTACGATGCCGACGTAGTCCCACATAAACCGACGCAGTTCGGCCCAGTTGTGGGAGACCACGACGTGTTCATCGGCGTCGGTGACGCGGCTCTCGTCCCAGGGCGGGAGGCTATCGAACCGCGATGCCTGCAGGTCTGGCAGGCGACGGCCAATGTCCTGTGCCGCGGCATCGGCAAACACCAGACACTCAAGCAGCGAATTGCTCGCCAGGCGGTTGGCCCCATGCAGGCCCGTAAAGGCACATTCGCCGATGGCGTACAGACCGTCCAGATCCGTGCGGCCCGCCAGATCATCGATGATGATACCCCCGCAGGTGTAATGGGCCGCCGGCACGACCGGAATCGGCTCGCGGGTCATGTCATAGCCGAAGTGCAGGCAACGCCGGTACACCGTCGGGAAATGCTCTTCGATAAAGGCGGTGGATTGATGGCTGATATCGAGATTGACGTGGTCGATACCGTGACGTTTCATCTCGTAGTCGATCGCGCGCGCGACGATGTCCCGCGGCGCCAGCTCGCCGCGCGGGTCGTGGCGGTGCATGAACGCCTCGCCGTTCGGGAGCAACAGGCGGCCGCCCTCACCGCGCACCGCCTCGGTGATGAGGAAGGACTTGGCGTGTGGGTGGTACAGGCAGGTGGGGTGGAATTGGACGAATTCCATATTGGCCACACGGCAGCCGGCGCGCCATGCCATGGCGATGCCGTCCCCGGTGGATGTGTCCGGGTTGCTGGTATACAGATAGACCTTTGACGCGCCGCCGGTGGCCAGTATGACGCAGGCGCCGCTGTACGCCTGCACCCGCCCTGCGCGCTTGTCCAGCGCATAGATCCCTAGGCAGCGGTCAGGCTCGGCTAGGCCAAGCTTCGCGCGGGTGATAAGATCGACCGCGATGTGATGTTCGTACAGCTTGACGCCGGGATGACGGCGTATCTGATGCTCCAGTGTCGTTTCAATCGCGCGGCCGGTGGCATCGGCGGCGTGTATCACCCGTCGGCGGCTGTGGCCGCCCTCCCGGGTCAAATGGTAACGTTGCTCTCCGGTGTCATCGTGCTGCAGCGTGAACGGCACACCCTGGTCGATGAGCCAGCGAACGACCGAGGGACCGCGGCGAACGGTGAACTCGACGGTTTCGGGGCGGCACAGGCCGGCGCCGGCAGCGACGGTATCCTGGATGTGGGTGGCGATGGCGTCGCGTTGTTCATCCAGTGCGGCGGCGACACCGCCCTGTGCATAGAGACTGGAACCTTCGGTCAGTGTGTCCTTGGCGAACACCGCCACCTTGGCAGTATCTGCCAGGCGCAGGGCGAGACTGAGTCCAGCCGCACCGCCGCCGATGATCAGAATGTCGAATTGCCGCGTGTTCGCCATTGACCTTGTCCGCTGTATTTTGGCGGCCTACGGTATTAATTTGAGGTATCCTAGCATAGACTTTTCGCTAAAGGTGATAGTGCCCGCCCGGGCCGATGAACTCTGCGACAATAAGAATTCGAATTTTGTGATGCGTCCATCGAACTTTATCCCGCATTTTCTGTCACTTATCAATGACGAGGTGGCGCGCGGCCCTTTTTGGACGAAGGCTCGGTAATGGGCGAGCATACGGTCGACAAAGAGCTGGTGTCGCGGGTCCAACAGGGAGATAAGGCCGCCTTTGATCTGTTGGTTCGCAAGTATCAGCATAAAGTGGCCAAGCTGATATCGCGATTTGTCTATGATCGGGCGGAAGTCGATGACGTGGTCCAGGAGGTCTTTATCAAGGCCTATCGCGCGATCGCGAATTTTCGCGGGGACAGCGCCTTTTATACCTGGCTGTACCGGATTGCGGTCAACACCGCAAAGAATTACCTGGTTTCGATGGGGCGGCGGCCCCGGGGGGTGGATATAGAGACCGAGCAGGCCGAGGGCCTGGAAAGCGCGAGTGAGCTTCGTGAAATCGCGACGCCGGAACGTAGCCTGCTGGCCGATGAAATCGTGGCTACGATAGCCAAGACCATCGAAGGGTTGCCCCCCGATCTGCAAGAGGCGATTACCTTGCGCGAGATTGAAGGGCTAAGCTATGAGGAAATCGCGAAAGTGATGGATTGCCCCATCGGGACGGTTCGATCGAGGATTTTCCGGGCCCGCGAGGCGATTGATACCCAATTACATCCGTTATTGGAGAATTAGTGGCATATTGGCGATATTGAAATGAAAGAAGATCTCTCTGCATTTATAGATGGCGAGCTTTCCGGTCAGGAACAGGAACGCGTTACGGCGCTGCTCGCCAAAGATGCCGATTTTAAGGGTACCTGGGAACGCTACCACCTGATCCGCGCCGCGATGCGAAATGAGGTGATCGATGTGAACCAGGGGCTGGCTGAGCGCATCGCCGCGCAACTGCAGTCGGAGCCGGCGGTATTGGCGCCCCAAAGTTGGCATCAGACCCGGCAGAAGGTGCTGCGGCTCGCCGGCAGTCTGGCGATCGCCGCGTCGGTGGCGGCAGTCGCAATCGTCGGGGTGCAATTCATACAGACCGGGCCGGTCACTGACGGCGCTTCAGGTCAACCGCTGGCCCAGGGCCCGGCGGCCCCGCAGGAAACGATCGGCCCGGTGGAGAGGCAACTGGCTGTTACGCCCGGCCAACCGGACCCCGGCCACGGATTAAATCTCTATCTGGTCGAGCACAATGAATTCAGTCCAAGCTCCGGCATCAAGGGAATGATGAGCTACGGACGGGTAGTCAGTTACGAAAATGAAAGATGACCGTATTAGCATTACGTAGTGCCTTCTTCATAGGTGGCATTTTCTCCTTTAGTATCGTTGCCCAGGGCGCGGGCGTCGCCAACGACTGGTTGATGAAGATGAGCCAGGCCGCGCGGACGCTGAATTACGAGGGCACGTTCGTCTATCAGCACAATAACCAACTGGAAGCGATGCAGATTGTGCATCGAGTGGACAATGGCTCGATCAATGAAAAACTGGTGTCGCTTAACGGTGTGCCGCGTGAGGTGATCCGCGACAACCAGGAAGTCCGCTGCTATTTGCCCGATGAGAATTCTGTTGTCGTGGAGCACCGTAAGGCCAACGGCAAGAGCTTTCCGTCGATTTTGCCGGAAAACCTGCATCTGCTGGACAACAACTATGAGATCCGTCTGGGGCGCAAGGGACGTATCGCCGATCGGGAGGCGCAGCTCGTCGCCATCTCGCCGCAGGATCAATACCGCTATGGCTACTCCTTGTGGGCGGACAGCAAGACCGGTCTGGTATTGGCGGCCGACCTGACTGATACCCGGGGTCGGGCCATCGAACGCTTCATGTTTACCCAGATCAACATCGGCAGCGATATTGAGCCTTCCGCGCTGCGCCCCCGCTCCGAAGGCAAGAATATGGTCTGGCACCGCGGCAGCTGGGATTGGGCCAGCGAGGACCTCAAGCCCACCTGGAAGGTGACGCGGCTGCCCAAGGGCTTTGCCCTTTCCGCGTCCATGATCAGCACCATGCCGATGCGCAGCGTGCCGGCGGAACACATTGTGTTTTCCGATGGACTGGCTGCCGTGTCCGTGTTTATCGAAAGAATGAAGCGGGGCAAGAAAGCCGGGATGCGGGGTCCGAGCAGCATGGGGGCGGTGCATGCCTACTCAACCGTAGTCGATGATTACCGCGTGACCGTGGTGGGTGAAGTCCCGGCGGCGACCGTGGCGCAGATCGCCGGCTCCGTGACCGCTGGCGATTGACCGGTATATTGGAACTCGAGTAACGTCAAACCCTGGCGGTGACGGAAAAACTCACCGTTTGTGCCCAGCCCAGCCGAGGCGCGCATCTGCCCTGTACATGCAGTTTGCCCGGGCGGTAGAATCCCGCGCCTGTGCCTGTTGATGAATTGGTTGCAATGTTGCCGTGAACCTCAAAACAAGAACCTGGCTGTTAATCACCTTAAACTTCAGTCTTGTCGCCAGCGTGGCGGCGGATCCTGATCTGCCGGGATTTGCCAAGCTCATTGAAAAATACGGTGCGGTGGTCGTGCACATCAGTGCCACAGCGCAGCAAAGCCGCCCTTGGTCGAAAGATCGTTTGGAGCAGAGCAGATTTCCCAATGCGCTGTCCGCGGCTCAGCGGGTTCATGGCCCAGCCCCGGAGGACCCGAAGAAACCGGGGCTCGTCGCCAGTTCCTTGGGATCCGGCTTTGTTATCAGCGAAGACGGTTATATCTTGACCTCCGCTCACGTCGTTAAGGAGGCGGCTGAAATTACCGTCAAACTTAGAGACGGGCGTGAGTTCGTGGCCAAAGTGGTGGGCAGCGACCAACGCAGTGACGTGGCGCTTTTGAAAATCCAGGCCAACAGGCTGGAGACAGCCATCTTTGGCGACATAGCCAAACTCAAAGTCGGCGACTGGGTGCTGGCGATTGGTTCGCCGTTTGGTTTCGAATACTCAGCTACCTCCGGCATCGTTTCGGCCACTGGACGCAACTTGCCGAATGAGCATTATATCCCGTTCATTCAAACCGATGCCGCCATTAATCCAGGGAATTCAGGCGGTCCGCTGTTCAACCTGAAGGGGGAGGTGGTTGGGGTCAACGCGCAGATCTTCAGTCGCACCGGTGGGTTCATGGGGGTGTCGTTCGCGGTACCTATCGATCTGGCATTACATATCGGCGAGCAACTCAAAACGCACGGTTATGTGAAATGGGGATGGATCGGGGTCGCGATTCAGGACGTCACGCGAGATCTGGCAGTCGCGTTTGAGGTGGACGAGCCCGCCGGCGCATTGATCACGGATATATTACCCGGCGGCCCGGCATCGAAGTCGCTTTTGAAGGTCGGAGACATCGTGCTCGGTTACCAGGGCAGGGCCATTGAGCGGTCCGCCGAGCTGCCGCAGATGGTTGGCTTGACGCTGCCCGGTACCCCAGCCACGCTGGTGGTGTTTCGTGGCGGAAAACGACAGGCGCTGGTGGTGTCGGTCGGTGAGCTCGTCAGCAAACCAAGCAACCGGATTTCCCAGCGTGAGGCCAGCGGCAGGGGTCGTAAATCGCTCGGACTTGCCCTCGCTGAGCTGACCGCCGGCGACCGCAAGCGCGAGAACCTGACCTACGGGGTGCGCGTTAAGAAGGTCTCGGCCGGTCCGGCGCACAGCGCCGGCATGCAGGCCGGCGATATCATCCTGGAGGTCGACGGCAAGTGGATTGGGCACCCCAGCGTTTTTTACCGTCTCGTAGCGCACGCGGGCAAGGACAAACCGCTGGCGGTGCGGGTGCGCCGCGGTCAATCTTCCCTGTTTCTGGCATTGTGGCCCACTGAATAAGACCGCCCGAGGAGAAGACGGGTGTTTTTGTAGCGGGCAAAATGAGCTATGATGAAAAATAACGAAAAGGGCGCCACGGGCGCCTTTTTCATATTGCGACAGGGAATGCGCCGCGGCTCTTCTAGGGGTCTGCCGGTGCGGCGGCGGGTCGCGGCACGGTCAAAACAGGCATGAGTAACCGGGATCAATCGTTAATCAGAAATTTTTCCATCATTGCGCATATCGATCACGGTAAATCCACGATCGCTGATCGCTTTATCCAGCTCTGCGGCGGGCTGGAGGCGCGGGAGATGGAAGACCAGGTCCTGGATTCCATGGACCTGGAACGCGAGCGTGGCATTACCATTAAGGCGCAAAGCGTTTCCCTGAACTACACGTGGCGCGACGGTGAGACCTATCGCTTGAATATGATAGATACGCCGGGACACGTGGACTTTTCCTATGAGGTCTCGCGTTCTCTCACCGCCTGTGAGGGGGCATTGTTGATTGTCGATGCCGCCCAGGGCGTACAGGCACAGACCGTCGCGAACTGTTACACCGCGGCGGAGCTCGATCTGGAGATCGTGCCGGTGTTCAACAAGATTGATCTTCCCGCCGCCGATCCGGAGAGGGCCAGGACGGAGATCGAGGATATCATCGGCATCGATGCCTCGGAGGCAATTCTGGCCAGCGCCAAGACAGGGCAGGGCATCGACGACATTCTTGCAGCAATCATTGCGCGTATTCCCGCACCCAAGGGAGATGCGGCTGCGCCGCTGCGAGCCTTGATCATCGACTCTTGGTTCGACAACTATCTCGGAACGGTGTCGCTCGTTAGAGTGATGGAGGGGACGCTCAAAAAGAAGGCCAGGATACACCTCATGGCGACTGACAAGGAATATGTCGCCGATGATATCGGCGTCTTCACTCCGAAAAGACAATCGATTCCGGAGCTGCGGGCGGGGGAGGTCGGTTATGTGATCGCAGGTATCAAGGATATCCGCAGCGCACGAGTCGGCGACACGATCACCGGAGCGGACCGCCGCGCCACCGCGCCGCTGGCTGGATTCAAGGAGATCAAGCCACGGGTCTTCGCCGGACTTTATCCGGTGGATTCTGCCGATTATGACGAGTTCCGTGACGCCTTGGAAAAATTGCGGCTGAACGATGCCTCGTTACGCTACGAGCCCGAGACCTCACAGGCGCTCGGTTTTGGCTTTCGCTGCGGATTCCTAGGCATGCTGCACATGGAAATCGTACAGGAGAGGCTGGAGCGGGAATACGGCTTGAATCTGATTACGACAGCACCCACTGTGGTCTATGAAGTCGTGACGGAACAGGGAACGGTTCTCAGGGTGGAGAATCCGGCAAAAATGCCGGCGCCATCGGATATAAGAGAAATCAGGGAGCCGATTATCCAGGCCAGCATTCTGGTTCCACAGGACTATATCGGCGGGGTGATCGGCCTGTGTGTGGAGAAACGTGGGTTGCAGAAGGATATGCGTTATCTTGGGAGGCAGGTCATGCTGACCTACGAGTTGCCGCTCAATGAGGTCGTGTTGGATTTTTTTGACCGACTCAAATCCGTGAGCCGGGGATTCGCCTCGCTGGACTATGAGTTCATCGAGTTCAGACCATCAGCTCTCTGCAAACTTGATGTTCTAATAAACGGTGAAAAGGTCGATGCGCTGTCCGTGATCGTACACCGGGAACAAAGTCAGTATCGCGGAAGGGAGCTGGTGAAAAAACTCCGCCAGATCATACCAAGACAGATGTTTGATGTGGCGATTCAGGCAGCGATTGGTTCACAAGTTATCGCACGTGAGACAGTAAAGGCCTTACGAAAAAATGTCACCGCCAAATGTTACGGCGGTGATGTGACACGAAAGCGGAAGCTGCTGGAGAAACAAAAGGCCGGCAAGAAGCGGATGAAACAGGTGGGGTCCGTCGAGATCCCTCAGGAGGCCTTTCTGGCCGTGTTACAAGTCGACGAGAAATAAAGATATGGATTTTGCACTGATTATGTTTTTGGCATTGGTCGTCACCGGCGTTATCTGGCTGGCGGATCGCTTGTTTACAGCGCCGGCGCGCAAACGAGCGGCCCAGGCCCTTCAGGCCGCCGGGGGCTTGCAGGAAGCCGTGGTGACTGCGCAGAAAGAACCGCTGATCGTGGAATACGCACGCGCTTTCTTTCCCGTGATACTCGTGGTATTTCTCTTGCGATCTTTTCTCGTCGAGCCGTTTAGAATCCCTTCCGGTTCCATGCTGCCCGGCCTTTTGCCCGGGGATTTTATCCTCGTTAACAAGTTCGCCTACGGCGTGCGTCTTCCGGTGATAAACAAAAAAATCTTTGGCAGCGATGTTCCTGGACGCGGTGACGTCATGGTTTTCCGCTACCCGCGTGACACCTCGGTCAATTATATTAAGCGTGTCATGGGGTTGCCGGGCGATCACATCCTCTATGAAAACAAGACGCTGTACATCAACGGCAAACAGGTGGAGCAGTCCGGATTTCGGGAGTTCACGGTATATGAGCCCGGAGGCCGCCAAATCAGGTTCCAGCGCGGCGAGGAGAAACTGGACGGCGGAACGCACGATATATTGATTACCGGCAGGCCGGGAGAACAGTACATCGAACCGGGCTTTCCGGGTCAGCACTATGAAAATGTCGTGCCTGAGGGCCATTATTTTGTGATGGGCGACAACCGGGATCGCAGCAATGACAGCCGCTATTGGGGTTTTGTGCCTGACGGGAATCTCGTGGGCAGGGCCTTCCTGATATGGTTCAGTCTGGGAGGGCAGGAAGGGTGGTTCTGGGAAAGGGTTCTCTGGAATCGCGTTGGAAGCCCTATCAACTAAGCACTTCAAAATAAGGTATGACTGACTATCCTTCAGATATGCGATTTCGTTTGAACGAATGAGATACCAAGCGAGGTGGATGCTATGAACAGGCAGAATCGGCAGAGAGGGATCACCGTATGGGGTATACTGGCGATTGCCGTAGTCGCTGTTTTTTTCCTGCTGATCATCGTAAAGCTTGTCCCCATATATATGACGGGCATGAAGGTGAAATCCGCGCTTAACGGGCTCGCCACGCAGCCGGATGCTGGTTCGATGACCAATCGTCAGATATTGGAAGCGCTATACAAGAGATTTCAGATCGAGGATATTGATGAGTATATCACTCTGAAGGATACGTTGAGATTCGAAAGAGACGGAAAAACCCGGATTGTCAGGATCGCATATGAAGACGTTGCCCCGCTGTTTGGTAATGTCTCATTATTGGTTGAATTTGATCACCATGTAGAGGTCGGAAGGGTTGAAAATTGATCTTCAAAAACTCTACCGCTGTCTGGACTACACGTTCAACGATTCCGGTCTGCTTCGGCGCGCGCTGACGCACCGCAGCAAGAGCGCGGAGAACTACGAAAGACTGGAATTCCTGGGTGACAGCATACTTGAATTTACTATTTCCGCCGAGCTCTACGATCGCCATCCCGATCTGTCTGAAGGGAAACTGACACGTCTTCGGTCCTCGCTGGTAAAAAAAGAAACCTTGGCAGAGATTGCACGGCAGATCGGATTGGGCGATTATCTGCAGCTCGGCAGCGGGGAACTGAAGAGCGGCGGTTTTGACCGCGAGTCGATTCTCGCCGACGCCCTGGAAGCCGTATTTGGCGCCGTATACCTGGATGATGGTATCGACTCGGCGCAGCGCGTCATCTTATATTTATATCGGGACATTCTTCAGGGGGTCACGCCGAAGTCGTTGGAAAAAGATCCCAAGACCCAACTCCAGGAGTATCTGCAAAAACGCTCACAGCTGTTGCCGGTCTATCAGATGCATGAAGTCGAAGGCGCACAGCACAAGCAGCTCTTTGTGGTCGAATGCATTGTGCCCGGGCTTGGGATGCCGGTACGCGGTAAGGGCAGCAGCCGGCGCAAGGCCGAACAGCAGGCCGCATCCAAGGTGCTGGAACTCTTGAACGCACGTTAACGTATATGTCTTTTCGAAGCGGTATCGTCGCATTGGTGGGACGCCCGAACGTGGGAAAGTCCACCCTGCTCAACCGGCTCGTTGGCCAGAGAGTCAGTATTACTTCCCGCCGACCTCAAACCACCCGTCACCGGATAACCGGGATTAAGACCGCTGCCGGCTACCAGATCATCTACGTCGATACCCCCGGTCTGCACACACAGGGAAGGAAGCAGATCAACCGCTATCTGAATCGCGCCGCCAGCGGCAGTCTTTTGGGAGTCGATTGTGTGGTGGTGATGATCGCTGCGAGTGGCTGGGTCGATCAGGATAGAGTCGTGTTGGACGCGGCAAGAGACCAGCAGGCCCCGGTGATTCTTGCCATCAACAAGATTGACACGCTCGGCAGCCGCAGCCAACTGCTGCCGCTGATTGAGCAATCGAGTCATGATATGAATCTGGAGTTCGCGGAAATTATTCCGCTGTCGGCACGCTCCGGTGAGCATGTCGCAGAGCTAGAGAAGGCGATTCTCCCGTATCTGCCCGAGCAGCCCGCTTTGTACCCCGAAGACCAGATCACCGATCGCAGTGAACGGTTTCTGGCGGCGGAATTGGTGCGCGAGCAGGTTTTCCGCAGCGTTGGCGATGAGGTACCTTACAGTGCCGCCGTGGCGATCGAAGGGTTCACTCGCGAACCCAAGTTGCTGCGTATTGATGCCGTGATCTGGGTGGAAAAGGAAGGGCAGAAAGGGATATTAATCGGCAAACAGGGAACCCGGCTCAAGGGGATCGGAACGCATGCGCGTCTGGCGCTCGAAGAACAATTTGCTTGCAGGGTTTATCTGGGCCTTTGGGTAAAAGTCAGGGAGAATTGGACCGACGATGAGCGCGCCTTGCGCAGCTTTGGCTTCGGTGAAGACGGCTGACAATGCGCGTCCATGGCCAGGCCGCTTTTGTGCTGCATCACCGCGCATATGGCGAAACCAGCGTGCTCGTGGAGTTGTTTACCCGGGAGCATGGCCGCATTGGGGCGATCGCCAAAGGCGCGCGGCGCCCGCGTGCCCGACACGGAAATAACTTGATCCCATTTCAACCTTTGATCGTAGACTGGAGCGGCAAGGGTGAGCTGGTCGTCATTACCGAGGCAGAAGCGCAAGGCCAGAATATTGCGCTGCAAGGCAAGGCGTTGTTTTGCGGTTTCTATATCAACGAACTAATGTTGCGCCTGGTGCATCGCTATGACCCGCACCAGTCGTTGTTTGATATCTACGGGCAGGCGCTGTACGGATTGCTGGACGAGCACACCGAAGCGGTGCTGCGGGTGTTCGAGAAAAGATTGTTAATCGAGCTGGGGTATGGCTTGGTGTTGGATCATGAGATCAGGGGCAATTCTCCAATTCAGCCCGGCGCCGATTACCTTTATATTCCTGATGCCGGTCCGGTGCCTTATGAAAATGATGAGGACGGAGCGGTAAAGATCAAGGGCCGGAGCCTGTTGGCGCTGTCCCGCGAGACGCTAAACGATGACGCCGTTCTGCAGGAGAGTAAAACGCTGATGCGCGCCATCCTCGGACGGCATCTGGGCGGTAAGCCTCTGCACAGCCGCAAGCTGTTTCGGGAGGTCAAATACAATTCCTCGACGCCGAGGCATTGACGGAGAGAATACGATGGTCAGACTGGGTGTCAACATAGATCATGTCGCGACGCTGCGACAGGCCCGGGGCACCCTCTACCCGGAGCCCGTGTTGGCCGCCCTGGAGGCCGAGCAGGCGGGCGCCGATGCCATCACCTTGCATCTGCGCGAGGATCGCAGGCATATACAGGAACGCGATGTGGAGATATTGCGTCAGGCATTACAGACGCGAATGAACCTCGAAATGGCGGTGACCGACGAAATGCTCGAGCTTGCCGGGCGCATCCGCCCCAATGACTGTTGCCTGGTGCCGGAACGCCGCGAGGAGCTGACAACCGAGGGTGGGTTGGATGTCGTTTCCCAGAAAGAGAAGATCGCAAACGCTTGCCGCCGACTGGCCGACGCCGGTATCCACGTTTCCTTGTTCATCGATGCAGACCCGGCCCAGGTCAGTGCGGCTAAGGAAACCGCCGCGCCGGTCATCGAGATTCACACCGGTCGTTTTGCCGATGCCAAAGACGGGATCGCGCATAAACGCGAATTCCTGCGCATCCAGCAGGCCGCCCGGCAGGGCCTGGATCTCGGCCTGCAGGTCAACGCGGGTCACGGTCTGCACTATCACAACGTACAGGCGATTGCCGCCATCCCCGGTATCACCGAGCTCAATATCGGCCACGCTATCGTGGCACGGGCGTTGTTCACAGGTTTTGCCGACGCGGTAAGGGAAATGAAACGCCTAATGGATGAGGCGAGCGGGCAATGATTTTTGGTATCGGCACCGATATCGTGCGGGTGGCGCGCATGCAGAAGAATCTTGAGCGCTATCAGGAAAGATTCGCCGCGCGTATATTAACGCCCGCTGAGCTGGAGGATTTCCGGGTCTATCCCAAGAAGGCGGACTTTCTCGCCAAACGCTTCGCGGCCAAGGAAGCGGCCGCCAAGGCGATCGGATTGGGCTTCAGGCACGGGCTGCATCTACGCGATATCGGGGTTGCCCATGACAGCTATGGCAAACCCTCGCTGGTGTTTAGCGGCTTTGCAGCAAGATGCCTCGAGCAGCATGGCATCGCTTCGGCACATCTCAGTCTGTCCGACGAAGAGGATCTTGCCATCGCCTTTGTGACGTTGGAGACCGGCGGCGGCGACTGAGGGCCGTGTGAGCGTGGCATCAGACGGCAATCCGTTGCCGCGAGCCGTTCCCATGGTCGTGGCCTTAGACCGTCAGGGTTCAGAAGTCGGTCTCAATGGTCCCCCTGAACCCCAGCGCGGCCGCCACGCCTGCCAATAAAAGGCCTATGAGGATGAGCGCGGGTCCGAGATAGGCGAACGGAGTGCCCATAAGACTGAGCGCCCACCCGACGTTCAGGCCGATCGCGAGGTACAGCAGACCGGAATGCGCCACGGCACCGAGGAGAAAGCTCCAACTGATCAGCTGTTTTAAGGTGCGATGCACAGCCAGAAAACAGATCAAAAAACCGGCGGCGATGTTAAGCAGCGCCTCGAGGTTACCGTGGGTATGGGGCCCACCCTTGACCGCATTGATGGGCCCTTCGCTGTTCAAACGCGCCGATAACGCCAGAATTGCATCCGCATTCATGGCGGCGATCTCGTCGGCGGTCATGGCCTCGAGATCCACTTCGAAACCGCTGGCGGCTGCCTGCTGCAGGGCGCCCACCTTTTGTTGTTTGACCGCTTCGGCGGCGCCCACGTCATCGAAATACTTAATAATCATCATGGGCCCAAGGGCGGCCGTCAACACAAGATACAGGAACCCAAAGACAATATTCTTTTTTCCAATCATGGCTTGCTCCCAGAAGATTTTACAAACTCACACGGCAAGCGACGGGTAGAGGCTATGACAGCCGTTTCAATATCGCGATGCGCGTGACCGCAATCCGTTTGACGGCAATGACCCGCGGTCCCCGTTGACAGGTTCTTCATGCCCGCGTGGATAGCGCGGGCATTGTCTAGGTGAATTCAACGGCAATTTTTGTTCTCGCTAGACGATAACATGGTTTGGAGCACCGACAATCGCAGCGCCATGTTACCGCACGACAACTGGTGTTATAAACCTGACAGTCGGAATGCCTATTCCGAACGCCTATAAAGGCAGTTTAGCCGACTTTGCGTGGAATTCACCCATGCTGGCGATCCGGCGATGAAATTGAAAAACGGGGTGGAATTCCCGAAATGTCACACCGGCGCTGTCATCGATTTGGATCGATGGGTATTCGGTTCACTCGCTGGAGTTGTCCTGATATATTTTTTCTGTGTGGTGTCACAGTGATTTAGATCAATGACCTGCCTGCGCCTCTGCGTTATATAAGAACAACATGAGGCGCTTCGAGATTTTCTTAAATGAGCGTCAAAGCGTTCCCAACGATCTAGGCAGAAGTTTGAAAGGGAGAGAAAAAAATGAAAAATCCACAGCGTAGATGGGCCTGCTTGCTCGGCTTGATGTTGGCGGCGCCGGGCATGGCGCAGGCCCAGGGCTGGTACGCAGGTGTTGGTGTCGGCCAAACGAACATCGACACCGCCGCAGCCATCGCTCCCTCAGCCGCCGGGTCGGCCGATGACAGCGATACTGCGTTCAAGGTGTTCGGCGGCTACGGCTTCAGCCGGAACTTCGCCGTGGAGTTCGGCTATGCCGACCTCGGGGAGTTCACGCTTTCCGGCCCAGGGCTCAACATGAAGCTAGAGTCCAGCGCGATTTTCGCCGAGCTGGTTGGCCGGGCCAAGGTGCACGAGCGCGT
Source organism: Acidiferrobacterales bacterium (assembly GCA_947258385.1). GTDB lineage: Bacteria > Pseudomonadota > Gammaproteobacteria > Acidiferrobacterales > SZUA-150 > CAMYII01. The sequence goes on from CAMYII010000086.1 coordinate 21,779, forward strand.
CGATGTCTTCGGCAAGCTCGGTCTGGCCTATTGGGATGTAGAGCTTAAGTTCAACGCGGTGTCCGGCGACGACAACGGTCTAGACCCGGTGGTCGGTCTGGGCTTTGATTTCCGCGCCACCGATGCATTGGGTATTCGCGTGGAGTGGGAGCAGTACCAGAATCTCGGCGAGGGGGTTGACGCGGGCGGTGTCTTGGAGCTGCTTGGTGCCTCCGAAGACGTGTTCGGCATTGGGCTGACTTACCAGTTCTAGTTGAACGGTAGCCGGTTTTTACGACTGCAGCCGCGATTGCAAAGACGGGATTAGCGCATCGGGACGGGTGGTAGGGGAACGCCCGGGAGCGGCGATCGCGCGATTACTGGTGTTTATGGCAACAAAAAACGGCTTGCGCCAGCGATGACGCAAGCCGTTGCTTCGAGGGAGTTGGCTCCCCGGGACGGACTCGAACCGCCGACAAGGTGGTTAACAGCCACCTGCTCTACCAACTGAGCTACCGGGGAAGAGGCCGCGTATGGTACTGGCGCGCCCGTAACGGGTCAAGATGCCGGGCAATCCGCGGGGCTGCCGTCCCATTTCGTTTTTCCGGTTCGCGCCCGCCCGGTGCGAAACAGCGTCACGGTCCTGGCGGTGGCGGCCCCGCCCGTGCTGCAAATGCTGAATGTGCCGGATTTATTGGCCAGGCCGGTGGGAAAGTAGCTCACATAGTAATTGCTGTTGGCCGAGCCGCGCCAGATCAGGCTATGGTTCACGTGTAACGGCTGCTGCACCCGAATCACGGTATCGGCGTCATCCACCAGCCGGTTCTCATTGAGATCGGAAAATATGATCCACCCCTTCTCCCAGCGCTCGGAGCGGCCGCATTGGATGCCGTCCGGGCTCTGGCATACGGTGACGCGCCGACCGCGTTTGATGGATTCGCTGCGCGCGAGGGCGAGATCGGTCACGAGCAGATTGATGTGGCTCACGACCCTGTTCTTTTCGATAATACCCGGAATGCCCGTCGCCAGGCCGCTCAATATGCCGAGGATCAGAAGGGTGATGAGCGTCTCATAGAGCGTATAGCCGGCCTGGAACCGGTGGCGTCGATGCGACGTTTCAGCGAGGCGTATGATGAATAAGGAAAGGCAAAACGGAAAATGCGCTGGCACGCTCATCCTCCCTGATGATTTTTTTGATTATCGCCTCTGCAGACGCCTCTCTTGACTGGAGACTGCCGGCCGCCGCGTTGCGTGTACCGTTAAGAGTTTATTCGACCACTGGCTCAGGACGCAAGCGGGAATCCGAGTTCAAATTGTGACTGTTCCGCTGCATAGCCAAGCGCTGCGCCACGCAAGGGCGTTTCAGGAGGCCTTGCCGAACAAGGTTTCCAGGCGATCCAGGGCGGCATTGAGCATCTCCAGGCTCGTGGCATAAGACAGGCGCAGATAACCCTCGGCGCCGAAGGCCGAACCGGGCACCAGCGCGACGCCGGCGTCGGTCAAGATCAACTCCGCCAGTTCGACATCATTATTAATCTCGCTGCGCCCGGCAATCACCTCGCCGAAGTCGGCGAAGGCATAGAAGGTCCCCTGCGACGGCAGGCAGCGCACGCCGCGGATGCGATTGAGGCGCTCCACCACCACGTCCTGGCGTTCCTTGAAGGCGCGCACCATCTGCGTGATGCAGCCCTGGTCGCCGTTCAATGCCGCCTCGGCCGCCACCTGGGCAATCGAGGTGGGGTTCGAGGTGCTCTGCGACTGGATCTTTTTCATGGCGGCGATCAGCGGCCGCGGGCCGGCGGCATAGCCGATGCGCCAACCGGTCATGGAATAGGCCTTGGAGACACCGTTCAGCACCATCGTGCGCTCATACAGATCCGGGCAGGCCATGACGATGTTGCAAAACGGCTCGTCGGTCCACAGGATGTGCTCGTACATATCATCGGTGGCGATGATCACCTGCGGATACCGCCGCAACACCTCGCCCAGGGCCTCGAGCTCGGCGCGCGAATAGACGCTGCCGGTCGGATTCGACGGGCTGTTGATCACCACCAGCCGCGTGTTGCCGGTGATGGTCGCATCGAGCTGTTGCGGCGTGAGCTTGAAGCCCTGGTCGATGCCGGCGAGCACAGTGACCGGCGTGGCGTCGGCCAATAGCACCATGTCAGGATACGACACCCAGTAGGGCGCCGGAATGACGACCTCGTCGCCGTGCTCCAGCAGCGCCTGGGCCAGATTGAAGAAACTGTGCTTGCCGCCCACGGACACCAGAATCTGGTCCGCTTCATAGGTCAGATTGTTGTCGCGTTTGAATTTCTCGATGATGGCCTGTTTGAGGCTCGGTATGCCGTCGACCGCGGTGTACTTGGTAAAGCCGCTGTTGATGGCGGTGATGGCGGCTGCCTTGATGTGCGCCGGCGTGTCGAAATCGGGTTCGCCGGCACCCAGGCCGATCACATCCTTGCCCTGCGCCTTGAGCTCCTTGGCGCGGATGGTCACGGCGAGGGTGGGGGAGGGTTTGATGCGCTGCACGCGGCTGGCTAAACGTATCATCTTTGACGGAACGCCTTCAGTCACTGGGGTTAAGCGATCAACGGTCGCAATCTGCGTTAATATACCCGCCCTGAGTGTGGACGGATAGGGCATGGGACAAAATTTCCAACTTGCGAGCGAGTTCCAACCGGCGGGCGATCAGCCCGAGGCCATCGAGCGCCTGCTCGCCGGCCTGCGGGCGGGCGAGGCCTGGCAGACGCTGTTGGGGGTGACCGGGTCGGGAAAGACCTTCACCATTGCCAACGTCATCGAGCGCGTGCAGCGGTCGACTATTGTGCTCGCGCCCAACAAGACCCTGGCGGCGCAGCTGTATTCTGAGTTGCGGGATTTTTTTCCGCACAACGCCGTGGAGTATTTTGTCTCCTATTACGACTACTATCAGCCGGAGGCCTATATCCCGTCGAGCGACACCTATATCGAAAAGGACGCCTCGATCAACGAACAGATCGAACAGATGCGCCTGTCCGCCACCAAGGCGCTGCTGGAGCGGGAAGACACCATCATTGTCGCCACGGTCTCGGCGATCTACGGCTTGGGCGATCCGGCGGCCTATCACGGCATGATTCTGCATCTGCGCCGCGGGGCGCTGATGGACCAGCGCGACATACTCAGGAAACTGGCGGAAATCCAATACACCCGCAATGACCTGGAGCTGCGCCGCGGCACCTTCCGTGTCCGCGGGGACGTGGTCGACATCTTTCCGGCGGAATCCGAGCGCCTGGCGGTGCGCGTGGAGCTCTTCGGCGACGAGATCGAGGCCTTGAGTGAATTCGATCCATTGACCGGGGAGCTCGTGCAGCCGCTGACACGCACGACGATCTATCCGAAGACGCACTATGTCACGCCGCGCGAGACCATCCTGCATGCCATCGAACAGATCAAGGAGGAACTGGGGATGCGACTGGTGGAGCTGCGCGCGCACGACAAGCTGCTCGAGGCCCAGCGTCTGGAGCAGCGCACGCTGTTCGATATCGAGATGATGCAGGAGCTGGGCTATTGCAACGGCATCGAGAATTATTCGCGCTTCCTCTCGGGGCGGGCGCCCGGCGAGCCGCCGCCGACGTTGATGGATTATCTGCCGGGTGATGCCCTGCTGGTGATCGATGAGAGCCATGTCACCATTCCGCAGCTCGGCGGGATGTATCGCGGCGACCGCTCACGCAAGGAGAACCTCGTGGAATACGGTTTTCGCCTGCCCTCCGCGCTCGACAACCGGCCATTACGATTCGACGAATTCGAACGCCTGGTGCCGCAGACGATATTTGTCTCCGCGACCCCGGGGCCGTATGAGCTGCAGCATTGCTCGTCGGTGGTCGACCAGGTCGTGCGCCCCACGGGGCTGGTCGATCCCGAGGTGGAGGTCAGACCGGCGTCCGTCCAGGTCGATGATCTGTTATCCGAGATCCGCAAGCGCGCTGCGGCCGGCGAACGGGTACTGGTGACGACCCTGACCAAGCGCATGGCCGAAGACTTGACCGACTATCTGCACGAGCACGATGTGCGCGTGCGCTATCTGCATTCGGATATCGACACAGTGGAACGCGTGGAGATCATCCGTGACCTGCGCAAGGGGCAGTTCGATGTCCTGGTCGGCATCAACCTGTTGCGCGAGGGACTGGACCTCCCCGAGGTCTCGCTGGTGGCCATTCTCGACGCCGACAAGCAGGGCTTCCTGCGCTCCACCCGGTCGCTGATCCAGACCATCGGCAGGACCGCCAGGAATATCCATGGCAAGGCCATTTTATACGGGGACAGGCTGACGGACTCCATGCGCCAGGCGATCGATGAGACCGGGCGTCGCCGCATGAAACAAGTCGCCCACAACGAGGCCCACGGCATTACGCCGCAGTCGGTGGTCAAGGCGGTGAAAGACATCATCGAAGGCGTGCAGCGCGGGCGCTACGCGCCGGGCCGCGGCCGTCGGCCATCGCCCGACCTGGTTGTCGCCGAGGAGGCCGCCGAGTATGCGTCGATGGCGCCGGGCGCGCTGGCCAATGTGCTGAAGCGCCTCGAGAAACAAATGTATGAACGGGCCAGGAATCTGGAGTTCGAGGAGGCCGCGGCGCTGCGCGACAAGATCCAGGCGATACGTGAGAACCGCTTCGGTGCGGCCTAGGAATCCCGTTGATGTTTTTGTGGTTGATCATGTTGAGGCCGTGACTGATCTTGTGGCTATGCATTGAATTGTGGTATTTTCCGCGCTTCGCACAGGCGCGTAGCTCAGCTGGTTAGAGCACCACCTTGACATGGTGGGGGTCGTTGGTTCGAGTCCAATCGCGCCTACCAGATTGGTGGCGGCGGGCCCTCCGGGCCTCGCCGTTTTTTGTTTAATTATGTTTTATCATCAGCCCGTTTACGCGGCCATTCGTAGCGGTCGCCACTGAGAAATAGGGTCCGACATGCCAAGCATTACCCTGCCCGACGGCAGCCGCAGAGACTACCCCGAACCTGTCACCGTCGCTGAGATCGCCGCCGATATCGGCGCCGGCCTGGCAAAGGCCGCGCTTGCCGGCAAGGTCGACGGCAAGATTGTCGATACCTCGTGTCGGGTCGAGCGCGATGCCGCCGTCAGCATCATCACCGAGCGCGACCCGGAGGGTCTGGAGGTCATCCGCCACTCGAGCGCGCACCTGCTCGCCCAGGCGGTCAAGCAGCTGTTCCCCGAGGCGCAGGTCACCATCGGCCCGGTGATCGAGGACGGTTTCTACTATGATTTCGCCTACAAGCGCGGCTTCACCGAGGGGGACCTCAAGGCCATCGAAGACCGGATGGCTGAGCTCGCCAGACAGGACCAGGCGGTCAGCCGCTCGGTGATGGACCGCGACGAGGCGGTGGCGCTGTTCCGCGGCATGGGCGAGGCCTACAAGGCCGAGATCATCGCCGATATCCCCAAGGGTGAGCCCATTTCGCTCTACAGCCAGGGCGATTTTATCGACCTATGCCGCGGCCCCCACGTGCCCAGCACCGGCAAGCTCAAGGCGTTCAAGCTGATGAAGGTCGCCGGGGCCTATTGGCGCGGCGATTCCAATAACGAGATGCTGCAGCGCATTTACGGCACCGCCTGGTCGAGCAGGAAGGACCTGGAGGCCTATCTGCATCGGCTCGAAGAAGCCGAAAAGCGTGACCACCGCAAGATAGCCCGCCAGCTGGAGCTGTTCCATACCCAGGAAGAGGCCCCGGGCATGGTGTTCTGGCACCCGCGCGGCTGGACCATCTACCAGAGCGTGGTGAGCTATATCCGCGGCACCCTGCGCGAGCACGGCTATCAGGAGGTCCATACCCCGCAGGTGGTGGATCGCAGCCTGTGGGAGCGCTCCGGGCACTGGGACAAATTCGGCGAGGAGATGTTCACGGTGCACTCGGAGAACCGCGAGTACGCGGTCAAACCCATGAACTGCCCGTGCCACGTGCAGATCTTCAATCAGGGCCTGAAGAGCTACCGGGAACTGCCGCTGCGCATGGCCGAGTTCGGCTCCTGCCACCGCAACGAGCCCTCCGGCACGCTGCACGGGCTCATGCGCCTGCGCCATTTCGTGCAGGACGATGCCCATATCTTCTGCACCGAGGACCAGGTCCAGGACGAGGTCTCGGCCTTTATCGATCTGCTGTTCAAGGTCTACGCCGATTTCGGGTTCCGCGACATTATCATCAAGCTCTCGACGCGGCCGGACAAGCGCGTGGGCTCCGATGAAAGCTGGGCCAAGGGCGAGCACGCGCTGGAGCAGGCGCTCAACGCCAAGGCCCTGCCCTGGGAATTGCAGCCGGGGGAGGGCGCTTTTTACGGCCCCAAGATCGAGTTCTCGCTCAAAGACAGCCTCGGGCGGGTGTGGCAGTGCGGGACCATCCAGGTCGATTCCTCCATGCCGGGGTTTTTGGGCGCCAGCTATGTGGCCGAGGACGGCAGCCGGCAGCCGCCCGTCATGCTGCACCGGGCCATTCTGGGGTCGCTGGAGCGCTTTATCGGCATTCTCATCGAGGAGCACGCCGGGGCCCTGCCGGCCTGGCTGGCGCCGGTGCAGGCCGTGCTGTTGACGATTACCGACCAACAGGCCGATTTTGCCACGCAGATCGAGAAAGGCTTGAAAAAACGGGGGCTCCGCGTGCAATCCGACTTGAGAAACGAGAAAATCGGCTATAAAATCCGCGAACACACGCTACAGCGCATCCCGTACCTGCTGGTGATCGGCAAGCGGGAGGCGCAAGACGGTACACTGGCCGTGCGCACGCGTACAGGTGAGGATTTGGGTGTCATGACGCCGGAGGCGTTCGCCGACATACTCACCGGGGAGATCGCGCGCCACGGCGTTTAATTTTTTTGGAGGAATGAAGCAATCGCAGCAAAAAAAGAGACGCGCCTGAACAATCAGATTTCGGCGCCGGAAGTCAGGCTGATCGGTGCCGATGGGGAGCAAGTAGGGGTGGTGCCGACGGCCGAGGCGCTGAAGCTTGCCCAGGAGGCGGGACTGGATCTGGTGGAGATTTCCCCCACTGTCTCGCCCCCGGTATGCCGGGTGATGGATTTCGGTAAGTATCAGTACGAAATCAGCAAGCGGGCGCAGGCTGCAAAGAAGAAGCAGAAGCAGACCCATGTCAAGGAAGTCAAATTCCGCCCGGGGACGGATATCGGGGATTACAACGTCAAGTTACGCAACCTGATACGGTTCCTCGAAAACGGCGATAAGACCAAGGTGACGTTGCGCTTTCGCGGTCGCGAAATGGCCCATCAGGAGTTGGGACTGCAATTGCTTAAAAGAGTAGAGGCCGACCTCAAGGAGTATGCAACGGTGGAGCAGTTTCCGAAGCTGGAGGGCAGGCAGATGATCATGGTGCTGCAGCCGAAGCGTGAGGCGGGCAAGTGAAGTGGATGTATTGAATTGCAATGACAACAGCGTCAGAGTTGGCGCTGACAGTGGAGTGAGTTATGCCAAAGTTGAAGACCAATCGTGGTGCGGCCAAGCGCTTCAGAAAAACCGCCGGGGGTGGTTTCCGGCGCAGCCAATCGCATTTGCGCCACATCCTGACCAAGAAGAGCACTAAACGGAAGCGTCATCTGCGCGAGGCGAGTATGGTGCATCCCGCGGACGTAGCGCTCGTTAAACGCATGCTGCCGTATGCCTGACGGAGAGATTAAACGATGCCACGTGTAAAGCGCGGCGTGATTGCGCACGCCAGACACAAGAAGATTATCAAGCAGGCCAAAGGCTATCGCGGGGCGCGAAAGAATGTCTTTCGCGTTGCCAAACAGGCCGTGGACAAGGCGGGCCAGTATGCCTATCGTGATCGCCGGCAGCGTAAACGCCAGTTTCGCGCGCTGTGGATCGCCCGCATCAATGCCGCCGCGCGCGAATGCGGCATGAGCTACAGCCGATTTGTCAACGGTCTGCAAAGGGCGGACATCGAGGTCGACCGCAAGGTATTGGCCGACATCGCCGTGCACGACAAGCAGGCATTTTCCACGCTCGCCGATAAAGCCAAGGCCAGCCTCTCGATCTGAGCTATTGTTGCAGTACGGCCCTGAAGCGCCCTCCGGCCCGGAGTGGCGTTGAGCTTCTGCAACGATAAAGGGAAAGGCCGGGTGTCTTTCCCTTTTTATATATGATAAGGCGTTCATGACCACTCCGACTACGGAGGCGTATTGCGTCCATCGCCGCCAGAGCGATCACTTGTCATGCAAGAGCAGTTAACCCAATTACTTGAACAGGCCATGAGCGCCGTGACGGCGGCCGACACGGAAGCCGCCGTTGAGGATCTGCGGGTTCATTATCTCGGCAAAAAAGGGCTGCTCACCGAACAGTTGAAGGCGCTCGGTCAGCTGCCGCCGGCCGAGCGGCCGCGGATGGGCCAACGGCTCAATCAGGCCAAGCAGACGCTGCAGGAGGCGATCCAGACCCGCAAGCAACGGCTGCAGACCGAGACGCGCAACCGCCAGCTCGGTACCGAGACCCTGGACGTGACCCTGCCGGGCAGGGGCGTGCACATGGGTGGCCTGCATCCCATCACGCGCACCCTTGAACGCCTGGAGGCGCTGTTCACGGGCATGGGATTCGATGTGGCGGACGGGCCGGAGATCGAGGACGATTTTCATAATTTCGAGGCGCTCAATATCCCGCCGGACCATCCGGCCCGCGCGATGCATGATACATTCTACATCGACGATCGCCGGTTGCTGCGCACCCACACCTCGCCGGTCCAGATCCGCTATATGCAACGGCACGAGCCGCCGCTGCGCGTGATCGCGCCGGGCCGCGTCTATCGCTGTGATTCCGATGTCACGCATACGCCGATGTTCCATCAGCTGGAGGGATTCATGGTGGACACGGACATCAGCTTCGCCCACCTCAAAGGCATTCTCAGCGGATTCCTGGAGAGGTTTTTTGAAAAGCCTTTGAGAGTGCGCTTTCGGCCATCGTTCTTTCCCTTTACCGAGCCCTCGGCCGAAGTCGATATCAGCTGCGTCATGTGCGGCGGCAAGGGCTGCCGGGTGTGCAGCCACACCGGCTGGCTCGAAGTCCTGGGGTGCGGCATGGTCCATCC
>CAMYII010000087.1 GCA_947258385.1 Acidiferrobacterales bacterium
TCAGCAGAAAGCACCCCAATGAACTGATCCGCGACCAGGCACGAAGGATACTCGAACGAATGGCCAGTACGGGTATATCGTCATGAAATCGTGCAGATTCATTATCGGTTTAGCGCTTGTGGCAACACTGTCAGTCTGCCCAGCCTGGGCACATCATGTCGTCTATCTCGACTTCAACGATATCGATGAGCTCAGTGAATTTCCATGGGAAGAGATTGACGTGGATCCTGACACTGGTAATGGGATCCCAACCACCCAGGCTGACGTTGATGCGGTGATTCAGATAATCACCCGAAAAATGGTAGAGGATTACGCCACCTTCGATATCCACTTTACGACCTCCGTGCCGCCCACGGGCCGATATACCAGGATCAGATTCATTGACCTCGAAAATACCGCTAACGGGGGCACATATGGCACTGCCGGAAGCTGCCTGGAGTGTACTGGCAGACATTCCTGGAAGCAGGACTGGGGCACAGATACGTCGAGGCGAAAGAGTCACTGCGAGGTCTACGCAGGGACGTTCAGATCGAAGCCCGCGTGGCAAGGCGCCAACGCCACCATCGCTCGCATTGCCAATGGCATGTCGCACACGGCAAGCCACGAGTTAGGGCACATATTGGGGCTCAGTCACTGCCATGCGGCGGATGACTTCGTCTCGTCGAATACCAACTGCAGCGGAGATCACGCCGGTTCGGACAATAATAAGACCTGGCACGTCATGGCGAGCAGAGGATCCGGAAATCTCACACGGGAAGAACACGCATCGCGCAACCGATTCTTTAGCATCCACGCCAGCCGGCGTGTGCTGTACAACAATCTCCAGGCCCGCAATCACTGGGCCGTCCTCGGAGACTTTGATGGTCAGGTCCCAAATGAGCTCGTCGCAACCAGGCCCAACGGGCGGCCTTCGGATCTTGTCAGAGGTCCCATGAACCGTATCTTCGGAGGGCCCGGAAGAGATTGGAACTTCTTTCTCTCCACTGGTACCCAATTCAGAACCACGGGGCCCACCGCCGCACATGTTAACTTCCCGGATCAGGCGGGCATCTATCTTACCAATTACCTGTTTGGCAAGGTGGTCTCCGACGGCATTCCTCGTTTGGTCTACGGTCGAATAGAGAGCCCCAATACCGTTCGATGGCGGGCACACGGCTCGATTCCGCAAAACCTCGGCGGTCAAGGGGCGTTTGGCCTTTCTGCAGAGTGGGCTGCCGACGCAGGCGACGCCGGTGACATATTCCGCATTGCCGACGTGGACGGCGATGGCCTGGACGATCTCGTCTACGGCCGGGTCCTTTCACCCAGCACGGTCCGATGGTTCGTGCAGCGTTCCTCAGGTTCAGCCTTCGGCAGCGTAACGAACTGGTCGCCTAACGCCGGTTCGGAGAACCCGAATGATCAAGACCTGTTTCTGCTGGGCGACGTCAACGAGGACGGCAAGGCCGATCTCGTGGCTGTTGACCGCCACACATCGGTAAGCATGCTGGAGGTGAAGGTGTACCAATCCACAGGATCAGAGTTCACCCACCTCCGCACCGATCAATTTAACGTGCCTGACCCGCCTGGCCAGCCTGACTACGTCATGCTCGGGAACATTGACCTGGACGGGGATGCTGATCTCGTGGTCGGCTTTGTTAAGGGCGACACGCAAGTCGACTGGTCGGTCAGCAAAGCGGGTGCCTGCAGCTCGTCCTCCTGCTTCGGGGCGCTGTCCTCGTGGGCGATCGACGCAGGAGATGCCGGGGATATCTTCCGCCTGGCCGACTTGAATGGAGACGATCTTTCATCGACCGCCCCTGAAATCCGGCTCGATCTCTTGTACGCACGACATCCCGAGCTCGCTCGACGGACAACGGCTCCGAACTTGTCTGGCCCCTACAGCTGGCGGGGCAGTCTGTCCAATGGTTCGACATCCTTCGGGGCGGAAACCATCTGGGGCAACGCCGGACAAGAGGGTAACATCTTCCCGTAGTCGTTTTGCTCTGCCTGCAGCCACTGACACGGCACCGAGTGTCCAGGTGATCTCCCATCGTAAAACCCGGGTCAGATCCTAGTTTTTTCTAAGTATTAGCGAAAACTGGTATCTGACCCCAGTTTTGCACAAATGCCGCGGGCGCAAGGAAGCGCAGGAGCGGTGCGATCTGGCTGATGTAAGTGCGATGAATGACGTGCATGGATGCCCTACAAGGACGTAGTAATGTCGCGAGAGGGCAGGAGCCCGAAGCGACCGCACTAATGTCGCGAGAGGGCAGGAGCCCGAAGCGACCGCACTAATGTCGCGGGAGCCAGGAAGGCGGGAGCGACTCCCCGCTTCGAAGCCGAGGGTCTCTTGCGACCAGCGGCGGTGAAAGCGCAGCAGCCGCAGGTTTTGGGCCAGGATCTGTCGGGGCTCGCCGGCCATGACTAGCCCGCGGCCTGGGAGGGGGTGGGTAAGGCCCCGCCCTCCTCTAGCTCTTCCCGGAGAATGAGAAAGCATGCCGCCCAAGGATGGGCCAATACCGCGGGTGCACGGATGCACAGGAGCGGTGCTCGTGGGCCTGGATCCCGAGCCTGACCTGCTGGCCCTGGATCTTCTGGACCACGATTTCGACGGGACCCTCACTAAAAAGCGCCCCCACCGGGGTGGTCAACGGCAGGTCTGCCGCAGGCTGGATTTTTATAATTTGGCCGGGTTTTCGGGTGAGAATTAGCATTAGTTTTTCCTTATATAGTAGCCCTTCTTTCAAGGCTTGGTTCACATATGAACATTATGCTAGCACAAGAATGTTCACATGTGAACATTTGGGTGTGTTCATATGTGATACATGAAAGCAGCGGAATTGCTGGCGAAAAACCTAAAAGCCAGGCGGGGAAGCCTGACTCAGGAGGCCTTTGCGCGGAAGCTGGGCATCAGCCGGGCAACACTGACACGCCTGGAAAGCGCCGCTCAAAATACAACGATCGCGACCTTGGAGCGGATCGCAAAAGCCTTACGGTGTGAGATCGGGGATTTGTTTAAGAAGTCTTAATCATTCGCATAGGAGTTTCAACTAACGTCAAGGCCTTCTATTTCGAAACCGTGGTCTGTCCCCTATTGCACTCGAGTCTGCCATTGGTTGATAAGTCTAACACCCCTTTAAAGATAATCTTTCGTTCACCATTACGCGCCCCTTACGATGAGCGCGCGATGGTGCTTGAGGCGGTTGGCATTATGTATGAGCTGCAACAAATAGAAGGTGAGTATGCCCTGGCTGTGCAGATAGAAGATGCAACACGCGCTACGGAACAGTTGCGGCTTTATGCTGAAGAAAATATCAGACGGCCTTTGCCTGCAATACCACAAAAGAATATCTCAAATGGTCTGATTGGCGCCTTGCTGTATGTTGCATTACTGCTGGTTGTTTTTGATCTGCAGCACTTCGTCTCATTCACCCATTCAATAACGGCCCTCGGTAGGGCCCATGCCGGATCCATACAAACGGGAGAGTGGTGGCGCACCATTACAGCACTCACCTTGCACAAGGACATTTCTCATTTGTTAGGGAATATGATCTTCGGGGCGCTGTTTGGTGTTTTACTCAGTCAACTGCTGGGTTCAGGGGTGGCCTGGTTCGCCATATTGGTTGCCGGTATCACGGGAAATGTATTCAGCGGATTGATCAAGGCATCTCATCATTCTGCAATCGGCGCCTCTACAGCAACCTTCGCTGCCCTTGGCATATTAGCGGCTTATACCTGGCAGCGACGTAAACATTTGTCACATTCTGGATTACGTCGATGGGCACCTATTATTGCAGGTATGGCCTTATTAGCCTTACTGGGTGGGCCGGGTGAAAAGATAGATGTGCTTTCACATGTCACAGGATTTGTCGCCGGTGCCTTGTTAGGCGCAGTGTTGGGGATGTTGGGTGATCGCCTGATATTGAAAAGATACGTTCAGGTCACATGTGGGATGGCAACAATCGCCCTTCTTAGCCTGGCCTGGATAACAACTATTACCCGGACACCTATCCTTCTATGAGGCGGCAAGAACTCTTGTTGGCATAACCCTTTTTTATAAAACCATGTAAGAGTAAGTGTCCTAGTGATTCGGATTTAAATGTTACTCGGAGAGTAGACCGGGTGACCGGCCCAATAGCCCTCATGCTCCAGCAAGATTTTTATAATACCCTCAAAGTAATCCGTATCGCCTCATTCAGACGTAAAGATAGCGCTCGATTTCAATGTGTCATTGGTCGGGTAAACCTGGGCGGTTACCCGCCCAGGCTCCCCACAGATCCGGACGTGCGCGATTAACGCATCCGGCTCCTCACACAATAGAT